>NZ_JBVIWA010000009.1:0-176297 GCF_055595065.1 Streptomyces sp. NPDC040545
GCCGCCATGCTGCGCCGGCTGCGCGCCGAACATCCCGGCGTCACCGAGATCGAGACGGACAACGCCGACGACAACGTCCACATGCTCGCCGTCAATCACCGCCTGGGCTTCCACACCTACCGGCGCACGCACGAGTTCCAGCTCGACGTGCCCACGCCCTGACCGCCGCTGATGCAGGCGAATCCAGAAATCAAAATCTACCGAAATGAGAGTTACCACATGCGTGTGTTGTTGATGGCGTACGGATCGCGCGGGGACATCGAGCCGATGGCGGGACTCGGATTGCAGCTGCGGGCGCTCGGCGCGGACGTACGGGTGTGCGCGCCACCGGACTTCGCGGACTTCCTCGACGGCGTCGGCCTGCCGCTGGTGCCCATCGGCTCGCCGGTGCGTGAGATCGTGAAGGGGGCGGTCACCGGCAAGACGCCGATGCCGGCGGCGGGACTGCCCGAGCGCGCGGCCGCGATGCTCGCCATGACGTACGAAGCGGTCGCCCCGGCAGCCGAGGGCTGTGACGTGATGGTGGCGACCGGCCTGCTCCCGGCCGCGGCCGGTGCGCGGCTGGCAGCCGAGAAGCTGGGCATCCCCTACAAGTTCGTGGCCTACTTCCCGACCTATCTGCCGTCGCCGCACCATGCCCCGTTCGAGCGGCCGGGCCGGCCGTTCCCGCCGGAAGTGACCGACAACCAGGCGCTGTGGGACCTGGACATCGAAAACATGAACGTCCTGTTCGGCGTGGGGCTCAACACCCACCGGGCGTCGATCGGCCTGCCCCCGGTGGACCACTTCCGCGACTACGTCCTCACCGACCGGCCGTGGCTGGCGGCGGACCCGGTCCTGAGCCCGTGGCTGGAGCCGGCGGACCTCGATGTGGTGCAGACCGGCGCGTGGATACGGCCGGACGAACGCCCGCTCCCGGCCGATCTGGAGGCGTTCCTGGATGCCGGCACGCCGCCGGTGTACGTGGGCTTCGGCAGCATTCCCGTGCCCGACGCGCAGGCCGTCGCCCAGGCCGCGATCGAAGCGGTCCGCGCGCAGGGTCGCCGCGTACTCGTCGGGCAAGGCTGGGCGGACCTGGCCCTGATCGACGACGGGGACGACTGCTTCGCCGTCGGCGAGGTCAACCAGCAGGCACTGTTCCGGCGGGTGGCCGCCGTCGTGCACCACGGAGGCGCGGGCACCACGACGACGGCCGCCCGGGCGGGCGTGCCGCAGGTGGTGGTACCCCAGATGGCGGACCAGCCGTACTGGGCCGGCCGGGTGGCCGAGCTGGGCATCGGTGCGGCGCACGACGGCCCGACCCCGACCTTCGAGTCCCTGTCCGCCGCGCTCGGGACGGCTCTGACCCCCGAGACGGAGGCACGGGCGAAGGCCGTCGCCGACACGATCCGCACCGATGGGGCGGCGGTGGCCGCGAAGCTGCTCCTCGACGCGGGGCACACCGCGCCGATGAGCCGCGAGCAGATCTCGGCGATCGCCCATGCCGGCCACCCGATCAAGTCTCCGCTCGCCGACGACTCGGTCGGCCGACTGCTCGAACACGGCCTCCCGCGGGGCGACGAGCGCGTGCTCGACCTCGGATGCGGCACGGCGGAATGGCTCCTGCGAGCCCTGGAGACGCGCCCGCACCTGTACGCCGAGGGCGTCGACGTCTCCGAAGTCTCCCTGAGCCAGGCCCGCCGGGCGGCGGGTGAACGCGGGGTCGGCGAGCGGCTGGTCCTCCACCGGCAGGAAGCCGCGGACTTCGTCTCCGCAGAGCCGTTCGACCTGGTGATCAGCGTCGGCGCCGCGCACGCCTTCGGCGGCCTTCTCCCCACCCTCGCTGCGGCCCGGGAACACCTGGCTCCCGGGGGCCGCGTGCTGATCGGTGAGTCGTTCTGGGACCGCGCCCCTTCACCTGAAGCCGTCGAGATGTTCGGTGAACTCGCCGACCTGGCGACCACGGTGGACCATGTCGTCGCCGACGGATGGACCCCTGTCCACGCCCATGCCAGCACCCGAAGTGAGCTGGACGCCTACGAGTGGGCCTGCTGGGGCTCGCTGGCCGCATGGGCCCTGGACCACCCTGACGATCCGGGCGCCGCGCAGGCACTGGAGACGGCCAACGCCGCGCGTTCGGAGTGGCTGCACGGCTACCGGGACAGCTTCGGCTTCCTCTGCCTGGTCCTGCGCCGAACCTCGGAAGGAAAGTGAGTACACCGATGCAACCGACGTTCGTACTGGTCCACGGAGCCTTCGCGAACTCCTTCTCCTTCGCGCCCCTTCAGGCCGAACTCGGCCTCCTCGGGCACCGATCGGTCGCCGTCGACCTGCCCGGCCATGGCTTCCGGGCGACCTTCACCCGCGCCTATCAGGCACCGCAGGACCCCGAGGGGCTCGCCACCGCGCCCGGCTCGATCAAAGGCGTCACGCTGGCCGACAACGTCGCGCACCTGATCGGGATCCTCGAACGGGCCAAGCGGAACGGTCCCGTGATCCTCGTCGCCCACAGCCGGGGCGGCATCACGGTCACGGCCGCGGCCAACGCACGCCCGGATCTGATCGACCGCATCGTCTACGTCTCGGCCTGGTGTCCGGTCCGGCTCGACATCGGTGACTACTACGCCGAGCCGGAGATGGCCGGGGTCGACCCCGCTGCCTTCGCTTCGGCACTGGCCGGGAATCCCGCCGAGCTCGGGCTGCTCCGCGTCAACTTCCGCACGGCGAACCCCGAGTCGCTCGCCGCGTTCAAGGAGGCCTTCTTCGCCGACGGCACCGACGAGCAGTTCCTGACCTTCCTGAACACCTTCCAGCCGGACGAGAACCTGGACGTCGGCGGCTCCGCCGACCGGGCGCAGGCCGCCACCTGGGGCCGCATCCCGAAGGCCTACATCCGCCTGGCCGACGACGCGAGCCTGCCCCTCGCCCTACAGGACCGGCTGATCCGCGAGGGCGACGAGCTGACACCGGACAACCCCTACGACGTCCGCACCCTGGACGGCAGCCACCTGAAGTGGCTGGCCGACCCGGCACCGGCGGCGCGCGTCCTGGGTGAACTCGCCGCGCTCCCGGCCCCGTCCGCCCAGGCGTGATCGGAACGGGGTGATCGGTTCGGCGGACCCTTGACCCGGTTCGCCGAGGAGCCCGCCCCGCCCCCGGTGAACGGGGACGGGGACGGGCGGCCGTCGGGCGGCGTTCGGGGGTCACCCGGCTGCCACCCGGCGGTCAGCGGACCGGCAGGGCCCCCGCGACCGAGGCCGGCACCGGTGCGAGACCGGCCGGCCGGGTGGTGAAGGTGCCCCGCCCCTGCGTCCGGCCGCGCAGCCGGGACGCATAGCCGAACAGCTCGGCCAGCGGCACGGCCGCCGTGATCACGGCGGTCCCGGCCTCGGCCGTGGAACCGCAGACCCGGCCGCGGCGGGCCGCGAGATCACCCAGAACACCCCCGACACCGTCCTCCGGAACCGTCACCGTGACCTCGGCGAGCGGTTCCAGGAGCTCCATCGTGCTCAGGCGCAGGGCTTCGCGCAGCCCGAACCGGCCCGCCGCGCGGAACGCCATCTCCGAGGAGTCCTTGGAGTGGGTCGCCCCGTCGGTGAGCGTGACCCGGAGCCCCGTCACCGGGAACCCCCCGAGGGGGCCCTCGGCGAGTGCGTCCCGGCAGCCGGCCTCCACGGCGCGCGCGTACTCCTGCGGTACGCGTCCGCCGACGACCGCCGACCGGAACTCGAAGCAGGGCTCCTCCAGCGGCTCGACGTCGAGGACGACGTGCGCGAACTGGCCCGCACCACCGTCCTGTTTGACGTGCCGGTGGACGAGGCCGCTGACTCCGCGCACGACGGTCTCCCGGTAGGAGACCTGCGGCCGGCCGACGACGACCTCCACCCCGTGACCGCTGCGGATCTTCTCCACCGCGACCTCCAGGTGCAGCTCGCCCATGCCCGACAGCACGGTCTGGCCGCTCTCCGCGTCGGACCGCACCACCAGCGACGGGTCCTCCTCGGCGAGCCGGGCCAGCGCCGCCGAGAGCCGGCCCGTATCGCTGTTGCGGCGGGCCTCGACCGCGACCGACACCACAGGCTCGGCCACCGAAGGCGGTTCGAGGACCAGCGGGGCGCCCGGCGCGCACAACGTCGTGCCCGCCCGGGCGGCCTTCAGCCCGATCACCGCGACGATGTCACCGGCCACCGCCTCCTCCCGCTCCTCGTGCCGGTCGGCCTGGACCCGCAGGATCCGGCCGACCCGCTCCGTACGGCCCGTGGCCGCGTCCAGCACCGTCGCGCCCTTGCGCAGGGTGCCCGCGTAGACGCGCAGGTAGGTGAGCCGACCGGTTGCTGTCGCCGTCACCTTGAAGGCGAGCGCGGTGAACGGCTCCGCCGGGTCGGGAGCGCGCTCCTGCTCCACGCCGTCCTCCACCAGCCCCCGTACCGGAGGCATGTCGGAGGGCGACGGCAGGTACGCGAGGACGGCGTCCAGCAGCGGCTCGATCCCGCGGTTGCGGTACGCCGATCCGCACAGCACCACGACACCGTCCCCGCGCAGCGTCAGCTCCCGCAGGGCGCGGACCAGGGTGCCCTCCGTCAGGCCCGAGGCCGAGCAGAACTCCTCCAGGGCGTCGGCGTGCAGCTCCGCCACCGTCTCCTCCAGGAGCCGGCGTCGCCGGACCGCCTCCTCCCGCAGCGGCTCGGGGACCGGGCCCACCTGGTAGCCGTCAGAGCCGGACCGCCAGTGCAGCGAGCGCATCGCCAGCAGGTCGACGACGCCGGAGAACGAGCCCTCCGCTCCGATGGGCAGCTGTACCACCAGCGGAACGACGCCCAGGCGCTCGCGGATCGACGCGACCGCCGTGTCGAGGTCGGCGCCCGCCCGGTCCAGCTTGTTGACGAACGCGATCCGCGGCACACCGTGCCGGTCGGCCTGCCGCCACACCGTCTCGCTCTGCGGTTCGACCCCGGCGACGGCGTCGAACACCGCGACCGCCCCGTCCAGCACCCGCAGGGAACGCTCGACCTCGTCGGAGAAGTCGACGTGGCCCGGGGTGTCGATCAGGTTGACGCGATGACCGCCCCACGCGCAGCTCACGGCCGCGGCGAAGATGGTGATGCCGCGATCGCGTTCCTGGGGGTCGTAGTCGGTGACGGTGGTGCCGTGATGGACCTCGCCGCGCTGGTGGATGGCACCGGTCGCGAAGAGGATCCGTTCGGTGATGGTGGTCTTGCCGGCGTCGACGTGGGCGAGGATGCCCAGGTTGCGGACGGCGGTGGGGGAAGTCGTGGTGCGGGGCTGCCTGTTGGCGCGCATGGCCCGAGGCCTTTCGAGTGTGCTGAGGAAGAGGGCGGCGCGATTCCCCGAAGTCGCCCCGGTCCGTCCGGGCAGCCGCGGCACGGAGCGGCGCCGCCGGCCCGTCCGGAAGGAGTCCGGGCAGGAGGACGTACGGGCCCACGGGCATACGGGTGTACGGAAGGCAGGAGGGGACGGAACCCTAGAAGTGGGTCACGGGCATACGGTGACGGCCGCGCAGCCGGCACCGCCCGCTGCGAGACACCGGGATCACGTCGTACCGGGTCGGGGGAGCGAAGGCGGCGGTGCGGTACGTGCACATGGCGCGGCTCCCCTTCTCTTCACTCGGCATCAGGCGCGCGGTGCCCTGTCGGCAGCGCGTACGGCGAGTCTAGTGATCGCGTTCTGCCGGGGCACCGGGTTTTCCTGCGCCTGCCACGGGCGGGCGGGAGCAGCGATGTCGGACGGGACATGTACTGTGAGTGACGTACTGCTACTGAAAGTGATCGCTCGGTTGCGTCCGTGGGAGTCGTCGTGTCCATGCTGCTGATCAGAGGGTCGTTCCGGGTGAACGGCGGAGCCAAGCCGGACGGGGACACCATCCCCTTCATCCCGGACGACGTGGCGGACTGGAAACTCGTGCCGGGGTGCACCGGGGTCCTGCCCAAGGCGGACGGCCGTGCCTCGGTACGGCTGGAGGGCATCGACGCGCTGGAGACCCACTACACCAACGGCAGTTACGGGCCGGAGCGGCGCCAGCCGCTCAAGTTCGCGCGCGAGGCCGCCGATGCCCTGCTGACCTGGCTCAACTTCACCAGCATCCAGTGGCACGACGACGGGACGGTCACCACCACCCCCGACAGAGTGCCCGGCTACATCCTCACCAGCGGCACGGACATGTTCGGCCGCTGCGTGGCCCTGGTCGGCCGGGGCACCCCGCCCGCGTACAGCGGCTATCAGATCGACGTCGACAAGAAGAAGCTGGAGCGGACCGCCAATCACCACCTGCTCTCGCTCGGCCTGGTCTACCCGACCTTCTACGAGGGCCTTGCTGTTGACCTGCGGGACGCTCTCAAGGCCGTCGCCCTGGAGGCGAAGGAGAGCACGCCGCCGAAGGGGCTGTGGGCGAAGGACGTGACCGTCGAGGGGGCGGAGATCGACGGCATCGCCTCGATCACGAACGACGACACCGGCGTGGTGATCCTCCCCAAGTTGTTCCGCCGGCTGAAGGACTACTTCGACTTCGACCCCGAGAACTGCTCGCTGGCCTGTTTTCCCGCCTTCCTGGCCGCGGGCGAGGACAAGTTCCGCATCTTGCCCGGTGACGAGGTCCTCACCGGTCTGCATCGGGTGGTCGAGATCACGGACGATCAGATCCTGCGGATGACCCACCCCAGCGAGGACATCCTCTTCGTGAACGGGTGAAGGGGGACACCCCGGACGGACCGGCCGCCCCGGCCGCCCCGGTCGCCCCCGGCCCCGTCAGGGCCGGGGCGTCGTGGGCAGGCGCAGTACCAGCCGCGCGCCGGCGGCTCCGCCCGCGCCGCCCTCGGCCGTGAGCGTTCCGCCGTGGTGGGTGCTCAGATCGCGGGCGATGGCGAGCCCCAGTCCGGCTCCGCCGTGGTCGCGGCTGCGCGAGTCGTCGAGGCGCGTGAAGCGCTCGAAGATCCGCTCCCGGTCGGCCGCCGGGATGCCGGGGCCGTCGTCGGCGACCTCCAGCACGGCGGTGCCGGGCCGCGCGCCGTGCGCCGTGCGCAGGGTGACGTCGACGCGCCCGTCCGCGTAGCGCTGCGCGTTGTCGACGAGGTTGGTCACGATACGGCCGAGCCACAGCGCGCCGGCGGTGACCTCGACATCGGGTTCCAGCCGCAGCCGTACAGGGACACGGTCGCCCAGCCGGCCCTCCACCACCTCGCGCACCAAGGCGGTCAGGTCCAGCGGGGCGGCGGCCACCGGCTGGGCCGCGTCGATCCGGGCGAGCAGCAGCAGGTCGGCCGTCAGGTGCTGGAGCCGTTCGATGTCCTCCAGGGCCCCGGAGATCAGCTCGGGCCACAGCTCCGGGTCCTGGACGGCCAGCGCCACCTCCAGCTGGGTGCGCAGGACGGTGATGGGACTGCGCAGTTCGTGGGAGGCGTCGGCGATGAACTGCTGCTGGCGGATCCCGGAGGCCTCCAGCCGGTCGAGGGTGGCGTTCATGGTCTCGGCCAGCCGGGCGACCTCGTCGTGGGTGGCGGGCACCGGCACCCGGCGGTGCAGGCCGCGGTCGGAGATCTCGGCGACCTCGGCCCGGATCTCCTCCACCGGGCGCAGCGCATGGCCGGTGACCCGCCAGGTCACCAGCGCGACGGTGGCCAGCAGCAGGGGCATGCCGATGACGAGAGCGGCGGTGGTCGTGTCGTCGGCCGCGTCCGCGTCCCGCAGGGAGGCGCCGGCGTAGACGGTGGCCATGCCGTCCGGGGTCTCCGTGACGACCTGGACGACCCGTTGCCGGTACTCACCGTCCAGCGGGCGGACCCGCCACGTGTGGAACCGGGTTCCCGGAGCGCCCGGACCGGGCGGCGGGAAGGCGGGCACCCCGGCCAGGTTCGGGCTGGCGAACAGGACGCGTCCGTCGGCGCCCACCACCTGGACGAAGTCGATGCCGCGCGCCGGCGGCCGTACGCGGCCCAGCTTCCCGGCGGCGGCGAGCTGCGCCACCGTCTCGGCCTGGCGCCGGGCGTCGTTCTCCGCGTTGCGGAGCAGGTTCGCCTCCAGCAGCCCGAGCAGGGCGAACGAGGCGAGCGCCAGGGCCACGGCGACCACCGCACTGGCGCCCACGGTCGCCCGCGCCCGTACCGTGGTCGGCCACAGCCGCCGCAGCACCGGCCACCGGCGCAGGATCGCGCCCGGGGCCGCGCGCAGGGCCGCGCGCACGCGCTCGCCCGGGCCGGGACGCCCGGCCCCGGCCTCAGCCACCGTCGGCCGCCAGCCGGTATCCCGCGCCGCGCACGGTCTCCACCGCGGCGCGGCCGAACGGCGCGTCTATCTTGCGGCGGAGGGCGCTGACGTGGACCTCGACCACATTGGGATCGCCGTCGAAGGCGCTGTCCCACACCTGTTCCAGGATGTCCCGCTTGGGCACCACCTCGCCGGAGCGCCGGGCCAGGTACTCCAGGACCGCGAACTCGCGCGCCGTCAGCCGGATCTCCGTGCCGCCGCGCGAGCAGGAGTGCCGGGCGGGGTCGAGCAGCAGGTCGCCGAACCGCATCACCTGGGGCCGCCGACGGCCCGTACGCCGGCCGAGCGCCCGCAGCCGGGCGACCAGGACGAGGTAGGAGAACGGCTTGGACAGGAAGTCGTCGGCGCCGGTGTCGAGCGCCTCCGCCTCGTCGTACTCGCCGTCCTTCGCCGTGAGCATCAGGATCCCCGACTCGTTGCCGGCCGCGCGCAGCTTCGCGCACACCCGGTACCCGTTCAGCCCGGGCAGCATGATGTCCAGCACGATGAGGTCGTAGTCGTGCTCGGTGGCCATCCACAGGCCCTGGGTCCCGTCGTGGGCCACATCCACCGAGAACCCCTCCGACTGCAGCCCTCGCTGCAGGGCCACGGCGAGCCGCCGTTCGTCCTCCACCACCAGTACGCGCATGCCGGACAGGATCTCAGGCCCGCCCCACCGTTGGCTGAAGAGGTCTTCAGGTGGCTTCAGCGGGGCTTCAGCTTCCGCTCAGCATGCTCTGGAACGAGCCGCGCACCGCGCCCGGTTGTCCTGAGGAGTGCCTGTATGTCTGATTCTGTCCCGCCGTCCGAGCAGGCCGAGAACGCCGCCGCGACCGCCCCGGTGACCGCCCCCGAGGCCGAGGCCCGCAAGTCCGCGGCCCTGGGCCGCCTCGTCCCCCGTGGCAAGCGCGCCCGCTGGGTGGCGGCGGGCGCGGTCGCGGTGGTGGTCGTCGGCGGAGTGACGGCGGTGGCCGTGGCCGAACACCATGACCACCACATGCGCGCCGACCGGGGCCCGCGCATCGCCTGGGCCGGACCGGGACCCGAGGCCGGCCTCCGGGGCGGCCCGCACGCCGCCGGACCGCGGCACGAGGGCGAGCAGGGCAAGCCCGGCCGGCCGGCGGCCCCCAAGGCGCCCGGGGAGCAGGGCCGCCCCGGAGGCGCCGGCGGGGGCGGGGGCTTCGACAAGAGCGCCCCGGCGCCCGCGCCCATCCCCTCCCTGGCCATCGGCGAGGCGGCCGAGAAGGCCGCCGCGGCCGTGCCGGGCGGGAAGGTCGCGGGGCTGCGCGCGGTCGCCCAGGAGGGCGGCGGCAGCGCCTGGCTGGCCGTGGTCATCGGGTCCGACGGCGTCCGGCACGCGGTCACCGTGTCCGGCACGGACGGCACGATCACCAGCAACACCACCAAGGACCACTAGGGACCGCCGGGGGCCATGAGGGGCCAAGGCCTACGGGGTCATGGCCCGGCCCCCGATACCGGGGGCCCCGCCGAGCTGGCCCCGCCACCAGGCTTCCATCGCCTTGCCGTCCATGCCCGCCCAGGCCGGGGTCCGCTCGACCTGGGCGCTGCCCAGCCGGCGGGCCAGAGCGACCAGCTCCCGTCCGGCGGCGCCGCGGGTCTCCTCGTAGCCGTGCAGCAGTTCCTCGAAGGACCCGCAGCGGCGCCAGCCGTCGGCGAGGGCGGTGGCGTCCTGGAGCGCCTTGGCGGCGCCGCTCGTGTTGTGCGGGCGTACGACGCTCGCCGCGTCCCCCGCGAGCAGCAGCCGACCGGCGGCGGTCCGCGAGGTCTCCATGTCGTAGATCGGCTGGACGAAGGTGTCCGCCGGGTCGGTCAGCGCCAGCGCCCTCGCCCAGTACGGCGGGAACTCGCGATCGAGCAGCGCCGCCAGATGCCCCGCCAGTGCCGGGGTGAGGCCGCCCGGCGGGAAGCTCGTCGGATCGCCCTGGCGCAGCTGCCCGTCCTGCGGCGGAGAGCCGTAGAGCACCCAGTTCACCCGCGGTCCGTCCGGCCCCGGAATCCGGTAGATGACGCAGGAACCGCCCGGGAAGCAGACCGTGGTCCCCGCCTCCGGCACCGAGTCCGCGACGCTGCCCAGGCCCGCGAGCAGCGCCGCGTCGAAGTTGCCCCGCCAGCACACGTAACCGGCGTACTGCGGCCGGGAGTCCGGGCACAGCGCCGTGCGCACCACCGACCGGTACCCGTCGGCACCGACCACCAGGTCGTACCGCTCGACGGACCCGCCCGCGAGCCGCACCTCGACGCCCGCGTCCCCGGTCTCCTCGACCCCCGCCACCGCCTCACCCTGCCGGTAGACCACCCCGTCCGGCACGGACTCCCGAAGTCCCTGCCAGAGCAGGCCCCAGTGGTAGGAGTGGAAGGGGAAGGGCTGCTCCCAGATCACCCGGCCGCCCGACCCATGGGCATCGTCGCGGACCACCCAGCGGCGCCGCTCCAGCGGGTGCGCGGCGATTCCCCCGGGCAGCGCGCCGCTCGCGCCGAGCTCGGCGGCCCGCTCGTTGTGGATGCACAGGCCGACGCCCCGGTCCTGCAGCCGCCCGCGCGTCCGCTCCAGCACCACCACCTCACCGGCGCCCGCCCGCGCCGCCGCCGTGGCGACGGCGCACCCCGCGATGCTCCCGCCGACCACCGCGATCGTTCCGTCCCGCATAACCGCCTCCGCCTCCTGTCGATGCACACCACCAGTCGTGCCCCTCACGGGGCTGGTCACTCCACCGGGGACCGCGTCGCCGGGGGAGTGGGCCGCACGGAACCCTGGAGGGCCAGTGCGGTGAGTACGACCAGCGAGTCCGTCCAGCCCAGGGGCGCCACGGCGGATGGCAGCCCGGCCCCGTTCACCGTTTCGGGGAGTTCGCCCAGCCCGTTGCGCTTGGACAGCACCCAGTCGAGCACCCCGCCGGCCTTCGCCGGCTCACCGGTACCGGCCCAGGCGAGGGCGAAGAAGGAGGTGCTGGCCGTCCACGCGTACGAACCCCAGCTGAAGGAGGGGTCGTTGCCGGGCGAGACCCCGCCGTTCGGCAGCAGCAGCGCCCGGTAGGTGGAGTCCAGCGCCTCGCCGAGACCGGCCGGAGCGGCGTTGAACGGGGGCGCCATGAACGCCACCGCGCTGTCCCGGCCGTGCTTGCCGTCCACCGTCCGCTGGTACCCCAGCGGGGCGAAGGAGGTGGCGATCGCGGCGGACAGCCGCCGGGCCGCCTCCCCCCAGCGCTCCGCGTCCGGGCCCATGCCCAGCCGAGCGGCCAGGTCGGCCGCGGAGTTGAGCCCGGCCAGCAGGGGAGCGGCGGTACCGATGTTGGCCGTCTCCGTGTCCAGCTCCCAGTAGTCCGGGGACGGCGGAGGCAGGCCGTCCGGCCCCAGGGAGCGGGCGGCGTGGTCGGCCGCCTTGCGCACCATCGGGTAGAGCTCGCGCAGCCGCTCGTCCCGCCCGCCGGGCGGCGCCGCCCGGTACCACTGCCATGTGGCCCAGGGCACCCAGCCGTTGGCGTCCAGCTGCCACTTCCGCGCGTCGGGCGGCCCGCTGCCGTCCAGCAGCGTACGGGCCTCCCAGGTCCCGTCGGCCCGCTGGGTGAGCGCGTCGTGGCCCAGGATCCGGTACGCCTCCTCGTCGTGCCCGGTGGCGGCGAAGGCGACCGCCGCGAACGCCCCGTCGCGGGGCCAGGAGTACTCCCACGGCGGCGCCCACGCCGCCGCGAACGCGCCGTTCGGCTTCAGCAGGGCCCGCATCGACAGCAGGGCGCGCTGCGACGCGGCCCGCTGCGCGGCGGTGGTCCCCGCCGCCGTGCCCGCCGCCAGCCACGCGCGGCTCTCCTCGACCTGCGCCAGGGCACCCGGGTCGTCCGCCTCGACCACCGCCGACGCCGAGGCCCCGTCGGGCAGGTACCGCCAGCGGCCCGACGGCAGGCGCAGCACGTTGCTCCCGTCGACGTAGGAGGCGCCCACGGCGAAGGAGGGCAGGACGGCCTCGGTGGCGACCCGGTTGGTCAACAGGCCCGACGTACGGGCGGCGAGCGCCGAAGCCGGTACGTAGCAGGGCTCGGTCTCCCCGCAGCGCTCGCTGCCGGTGGGATTGACGTGGAAGGCGAGCCGGGAGCTGGAGGCGTGCCAGCCGCCCCAGTACGCCTTGTCGTAGTTCCAGCTGGTCAGCGAGCCGGGCGCCGACCGGGTGGTGCCGTGCCAGGCGATCGGCCCGCCCTCCGTGGTGCTCGCCTGGAGGAACAGGTGGTACGTGGCGCCGGCGGTGACGGTGGCGCTCAGCGGGAACTCGACCCAGCCGGCGCCGGCGCCGCCGAGCGCCGCGAGGTCCAGGGTCGTCGAGGCGATCACCGAGTCCGCGTCCGCGCGGACCCGGCGGACCTGCGCGGTCACGGTGCCCGTCGCCGCCCCGCTGCCCAGCCAGACACTCACCCGGGAGAGCTGGGTGCCGTCCACCGTGAACTCCTGGGCCGCCGCGTTGTTCGTGGCCTTCACGCTGAACAGCGCGCTCTCGTGGCCGGCCTGGCCCTCGTAGCGCGCGGCGGCCGCGGCGTGCGGGAAAGCGGCGGGCACACCGGTGAGTGCCACGCAGAGCACGGCGGGCAGCAAGGTCCTCGCGAACGCCATGGGTACAGCCCCTTCCTCCTCGACGGGCGCGCGGGACCCAGGGGCCGGGGCGCCGGAAGCTGGACCCACCATGCAGGTACGGGGCACCGAGGAGGGGGGAGTCGGGACGTGTCCCACCGGATGGGGCCGCGACGGCATCCGATCGTGTGACAGGAACAGCAGAAGAGACCCGTTCGGGCGCGTGTCGGCGGAGGCGGCGCATGGCAGGCACGCCGGGGCGCGCACGGGCGGACCGGGGCGTGCGAAGAAGCGGATGCGCTTCCTCCGGAAGATTTCCAGGGACGGGCTTGCACGATCGGGCGCGCTTTCCGATGGGGTGGTGAATGGGAGCACCTGGTGCTCCACGGCTGCCGGTTCGGGGGCAGGCATGCCGGTTGCTCATGATCCACTTGAAAGGTTCCGCGCCGACGTGAATGTTGCCGAGACGGTCGCCCTCGCGCTGTTAGTCACCACTTCCCGCTATCTCGTGATCGATGTGTTCAGGGCGCCCATGCGCCTGCCGGGCGCGGGGGTGCGGACGGGAACCGGCGGACCAGCCGCCGGCCACCGCCGTGCCGCTCCCCGCGCCCGCCACCATGAGGTCCCCGCCGCCCCGGTGCGCGGTGACGAACAGCTGTGGGGGAGCGTATGAGTGAAGGCGATTTCGATCCATCGGGGGACCAGGCGGTCTCCAGCGAACTGGCCGGCGTACTGCCGGTGGACTTCACCGCTTTCCATTCCCAACAGCACCGCGCCTATCTGCGCTACGCCCACCTGCAGCTGGGAAACCCCAAGGACGCCGAGGAAGTCGTCGACGACGTGTTCACCTTCCTGCTGAAGGTGTGGCGCCAGGCCCTGAAGGAGGCGAGCCTCCACGGCTTCGCGTGGGCGGTACTGCGCGAGCACGTCGAACGCCGGCTGGCGGCCCTGGGCCGGCAGGTGGCGATGGTGGAGACGGCGTGGTTCGCAGCGCTGCGCCGCTCCTCCAGAGAGCGGCTGGAACTGCTGGAGTCGAAGCTCGGGCTGTATGCGGCGATCGCGGGCCTGTCCGAGCGGCAGTACGACGTGGTGCTGCTGGCCTTCCTCCTGGGCAACGACTCCGACACGGTCGCCCGGATGATGGGGATCACCCCCGCGACGGTCCGCTCGCACATCCGCGGCGCACGCCGAACCCTGTCCCGCAAGCTCGGGGTCGACTGGACCCCCGGAGAGGAGAAGGACTAGTGAGCGACATGCCCCGCCACCGCGACATGCCGCTGTGCGAACTGGACGCGGCCCTTGCGGACGCGACGGTACTCGCGGAGGAGTACGCCGGATACGACGAGGGCGCCGCCCGCCGTCGGATCGCTCGCCGGATCGTGGCCGACCGCGCCCGCTCGGCGACCGGCACCACCGGCCCCCCCGGCTCCGCGACCCCGCTGCCGCGGGGGCAGGCCACGTCAGCATCCGCATCCGCGTCCACAGTCTCAGCAGCCGCCGACGACCTCGTCCTGGACGCCGCCTGCCATGTGCGCGCCGCCCGGGGTCTGGACGACCTCACCTGGTGCCTCGTGGAGAGCCGGGCCTTCGCCGAACTCGCCCTCGACGCCGACTCCTGGCCCCATGGCGTGGACTCGGCCCTGCTGTTCGGCTGCCTGCTCCATCTGGCCGACCGGATGGAGGACGCGCAGTTCTGGTTCCAGTACGCGGCCGGGGCGGGCTCGCAGACCGCCGCCCACTGCCTCTACCTCCTGCACCTCGCCCGGGCCGAGGTCGCGACCGCCCGCCACTGGGGGCGCCAGGCCCGGACCCTGCCCCCGGAAGAGCACCTCCCGCCCCTGCCGCAGCTCCCGGAACACCTCGAAGAGGCCCTCGGAGCCTCGGTCATCTGGACCACCCCGCCCATCACCACCCAGGACCTCACCGCCCTCGTCACCGGACCCGGAGGGGCCGGCCGGTCCCCGTGCCGGCTCCCCGCACGACTGCGCCAGGCGCTCAAGGCCCGCCCCCGCAAGGAGCACCCGGACCTCGGGGAGGTCGTCACCCCCGGCCCGCAGGTGGCGGTCGCCGTCGCGCAGAACGCCCGGCTCACCCCCCTGCACCTGACGCACCAGGCGAACGCCTGGGCCCTCGAAGCACTGAAACAGCCCCAGCTGACCCACGCCGCCCGGAAGACCCCCGAAGGACGCCCCGCCCCCGCCGCACTGGAATCCGCCCATCAGGCACTACGGGTCCTGGAAGTGATCAACCGCTACTCGGGCGGCGTGAACCTGACCCAGATCGCCCGGGAGACAGCACTGCCGCAACTGGTCCTCGCCCGGGCCATGGAGCAGCTGATCCGCGCGAACCTGGCCACCCCGACCGGACCGGACGCGTACATCGCCGGCAACGCCCTCCTGCTGGCCGAATCGGCGAACGGGGACGGACGCGGGCACCTGCACGAGACCCTCGCCTGGGTGCGGGACGCCGTCGGCGCCGCCGTCTACGTCGCCCGCTACACCGACGGCGAGGTCTCCATCACCCAGTACGCCGACGGACCGGGCGCACCCGTGGTCGAGGAGTGGGTCGACTTCCGCGTCGCCGCCCACGCCTCCGCCGTGGGCAAGGCGCTGCTGACCCAACTCGACTACGACGACCGGAAGGATCACCTGGCCCGCCATCGGCTCACCCGGTTCACGCCCCACACCCTCACCAGCCAGCAGGACCTCTTCCATCAGCTCGACGCCCGCCCGCCGAACGCCCCCCTCCTCGACCTGCAGGAGTACGCGATCGGCACGGTGTGCGCGGCGGTGCCGATCACCGCGGGCCCGAAGGCGGAATGCGTGGCCCTGTCCATCCCCGTCCCCGACCCCGGCCGGCTGAAGCAGGCCGCCCGACTCCTGCAGAGCGAGGCGGCCGCGGTCTTACTCGCCCTGATCGTCGCCGGCAGCACCCCGCCCACGGCACGCCGGCCGGAGGACACCCTCCTGTCGCCGACCGCCTAGAGCGGCCACGGGGGAGCACGGGCCCGCCGCACCCGGAGTGCGGCGGGCCCGTCCGCCGCCCCCGTCCCCGCCTCCGGGCACGCCGCCGCGTGAGATGCGGGCCCGCGCCCCGCGTGGGATAACGGCACCATGCCAGAGTCTCCGGCCGCCACGGCCGCGGAAATCAAGATCAGCTTCGCCGGGGCCGACGCGAAGGCCGCCTTCGACGCCCTCGAGCTCGACCGCGACGAGGGGAGCCGCCGCGCGATCCATTTCTGGGACAGACCGCAGTGGGCGGCCGACGGCACGGTCACTCTGCCCCTGCTGCGTCAGGGCGTCATCCTGCGCCGGCGCCGGGACGACGAGGGGCCCGCATCCGAGCGGGAGACCGACCTGACCGTCAAACTGCGTCCCTGCCCGGCGCTGCCGGCGCCCTGGCGGGAGGACCGGGAGGGCGACGGCTGGGACTTCAAGATCGAGCAGGACCGGACCGGCCCGGAGTTCGCGCCGATGGTGTCGGCCTCGCTGGAGGCCGAGGTCGGCCCACCCGAGCTGCTGCTCATCGAGCAGCAGCGGGAACTCCTGCGCGTGGCCGAGGTGACCGAGGCCGATCTCGCCGACCTGACGGCGCTGGGCCCCGTACACGCCGTGAAGTGGAAAGAGGAGTGGGACGAGCTGCCCGGCAAGGTGGCGATCGAGGAATGGCGCACCGACAACGGCCTGCGCTTCCTGGAGGTCTCGGTGCGCTCGGACATCGCCGACGCCGCCGAGGTCCAGACGCAGCTCGAACAGGCCCTGCGGGACCGCGACATCACCCCGCCGCCGTTCGGCGAGCGCAAGACCGAGGCCGTCATGACCGCCCTCGCCCGCGACGCACACCTCTGACTACCGGGCCGCCGCGGGTCACCCTGCGGCGGCGGCGATGAGGCCGGGCAGGTCGCGCATGTCGTGGAAGACGACGGTGCCGGCGCCCTCGAGCCGTTCGGCCGGGGTCAGTCCCCCCGCGTAGCCGAAGGCCCGCATGCCGGCGGCCCGGGCGGCCTCGACACCGGGGCGGCTGTCCTCGACCACCGCGCACGCCGCCGGGTCGACGCCCATCCGCTGCGCCGCGTACAGGAACAGGTCGGGGGCCGGCTTGCCGCGGCGGACCTCGGTGGCGCTGTAGATGCGGCCCTCGAAGTGCGCGTAGAGGCCGGTGTGGCCGAGGGTGTGGCGCATCTTCTCGTGCGAGCCGCTGGAGGCGACACAGGTCGGCAGGGTGATCGCGCCGAGTGCCTCGGGCAGTCCCTCGACGGCGGACAACCCGGCGTCCACCGCCTCACGGTGGCGCTCCTCGAACAGCCGGTGCCAGAGGCCGGCCGCCTCGTCGCCGACCCGGGCCGCGATGTCCACGTGGATGGAGGCGGTGGAGCGCCCGACGAACCGCTCCATGACCTCTGCCTCGGTCAGCGGCCAGCCCAGCTCCGCTCCCAGCGCGACCTGGAGGGGCAGTGCGATGCGTTCGCTGTCGACGAGTACCCCGTCGCAGTCGAATATCACCAGTTCAATCGGCTTGATCATTCCCGCAGCATAGAGGCCCGCCCCCCGTGCGTCAGGGGGTGACGACGGCGAAGTCCGGGTCGGGGACGGGTCGCGTCTCGCTGACCGCGTGTCCGAGGAAGCCCTCGGGCGCCAGGACCGGGACCCGGCCCGCGTCCGCCTCGGCCTGGGTGGTGACGCCCTTGACGCCCCCGAATGGTCGGCGTGGCTGTGGGTGTAGAGGACGCCCGTGACCGGACGGTCCCCGCGGTGGGCGCGGTACAGGGCGAAGCCGGCGCGGTCGGCGTAGGCGGCACCGCCGCGCGCCGCGCGGTGAGCGGCGCCGATCGATCCGGAGGCGTCGTGTCCGGGGCCGTTCTCCATCGGGTGGGCCTCCTCGGGCGGTACCTGACCGGCGCCGACCGGACCGGGCGGAGGGCCCACGCCGGGGCGCCGCCGCTCCGTCCCGGCCTCCGCCCGGCCGCATTCCGCACGCCCGGCGCGGTCCGCCGTCCGGGTGAGCGGGGAGCGCAGGGCCGCCGTGCCGCTCACCCCACCCCGGGCGGCTGCACCGAAACGTGTGCCGTTCGCTTGACCACAAGGCTCTACCTCTCGGTAACTTGATGTCGTGCAGGAGAGGGCTGTCGGAAGGAGCGGGGCGCGTGGCAGACCACGATCTGAGCGGGTTCGAGAAGAGCACGTTCACCCATGACGGTGCCACCCGCCGGATCCTGCGCCGGGGCACGGGCCCCGCGGTGATCGTCATGGCGGAGATCCCGGGCATCACGCCCAAGGTCATCGAGTTCGCCGAGCACGTCGCGGCGGCCGGCTGTACGGCCGTACTCCCGGTGCTCTTCGGCGAACCCGGCCGTGACGCGGATTTCGGCGCGGTCGGCCGGTCGAGCGCCGCCCGCTACATGGCCTCGTCGCTGTGGCGGGTGTGCGTGAGCCGCGAGTTCACGCTGCTGGCCACGGGGCGCAGTTCGCGCGTCGTACGGTGGCTGCGCGCACTGGCCGCCGCCGAACACGAGCGCTGCGGCGGCCCCGGGGTAGGCGCTGTCGGGATGTGCCTGACCGGCGGATTCGCGCTGGCGATGGCCACGGACGAGCGCCTCGTCGCCCCGGTGCTCTCCCAGCCGTCGCTCCCGCTGGCCTGCACCGCGAGCCGCGCGGGCGCCATCGACATCAGCCCCGAGGACCTCGCGGTCGTCCGCGGTCGCTGCGAGCGCGAGGGGCTCCAGGTGCTCGGGCTGCGCTTCCGGGGCGACCGCCTTGTCCCCGGCGACCGGTTCGCCCACCTCCGGCGGGAACTGGGTGACGCCTTCGTCGCCGTCGAGCTGGACGCGAGCGCGGCCAACCCGCAGAGCGCCCTCGCGCCGCACTCGGTCCTGACGGAACACCTCATCGACGAACCGGGACAGCCCACCCGGCAGGCCCTCGACACCGTCCTCGACCTGTTCCGCGCCCGGCTGCTCGGGGAACGGCCCGCTCCTGCCGTGTGACCGCCCCGCGCCGCGCCGCTCCAGCTCTCCTCCCGGGTGATGACGGCGTCGATCTCCACTTCGACGAGCCGGTCGGGACCGGTGAAGCGGGACACCTCGTCTCTTCGTGCTGCCAGGGGCGTGACTGACGAGGCGTCACGCCCCTGGGCGCGTTGCGTGGACCGGTGGCCTACCGAGTGGCAATCTGGGTGATATCGCCGCAAATATCCACGTTTCTGAACTGTCCGTACGTGCGCCGTGCCGTGCCTTCCGCTTCCCAGGTCGGTCCAGTGGTTTATATATGTCGGTCACCGACGTATGGTGGGGTCTGAAGATCCTTCCCGGCGGCAGCCGCTCCTGTCTGCCGCCGGGGATTCACGTTGCGATGGAGACGGAGTGCTCATGGCCACCAGGAAGAACCTCACCGCGAACCGGGAATCCCTCGTCCACAAGGTCCGCTACGCCGCGAGCCGTCCGCACCGCATCGCCCCGTACCTGAAGCGGGCCGCCCGCGACCGCTGGCTGGCTTTCAGGCACCCCGACCACGTCAGCTACTACCGGGCCGTGATGGCCTCGGACACCCGCCGCAACCCCGAGGCCGCGGTCGGCAGCCAGACCCACGAACGCTGGCTCGCGCTCGGGCAGATGCAGTTCGACTACCTCCTCGCGCACGGACTGAAGCCCGGGGCGCGCATGCTGGACATCGGCTGCGGCAACCTCCGCGCCGGCTGGCGGTTCATCGACTACCTCGACGCGGGCCACTACTACGGCATCGACATCTCGCCCGACATCCTCATCGCCGCGAAGCGGACACTGACCGAGCGGGGGCTCCAGGCCAAGGTCCCGCACCTGACCCTCACCCGGAACCTGACGCTGGACTTCCTTCCCGACGGCTACTTCGACGTCGTCCACGCCCACAGCGTCTTCTCGCACTCGCCGATCGACGTCATCGACGAGTGCTTCGCCCACGTGGGCCGGGTCCTGGCGCCCGGGGGCCATTTCGACTTCACCTTCGACCGCACCACCGGCACCGAACACCAGGTGCTGCGCGAGGACTTCTACTACCGCACCCAGACCCTCGTCGACCTCGCCGCCGGCCACGGGCTGTCCGCACGCTTCATGGAGGACTGGGAGGAACTCGGCCACGGCCAGTCCAAGATCCGCGTCAGCGTCGCCGGATCCGGCGTCGACGCCGAGGTCTGACCCCGTCGGCTCAGGCGTGGCCGGCCGTATCCGTGTGCCTGCGGCGCCACCGGCGCACGGCCAGGCCCGTGGACGCGAGCAGGACCAGGCACGGCAGCGCGGTGTCCTCGCCCACCACCCCCGCGAAGTGGCCCAGGACCAGGAACGGCGCCGCGGCCAGGGCGAACTGGCCCGGCGTGCGGATCCCCGACAGGGCCGGACGGCCCGACAGGGCCAGGGCGGCCGCCACGGTCGCCGCGAAGCGCCACAGCACGATCATGCCGATCCCGCCCGCGTCGAGCAGAGCGAGGAGCACCACGGACAGCGGCGCCCAGAGCAGCAGCGCCACCAGCCCCGTCGTGGTCCTGATCCGGCACGGCGGATGCAGGTCCGCAGGGCAGAGCAGCGGGAGCGCGGCGATCGCCAACGGCGGGACCAGGTAGGCCAGGTGCTCGAGCGGCATCTCCAGGGCGCCCGGCAGCACGGCGATGACGAAACACACCGTGCTTCCCGCGACGCCGGCGAACGCGGCCCGCGCACCGGCGGCGAAGCGCCCGCTCAGCGCCACCACGGCGCCGATGAAGGTCAGCAGGCAGAAGGCGTTCATCGCATACCCGAGCGGAGTCCCGAAGTCGGGGCGACCGGTGACGTACGCGCGGTTGAGGGCCGAGGCGAGCAGGAAAGCGGCATGCGCGCCGGTGGCGGCCAGCGCGAAGGGCGCCGCCGCGGCGAGGAGACGCCCGCCGCGCTGCGCCGAACCCACCCCCAGGCGAAGCCGCAGCGCGTGCGCCACGATGTCCCCGGCTTCCCGGAGCCGGGTGAGCGGCCCTGCGTCCTCGGTCGCCTCCCGGTAGGCCTCGGCTATTTCGTCGCCGAAGGCCCGGCGGAAGCCGGCCGGGTACAGGCGCAGCAGACGGCGGTTCACGCCGTGGCCGTCTCGCCGGAGACGCCCAGGCGGCGCGTCGCCTCGCGTGCGGTGGCGGCGATCCGCTGCGCCTCGGCGGCCAGGCTCCGGCGCCCTTCGGCGGTGAGGCTGTAGGTGCGGCGCAGCCGGCTGTCGACGATCTGCTCTTCGTGGACCTCGATCAGTCCCTGACCCAGCAGCCGCTCCAGGGCCCCGTACAGGGTGCCGGTCCGCATCTTGACGCGTCCGCCCGAGATCAGCTCCACCTCGCGCGCGATCGCGTAACCGTGGCGGGGCTCGTCCGCGAGCGCGGTCAGGAGGAGGAGGGTCGGTTCCTGCATCGCACGATCACTCATGCCTGCATGGTAGGTCATCCACCGGCATATGCCGCCCAGTAGGGCGCGCGCCGGTCTCCGGGGGTCGCTCCCCGCCGTGGCTCGGCGGAGAGCGACCCCCGGGACCGGGGCCCGCGGTGGCGGTCAGCCGCGGAAGGCCTCCGTGCGGGTCGGCGAGGCCTCGGAGAGGGCCTTGGTGACCGCGTCGACGCCTTCCCGCAGGCCGTAGACGGGGGTGTCGGGCTGCTGGCGCCAGGAGTCGTCGAGGCCGCCCGCGTCGACCGTGTCGAAGCCGAGCTCCTCGATCAGGGCGCGTACGGTCTTCTTCGCCGCGGCGTCGTCGCCCGCGACGGGCAGGGCCATCCGGTCCGGGGCGCCCGCCGGGCGGTGCCGGTCGAGGATGTCCTGGGCGTAGGTGCCGTTGAAGGCCTTGATGACGGGGTGTCCGAGGTGCCGCTCGGTCCACCGGCTCTCGGTGAGCCCCTCGTCCTCGACGCCCGCGATCCGGCCGTCGCGCTGGCGCGGGTAGTAGTTGCCGGTGTCGATGACCGCGAAGCCCTCGGCGGCCTCGTCGAAGAGGCCCGCCGGCAGGTCCGGCACCTTGTTGAAGGGGATCGTGACCACGACGATCTCGGCGCCGCGCGCCGCCTGCGCCACGGTGACGGGGGTGGCGCCGGTCTCCTCGGCCAGCGCGGCCAGGGTCTCGGGGCCGCGCGAGTTCGCCACGGAGACGTCGTGGCCGAGGGCCGTGAGCCGACGGGTGAGGTTGCCGCCGATGTTGCCCGCGCCGATGATGCCGATCTTCATGAGCTCTCCAGTGCATCCGGGATCAGTGTCGCGTCCGCACCAACCCCCGCCCCGGGTGCGGCATTCCGCCCTGCGGCGATCTTCGCCCGGTTGAGCGATGCGATCGCGCCGCCGTACGAGGCCGTTCGGCGCGCGGCCGGGCCCCTGACGGGCACGGTACGGCCGGAGGCGTGACTTTTCGGCCATTTCTCGCATTCCGCGAAACCGGAGGGGACCCGGACCGCGTCGGTCGGTGCAGCCACTCAGCACGAGGAAAGGCTCAGCAGATGTCCAAGCTCTCGGCCGGCCGAACCGCCTCCCTCACCCTCGCGGCCACCGCCGTGCTCACCCTCGCCCTCGTCACCGGCGCCTCCGCGAACGGACCGGCGACGGGGGAGCCGGCGCGGGCCGCCGCCCCGGCCCCGTCCGTCTCGGGCAGCCCCGAGGGGGCCTTCACCCGGATCGCCGACTTCTACGGCTCCTACATCGACGCGGTGTACGACGGCGACGGGCCCACCGCGGACCGCCTGCGCGCCTTCTACCTCGCGGAGCCGCTCCAGGCGGAGTTGAGGAGGTGGGAGGAGGCGAACCACGCGGACGGCGTGCTCCGCGCGCAGAACGTGCCGCTCAAGTGGAAGGTCACCTCCACCGGCAGCGGAACGGGACGGACGAACGCCACTGTCACGCTGACCTGGGGCGGCGACACGACGCAGGTCTACGTCCAGGCCGACCTGGCCACCCGCAAGATCGTCTCCATCCGGGACTGACCGACCCCGCGGCTGGTCCTGCACCCCCGCGCGGCATCACGGCAACCGTGCCGAGCGGCTGCGGGGCCTTCCGCAGCCGGGGACCCGGGCGTGAGCGGGGGCAGCCCGCCGGTCAGGAGATCGCGTACCACTGGCTCGCCCAGCCGGTGTTGATGGTGCTCGTGGACTGCTCGGCGAGGTTCACCGTGGGCGGCAGCGAGGTCTGACCGGTGAGCAGGGTGCTGTACCGGAGGTTCGGCGGTGCCAGACCCGCGTTGACCGAGATGCCGGCGCCGGTGGACTTCAGGGTGAGGCCGTTGGTCGCCCAAGTGCCGTTGAGCAGCAGCGCGATGAAGTAGGTCCCGGGAGCAGCGGTGAAGGGCTTGCCGAGGGCGAACGGCTTGGCGATCGCGTCGGTCATCAGCTGGGGAGAGATGTCCGGGGTCGCCCCGACGAGGGCGCCCTTGGCGTCGTACACGCCGAGATAGCAGTTGGCGAGCTGGGCGTTCGGGTCGATGCCGGCCAGGCCCAGCCAGACGTTCGACCAGGTGATCTGCTCGCGCAGGACGATCCGTACCAGGGTGACCCGACCGCCGACCCCGGCCGACGTCTGGGCGGTGACGTGCCCCGCGTCATTGGGATCCCCGGTCCACGCAAGCAGGTTCTGGTCCTGCGGCCGGGGTCCCTCGAAGCCGGACCCGCCACCGCTCTGCGCGGGCACGGAGGCCACGGAGCTCGACGCCGCGGGCCGGCTGTCTCCCGGCGCGGTACAGCCGGCGAGGACGAGCAGCGCGGCGAGCGCGGTCACGAGACCGGTCGTGGCGGTGGTGGTGCGGGTGCGCATGGTCCCCCCATGAGGTGCGGGTCTGTCGACGGACATGATCACACGCCCATGTGCAGTGAGGGTGCGCCGGCGTTCGCAGGGGCTTCGGTGGGCTTCGGTGGGCTTCGGTGGGCTTCGGTGGGTCCGTATCGACCCAATGGCCGGGGATGACCCGGCTCGTCCCCTGAACCGACCCTGCGGGCTTCCTTAAGGGAACTTGAAGAACCCCTCCAGCGCGCGGATTTCACTGATCGCAACCCTAGGCTCGGTCGCACCCCACCCCCCTTTCCCTCTGTGAGGTGCTACAGGCATGAGCAGCCGAACTCCCGCAACGCCGTCCCGCGTCGAGGCGCGTCGGAAGAAGGCGATGCGCACGCGCATCGTCCTGTCCCTCACCGCGGCCGCCGCGGCGGTGGCGGTCGGCGTCGCCGTTGCCGATTCCGGCGGCGGTACGCAGGTGGACCAGCGGGCCGACGGCGCCACCGGGGCGAAGTCCGGGACGCCGACCCCGGCGGACACGGCCGCGGCTGCGAGCCCCACCGCTCCGCTTCCCGAGGTCACCGCCGATGCCGCGGCCGCCACGGGCTCGCTGCCGCCCGGGACGCCGGCGCCCGAAGGCACGGAGTCCGCGGCTCCGGCCAAGCCCGCGGCGGAGGAGGACGCTCCTGCCAAGTCCACCCCGGCCGGCAAGCCCGCGCGTACGTCCGGCGGGAGCACCGGCGGCGGCTCCGGTACGTCCGGCGGGTCCGGCGGTTCCGGGGGCTCGTCAGGCGGTTCCTCCGGCGGTTCGTCCGGCGGTTCCGGGAGCTCCTCCGGCGGCTCCGAATCCGCGGTCCTCGCCCTCGTCAACAAGGAGCGGGCCACGGCCGGCTGCGGCCCCCTGACCGTGAACGCCAAGCTGAGCGCCGCGGCCCGCGCGTACAGCGACACCATGGCCCGCAGCGGCGTCATGTCCCACACCGGACCCGACGGCTCCACCATGACCAGCCGCGTGGAGGCCGCCGGCTACGGGTGGTCCCGCCTCGGCGAGAACATAGCCCGCGGCCAGTCGGACGCCGACGCGGTCATGAAGTCGTGGATGAACAGCTCCGGCCACCGGGCCAACATCCTCAACTGCTCCTTCAAGGAGATCGGCATCGGCGTCCACAAGGGCGACGGCGGCCCGTGGTGGACACAGGACTTCGGAACGTCCAAGTAGGAACTCTCCCCCGCCCCGCACACCGGCCACCTCCCACCGGCTGCCGGGGCGCACACGTCCTGCGACCCGGACACGGGTCGCAGGACGTCCGTGCGTGTGCCCACGGCACCGCCGGGCGGCGGCGTTCCGTCGCGCCGATGCGGGGGAGCCGGTGACGCCCCGCCCGGCCCGTCGGCCACTATGGGGCCGTGCCTCGATTTCCGCGCTACCTGTTCATATGGCTGTCGTGCACGGCCACCAGCGTGACGGTCGTGCTCGCCACGGTCCAGTTCGTGGTCGGCTCCACCCGCCATACGCCTCCGGTGGCCCGGTCCGCCCCCATGGTCTTCGACTCGCCGCCGGCGTGGCCGGCGGTGCAGGACCCGTCGCCGGGCCCGCCCTCCCCGACCGCCTCCGCCTCCCCGAGCCCCTCGCCCACCGTGACCGAGGCTCCGACCCCCGCGGCTCCCTCCTCCCCGCCCGCGAAGCCCTCGCCGGCCGCCCGCACCACCGCCCCCAAACCCGGCGTCGACTGCGGGAACGGCGGACCGGGCCTGCACACCGTCCCCTCGCAGGGCGGCAAGGTCACGGTGCGGTACGGGAGCCACGGCGTGTGTCTGATCTCCGCGGTCCCGAGCCGCGGCTTCAAGGCCAGCACGGCCCAGACCGACGACGACACCCTGACGGTCACGTTCAGCGGCTCGGACCACCGGTCGGTCATCACCGCGACGATCGACCCGATGGCCAAGGCCAGCGTCCGCGAGACGTCCTTCTGAGAGCCTGCCGGGCCGGTCGGCCGGCCCCGCCGACCGGCCCGGCCGCAGCGGCGTGACCGCTTCGGCCGATCCGCACCGCTCGATCCGCACCGCTCGGTCCCTCCTGACCCCTTTCGCGGGATTCACCTCCCCTTGTGGCCTCGTCGAACGGGCCCCGGTGAAGCGGAAGGTGAGCTATTCCTTAGGGGAACCTCAAGATCCCGCTCAGGCGCTTCGCAGGGCCCGCCGCGGTCCTATGCTCACGTCAGCCGACCGGCCTCCGGCGCCCGGGCACACCGCCCCGGCGAACCGCGGTGCCCGCCGGCTTCACCGAGTCGGGAGGCTTCTCGCCCTTCCCGTAGTTCTCAGCGCGCCTTGGGGTGTCTTCGCCATGACTTCTCGCATACTCCGACCCGTCCGTGCCGGCCACGCCGCGCGGCCCCGCTCCGCCGCCGCTCCCCTGGGTGTCCGGCTGCCGCTCGCCGCCGCGGCCGTCGTCGCGGCGGGTCTGTGCGCCGCCTGCGGGCCGTCCTCCGAGACCACCGGCTCCGCCTCGCCCACCACCGCCGGACCGTCCACGCAGGTCCTCGCCGCCGCCACGCCGTCGGCCTCCGAGTCCACCGAGGCCTCCCCGAGCGCTTCGGCCTCGCCGTCGGCGTCCGCCACCGCGCAGGCCTCCTCCTCGCCGACCCCCTCCCGGACCCAGAGCGGTCCGGCCGCCCCCAAGCCGGCCCGTACGTCCGCCGCGCCCGCCCCGGCCCGGGTCCCCGGCCCCGGCTACGACAGCTCGGCCGACGCGCAGAAGCAGATCGACGCCGCACTGGCCGCGGCCAAGGCCGACGGGAGGATGGTGCTGCTCGACTTCGGGGCCAACTGGTGCGGCAACTGCAAGGCCGCCGACAAGGTGTTCGCCCAGCCGCAGACGGCGGCGATCCTCGGAGCCTCGTACCACCTGGTCAAGATCGACATCGGCGGCAACAGCTCCGCCAACTCCGCGCTCCTGCGCAAGTACAGCCCCTCGGGCGGCACCTACACGATGCCCGTACTCATCGTCGTCAACTCGTCCGGCAAGGTGCGCACCGACACCCATGCCACGGGCAACCCCTCCCTCACGGCGGAGGGGATCAACGCCTTCCTGCGCAAGTGGGCCTCGTGAGACCAGCGGACCCGAGCCGGGTCCAGTTGCGTACCACGACCCTGGCCGGAGCCGCCCTCGTGGCGGCCGCGGCCGGGTGTGTCTTCGCCGCGGTCGGCACGGTCGCCGCCGACGGCAGCCGCGCCGAGGCCGCGGCCGGACCGGCGACCGCGGTCAGGGCCGTGGTCGCCCCCGCGGCCGAGGCCAAGGTCATCGACCCCGCCGACCGGCCCGCCGCGCCCGCGCTGGCGGGCGACGACCTCGAGGGGAATCCCGTCGCCCTCGACGGCTTCCGCGGGCAGGTCGTCGTGCTCAACGTCTGGGGGTCCTGGTGCGGCCCCTGCCGGGCGGAGGCCGACGACCTGGCGCGGCTGGACCGGCAGACCCGGGACCGAGGCGTCCGGTTCCTCGGGATCAACACCCGCGACCCGGACCGCGCCGCGGCCCGGTCCTTCGTACGCGCGCACGGCCTCGGCTTCCCCAGCCTCCACGACCCCACCGGCGAGCTCCTGCTCCGCTTTCCCCCCGCTCTCCTCAACCCGCAGGCGATCCCCTCGACCCTCGTGATCGACCGCCGCGGACGCATCGCCGTCAGCATCGGCGGCGCGGTCACCGGGGACGAACTGAGCCCGCTGCTGGCCCGAGTGACGGAGGAGGCGTCATGACGGCGGGCCTGGCGCTCGCCGCGGACACCCCCTCCCTGCTCCACGGGACCCTGGCCGTCGCCGCTCCGGTGGCGTTCCTCGCAGGACTCGTCTCCTTCCTCTCGCCGTGCGTGCTGCCGCTCGTACCGGGCTACCTCAGCTACGTGACCAGCCTGTCGGTCTCCGACCTGGCGGAGGCCCGCGGCGGGCGCCGCAGCCGCATGGCGGCCGGCGCGCTGCTCTTCGTCCTCGGTTTCACGGCGGTCCTCGTCTCCGGGGGCGCGCTGTTCGGGTACTTCGGCCGCACCCTGCTGGCCCACCAGGAGGTGGTCACCCAGGTGCTCGGTGTCTTCACCGTGCTGATGGGGCTGTCCTTCATGGGATTCCTGCCGGGATTCACCCAACGGGAGTTCCGCAGCCACCGGCGTCCCGCCCTCGGGCTGGCCGGAGCCCCCGTGCTGGGCGCGGTGTTCGCGGTCGGCTGGACCCCCTGCATCGGCCCGACGCTGGCCGCCGTACAGGCGCTCGCCTGGAGCGAGGCCGGCGCGGCCCGCGGGGCGCTGCTGATGGCGGCCTACTGTCTGGGCCTGGGGCTGCCGTTCGTCCTGGCGGCGCTGGCCTTCCGGCGGGCCCTGGGCGCCTTCGGCCTGGTCAAACGCCACTACCCCTGGGTCCTGCGGATCGGCGGCGGGATGCTCGTGCTCGTCGGCGTCCTGCTGGCCACCGGGGTGTGGAACGACCTCGTGTACCGGCTGCAGTTGTGGAGCGCGGACTTCACCACCGCCGTGTGAGCGGTCCCCCGCGGGCCCGCCCCGAACACCCGAGAAACGATTCGTTTTCCCACACAAGAGGCACGGATACCCAGATGAACGCTTTCCCGCCCAAGAGGCGTACCCGGACGGCCCGGACCGCGGCCGCCCTCCTCTCCCTGGCCGCGCTCACGGCCTGCGGCGACCGGTCCGCCGAGGACGCCGCCGGCGCCGCGGCCGCCGCGCCGCCGCCCACCACCAGCTTCACCGAGAACGGAGTCACCGTCACCCTCTCGGTGGCCGACTGGCACGCGCCGAAGGGCACGCTGACCGCCGTCTTCACCCCCGAGAAGAAGGGCTTCCACCTGTACAGCACCGAACTGCCGCTCACCGGCGTGGAAGGCGTGGGGCGGCCGACCGCGGTGGACGTCACCGGGGTCCTCAAGGCCGACGGGAAGCTGACGGCCGCCGCCGGGGTACGGAACATCAGCGTGCCCGGCGTCGACGCCCCGATGCCCGTCTACCCGGACGGCCCCGTCACCACCAGCCTGCCCATCCGCGCCGACGGCAACGGCGACGCGACGGTGCTGCTCGGCTACGCGAGCTGCAGCGCGAAGGAGGGCTGCACCATTCCGGTCGCCGACCACCCCGTACACCTGCGCCTCACCGACGGCGGCCCCACGTTCGACTCCCGCTGAAAGGTGCGTGGACCGAACCCCTAAGGTGTGCCCATGCCCAGCGTCCTGGTCGTGGAAGACGACCCCAGCATCCGCCAGTCACTCATCGAGGTCCTGGCGGAGCACGGGTATGCCGTACGCAGCGTGGGCGACGGATTCGGCGCCCTGCGCGAGGTCACCCAGACTCCCGTCGACGCCGTCGTCCTCGACCTCGGCCTGCCCGATCTGGACGGGGGAGACGCACTGCGCATGATCCGGGGCATATCCTCCGTCCCCGTCCTGGTGGCCACCGCCCGCGACGACGAGGCCGAAATCATCAAGCTCCTCAACGCCGGCGCCGACGACTACCTGGTCAAGCCCTTCTCCGGAGGACAGCTCATAGCCCGCCTCTCCGCCGTCCTGCGGCGCACCAGCCACGTGCCCCCCGCGGGCGCCCCCCACACCGGGCCGGGAGCACGGCCGGCCCCGGCCGCCGACCCGCTGGGCGCCACCACCGTGGGCGAGCTGGCGGTGGACCCCGGGGCGCGTACCGCGTACCTGGCCGGCCGGGAGCTCCACCTCACCCGGCGGGAGTTCGACCTGCTGGCCTTCCTCGCCCACCACACCGGCCAGGTCGTCTCCAAACGCCGGCTGCTGACCGAGGTCTGGCGCGAGCCGTACGTCGACGACCAGACCGTCGACGTGCACCTGTCGTCGCTGCGCCGCAAGCTCGGCGAACGCGCGGCGGCCCCGCGCTACCTGCTGACGGTCCGCGGCGTCGGCATCAAACTGGTGGCCCCCCGGTGAGACGCTCCCTGGCGGGAGTCGCGCTCGCCGTGACGTCCATGGTCGCCCTCTCCTTCCTCATACCCCTGGGCGCACTGGTGATGTCACTGGTCAAGGAGCAGAGCGTCACCGCGGCCGAGCAGCGCGCCGCGGCCCTCGCACCCGTCCTCACCCTCACCACGGATCCGTCCGCGCTGCGGGAATCCGCCGCCGGACTCGACGAGGCCGAGCACCTCGTCATCCATCTCCCCGACGCCCAGAGCCTCGGCGACTCCCAGGCCCCCGTGAAACTGCTCGAACGGGCCCAGCAGGGACGCGAGGCCATCTCCCAGAAGACCCCCGGCGGTTGGATCTGCCTGCAGCCCGTGGTGCTCCCCGGCGACCGGGTCGCCGTCATCGAGAACTTCGTCCCCGACGAGGAACTGACCCGTGGGGTCAAGGCCTCCTGGGCGGTCATGCTCCTGCTCGCGGTCGGCCTGGTCGGGGGCTCGGTGCTGGTCGCCGACCGGCTCGGAGCCAAGGTCGTCCGGTCCTCCAAGAAGCTCGCCCAGGCCTCGCACACCCTCGGTCAGGGCAATCTGGACACCCGGGTGGAGCCCATGGGCCCCAAGGAACTGCGCGACGCCGGCGTCGCCTTCAACGCCATGGCCCACCGCATGACGGAACTGCTCGCCATCGAGCGCGAACTGGTCGCCGACCTGTCCCACCGGCTGCGCACCCCGCTGACCGCCCTGCACCTGGCATCGGAGCGGATGGCCGGCACACCGGAGTCGGCGAGGGTCGAGGCGGCGGTGCACGCGCTGGAGTCGGAACTCCAGGCCATCATCACCGCGGCGCGGACACCGCTCGCTGTGGGCCCGATGGGCCACGGCATGCGCAGCGCGGAAACGAGTACGGGCCGGCAGGCGACCGGGACGGGGCCGTCGTCCGAGTGCCCCCGGTGCGAGGCCGCCGATGTCGTGCGGCGAAGGACCGCCTTCTGGGCGGTCCTGGCGGAGCAGCAGAACCGCCCCTGCTCCCTCGACCTCACCCAGGAGCCCACGGCCGTCAGCCTCAGCGACGACGACATCGCCGCGGTGGTGGACGCGCTCATCGGCAACGTCTTCAGCCACACCCCGCCCGGCACCGCGTTCGGGGTCCGCGTCGCCCGTACCGCCCAGGCCGTGGAACTGGTGGTGGAGGACTCCGGACCGGGCATCCCGGAACCGGACCGGGCCCTCTCCCGCGGGAGCAGCACGGGCTCCTCCGGGCTCGGCCTGGACATCGCCCGCAGGGCCGCGGCCGTCACCGGCGGCACGATGCGCATCGCGCACGGCCCGCGGGGAGGCGCGCACATCACCGTGGTCTTCGCCCTGGCACCGCCCCTGCGGCCCGAGCGCGGTCCGCGCGGCTCGCGCAGGCGTGCGCGATGGTGGCCGCGCAAGCCGTGACCGCGCACGGTCCGCCGGGCCGACGGTGAGGGGGACGAGGCGCGTGCGACGTGGCAGGATGCCGCGATGATCTTCAGCTCGGCGGTACCGCATGTCGTTCCCGCAGGCCGTATGGCCCGCTCCGAACGGCCCGTACTCGCGCTGCCCGGTGGGTGGGAGCTGCGCCCCTGGCACCCGGATGACGCCGAGGCCTTGTACGCCGCGGCCAGGACCGGGCCATGCGCCTCTGGAACCGCCTGCCGGTGAACTCACCGGGGGAAGCGGGTGCACGCCCTGGTCCGGGGCGATGTCTGATCCTGCTCCGGGCAGTCACCGCAGGGAGTGCGGACCGCGGCCCGGCCTGTCGGCCTGGAGATCACGCCTCCGGCGCTACGGCACCCCACCGGCAGCGCCCTGCCCGGGCCGCGTCTCCTGCACGGGGCGAAGGACCGGATCGATCTCCGCCAGGGCCTCGTGCAGCTGACGGGCCCCCAGGGCCGCGCGTTCGTCGCCGTCCTGCGCCAGCTCTTCGCAGAGCCGCAGTGCCTCGTCCAGGTCCGTGGAGAAGATGCTGAACACGTCGACGACCGTGGTGTGGATCCAGTCGCCGTGATTCGGGTCGGCCACCGCCAGCGCGGACGCGACGATCGACAGCCCCGCCCTGTCCTTGCGCTGAGCCTAGTCGGCGGCGGCCGGCGGCAGCAGTGCGGGGCGCTTCGCGGTGCGGCCGTCGCCGGAGGAGCGGCCGCGCAGGCGGCGGCCCAGCCAGGGGCCGAGGAACGCGGCCGCCCAGCGGAGTTCCGCCGCCACGGACGAGCCGCCCGGGGCGGCCGGCCGCGGTGGCAGCGGGTGCGTCCAGGTGTCGTCGCTGCCGGGCAGGCCGACGGCGTGGGCGAGGGCCGCGGCGATCCGCTCGTGGCCGACGGGGCTGGCGTGGAGGCGGTCCGTGGTCCACATCCGCGGGTCGGCCACGGCGGCCGGCCGGGCGGTCTCGGCCACGGCGACCCCGTGGCGGGCGGCCGCGGCGCGGATGCGGTCGTTGAGGTCGGCTATGCGCGGTGCGACGGGTCGGGCGAGGGGCACGAGCACGCTGAGGTCGGGGAAGGTCACCGTCGCCACGCGGGCCCCGGCGGCCGTGAGCGCGGCGAACATCTCCTCCAGGTGCCCGGCGACCTCCGCGGCGTCGAAGCGGGGCCGGAGGATGTCATTGACCCCGGCGACGACGGTGGCCAGGTCGGGGCGCAGGGCCAGGGCGGGGCCCAGCTGTTCGGCGCGGACCTGCCCGGCGAGACGTCCCCGGACGGCCAGGTTGGCGTACTGGAGGCCCGGGTTGACGGCGGCGAGGTGTTCGGCGAACCGGTCGGCGAAGCCGCGCAGGCCCACGGCGTCGTCCCCGTCGCCGAGGCCTTCGGTCTGACTGTCGCCCAGGGCGACGTAGCGCAGGTACTCACCGTTCGGCACGGGCCAGCCTCTCCTTCAGGATCGCCGCGCTCCGGCGGCACCAGTCGCGGTGTCCCTGCTCGAAAGCGAGGCCGCGCAGACCGGTCAGGTACCCGCCGATCCGCTCGCCGTGGAGCAGGAACTCCTCCTCGTCCAGATCGCCGCGCATCTTGCGCAGCACCCTGCCGAGCAGCTCGATCTTGGCGTCGGCGGCGACCGCCCGCGCTTCGAGCTGCGCGATCACCGGTTCGATGCCGATCCGGTCGGCGGTCTGGACCTTGACCAGCAGGTCGTCACGGATGACGGAGGACTTCAGCGGGGCCGCGGCGAACTCCTCCAGTTCGGTGCGGCCGGCCTCGGTGACCTGGAAGAGGCGCTTGTTGGGCCGGGTCTCCTGGACCACCTCGCGGCCCTCGACCAGCCCCTCCTTCTCCAGCTTGGCCAGCTCGGCGTACAGCTGCTGGGGCAGGGCGTGCCAGAAGTTCGCCACGCCGATGTCGAAGGACTTCGCCAGCTCGTAGCCGCTGAACTCGCCGTCCAGCAGCGCCGCCAGTACGGCATGTCGCAAAGCCATCGCGATCGCCCCTTCCCCTTCCTCGTCAACCCCTGCATCATACTCATGAAAGTGACTAGTCAGATTCATGAGTATGAGGAGGGGTCATGGAGACTGCCGAACGCTTCCGCGCCGCCGTGGAGAAGCGGGATCTCGCCGGGCTGGAGGACCTGTTCACCGAGGACGTCCGGCTCTACAGCCCGGTGAAGTTCACGCCCTTCGAGGGCCGGCCCATGGTCCTTGGGCTCTTCGGGGTCCTGCTGCGGGTCTTCGAGGACTTCCGCTACGTCGGCGACTTCGAGGGCGCGGCCGAGACCAGCGCCGACGGCGCGGAGGCCCCGGCGGAGGTCCTGCTCTTCCGGGCCGCGGTGGACGGCCGGGAGATCCACGGGATCGACCTGCTCCACTTCGACGAGGCGGGCCGGATCAAGGAGTTCACCGTGATGGTCCGCCCGCAGTCCGCCGTGCAGGCCCTGGGGCAGGCGGTCCTCGCCGGCCTGGTCGCCGACGGCCTCGCGTAGGCGGCCGGGCAGCGCCGCTTCCGGCGTCTGCCGCGTGGACGCCGGTGCGGGAGTGCGGACGGCCGTCGTCGCCCGTACTCCCTCGTCGTCACAGGGGGGTGTCGCTACGGAAGGTGCGGGCCGGAGACCGGACGCAGGACCAGGGTGACGAAGCCGAAGCAGTCCCGGTAGCCCCGCAGCCATTCCGCACGCCGTGCGTGGGCGGTCCGCAGCACCTCGGCGGCGTCCGGATCGGCAGGGTGGTCGAGCGCCCACGAGGCCAGCGAGCCCAGGCAGGACCACTCGTAGCCGTCCAGCTCCGCGCGTGTGCTGACATGCGCGTGCACGGGAGCCGAACATCTTTCAGCGACCGGCGGACCTCCGCTCCCAGGCCTGCGCGAACATCTCGTGCAGGGGCGCCGTCGGCAGCACCCGGCCGAAGGGGGCGCGGACCGAGTTGCTCCACAGCGGGCGCACCTGGTGGGTCGCCAGCTTCACCGTCTCCAGCGGCAGGTTCGGGGCCTTCAGCTCGGTCCATTCCCCGGGCAGGAACACGGTCCGGCCCGCCCGCGCCCGCTTGGCCGCCACGACCGCGCCGGTGGCGAGGAGTTCCGCCTGGACCTCCTTGTGCCGCTTGGCGGTCCAGCCGTTCCACCGCCGTACGTTGCGGTCGGTGGGGGAGGCCAGCGCCGCCAACTGGAGGTACAGCGCCGCCGCGTCCGCCCCGACGCCGAGCTCATCCGTCACCCGCGTGACCAGCTCAGGGCAGGACTGCCGCGGATCCGCCTCGTACGCACCGGCCGGCACCGGTCCGGAGCGGGCCCGCAGCATCATCCGCTCCAGCCCGCCACCGGCCACCAGCGGCGCCACCCGGTCCAGCTCCTCCGCGAGGTCGGTGACCTCCCGCACCCGCCGCCACACCTCGGGGTCGGCGACCGCCGCGGGCCGCAGGAACGAGGCGCCGCCGGGCGCGCACACCACCAGGGGGCCGGAGTCGTACGCGGTCACCGGGACCGCGCCCTCCTCCTCCTTCTCCTTGCGGTCGTCCATCGCCACCGGCAGCAGCCCGGGCCCGAACCGCTCCGCGATCCGCGCCGAGGTGTCCTGGACCCGGCCGCCGGGCAGCGCCAGCAGCAGCTCCGGACGCGCCAGTTCGGCCCGCAGCCGCTCGTACACGTCCATCGCGCCGGCCACCGCCATATCCCCGACGGGCCGGTCCGTCCAGCCCCACACCAGCGCGCTCGCCATGCCCTGGAGGTCGAGGCCCACCGGGGTGCGGTACGGCAGTTCGGGGCCGGCCGGGGGCAGGGCCCGGACCTCCACCCCGATGCCGTACCGGGTCGCCGCCAGCTCCCACCCGGCCGCCTCCACGGCCGCGTTCACGGTCGTGTCCACAGCGGCCTCCCAGCCGCCCGCCAGCCGCCGGGCCCACACCTCGCCGAGTCCCAGGTCGGCCTCCAGGGCGTCCGCCGCCTCGTCGTGCACGGCGGGCAGCGCCCCGAGCAGCTCCCGCCACACGCCGGCCATCCGCTCGACGGCCGCGTCGACCCCGCCCGGCCGCCACAGCTCGGCCGGGTCCTCGGGCAGGGCCGCGGCCAGGACGGCCCGCCGTCCGGCGCCGCCGAGCCGCGCGCGCAGTTCCTCGTACGCCCCGGCCGTCATCACGCTCGCCCGGTACGGGGCCTTGCACGCCAGGGCGCGGTCCTCGTCCCGGTGCGCCCGGCCGACCAGACCGGCCACCACGAGCCGGGCCACGGCCCGCCGGACACCGGTCAGTTCCGCGAAGCGTGCGGCCGCCGACTCGGGCAGCGGGACCGGTCCGTGCGCCTCGACCGCCGCCACCAGGGCCCGGAGCCGGGCGGCGTCGTCCCGCCGCACCCGGACCGGGCGGGCCTGCGCGAGGGCCGCCGGTACCGGGTCGCCGTCCGGATCCCCGGAGGCGGGCGCCACGAACCAGTACGCCGACCCGCCGGCCCGCAGCGCGGCGGACGCCACGGCGGTCCCGCCCGCCCGCAGCCCGTCCAGGGCCGTGGAGCCGGACGTCCGGCCCACCCACCACCGGCTGCCCGCACGGGCGAACGGCTGGTCGGCCCAGGTGTCGAGCAGCGCGAGCAGGGCGGCCCGGTCCGCGTCCGGGGTCGGTGCCACCGCCGCCCGCCACGCCACGGCGTCGATCGAGCCCAGCAGCTGCGACCAGTCGTGCGGCGGCGCGGGCGGCGAGAGCCGCCGCACCTCCTCCCCGATCGTCCCGGCCAGGCAGGCGCCGTCGGCGGCCAGCGCGCTCAGCGTCGCCGGCAGGGCCACGTCCGGGGTCCGCCGACGCGCGTCGTCCTCCCCGCCCGAGACCAGCCCGAACAGCGCGGGCAGCAGCTCGGTGTCCCGCGCGGACCGGCGCAGCACGACCGGCGGGGCCTCGGCGAGCAGGGACACGCGCCGGTGCAGGGCCCGCCGTCGCTCCTCCACCCGGGCCGCCCGCCCGGCCACCCTCACGACCGCCTCGACCAGTACCGGGTCGGTGACCTCCGGCAACTCCCGGGCCACGGCGGCGCGCAGCGCCTCCTCGCCGGTGAGCGAGGCCGCCAGCAGCGTCTGCGCCGTCTCCCCGCCCACACTCCGCAGCGCCCGGGACCCGGCCGCGTCCCGCGTGCGCAGCAGGTACCAGAAGGCGGGCGGCAGGGCCACGCCCGACGACACGGTGGCCTGCCGGGCCGGCCGCACCCGCGGGTGCTTGGGCGAGCGGTGCCCGTCCAGCTCCCACAGCAGGACCCCGTCGGCGGCGTACGCGCGCACGCCCGTACGGGTCTGCGCCTCGGCCAGGACCACGTCCTCCACCGCGCCCTCCGGCGCGGCCCACAGCCCCCACGGCTCCTGCCCCGGCCGGTCGATGTCGAAGCGCGCCGTCCGTCCGTCCACGCTCTCCACCAGGTAGTGGTCGGGCGCGTGGTCGCGGTGCCGGGTGCGGAACAGCACCCGGGTCCCGACCAGCCCGTCCCGGCTGCCCAGCGGGGAGCCGGACAGCCCGGCGGGCAGCGGCGCCAGCTGCAGCGCCTCCGAGGCCAGGCTCATCCCCACCTCGGACGGCTCCGCGGCGGGGTCGGCACTCGGTGCGCGGCCGGGGAAGTCCGGCAGCGGTACGGGCCCCCGCCGCTCTCCGGTGACCGGATCCACCACCTCCCACGGCTGCTTCCCGTAGATCCTGTTGCTCCAGATCCGCGAGCCGTCGCCGAGCAGCAGCTCCTCGCTGTCGATGCCCTCGGTGCCACCCGGACGCAGCACGCGCAGGCCGCTGTGGCGCCCGCCCCCGTCGGCGGACTCGAACTGGAAGCCGTACGCCCCGTCCAGGCTGCCGCCGAACGGCACGAGCCCGCCCGCCTCCGCGGGCTCGAAGGGCTCCTCGGGCCGGTCGGCCCAGACGGCGGTGTCGCAGGAGTAGGGGTTCGGCTTGAGGGTCCAGCTGACCAGGAAGGAGCCGCCCACGTAGTGCACGGCGAACAGGGTCGCCTCCTCGGGAACCGTGAACCGGCAGGAGCCCCGCTCCCCGTCCGGGGCGACGGCCACCGCCCGGTCGCGCCCGAAGACCGTCAGCACCGGCCAGGTGCAGGTCACCCCGGCCACGCCCGGCAGGGCTCCGTCGGCCGCTCCCTCCGGCGCGTCGGCCCCCGCGGACTCCGCGGACTCCGCGAACCCCGCGGACTCCGCGAACCCCGCGTACACCGACTCGAGGGCCGGCCAGGCCAGTTCCTCCGGCAGACCGGCCGCCAGCGAACGCCGCAGCGTGCCCGCCGCGCCCGCCCCGGCGAGGGCGTCCGCGATCCCGCCAAGTGCCGTCACCGTCGGCCGGTCCAGCAGGGTCTCCAGCTCGGCCAGGGCCTCCTCGGCCCCCGCCATGCCGCCGCCCCCGACCGCGCCGACGAGCTTGCCGACCCGGCCGGCCACCTCGTGGGCGATGCCCTCGTTGCCCGGCAGCAGCGTCACCGCGGACCCGGCGCGGCGCCCGCGCGCGGCCCAGTGGTCGGGGAGCAGACCGGCATGGACCGTCCCCTCCAGCCGGGGCCCGAACACCGGGTCCGCGGCCAGCGCGACGAGGTCCCGCCGGGACCGCTCGCCCCAGAACCGCATCCGGACCTCCGGGCCCGGGTCGACCACCGCGGCGCCGGCCGCCAGACACGCGTCCAGCACGTCCGCGTCGAAGCCCTGGTAGTGGTAGCGGGTGGTGTGCACCGCGACCGGGGTGCCCGCCGCCCGCAGCCGCGGCCCCAGCCGGCCGATCAGGTCGAGGAATTCCGCCGGCAGCGGCTGCCGGGACACCCCGCCGCCGGACTGCAGCGCGTACTGGTACATGCGGACGAACTGTCCGACCCAGTGCGGCAGCCCGCCCTCCGGAACGACCCGCCCGGCCGCCATGGCCTCCGTCGCCCCACAGCCGATCAGCATACGCAGCCAGGCCCCGCCGTCGGTGACCCCGGCCGGAAAGACCTCGACCAGGCCCGCCATGACGGCGTCCGCCGGCGGATGGGCCGTCAGGACCGGCTCCGCGGCGGCCAGCAGTGCCTCGGGCACCGCTTTCCCGCGGGTGACCGACAGGATCGCGCCCACCATCCGCGCGGCCTCGCCGTCCCCGTGGCCGGCCGCCTTGGCCGACGCCCGTACCCGGCGCACCAGATCCGCCGGCAGGTCCGCCCGCGAGCCCGCCCACGCGGTCAGGAACGCCTCCAGGGCCGTGTGCGCCGCCGCCGGATCGAGCGTCTCGGCGAGGAAGCGCTGATGGGCCCCGAACTCCTTGGCCGGCATGGCTCCGCCCGCCGCGAACAGCAGGGCGTTGGCCCGGTGGTAGCCAGGATCCACCGGCAGCCCGTGCTCGGCCTCGGCCGCGCGCGCCGCCGCGTAGGCCCGCCCGCCCGCGCGGCTCCCGTACCCGATCAGGCGATGGCCCACCGTGTCCCAGAACCACGGCAGGTGGGCCGGCGGCAGCCGCCGCGCCCGCGCCGTCATCGTGTCGACGAACCGGCCGGGCTTCTCCCGGGACCGGCCGAGCTCGGTGTACATGTCCTCGATCAGGTCCCGCGCGGTCCCGGCCGCACCCGGGTCGTGGGCGGCGACCCAGTCGGCGTACGTGGTCGAGGCGTGCGGACGGGAGGAGGGCACCAGGACATCGAGCGAGACGATCATGCTTCGCATCGTCGCACGGGCCACTGACACCACCGGGCCACGGCCTCCCCGCCTTCCTCTAGAGTGCTTCCGTCCCGTACACGTGACTGTGACCCCGGCCGGGCGGCGCGTGCCGACCCGCGCACGGGCCCGAGCGAGGAGCAACCGTGACCGACCTGGCGTCCATATCCCTGCAGCAGGAGATCGCCCGCGACCTCCAGGTGAGCGCGTCCTTCGACGTACGGCAGGAGATCGAGCGCCGAGTGGCCTTCCTCGCCGAGCGGCTGACCTCCACGGGCCTGCGCGCACTGGTCCTGGGCATCAGCGGCGGCGTGGACTCCACGACCGCGGGCCGCCTGTGCCAGCTCGCCGTCGAGCGGGTGCGCGCCGCCGGGCACGAGGCGACGTTCTTCGCGATGCGACTGCCCTACGGAACCCAGGCCGACGAGAAGGACGCGCAGCTGGCGCTGGACTTCATCCGGGCCGACCGGGTCCTGACCGTGGACGTGAAGCCCGCGAGCGACGCCGCCCTGGAAGCGGCCCTGGCCGGCGGCACGGTCTTCCGCGACGCGCGCCACCAGGACTTCGTGCACGGCAACGTCAAGGCCCGGCAGCGCATGATCGCCCAGTACACGGTGGCGGGCGCGCACGACGGCCTCGTCGTCGGCACCGACCACGCCGCCGAGGCGGTCTCCGGCTTCTTCACCAAATTCGGCGACGGCGCGGCCGACGTCGTCCCGCTCACCGGCCTCACCAAGCGCCGCGTACGCGCCCTCGCGGAGGAGCTGGGCGCGCCCGCCGAGCTGGTCCACAAGACCCCGACCGCGGACCTGGAGACGCTCGACCCGGGCAAGCCCGACGAGGACGCGCTCGGCGTCACCTACGACGACATCGACGACCTCCTGGAGGGCAAGCCCGTCGAGGGGCCCGCCTTCGCGGCCATCGTCGCCCGCTACCGCCTCACCGAGCACAAGCGACAGCTGCCGATCGCCCCCTGAGCAGCCCCGCGCCGGCCCCGGCATTGAGCCGAACGGCCCAACGCCGGGGCGACGACGGGCCCGCCCCGCACGGTCCCACCTATCGTGGAAGTGACGTCATGACCAGGCGGTGGCGCGCGAACAGGTGGATGTGGACGGATCAGGAATCGACTATCACGCGGTCTTCCACGCCCTTCCTGGCGCGGTCGCCCTGCTGACCCCTGACCTGGTGTACCTGGACGTCAACGAGTCGTTCCTGGAGACGTCCGGCCGCACCCGCGAGCAGATCATCGACCGCTACCTCTTCGACGTCTTCCCCGACCACCCCAACGACCCGGCGGCGAACGGCATGCGCAACCTGCGCGCCTCCCTGGAACGGGTCGCGGCCACCGGGGAGCCCGACAGCATGGCCGTCCAGCGCTACGACGTCGAGTACCCCGACCGGTCCGGGGTCTGGCACGAGCGCTACTGGAGCCCCGTCAACGTGCCCGTCCTCGCCCCCGACGGCACCGTCGCGCTGCTCCTGCACCGCGTGGAAGAGGTCACCGAGCTCGTCCGGGCCGGCGCGCGCAGCGGCGGCGGCGACTCGACCGGGCCACCGACCCCCCCGCTCGGCGCCCGGCGCGAACACGCGGGCGGCATCACCGACGACACCGCGCTCGTCATCCTCCGCCTGTGACGGCCGCCCCCCAGGGGAAATCGAAGGCGTCCACGGACCCGGCCCCCTAGGCTCGGCTCATGCCGAGCCCAGCACTCCAGCGCGTCAACGCCTTCCTGTCGGACTTCGCCCGCCGCCAGGCCGCGCGCACTGCGGCCGTTCCCGGAGGGTTCGCCGTGTACGACGACGCGTTCGCGCAGTCCCGCGCGAACAACCAGGTCGTCATCGACGCGGCCGTCGACCCCGGGGGGCTGCCCGCCCTCGCGGAGGAAGCCCTGGGGCATCTGCCGCACCGGCTGATCTCCGTACTCGACGACGACACCGGCACGGCGTGCGCGGAGCCGCTGATCCGGGCCGGATACACCCACTCCACCTACCTGGTCATGCTGCACACGGGCCCGGTGCCGGACGCCGGGCCCGCGCAGGAGGTGGACCTCGACGCGCTGCGCGTTCCGCTGACCCGGCGCTGGCGGGGATTCCTCCCGGACGCCGACGACGAGGTCCTGCGCCAGCTCGTCGACCGGCGCGAGGCCCGTCGGCGCGGGGCGGACGTCGTCCGGTTCATCGGGGCCCGCACCGAGGCGGGCGAGGTCGCCTCATGGGCCGATCTCTACGCCGACCGGGCGACCGGCACGGCCCAGATCGAGGACCTGATCACCTCGGAGGCCCACCTCGGGCGTGGCTACGCCGACGCCGTCCTGGCGGGCGCCCTGCACGCGGCGGCCGCCCACGGCAGCGACTTCCGCTTCCTGACCGCCGATGCCATGGACTGGCCGCGCCACTGGTACGAGCGCCGCGGCTTCGCCGTCATCGGCCACTCGCACGCCTTCGAACGCGGCTGACGCGTCGCACCGTGCGCCGCCCGTGCCCGGCCGTCACGGGCGGGGATGGAGGGGGACCGGGACGCGGGGCAGGTCGATGCCGAAGGGGGTGCGGTAGGCCGCCAGGACCTCGGCGTCGCCGGCCAGGGTCCGCTCGGTCCGCGTCCCGTCCGCCGTGACCGTCAGCACGCGGTCGCTGAGAGTGGTCCGGCCGGACTCCGTCAGCACCGAGCACACCGGCTTGCGGGTGAAGCCGGACGCGGGCGAGGTGCTGTGCCACCAGGCGCCGGTCACGAAGTCGGACAGGACCCGGGGGCGCGTCTCCATCCGGTACCGGGGCACGCCGTCCTGAAGGACATCGAGGTCCCCCTCCGAGCCGCCGGCCGGGACGATCCGGAACACCCCGCCCGGGTCGGTCTGCTCGCCGCGCTCGTCGAAGGCCAGCGGGTAGTGGCTGTGGTCGCCGAAGCCCACGTCCACCAGCCACGGGCGGCCGTCCTCGCACTCCACGCGCAGCGCCAGGTGGTCGTAGGGAACGCCCTGCCCGCCGTCGGCCGAGTGCACCCGGGCCTGCAGCAGCTCCACCCGGTAGCCCAGGGACCGCAGCAGCAGCGCGAACGCCCCGTTCAGCTCGTAACAGAACCCGCCGCGGCCGCCCCGCAGCAGCTTGTCGAGCAGTGCCTCCCCTTCCAGCACGATCTCCTGTCCCAGATGGATGGACAGGCTCTCGAAGGGGACGGTGCGCAGATGCCGCAAGTGCAGGTCGCGCAGGGCCGCCGCACTCGCCGACCCGGGCCGCGCCGCCCCGATCCGCCGCAGGTAGGCGTCAACACGAGTCACGGGAAACTCTTCCATCCCGGCAGTCTCGCAACCCGCCCCCACGCCCGCCATACGCGCTTGGACCTAGTGCTGTGACCGGGAAGGTTCACCGGGTCCGACGCCCGGCACGGCACCTCGCCGCGTTGTCGGACCGCGCAAGTACGTCCAGTACGAGCCGCGGTCCTCCGCCTTGCGATGCACCGCACCGGACGCCGCAACCCGGCAAACCTTCCCGGTCACAGCACTAGGCCGTCTCTTCCGGAGACGACCCAGGCCCATCGGTCCATCTACGGCTCGCAGGCCTCGGCGGCGCGTCGGGGTGCGTCATGGGTGGCCGCGGGAAGCAGGAGCGGGGTGGCCAGGATGAGCAGTCCCGCGACCGCGAGAGCGGTCCGTGGGCCGGTGACGTCGGCGAGCAGCCCGGCGAGTGCGGTGAGGACGGCGATGGACGCCTGCTGGCCGATCGACCAGGCCGTCAGGGTGCGGGCGACGAGATGCCCGGGGGTGTGTTCGAGCCGGTAGGTGGCGAGCACCGGCGTGTACAGGCTCATGTTGACGATGATCGCCAGCTCGACAGCCATCACGGTGACGAGGCCGGCGACGCCGGGCCGGACGAGGACCAGGCCGATCAGCCAGACGGCGCGCAGGGTGCCGACGGTCCGCAGCACCCGGTCCCGGCCGTGCCGCGCCACGACACGGCGGGCCAGTCGCGAGCCGATGAGTCCGCCGACGCACGGAGCGGCGAAGGCGAGAGCGTACTGCCAGGGCGGGAAACCGAGTTGGCGCAGCAGGAGCACGGCCAGCGGCGGCTCGGTGGCCATGATCAGACCGGACACGAGCATGTTGTTGAGGCAGAGCGCCCGCAGATCGGGACGGCCCATGATGTGGCGCCAGCCGTCGAGCAGGGCGCCGGCCCGGAGCGTGCTCCTGCCGGCGGGCTGCGGCGCCTCTTCCCGGCCGCGCATCGCGGTGAGGCACAGCGCGGAGACCAGGTAGCTGAGCGCGTCGGCCACCACGGTGGTGACCGGCCCGAACAGGCCGATCGCCGCCCCGCCCAGCGGTGGCCCGACCGCGATGGAGCTCCAGTTCGTGGACTCGAACCGGGCGTTGGCCGCGAGCAGGTCGTCCGGCCGGACGAGGGCCTTGAGGCAGGCGCCACCAGCGGCGCCGAAGGCGATCCTGGCCGCCGCGACCACGGCCGAGACCACCAGCAGCTGGACGAAGCCGAGCCACCCGGAGAAGTAGGCGACCGGGATCGTCGCCAGGACCGCGAACCGCGTCAGGTCCATCGCGATCATGACCGGACGCTTGCGCCGGAACTCCACCCACGGCGCGAGCGGCACCGCGATCAGCGCACCCATCGCGGGCCCCACCGCGGACAGCGCGGCCACCTCGGCGGGACCGGCGTGCAACGCCAGCACGGCGATCAGCGGCAGTGCACCGAACCCCAGCCCGGACCCGTAGGCGCTCACCGCGTACGCCGTCCACAGCAGGCCGAACTGCCGGCCCGACGGTCTCCTGCCCACCATGCCCAGCGCTCCCACCCCAACAAACCGACGTTGACCCGTGGGAGCTAACCGAGCAGCACAAGCCCAGGTCAAACAACTGGTCGGGCTGCTGTCCACAACCATCCGTTGTTCACTAAGGTGGATCGACGTGGATCTCGAAGCAGTACGCACCTTCGTCGTCGTCACGGAAGCGGGCCAGTTCCAGAAAGCCGCCGCCGACCTGTCGATCACCCAGCAGGCCGTCTCCAAGCGCATCGCGGCCCTGGAGCGCAGCCTCGGCGTGCGGCTGTTCACCCGCGCGCCCCGGGGCGCCGAGCTCACCATCGACGGGCAGGCGTTCCTGCCCCATGCGCGGGAGCTGCTGCGCGTTGCCGAGCGCGCGGTCACGTCCGTGCGCCCCGGCCGCCGTCCGCTACGCGTCGATGTGATCGCTTCGCGCGGCGCGCAGTCCGGCCTGATGCGCGGCTTCCACCGCGCGTACCCGGAGATCGACCTCGACGTGGTGATGCTGTTCGAGATCGAGACGGCCGTCGCCGCGATCCGGTCCGGTGCGATCGACGCGTCCTTCCGTGCCGTCGCCGCGCCCGGCCGGCCCCTTCCCGAGGACATCGAGTCCGTCCGGGTGCTCGACGAGCCGCTCCAACTCCTCACCGGCCCGGCCCACGCGCTGGCGGGCGCCCGGTCGGTGACCGTCGCTCAGCTCGCTGGGCACCGGATCTGGATGCCCGGCATCGTCCCCGGTACCGAGTGGGGCGCCTACTACGACGACCTCGTCGCGGAGTTCGGGCTCACCATCGAGGCGACCGGTCCCAACTTCGGTTCCGACGCGCTCCTCGACACCATCGCCGACAGCCCGGCCCTGGCCACCTTCATGGGCGAGCACACCCGCCTGATCTGGCCCGCCGGCCACGGCCTGCGCCGCATCCCGGTGACCGATCCGACGCCCGTCTACCCGCATTCGCTCCTGTGGCACCGCGACCACCCCCACCCGGCCCTGGTCACCCTCCGCGCCCACCTCGCCGCCACCGCGGTCGGCCACGCCACCGCCGGGACCTGGGCACCGGACTGGGTGATTCCGCGCTGAACGACCTCCGCCCGCGCGGCGGTCCTCAGGGGAGTGCGCTGGTCACGCCGTCGACGATCATCATCCACATGGGCTGGGCGCCCGTGCCGAACGCCGAGGCCAGGGCGTACCCGATCGCCGCGTCCGCCGGCCGGATCTCGCGGTCCTCCCGCCATTCGGCGATGACCGTCTCGTCGCCGTCCGAGGAGAAGTCGCCCAGGTGCACGCCGTCGCGGGTCAGCCGGCTGCTGGGGACGGAGTCCGGGACCAGGCGGTAGTCCGCTCCGCCGTACGTCACGTCCACCCGGTACGAGTGCCTGCTCAGGCGGCCCTTCGCCGGCAGCAGCCCGACCACCGCGCCGTCGACCCGCATCGTGAGGTGCACGGGGTCGCGGGTGCCGATGGCGATCTGCGGGTCCGCCTCGCTCGCCGGGTCGCGCTCCAGGGTCACGCGGGGGATCGCCTCGCCGTCGACCTCGAGGCGGTCCTGGCCGTCCTGGCGGACGGTGATCGCGCCGAAGTGGGTGTCGTCGGTGGGTGCCGGGTCTGTCTCGTTCACAGGTGTGCGTCGCTTCGGTGGGTACGTGGGTGGGTAGGTGGGTCGGGTGCGTGAACCGCCGTCAGGCATAAGGGATTTTCCGTGTCACCCTACCGGTAGCGATCATGGTGCGGGCGGCAGCGGATCAATCGCGCTCCCACACCTTGGCGACGGCCTCCAGGTAGTCGTCCTGGCCGTCCTCGATGTGGGTGACCTCCAGCACGAGCAGCAGGTCGGAGGAGACGCGGACGCAGATCATGTCGTCGGTGTCCCACTCGGCGTCCTCCACCAGGGTTCCGTAGCCGGAGCTGTGCCCGTCCGCGAGGCAGTCGCTGTTCAGGTCGGCATCACCGGACTTGAGCAGCAGGATGTCGTCCCGGCGAGGTCCCAGTTCAGGTGCAGGTCGACGTCGAAACCGTCCCCCGCCTTCGCCTGCGTGAGGTCGGCGGCGTCGATGCCGTGGCCGGTGGGCAGCTGGACCTCCGCCTCGTCCGACAGGGACCAGCCGTCGAGCGGGTCGGTGCGCTCCGGCGCCGGATCCGTGGGAGTGCCGCCACTGTCGTCCTGGGAGACGTAGTGCTCGGCCGCGTTTTTCGCGTTCTGTGCGGCCGTGTACGCGAGGGCCCCGATCGTCGCGGCCACCACCACGGCGGCGGCCGCGACGAAGGGTGCCGTACGGAACCGGGCGCGCGCCTGCGCCGGGCGCGGTCCGTACCCGGGCGGGGCGGCGGGCGGCCCGGCCGCCGCCCCGGCGGGGTACACCCGCGTCGGAGCGTACGGCGGGGGCGCGGGCGCGGTGGCCGTCAGCGAGGGGTCGGAGTCCGCCTCCAGCGCCGAGGAGGCGCGCGCGAGCAGGCTGTGCGCGACGGGGGCCGGCAGTCAGCCGGAACCGACCGGGCGGGCGTCGTCCGTCCCGTCCGAGAGTTCCGTGAACAACGCGGCCAGGGTGGGCCGCGCGGCGGGGTCCTTGGCGAGGCAGCGCCGTACGAGGTCCAGCGCGAGCCCCGAGAGGGCGTCCAGCCGCGGCTCCGAGTGCACGACCCGGTAGAGCAGCGCGGGGGTGGCGCCCGACCCGAAGGGGCTCTCGCCACTCATGGTGAAGGCCAGCACCGCTCCGAAGGAGAACACGTCGGAGGCCGTCCCCACGGCGCCCCCGGAGGCCTGCTCCGGCGACATGAAGCCGGGGGAGCCGACGGTCAGTCCGGTGCGGGTCAGTGCGCTCGCCTCCGTGGCCCGCGAGATCCCGAAGTCGATCCCCCGGGGTCCGTCGGGGCCCAGCAGTACGTTGGACGGTTTCAGGTCACGGTGCACCAGCCCGGCGGCGTGCACGGCCGCGCGTTCGGAGGCGTTCGCAGACGCTGTCCAGGTCGCCGCCGGGACACCGGGGGGCCGCCCTGGGCCCGGGTCGACGCCGTGGCTCAGCGGCTGGTCAGGTACCCGCCCATGGTGGTGAAGTAGTCGGTGGCGGGCATCTCTTCGCCTTCCTCGGTCCGTACCCGGGTGATGGCGAGGCCGCGGTTGCGCCCGGTGCGGGCGTCGGCCCCGGCCACGATCACGACGCCTTCGCCCTCGCGGTAGAACACGCGGCCGGGCGTGCCCCCGTAGCGGCCCTCGGAGACGACGGCGGCCAGTACCTCCAGACGCTTGCCGCGATGGTAGGTGAAGGCGGCCGGATAGGGGGCCGACTGGGCGCGGACGAGCCGCTGGAGGTCCTCGGCCGGCCAGTTCCAGTCGATGCGGATGTCCTCGGCCGACCGCTTGTGGAAGAAGCTGGCCTGCGAGCGGTCCTGGCGGGTGAAGCTGGTCTCGCCGGCCGCGATCCGGCCCAGGGCGCCCACGGTGACCGGTGCGATCAGGTCGACCGTCTTGTGGAACAGGTCGGTGGCGGTGTCCGTCGGGCCGACCGGTACGGCGCGCTGGACCACGATGTCGCCCGCGTCGAGCTCGTCGTTCATCAGGTGGGCGGTGACGCCGACTTCGGGCTCGTCGTTGATCAGCGCCCAGATCAGCGGTGAGAACCCGGCGTACTTCGGCAGCAGGGAGTCGTGCACGTTGAGGGTGCCGTGGCGGGGCAGGTCGAAGATGCGCGGGGGGATCCACGTGCGCCAGTTGTTCGCCACGATGATGTCCGGTTCCGCCTCCTTCAGCCGGGTGAACAGCTCCTCGTCGTCGGGGCGGTTGCGGATGAGCACCGGGACGCCGTGGTCGTCGGCGAGGTCGGCGACCGAGTCGCTCCAGATCTTCTCGTACGCGTGCTCGCTCTTCGGGTGCGTCACGACCAGAACGACATCGTGTTCGGACTCCAGCAGGGCCTGCAGGGTGCGGTGCCCCCACGTCTGATAGCCGAACATGACGACCCGCATGGGGTTCCTCCTCGGAGCGGCGACAGATTTCAAAATGAGTAAAGCAAGGCTTACCTAACCGTGCAACATCCCCTTCTTCGGGGAGAGTTCAGCGGCTACTCGATGAAGGCTCGATCTGATTTGCCCATCGACAGGTCCACCATGTCAGGTTAGCCTTCCCTAAGTTCGCCTCGGGTTCCGCTCCTTCGGCGTGCCCTGCCCCCGGTTCCCCCACGCATGGCGATCGGCTGCCCCCGCACGATTGGGAGTGACATGTCACAGGATCTGTCCGATGATGCGCCACTGATCCACGACCTCATCGGCATCGGCTTCGGCCCCTCGAACGTGGCCATGGCGATCGCGCTCAGCGAGCACAACGCCGGCGTCGGACCGCAGGAGGCGGTCACCGCCCACTTCTTCGAGCAGCAGCCCCGCTTCGGCTGGCACCGCGGCATGCTCATCGACGACGCCACCATGCAGGTGTCCTTCCTCAAGGACCTGGTGACACTGCGCAATCCGGCGAGCGAGTACAGCTTCCTCTGCTACCTCCAGAGCCGGGGCCGCCTGATCGACTTCGTCAACCACAAGAACCTGTTCCCGCTGCGCGTGGAGTTCCACGACTACTTCGAGTGGGCCGCGGCCAAGGTCGACGACATGGTCTCCTACGGGTCCGAGGTCGTCGCCGTACGTCCCGTCCTGCGCGACGGGGCGATCGAGTACGTGGACGTGACCGCCCGCTCCGGCTCCGAGCTCGTGGTCCACCGGGCGCGCAACCTGGTGATCGGCACCGGCCTGCGGCCGCAGATGCCGGACGGCGTGGAACGCACCGACCGGATCTGGCACACCTCGGAACTCCTCACCAGGGTGGCCGCGCTGGGAGGCGCCGACCCCGCCCGGTTCGTCGTCGTCGGCGCCGGCCAGAGCGCCGCCGAGAACGTGGCCTTCCTGCACCGCACCTTCCCCCGGGCCGAGGTGTGCGCCGTCTTCTCCCGCTACGGCTACAGCCCCGCCGACGACAGCGGCTTCGCCAACCGGATCTTCGACCCCTCGGCGGTCGACGAGTACTTCACCGCCCCCGAGGAGATCAAGCGCAAGCTGATCGAGTACCACGCCAACACCAACTACTCCGTGGTGGACATCGACCTCATCGACGACCTCTACCGGCAGGAGTACCAGGAGAAGGTCCTCGGCACCGAGCGGCTGCGCTTCCTGAAGGTGTCACGGCTCGCGGACGTCACCGAGACCCCCGACCACGTACGCGTCACCGTCGAGTCGCTGGTCACGGGGGAGAAGGAGGCCCTGGCGGCCGACGCGCTGGTCTACGCGACCGGATACCGCTCGGCGGACGGCCTCGGACTGCTCGGGGACGTCGAGAAGTACTGCCGGCGCGACGGCCTCGGCCGCGTCCGCGTGGCACGCGACTACCGCGTCGAGAGCGAGCCCGAACTGCGCTGCGGCATCTACCTCCAGGGAGGAACGGAGCACACGCACGGCATCACGTCCTCCCTGCTGTCGAACACCGCCGTCCGGGTCGGCGAGATCCTCCGGTCCATCGTCGCCCACGGCCGCGTGCCCGTACCGGCCGCCCGTACGGCGCCCACCCCCTGAGGACCAGCACCCATGCTCTGCACCAGGCTGACGAACGCCACCTTCCTCACCATGGACCCCGGCCACCCCGTCGCCCACGACCTGGGCATCTGGCACGGCCGGATCGTCGGCCTGGACGAGGCCGTCACCGCACTGCCCACCCGTGAGGTCGTCGACCTCCAGGGCGCCACCGTGCTGCCCGGATTCATCGACTCCCACGTGCACCTGGCCTGGACCGGACTCAAGGCGACCACCCCCAGCGTGGCGCCCTGCGAACGCGTCGAGGACGTGCTCGCCGTCGTCGCGGAGGCGGTCGCCCGGAAACCGCGCGGCGCGTGGGTGGACATCGTGGGCTACGACCAGCGGGCCCTCGGCCGGCACCTCACCGCCGCCGAACTGGACAAGGTCAGCGACGGCCGCAAGGTGTTCATGCTGCACGACTCGGGACACGGATGCGTGGTCGACACCACCGTCCTCGACCTGCTCCCCGGCGAACTCGCCCACGGCGAGGGCTTCCTCGCCGAGAGCGCCATGACCACCGCACGCCGGCTGCGCCTGCCCTACTCGCAGGAGGAGATCGCCGACGCCGTCGAGCACGCCGGCCGCACCTGCCTCGCCGAAGGCGTCACCGCCTGCGCCGAGGCGGGCATCGGCGGCGGCCTGCTCGGCAACAGCCCGGTCGAGCTCGGCGCCTACCAACTCCTGCGCGACCAGGGGCGGCTGCCGCTGCGGGTCCAGCTCATGGCGGCCGCCGACACCCTGCGGCCCGTGGCCGCGCACCCCTCGGACGGGATGCCCCGCGCCCTCGACCTCGGCCTGCGCACCGGCTTCGGCGACGACCGGCTCTCCCTCGGCGCGCTCAAGGTCTACACCGACGGCGGCATGATGGCCCGCACGGCCGCCCTCACCCGCCCCTACGAAGGGACCGACCACGCGGGGGAGTTCCAGGACAGCCCCGAGCGGATCACCGACACCATCGTCGACGGTCACCTGGCCGGCTGGCAGCTCGCCGTGCACGCCATCGGGGACCGTGCCGCCGACCTGGCCCTGGATGCCCTCGAACGCGCCCAGCGGCTACGGCCCCGGCCCACCGCCCGGCACCGGATCGAACACGCCGGCCTGATCCGGCCCGACCAGCTGGCGCGCTTCGCCCGACTCGGCGTGAGCGCGGTGGTCCAGCCGCACTTCCTGCGCTCCTTCGGCGACGACTACGCGGCCGTCATGGGCCCGGAGCGGGCCCCCTGGATGTACCGGGGCCGGGGCTTCCTGGACCACGGGATCACCCTCGTGGGCAGCTCCGACCGCCCCGTCACCGACGGATCACCGCTGAAGGCCGTCCAGTTCATGGTGGAACGGGCCTCCGCCTCCGGGGCCCTCATCGGTCCCGACGAGGGCATCACCGTGGACGAGGCCCTGCACGCCTACACCGTGGCGGGCGCCTACGCCTCCCACTGGGACGACAGCGCGGGCACCCTGGCCCCGGGCCGGCGCGCGGACCTGGCCGTACTGGGCGACGACCCGAGGCGGATCGACCCCGGGCGGATCGGAGCCATCGAGGTCGTCGCCACGTACGTCGACGGCAGGCCCGCCTGACCCGTCAGGCGGGCTGCGGGGTCAGCCGCTTGAGGCCCTTGCGGTCGTAGTAGGCGGTCATGGCGAAGCCGAACAGCAGGGCCAGCACCGTACCGACCGCGATCATGATCCAGGAGCGGGTGAGCCCCGCGTCGCCGCGGGCGTCGAAGTAGAGGATCGCGCGGACGCCGTCGCTGAGCTGACGCATCGGTTCGAAGTGGGAGAGGAAGCGGTAGAAGCCGGGGACCGCCTGCAGCGGGACGGTCGCACCCGACGACGGCAGACCCAGCACGATGAACACGAACATCGACACGAGCTGCCCGATCCCGCCGAACGCGGCGTTGATGGCCTGCACGCCCAGGCCGACGGCGAGGGCCGCGCAGTAGGAGTAGATCCACAGGAGCGGCAGGTGGGACGCGTCCATCCCCAGGATGCCGATGCAGGCCAGCATCACCAGGGAAACGCTGACCAGCGTGATGCCCGCGGTCATCAGCATCTTGAGGAGCAGCGTCTGGGTGCGGTCGATCGGCACCGTCGGGCGCCGGGTGTGCCACGGGCCGATCTCGTTGTCGGCGTAGCCGAGGGCGGTATCGACGCCGTTGCTGATGACGTTGCCGCCCATGAACCCGGCCAGCACCAGCAGCAGGGTGTAGTAGAAGGCCGTCAGGCCGAGGCCGCTGTGCGCGCCGATCGGGTGACCGACCTGGGTGACGACGTCGACCGGGTCGGCCAGCAGCAGCTTCGCGGTGGCGCTCGCCTGGCCTCCGGCGGCCGCCGTGAGCTGCTCGCCGACGGAGCGGGACGCGCCGTGGGCGGCCCGCGTCGTGATCTGACTCGCCAGCGAGGATCCGAGGCTGCCCTTGCCGGGGTTGGTGAGCACCGTGATGGCCGGCCGCTTCGTGGCGCCGGACGTGGGGAGCGCCGTGACGGACTCCGTGAAGCCGGCCGGGACCACCAGCGCCCCGTAGACCTCGCCGGAGTCGAGCTGGTCCTGGGCCTGGGCGAGGCTCAGTTGGCGCCAGTCCGCCTTGCTGCCCGCGGGGTCGGCGGCGATGGCCGCGGTGATCTGCGTACCCAGGTTCTGCCGCTGCCCCGGCGGCGGCTCGCCCGTGTCCTCGTTGACCAGGGCGATGGGCAGGTCGCGCAGTTCCGCGTTGGGGTTGACGATGCCGCCCATGTAGAGCAGCGACAGCAGCAGGGCGAGCAGTCCCGTCAGGATCGTGGGGACCAGCCACAGCTGGGGGCGGCGCACCAGGGCCGCGGCAGTGGCTTCGGGGGCGACGGTCGGGGACATCGGTCTCCGTAGCTTCCCGGCGGGCCGGGATCGAGGGGCGGTGGCAGCGGCGGAGCCGCACGGCACCCTCAGGATGGTCTCCGCACCCGGGAAGGCCGCCGTACCCCTCGCGCTCCGGCCGCGAACCCGCGTACGGGACCACCGGAACGGCCCACCGCGGCGCCGGCCTGCCCGGCCACCTGACCGCGGCGGAGCCCGCGCCGGGGGTGGTGTGTAGCGTCGTGATCATGAAACCGTTGACCGGTACCACCACCGACCAGGCGCCGGCCGATCCGGCCGCCACCGACGACATGCTGGCCACCCAGCCCATCGGCTACTGGAGCGGCCTGGCCCACACGGCGGTCACCCGCCAGCTGCGGGACGCCATGGCCAGGATCGACGTGACACAGCCGCAGTACTGGGTCCTCAACCGGGTGAACAGCGGGCTTCCCGCGCCCGGCCGGGAGGAAGTGGTCACGCAGCTGACCCCGCTCGCGGAAGGACCGCACGAGATCGCCCGGGTCGTGGACCAGCTGCTCCACCGCGGCTGGCTCTCGACCGACGGCACACAGCGGCTGCACCTCACCGAGGCCGGGGAAGCCGCCAGGGCGCGGTTGCGGCAGCTGGTGACCGAGCAGCGTGCCGTGGTCCACCAGGGCATCGGCGACGAGGAGTACGTGGCGGCCCTCAAGGTGCTGCGCAGGATGGTCGCCAACGTCGAGGCGGCCGAGACCCGGACCCCTTGACGGCCCCGCCTGCCGCCGGCCGGCCCCGTGCGGGGTTCAGCGGGTGCAGGTGATCGAGAAGGGGACCGGGTTGGAGGTGGTGCGGGTGGGGCTCTGGATTTCCACGGCCATCCCGGTCGTCAGGGTGCCCGTCTTCGCGTCGGCCGACACGCGCACGGTGTCGCGCCCCGTCGGGTTGGCCTTGTCCCCGATCGACAGGGTGCGCCAGTGCGGATCCACGACCGAACCGTCGCCGGACACCCAGCGGTAGGAGATCAGCGTCGGCTCGGACGCGGTGAAGATCGCGGTGAACGCCGGGGCCCGGCCCTCGGGGACCGGGCAGCTGCCGGTGTAGGCCGTGTTCGCGCCCGTCACCGACACCTGTACGCCCGAATCGGGCGCGGTGGCCCCGTCGTTGCCGGTGAGTGCGTAGGCGATCCCGCCGCCGATCAGTACGCAGGCGGCCGTGCCGGCGGCGACGAAGGTCATCGTACGGCGCTTGCGGGGCGGGGCGGCCGCCGCGGCGACCTCGGCGGCCGTCCCGGTCGCGGGTTCCGCCGCGGGGCCCGGGGCCATGGCGGTGGTGCCTTCCGTCGGGGTCGACAGGATGCGGGCCGCCCCTGTGGTGGCGCCGGGTTCTTGCGCGACGGCCCGCAGGGCTTCGGCGACTTCGGCGGCGGGTGTCCGCTGCGCGGGGTCCTTGCGGAGCAGCCCCGCGATCACCGGTGCGAGCGGGCCCGCGCACGTCGGTACCGGCGGTTCCTCGTCCACGACGGCCCGCAGGGTGCTGAGCGCGGTGTCCTGCCGGAACGGGGAGATCCCCTCCACGGCCGCGTACAGCATCACGCCGAGGGACCACAGATCCGATTCGGGGCCCGAGGGGCGGCCCAGCGCGCGCTCCGGCGGCAGGTACTCGGGGGAGCCGACCACCTCGCCGGTCATGGTCAGGGCGGTGCTGCCCTCGACCATCGCGATTCCGAAGTCGCTGAGCACCACCCGCCCGTCGTCCGCGAGCAGCACGTTCGCCGGCTTGACGTCCCGGTGCTCCACCCCGACGGCATGCGCGGCACGGAGGGCGTTCAGCACCTCCGCGCCGATGTACGCGGCGTACCGGGGGGTGAGCGGCCCCTCGGTACGCAGCAGCTCGGCCAGCGACTGCCCCCGGACCAGCTCCATCACGATCCAGGGCCGGTCGTCCGCCATGACCACGTCGTGGACCGTGACCACGTTGCGGTCGGGTATCCGGGCCGCCGCCCATGCCTCCCGCTCCAGCCGGCTGTACATCCGGGCGATGTCGTCGCCCCACAGGCCGGCCGGGACGCGCACCTCCTTGACGGCGACCTCCCGGTGCAGGGTCTCGTCGCGGGCCCGCCACACGGTGCCCATTCCGCCTTCGCCGAGCCGGGACAACAGCCGGTAGCGGCCCGCGATCAACGGTTCCCCACCCGCCGGACCCGGTGCGGGGGTGGCAGAGAACGCGGTCTCCGTCACGGTCTCGGATTCGTCGTTGTACATGAGGTGGTTCTCCTCTATCGGCGGCCGACGCGAGCATCACGTACGGACCTGGCCCCCGGTTCAGGGTGACTCAAAAGATTCCAAGAAATGGTTGAACCGAACACCTTCTCGATGACGTGTTCCTGTCGTACGAGTCATCAGCAGCATCGTTTTCCAAGGGGTGTGGAGTGCCATCGGTCATCGTCGGGCGCACGGGTCCGTTCACCGGACAGAGCGTGGTTCTGGGCAGTGAGCCCCTCAGCTTCGGGCGCAAGAGCGACAACGGCGTCGTGATCGTCAGTCCCAGTGCCTCCCGGCTGCACGCCGAGATCCTCACGGAGGACCCCGGGTTCGTCCTCTACGACCGGGACAGCCGCAACGGCACGTTCGTCAACGACCAGCGCGTCACCCGGCACGTGCTGCGCCCGAACGACTGCATCCGGATCGGTGACGAAACGTTCCTCTACGAGGCGCAGGACGCCATGGAGACGGTCATGGACCTCTCCCTCCTGGACGTCCCCCGGCTCAGCACCGCGGACCCCGGCGCACTGCGGGTCACCATCACCGGCGGCGGCCCGGTCGGCCTCGCCTTCGCCTTGGCGCTCGACGAGATGCTGCCCGGCCGGACCCTCATCACCCTCTACGACGGGCGCTGGACCAGGAAGGGCTCCGCGGTCGTCTGGAAGGACGAGACCCAGGGCAACTTCCGCCGCCAGCAGGTGGTGACCGTTCAGAGCCGGCAGTACCTCGCCCTGTCCGAGGAGGTCCTCGGCGCGCTGTTCGACGACGGCGCCGCCTACTCCGAGATGTGGCCCGTCGGCCCGGACTCGGTCGACGGCCACCCGCCCCGCAACATCCGGATCGCCCACATCGAGGACCGGCTGCTGGACCTGGCCAACCGGCGCCCGGCCATCCGGCTCGTCCCCAGACGCTTCGACGTGACGGAGCAGCAGAACCGGCTCACCCAGGAACACGTCCTCGTGGTCTGCGAGGGCGGCCGCTCCCGCACCCGCGAGCACTACGCCGACCGCTTCGGCGCGGCCGACGCCTCGATCTACTCCCTCGACGGCGAACACCTTCAGGACGTCGTGCTGGGACTGCGGGTCAAGTCGAAGCTGCCGGACCCGATGAGCGTGCTGCTCACGGTGTCGCAGAACCGCTTCCTGCTCAACTCGCTGCGCGGCGAGGGCTTCCTGAACATGCGGCTCACCCGGGAGGAGGCCAAGAACGTCATCGGCATCGACCCGGTCCGCCACGTCTTCGAGGAGTGCATCGCCGCCCGCCCGTGCCTGATGAGCCGGCAGGAGGAGGACAACGAGTTCCGCTGCCCCACCCACGGCACCCTCTTCCTGCCCGCCCTGCTGCGCAGTTCCCCGCTGTGGAAGGAGATCCGGCAGGGCCTCAGCCTCTTCGGCGTGGCCGAGGAGGACCTGTCGGCGATCACCTCGTTCCGGCTGGACATGGTGCAGCGCCCGCGGTTCACCGCGCAGCTGCACCGGCCGACGGCGACCAGCCCCGGCACCTTCGGCTTCCTGCTGGGCGACGCGGCCAACGCCATCCACTTCTGGCCGGGCCGCGGCCTCAACAGCGGCCTGGCCTCGGCCACTTCACTGGCCCGTTCGCTCAGCCGCGCCTGGCAGGGAAAGCCGCTGCGGGATGCCGACTTCATCCGGCACGAGGCCGCCATGTCCATGCTCCAGTACCGGCACAAGAGCCGGGCCTGGAACGCCATGGTGACCACGGACGACCAGGGCGTCACCCGCGCCATCAGGGACATCATCGCGCGCAGCGCGGAGGCCGGCGGCGCAGTCGCGGACGGGAGCGACCTGGACGCGCTGCTCGACCGGATGGCCGGTATCCGCGACCGTCTGGGATCCCGGCTGCCCGGCCTGCCCACGGACGGGGAACTCCGCTCCCACCTCGCCTCGATCGCCCCCGCCACCCTGCGCACCCTGCGGGAGAGCGGCGCCTGGGACACCCTGATCGTCGGCGGCGAGGAGGCCGACATCGACCTCTTCTACCAGTCGGACTCCCCGGTCTACGTACCCCGCCCGGCCGACCCCCGGAGGGCACTGGCCCCGGCTGTCGGGTGACCTGCGCCGGGTGCGCGCGAGGGCGCCGGGGGTCAGTCCTGGTCCGAGCGGGACAGGGCGTCGGTGACCATGCGGGTGGCGAAGTCGTGGTCTCCGGTGAGCCGGTTGATGTGCTCCGCGAGCAGCAACGCCGTGGCTTCCAGGGAGTTCATCTCGTCCCCTGTCCAGTCACCGTACTGCTTGCGCCACAGGTTGGGGCTCAGGCCGGTGGCGGCCGCGACGACCAGGCCGACCATGGTGGGGATGACCTCGGGGCGGACGCTCTTGGTCATCATGCGCAGCGAGGCCACGAAGCTGGGCACCACGTACTCGATGACGTCACTGCCCTGGTCCTCGTGCGCCATCCGCAGCCACTGTACGAACATGTAGATGAGCGTGCATGCGCCGTCCACCAGGTCCTCGGCCTCCTCGGGGCCCAGCGACGCGGTGAACTGGTCGATCAGCTGCTGCTGTTCGGGGTCGGTCCCGGCCCTGCCGGAGTAGACGGCCTTGAGCCGTGAGTCGATCATCATGAGTGCCGCACCCACATCACCGACGGCAGCATGCTGGGAGTCACAGGGCGATGGCACAGGATTCCTCCTCGGGTGACCGTGCGCAACTCGGCGTGCTCGTACAGTAGCCCCCCGGTCCGGGGGTGGTCAGCGAATCCCGTCCGTCCGCGCAAGCCGGTGACATGGTCCGGTCCGGGGTGGAGAATCGGACGCAGTGACGTGGGGCCGAGGGGCGGGGGCGCTGATGGGTCGGGCACTGCGCGTGGGGCTCGTGGTTCTGCCGGTGGGGTTCGTCCTCTGGTACGCCTCGTACTACACGACGATCGCGGTCTGGGAGTTGCGCAAGCTCTTCGCCTGGTTCGCCCTGCCCCTGCTGGCCGCGGCGGCCACCGCGGCGGTCGTGCTGCTGGTGGGACGGCTGCGGCGGCGTGCGGGGCGCGGTGCGGGCACCGGGAACGCGGCCGTCGCCCTCGGGTGCCTGGGCGCCGTCGTCGGGCTGGGCCTCACCGTCGGCTGGCTGGTGTACGGCTCGTACCTGCAGGACCGTGCGTACATGGCCACCTCGCAGGTCGTGACCGAGCCCGTACCCGCTCTGGCGGCCCGGGTGCCGTACGTGGCCGGCAAGGCGCAGGCCGCCCCGCACCTGGGCGATGTCACCGGCGAGATCTCCGACATCACCTACCTGCCGGACTCGGACCGGTTCGCCACCCTGGTCGAGCGGCGCGGCTGGCTGGCCGGGTACGAGGTCGGCCTCGTGCAGGACGTCCCCCTCGGCGGCGAGAGCCGTAGCCAGGAGCGCTGCCCGTTCGACGTGTCCCGGGCGGACGCGCGGATCAGCGGCTGGTTCACCCACAACCTCGGAAGGAAGATCTCGGCCGAGAAGCGCTGGGTCCGCTTCGAGGCCGACGACGCGTACGTGACCTGCTCGGGCGGCACCCCGGTCGTGGTCGTCCCGCTCAAGCGGCAGACCGGGATCCTCGTGGTCACCGAGCGCCCCGCCGGTGTCGCGCTCTACGACGGGCGGACCGGAAAGCTCACCCTCACCACCGACACCGCCGCCGTTCCCGGTCCGTCCTACCCGATCAGCCTGGCGGCCCGTCAGCGGGAAGGAACGGCCGCGGTGGGCGGCTTCAGCGACTGGTGGTTCGAGCGCAGCGGATGGGATGCCTCCGAGGACGGCGCCAACGAGGGCAACGAGTCCGAGTTCACCATGCGGTACGCCGAAGAGGCCGGGCGCAGTGCGTACGTCACCCCGCTCACCCCGCAGGGGGAGGCCAGTTCGGTCGTGGCCGTGTCGACGGTGCCCACCCGCCACCAGGGCGGCGGGCTCGCGCCGATGACCGTCCATCGCCTCGATCCGGCGTGGTCGTCGCCGAAGGCGCTCGTCGCCCTGATCAAGGCGGAGTACCGGGACGTCTGCTGCTACAACGACGACCAGGTGTTCGAGGTCGTACCCACCGGGGGCGGAACGTGGACGGCCACCGTCGGCAGCGAACAGAACGTCCGCTACCGGGTGGAGGGGAAGGGGCAGGTGGGTGGCCGTGAGGCGACCTGTCTGAAGGCCGCCGACGGAGCGCTGATCCGGTGCGCGTACGTAGTGCCCGGATCGCCCGAGGAGCAGGAGCTCAAACGCCGGGAGCAGCAGAAACGGCAGCAGCAGGAGGGTGCGAAGAACCCGGGGGACCCAGGCGACCTGACGGCCTATACGAACGAGCAGCTGGCCGAACTCCAGCGACGGATGACCGAGGAGATCGGCCGCCGCCTGAAGGCCGGATGACCGGATGACCGGATGACCGGCTGGCCGGACCGGTCACGCGAAGGCCGCCTCGCCCGGACGGTGAGGCGGCCTTCGCGTGGAGGCGACGTGGTCCGAGGACCGTCGGAGCGGGTGTGCGGGCTCGCCACCGCATCGATCCGGTCACCCTGGCGGGACGTTCGGTGAACCGTGCGTGACCACCACCTGGGCAGCGGGTGCGGGAGATCGCGTCACGCCCCTCTACGCGCCGCGCTTCTTGCGCGGTGCGAACCTGCCGGCATGCGGCGGGAGCTGCGCGAACGCCCCCCGGTCACCGGCATTCGAACGGACTGTCCGTAAATCGACCGCCCGCGTGCGGGAGACCTTCATACCTGGCAGGCTCAGCCCCAGTTGAGCGCTGCATGAAAGTTCCGGCGCGCCAAACAACCTTCGAATCGAAAGTGGGCCTTGTTATGCGTCATCGCTTAGCCACCCTCTCCGCCGCCACTCTCCTTTGTATCGCCGGCACCGCGGGCCTGGCGGAGGCGAGCCCCGCGAGCCTGCACGGACCCTCCGCGATGGTCCTCACCATCACCCAGGGGAGCGACGCCGCCACGGGTACGGTCCTGCGGGCGGCCGTCCTCAGTTGTGGCTACACCGCCGAGGGCACGCATCCCGCGCCCCGGGCCGCGTGCGACGCCCTCAACGCCACCGAGGGCGAGCTCGACCGCCTGCTGGCCGCTCCCGATCCGGGCCGGGCGTGCCCGAGGCGCAACGACCCCGTCACCGTCACCGCGGACGGTGTGTGGAACGGTGACCGCGTCGCTTGGAAGCACACCTTCCGCAACTCGTGCGTGATGTCCGCGACCCTGAACGGCAACGCGCTCTACGCGTTCTGACGTGCCACGGGGCCGGCGGTCACCTCGGGTGGCCTCCGGCCCCGGCGGGCCGGAGGCCGGGCATGGGGGGTGGGGGTGGGGGCTGCCGTACCAGGGACACCCCCGTCACGGGCGTACCGTTCTCTCCCTGGGATCGGCGGGTGGCGGCCCGCCGGGGCCTGCGGGTCAGTTCTGCCAGGGGGTCCAACTGCCGCTGTTCAGGCGGTGCCGGGACCAGCGCTCGCCGTCCATGCCGACGATCGAGATGGTCGGGTTCCAGGTGTTGTTGCCTTCGATGCGGACCCCACTGCGCACGGTGCCGCCCATGGAGGTCCATTCGCTCCACGAGCCCCCGGCGTACTGCCAGCGGGTCCACACCGCGAAGTCGGTACCGACGATGAAGACCTGGCGGTTGCCGGCCGGGTACGTCATCCAGGCTTCGCCGTACTCACAGATGTAGTCCCCGCCGAGACCGGACACGTGACAGAAGCCGGCAGTGGCGGCGGGCGCCGCCGCCTGCGCCGGGGCGGCGCTCACACCGGCGAGGGCGGCCCCGGAGAGCGCGAGGGTGGTGACCGCGAGGGCGGAGCGGCGGAGGATGGCCGAGGTCATGTGGGTACTCCCCGATCGGGATGACGGAACGACTTGACGCTCCGAACACTTCCACCGGCCGCCAACGATGCTCTAACGGCCTGCTAACGCCCCGCCGGGCCCGCACCGCCCTGCCGTGCGTCCGGGGGTGGAATATGCGTTCCATGATTGGCCGAGGCCGTACTCATGCCGCCGGAACAACCCGACTTATCCTCGGTCAGGGGCCGTCACTACCTGAACAGAACGGCACGAAGCAGTACGGATCGACGAGGGTGGGGTCTGTGCAGTTCCGCGTGTTGGGGCCGGTCTCCGTGACGACGGCGAACGGAGATCCGCTCCCGCTCGGCCCTGCCAAACGCCGGAGCCTGCTGGCCATGCTGCTGGCCCACCCGAACACGCCCGTCGGTGTCGAGCGGCTCACCGAGGCGCTCTGGGACGAGGAGCCGCCGAGGCACGCGCGCACCGTGCTGCAGGGACACGTCTCCCGGCTCCGGGCGGTGCTCGGACAGCACGACGCGGCCGGACACGGCGTGGAACTCCTCACCCAGGGAGCGGCGTACCAGCTGCGCCTGCCCGCGGGACTCGTGGACGCCCACCGTTTCGAGGAGTCGCTCCGGCTCGTCCGGCGCGGCGCGGACCCGGGGCAGGCCGTGGCCGTCCTCCGTGAGGCGCTGGGGCTGTGGCAGGGGCCGGCGTTCGCCGGGACCGTGCACAGCGCACCGCTGGAGGCCCCCGCGCAGGCACTGGAGGAGCTGCGTCTGACAGCGGTGGAGGCGCTGGCGCGCGCGTACGGACAACTGGGCGACCACGCGGCGGCCGCGTCCGTGCTGCGCGCCGAGGCCGCCGCACACCCCTTGCGCGAGCCGCTCGTGGCGCACCTGATGCTGGCCCTGGCGCGGGCGGGCCGGCAGGCGGACGCGCTGGACTGGTTCCACCGCACGCGCAAGCTGCTCGCCGACGAGATCGGTGTCGACCCCGCACCGGTGCTCACCGACGCCTACCACGCCCTCCTGCGTACGGACACCCACACCCGTGCCGACGCCCACGCCGATACCCACGGCCACGGCCACAGCCACGCCCACGCGGACGCCGACCACGGGACGGTCCGCCCGCCCGCCGCCGCGCCGCACGAGGCCGCCGCGGGGCCCGTCGCCACCCCCCAGCTGCTGCCCCGCCGGCCACGGGGCTTCATCGCACGGCAGGACGAACTCGCCACCCTCGACCGCCTCACGACCGCGACGCCGGGCCCCATCGTCACCCTCACGGGCAGCGCCGGCGTCGGCAAGACCGCGCTCGCCGTGCACTGGTCGCACCGGCGCCGCGCCGAGTTCCCCGACGGCACGCTCTTCGCCGACCTGTGCGGCTTCAGCACCACCCCGGCCCACGACACCCGCGCCGTGCTCCGCGAGTTCCTGCTCGCGCTCGGCGTCCCGGTCGAGCGGATGCCGGGCTCGCCCGCCGCCCTCGGGGCCCGCTACCGCGAACTGACCGCCCGGCGCCGACTGCTGGTCGTACTGGACAACGCCGTCGACTCCGAGCAGATCCGCCCGTTGCTGCCCGGCGGGGACGAGTGCGTCACCCTCGTCACCAGCCGCGACCGGCTCGACGGCCTGGTGGCCACCGACGCCGCCCGCCCGGTGACGGTCGGCGCTCTGCCCGCCGCCGACTCGACGGCGCTGCTGGCCGCCGTACTGGGCCCGGAGTCGGTGGCGGCCGAACCGGAAGCCGCCGCGCGACTGGCAGGTCTGTGCGACGGACTGCCCCTCGCGCTGCGCGTCGCCGCCGCCCGGCTCGCCACCCGTCCGCACCGGGGCCTGGCCTCCTTCGCCGGTGAACTCGCCGACGAGCAGCACCGGCTGGACCTGCTCGCGGCGGAGGACACCGGCGTCGCCGCGGCGCTCGGCCTCAGCCTGCGGCACCTGCCCGAACCGGCGCGTCGGCTTTTCCACCACCTCGGCCCGCACACCGGTGCCACGCTCGACACCTGCATGGCGGCCGCGCTCGCCGACTGCCCGCCACCCCAGGCCGCCCTGGCGCTGGACCAGTTGGCCGCGGCCCAGCTGGTCGTCGAGACGGGCCCGCAGTCCTACGTGCTGCACGATCTGGTGCGCCTCTTCGCCCGCAGCCTGGCACCCGCTCACGAACCCGCCGGGCTGCTCCGGCTGCTCGACCACTGGGTGCAGACCCTGCTCGCGGCGTGCGCGGCCGCGGAGCCCGGCGGCGAGCCGTGCTGTGCCCTCCCGCCCGGGGCCCGGCGCTCGGCCGAGATCCGCCGCTTCGCCGACCGGACGGCCGCGCTCGCCTGGTACTCCGCCGAGCGCGGCACCCTGCGGTCAGCGGTCGAGGCGGCCGTCGCGGCGGGCCACCACGACCGGGCCTGGCGGCTCGTCCTGCTCCAGTGGCCGCTCGTCGTGTGGCAGGTCCGCGACGGCTGGGTGCCGCTGCTCGAACAGGGCCTGGCATCCGCCGAACTCGACGGTGATCCGGCGGCCCAGTCCCGGGCGTCGGCGCTGCTCGGCTGGGTGCTGTCCGAGGAGGGCAGGCCCGAGGAGGCCCTGACGCGGTTGGAACGGGCCCCTGATCTCGCCGTCCGGGCAGGTGACTTCGCCGGGGAGGCGGTCGCCCGGATCAACCTGGCCGTCGCGCTCATGCGGTACGGAGACCGCGAGCGGCCCGGCGGCCTGCTGGCCGACGCCCTCGCCCTCGCCGAGCGGGAGGGCCTCACCGAGACCGTCACCCTGGCGCACCAACACCTCGCCCAGCACCTGCTGTCGGTCGGCGCCGCGGCCGAGGCCGCCGCACACGCGGCCCGCGGGCTGGCCCTCGCCGCGCCTCCGCTGGCGGCCCCGCGCCGGGTGGTCCTGCGTACCCTGCACGGTGAGGCGCTGGCCGCCGTGGGACGGACCGGCGAGGCCGTACGACAGCTCCACGCGGCCATCCGGGAGGCCCGGGCCAGCGCCTACGAGGAGGGCGAGACCGCCGCGCGGGTGGCACTGGACGGGCTGTCGGACCGGGGGCCGGAGTGGAGCGTGGTCACGCAGGGGCGTTCCGCCCCCGGCGGGTGACGACGCGGGCGCCGAGTCATCAGCCGGGCTGGACGGTGATGGTGCACAGGCGCTTGGTGGCCCGGGTCAGAGCCACGTACAAGTCCCTTTCCCCACCGGGGCGGGCCGTGATGATTTCCTCGGGGTCCATGACGACGACCCCGTCGAATTCCAGGCCGCGTGCTTCGGACGCCGGCACGATACGTGCGTGGCGAGCGATGCCCTGGGCCGTCAGCTCGCCCACCCTGGTGTCCGCGCAGATCACTCCCAGAAGCTCGCCCGGGTGCGCGGTGCTCTGGGCCCGGAGTTCCGAGACGACGGCGGCGACCGACCCCTCCGGAGGCGCGGTCACGGTGCGAGGGATCTCACCGCTTCGCAGTGACCGTGTGGGCTTCTGGTCCGGAGCGATGCGCGTGAGCAGGTCCCGGACGCTCTCCAGAATCTCCTGCGTGGTGCGGTAGCTGACGGTCAGGTCGTGCAGTTTGAACCGCGGTCCGACGTGGGGGCTCAGTGCTCCCTTCCAGTCGCGTGCTGTCGTGACCGGGCCTGCCTGGGCGAAGTCACCCACCAGCGTCATCGCCCTTGCCGGGCAGCGGCGGACGATCATGCGCCACTGCATGGAGGTCAGTTCCTGCGCCTCGTCGACGACGACGTGCCCGTACGTCCGCTCGGGCGGGCCGTCGACCAGGCTCGCCGCCTCGTCCAGCAACGGCACATCGGCATCGGTCCACGGGTCGTCCGGACCGCGGAGCAGAAGGGACCGCTCCTGTCCGGTCAGGCGGGGCAGGTGCTCGGCGAGAGCGCCGGGGTTCGTCAGGAGCGCCTTCACGAGGTCACCGGGTACCAGCCGCGGCCACAGCACCTCGACCGCTCGGTCGACACCGGCGTCGTCGAGGAGATCGGCTCGGATGGCGTCCAGGTCCAGCTCGTGGACCGGAGCCGGGTCGGCCGCACCTTCGACACGGCGCTGGGCGGCTCCCGTGAACCGGTCGAGGTTGATGCCCGTCATCCTTTCGGCATCGGCGTCGATCTGCTCCAGGAGGTCTCCCATGTCCCGTTGCATCGCGTCGGTGACGGCGTCGACCAAAAGCTCTTTGAACACCTGGCGCGCGGGGTTGTGCCCCGGTACGGCCGCCACGGCGGTGTCGCGCGCCGTGGCGACTTCCCCACCGGAGAGGTGAACCAGTTCCTGTCCGACCCGCACGGTGAAGTCACCGGCGGGGGCCTGGTGGACGCGCAGCAGGCCGGCCAAGGCGTCGGCGAGATCGGAGCTGCCCTTGAGGCGCGCCGTATCGAACAGGTCCACCGCGTCCGTGGACACTCCGGCCAGCTCCCGGCAGGTCGCCAGTACGACGTCGTTCTCCCCGAGCGAGGGAAGGACCTGGGAGATGTAGTCGAGGAACCGGGCGTTCGGGCCCACCACCAGGACACCCTCCTCCGCGGCGCGCGGGAACGCGTACAGGACATAGGCCGCCCGGTGCAGGGCGACCACCGTCTTGCCGGTGCCGGGCCCGCCCTGCACCACGGTCACCCCGCGGTGGGCGGAGCGGACGACCTCGTCCTGCTCGGCCTGCAGCGTGGCGACGGCCGCGTGCATCCTGCCCGTACGCCGTGCCGACAGAGCCTCGGTCAACGGCCCGTCCCCCACGACGTCCTCGTCGGTCGGGGCGGTCCCGTTCAGCAGTTCGTCGCTCACCGAGATGACCGTGCGCTCCTCGAGGCGCAGGTGCCGGCGCCGCCGCAGTCCCATCGGGTGGACCGGTGTCGCCTCGTAGAAGGGCCGCGCCGCGTTCGCGCGCCAGTCCACGAGCAGAGGCAGGTCGTCCTCCTCCGTCTGCAGTCCGATCCGCCCGATGCGCAGGGCCGTGCCGTCCGTCCAGTCGATGCGCCCGAAGACCAGCCCTTTTTCGGCGCCCTCCAGCCGGCCGATTTCCTTGGTCAGACGCTCGGCGGCGATTTCTCTCTCGTATGCCTCACCGGCGCTTTCCGCCGGGGCCTTCAGCACACTCGCTCGGTGTGCTCGCGCCTCGGAAAGCCGCTCGGTGAGCAACTCGTATAAGGAGGACACATAATCCCGCTCCGATTCAAGCGCACGCACAGCGGGATCATTCATTTTCGACAACAGGGGGCTCCTTCGATTCGAGCCACACCATATGGTCAAGGTCCCCCCGAAGGTAAGTCTTGACTTACTTGGTGAGTCATGGCCGTACGACTGAATCCGTGACGGCCGGCCGTATGGCGTGCATTTCGCCGTTCCGTATATCGCCATTGCGCTCCCGATGCCCGTCTGCCTTATGGGCGGGGCCCCGCCCTCGCATGCCGGTGATGTTTTGCCGCGCTCGGGGAAAGGGGGACGACCCGGCGAGGCGGCCGACGCGTCCGATGGCCGGGACCCCGTGGCAAGGGGTCCGACGGCCTGGCACGCGCCGGAGCGTGCGGGAGAGTGCGCCCGCCTTCGCGCGCCCGGAGCGCACCACCGACCCGCTGTGGAAGCGGGTCCCCGCCCCGCTGCGACCTGGCAGGAGTGCGCGGGGTGATTGTCACTCTATTCCCGCCTAGGGATGATTCAGGTGGGTATGTGGATCTTCGCGCGCTTATGCTGCACCCGCTATGACGGAAAGTCAGACCTCTCGCACGTTATGGGAATCAGCCGATGTGGTCGTCCTCGGAGCCGGACCCGCCGGGCTCGTTCTCGGAATCCTGCTGCACACCGCCGGGATCGACTGCGTCATCCTGGAGCGTGCCTCCCGCACCCATGTCCAGACCCGGGCCCGCGCGGGGTTCCTCGCCCCGAACACCGTGCGGATCCTGGACCGCCACGGCCTCGCCGACGGCCTGCACCGGCACGGACACCGCCACGGCACGTGCGAGTTCCGCACGGAGGAAGGCCGGTTCCGCCTCGACTACGGAGCCCTCGGCCGGGGCGGGCAGCATCACGTCTACCCGCAGCAGAACCTGGTCACGGACCTCCTGAACCACTACCTCGGCCTCGGCGGACGCATCCGCTTCCGCACCGAGGCGCTCGTCGTGCGGGACACCGACGGCACCCGGCCGTCCGTCACGACACGCGAGCCCGACGGCCGGCCCACCCGGTGGACAGCCCGGTACGTCGCCGGCTGCGACGGCCGGTACGGGGCGGCCCGCCGCTCGCTGCCGCCGGGCGCCGTCCGCCACCACCGGTACGACCACGGGGTGACCTGGCTCGGCCTGCTCGCCGAGGCCCCCGCGAGTCTGGACGCCGTCGGCTACGCCATCCACGACCACGGCTTCGCCGGACACATGGCCCGCACCACCGACGTCACCCGCTACTACCTCCAGTGGCAGCGCGGCACGCCCGCCGACGCCTGGTCCGAGCAGCGAATCTGGGACGAGCTCGACGTCCGGATGCGCGCCGCGGAGCACGGCCCCCTGCGCCGGGGCGGACTCCTGGAACGCGCGGTCTTCGACCTCACCTGCGACGTCGTCGAACCGCTGCGCCACGGCCGGCTCTTCCTGGCCGGCGACGCGGCGAGTCTGCTCGCCCCCGCCGCCGCGAAGGGCGCCAACCTCGCGGTCCTGGAGGCCGAGATCCTGGCCGAAGCCCTCGCCGACGCCCTCACCCGGGGCGACACGGCAGGACTCGACAGCTACTCCGACCGGTGCCTGGCGCACATCTGGCGGGCGCAGGAGTTCACCGGGTGGATGACCCGGCTCCTGCACGCGCCCCCCGACCGTGACCAGGATGCCGGATCGTTCTTCCACGCCGCCCTGCAGCGGTCCCGGCTGGCATCGCTGCGCACCTCGCGCATCCACCAGGACTGGTTCGCCGAGAACTACGTCGGCGTGTGACCGCCGCGGCGGCCCGCCCCCGTACCGCTGACCCGCCCCACCCCTCCCACCGCTTCGCCCTGCCCTGCCCAGCCCCGTACCGGCCCGAGGACACCCCCACGATGACGACGACCCTCCCCGACGAAACGTTGCTCCTGGACGACACCGCCTGCCTGCGCGCGGCGGCCCGGTTCGTCCGTGAGCACGACAGTGCCGCCCTGCTCCCGCTCCTGCTGCCCGGCCTCGGCGGCCCGGACCTGCAGGCACTGGCCGGGCACTGCCGTTTCGCCCACGCCGGGCTGCTGCTCTTCCCGCCGGACGCGGACGGCCTGCGTACCCAACTCGCCGACTGCGGACTGGCGGTGGACACCCCCTCCCACCCCAGCGTGGTGGTCCGCGAACGCCTCGCCCGGCGCCACCGGCGCGACCCGGCCGAGCTCGACGTCCAGATCCTGCGCCCGCACGTGCTCGGCTCCGCCGGTGAACGGCGCGCGGTCGAGGTGTTCGCCCTGACGGTGCCCCCGCACTCCGGCCTGGAACCGATCGCCGCGTACGAGCGCACCCGCCGGCACGAGGCACACCTCGCCTTCGAGGTCGAGCACCCCGAGCCGCTGGCCCTGCGCGGTCTGTGCGCGATCCTCGCCCGGCACGGCGCGCGGCCCGACGGCGGCGGCTACAACCCGCACGAGGACGGCACGGTCCTCTACTTCACCCTCCCCGACGCGGCCTGCGACTACGAGCGCCTGGAACTCTACGCACGGGGCGACCACCGGGACACCCTCGCCGCCCACCTGGACCGGCCCCGCCATGACGTGCGGCAGCCCGCCGAAACGCTCCTCCACCTCCTCACCGGCGCGTGGACGACACAGGCACTCGCCACGTTCGCCCGGCTGGGCCTGCCCGACGTCATGGACCCCCGCACCGCCTGCCGCACCGCGGACCTCGCCCGGCTGACCGGCACCCACCCCCGGAGTCTTGCCGTACTCCTGCGCTACCTCGCCATGCTCGGCGCCGTCGCCCCGGACCTGGGCCCGGATGACGAGGAGGGCGGATTCCGGCTGACCGAACTCGGCGCCCTGCTGCGCGCGGACACGCCCGGGTCGATGCGACCGCTGGCCCTGATGTACGGAGGCCCGTTCTACCGCTCCTTCGGCGGCCTCGATCACGCCGTGCGGACCGGGCAGCCGGCGTTCGATCACCTCTTCGGCGAGAACCACTTCGACCACTTCGCCCACGACGCCGAACTCGCCGCCCTCTTCGACCGGTCCATGGCCGCGAGCTCACGGATGTTCCGGCCGCTCCCCGCCCACCCGGTCATCACCGCCGCGGCCCAGGCACCCGCGGCCGCGACCGTCGTGGACGTCGCCGGAGGGAACGGGGAGCTCCTCGGCCGCATCCTCACGGCACACCCGCGCCTGCGCGGCGTCCTCCTCGAACGCCCGCACGCCGTCGAAGCCGCCCGCCGGCTGCTCGACGCCGCCGGCTGCGGCGTACGCTGCGACTACCGCATCGGCGACTTCGCCGACATGCCGCACGGTGGCGACGTCTACGTCCTGTCCCGCGTCCTGCACGACTGGGACGACGACCGCTGCCGCGAGATCCTGCGCCACTGCGTCCGCGCGATGCCCGCCCACGCGGACCTGCTCGTCGTGGAACGCCTGCTGCCCGCAGACGGTTCCCCCTCCCTGGCCACCGCCTGGGACCTGCACATGCTGTGCAACGTCGGAGGCCGCGAACGCCGCGCCGACCACTACGCGCGCCTGTTCGCCGAGGCGGGCCTGCGACTCGTCGGCCACAGGCCCCTGCCGCTGGACGCGCATGTGCTCCACGCCCGCCGGGCGGGCGCACCGGACCCCGCCCCCCGGCGGAGCTGACCCGGCGACGCCTCCCCAGGGCGGGAGCAGGCGGCCCGCCCGGGGCGCGGTGCGAACCACCGCCGGGCCTGCGTGGGAGGTCCGGCCGGACGTCCGTCATCGGTACGGGGTGCGCCGTTCCGTACACCCCGCCCGCCGACTCGCCCGGCGGCCGCTGCCGGCATCCATGACGGGACCGACCGCAGCGGGTCCGTGCAACCGCCGTCCCGTCAGAGAGACACGCCCTGAGCCGTTTCCACGCGGGGGAACACGGCGAGAGGGGCGTCCTGCGCGAAGAAGGTCTTGGCACGGATCACCGCCCGCTCGTCGTCGCGCACCTGGCCCGGCCGGGAGCCGTTGCCGAGCAGCACCCCGCCGAACCGCATCCGCATGTAGGCCGCGGTGTGGTGAAGACTCGTCACCAGCCCCTCGGCGCGCACCTCGTCGGGGTCCGCCATGGCCGTCACACCCCACAGCGTCCGGCCCGCCATCCGCTCCTTGAAGTCCGAGCCGGGGACCGTGAGCCAGCCCGACCAGTAGTCGAGGTAGCGCTTGGTGTGCGCGGAGAGCGCGTACCAGTACAGGGGCGAGGCGATGACGATGTCGGTCGCCTCCAGCGTGGCCAGCCGCAGGGTCTCCTCGCTCTCCGAGGGCGTCCAGCCCTCGGCCTCGTGCCGCCCGTCCCGGAAGTCGGGCAGCGCCGACCCGGCCAGGTCGACCCACCGCTGCCGGACACCGGCGGGCAACTGTTCGGCGGCCGCCTTCGCGAGTATCTCGGTGTTCCCGTCGGAACGGGAGCTGCCGAGGACGAAGAGGAACGAGCGGTCGGACATGAACATCACTCCACCGGTGCGCGGTCGGGCCGGCGGAATGCCCGCCGGTAGGGGCGACGTTAGACGTTGACATCAATGTGAAGGTCAACCGGACGCAGAGGTACGGCACATGCTGATCGGCGAACTCTCCCGGCGCACCGGCGTCAGCTCCCGGCTGCTGCGCTACTACGAGGCGCAGGGGCTGCTCGACGCGGAGCGAGGCCCGAACGGATACCGCGACTACACGGCGGACTCCGTGGCCGCCGTACGGAAGGTGCGCGCCCTGCTCGCGGCCGGCCTGTCCACCGAGGTGATCCGCTCGGTGCTGCCGTGCGTGAGGGGCGAGGGGGTGCGCTTCGCCTGGTGCGAGGAGCTCCGGTCCGTCCTCGACGGGGAACTGGCCGCCATGGACGCGCGCATCGAGGGCCTCCGGCACAGCCGCGCCACCCTGGCCCGCTACCTGGAACAGCCCTGAGCGGCCCGGCGCGCCGCTTCAGCCAGTAGGCCCGGTCCTCGGCGAACCGCGGGGAGGCGCAGATGTTGCCGCGGAGGCCGAAGCCCACGGCGGACAGACCGCCCGTGAACGCGGTGATGATCAGTCCCGGGCCGGCCGGGCCGGCCGGCCCGGGACGGGCACCCGCGGCCTGGGCGGGGGCGCTGGATCCCGCACGCGGCTCGGAGGTGCTCTCCCGGAGGCTGTGAACCGTAGGCGACCGGGGCCGGATCGGAGGAGGTGCTCCGATCCGGCCCCGCGCCTGGACCACGGGGCCGGGCGGCTCCCGGAATCAGCTCCTGGCGACCAGGCTGGCGGGCCGCATGTCGGTCCAGTGCGTCTCCGTGTACGCGGCGCAGCCCTCCCGGCTGTCCTCGCCGTGCACGATGGTCCAGCCCGCGGGCACCTCCGCGAAGGCGGGCCAGAGCGAGTGCTGGTTCTCGGCGTTCACCAGCACGAAGTAGCGGGCGTCGTCGTCCTCGAAGGGGTTGGTGGCCATGGTGTCTCTCCTCGGGTGATGACCGGCATGGTCGGTCGGGGGATGGGATCAGGGGTGTACGGGGGAGGCCCCCAGGGGGGCGACCAGGCGACCGGGCGACCGGTACGCCGGGCGCCCGGCAGAGCGCCGCCAGGTCCTCACGTGCGCCTGCGCCGCCGTGAGTCCGGTCCGCCCGTCCGCCACCGCGTCGGGGCCGGAGCAGGTGGTTCTGCATGTTGTGTATCAGCAGAGCGGCCCGGTCGGGGTCGGCGGACCAAGGCGCCACGGAGCGCGGCACGAGGTCCCGGGTGGGCATGGAATACGGGCCGATGGTCACAGGGCCCACGGCTGGATCTCCTTGTCACCGGCGCTGCGCGGAGCGCCGGTGGCGAACGGGCGCGCGTGCGAGCGGGCGCTCAGTCCCGGCGGTCGGCGCGGTCGCTCAACCCGCCTGCGGTACGGTCCGGTTGGCTGCTCGGGGACAGGAGCGGGTCGTCGAGCTGCACGATCCGGTACCCGACCCGGCGGCTCGCCGCCTTGGGGGGTCTGCGCCGCCGGCCCGCCCCGGCCTGTAACGAGCGCGCCCGCTGGGCCGCCGCGATGAGGGCCCCCACCGGCGGCGCCTCGGCGCGCAGGCGGTTGAACCCGCGTACGGAGATGCCCACGAGGGTCGCCGCGGCCGGCCAGGCGGCCCCTTTGCGGATCGCGTTCAGCATCAGCTGTAACGCGGCCGGGGTGGGCACCGCCCCCGGTCTCAGTCCGTGCGCCTCGGCCAGTGCGTGCGCGGCGCGGAGCGCCGTGGCGAAGCTGGCGTCGATCTCCAGCCACTCGCACAGGATGCGCTCGGGGACGCCGGCCGCCGCCGCACACCCGGGGATGGTCAGTCCCTGGGCCGCGCCACGGAGGGCGTCCGCCATCCGAGCGATCGTTTCCTCCCGCTGACTGGGCGTGCGGCGCAGTGCGTCGCGCAGCGCCCGGTCCAGCTCCTCCTGGGAGCTCATCCAGGCCAGTACGTCGTCGGCCCACTCGTCCTGCTGCGCTTGGTCTCGCGCTTTGTCCTGCATCCCCGAGCCCCCAATCTTAGGTAAGCCTAACCTAATTGTGAAGTGCAAGGGGGGGATATGCGACCGCGGTGGCTACTTCTTCGAAGGCGAGCTCGTCCGTACTCACGGCGCTGTGCCCCGGCGGTCGTCCGCCGGGGCACAGGTGCGTCAGGGGTGGGATCCGGTGTCAGGGGGTGCAGTTCAGGGTGCCGGCGCGCAGTGCGTGGCCACCGTCGTTGCTGTCGTCGGACCACAGGACCGGCTTGTGGCCGGCGGTGCAGGTGGACTGGGGGGCGATGGCGAAGCCCTCGTTGTTGTAGTTGGACATGCCGGTGGGCCGGTCGTGGACGGCGGTGGCGGTGAACTTGCCCTGGGCGTCGATGCCGAGGGTCGAGGTCTGGCCCTGGCAGGTGTCGTCGCAGGCCGCCCACAGATGGCCGGTGGCGGGCTCGAACTCCAGGTCCATCACGCCGGTGAAGCCGCCGGCGATGGTGGCGATGCGGGTGTAGCCGCCGCCGGACAGATTCAGGGCGTAGGCGTAGACGGTGCCGTTGGCCTCCACGCCGGTGAAGAACAGGCCGCTGCCGTGCCCCGGGTAGGAGGCGGGGTCGTAGACGGCGCCGGTGTGCTCGTCACGGAAGCCGTGCGCGGTCAGGAAGGAGTCGGGCACCCATGAGATGCCCTCGGGTCCGGCGTTGGCCGGCAGGGAGGGCAGGTCGGAGGTGAGATTCCACTCGGCGGTCGCGTTCAGGGAGGAGGCGCTGGAGGCGGTGTCGTAGCGGAGGATCTTCGGCAGGCTCGTGGAGCCGTTGCCGTTGTCGCGTTCGGTGGCGACGAACAGGCCGTCGGGGGTGACGACGACGCCCTCGGCGTCGGGGTCGCCGCTGCCGTTCGCGTAGTGCAGGGCCTTGCCCGTCGCCCAGCCGCCAGCCGGGTCGGGACGCCACGACGTGCCGCCCGGTACGAGCCGGTACAGCCTGCCCGGCCCGTTGTTCACCGCCCAGAGCACGCCGGCGCTCTCGAAGGACAGGCCACTGAGGTTTTCCCCGAACGTGTCGGAGGCGTCCGCGATGGTGACCGCGGAGCCGCCGGGCCAGGGCCCGTGGGTGGGCTGTCCGCCGCCCGAGGTGCCGCAGGCGTTGGCCGCGCCCTTGGTCGCGGCGGTCGTCGTGGTGAACGCGCCGGTGCCGTCCGGGCAGCGGCCGTAGGTGGTGGTCGCGTGGTCGGTCCAGGTGGTGGAGTCGACCAGGGTGGTGCCGTCCGCTGTGAACAGCCGCGCGGAGTCGGAGCTGCCCAGGCCGAACGAAGGCTCGACGTCCAGCGCGAGGAAGGCACCCGGGGTCAGCGAGGTGTTCCTGGCGACCTTGTAGGAGTGGGAGTTGTCGTTGTCCTTGACGACCCACTTGGAGATGTCGACCGCGGTGGTACCGGTGTTGACGAGCTCGATCCAGTCGCCGGGGCTGCCGCCGCTCGACTCGACCTCGTTGATCCGCACCGTCGGCTGCGCCTGCGCCTGCGCCGAGGCCGGCGCACCGGACACGCCGACGGCCAGGACCGTCAGGGCGACGGCGATGATGTGGGTTTCTCTGCGCCAGTTCGTACGCAACGGCCGGTCCTCGTCTCGTCCGGTGGGCGGGCAAGTGCGCCCGCGCTCCCGGCGAAGCGTGGGGCACAGCGGCAGCCGCGGGCTGAACACGCCGCGAACAGAGCGGGTAGCTCGTAGAACGGGTTGCGGGGTGGCGGCCCCGAAACCCTCTTTTCGTCCCCTTGACGATATGGGCGCGGCTCATTATCGTCGCATTGACGAAATGAAGGGGGTTCGCCATGGCCGACATCACCCGGCGCTTCGGCTGGCGTCATCTGCGCTCCGCGCCCACCGCCCACATCCGCCACCACAAGCGCGGCCGGCTCGTCCACGACGGGCGGGGGCTCAGTTTCTGGTACCGGTCGCTGTCGGCGGCGCTTTCCGAAGTGCCGGTCGACGACCGGGAGCTGGCCATGGCGTTCCACGCCCGTACGTCCGATTTTCAGGACGTCGCCGTACAGGCCACCGTCACCTACCGGATCAGCGACCCGGCCGAGGCCGCGGACCGGCTCGACTTCTCCGTCGACCCGGACACCGGGAGCTGGCGCGGCGCCCCCTTGGAGCAGATCGCCACTCTCCTCACCGAGACCGCGCAGCAGCACACGCTGGACGTACTGGCCCGGACTCCGCTGGCCGTCGCCCTGGTGGACGGCGTCGCCTCCGTGCGGGGGCGGGTCGCCGCCGGTCTCGCCGCCGAGCCCAGGCTCCCGGCCACCGGCATCGACGTGGTGGCCGTGCGGGTCGTCGCGATCCGCCCCGAGGCCGAGGTGGAGCGCGCCCTGCGCACCCCGGCCCGCGAACAGATCCAGCAGGAGGCGGACCGGGCCACCTATGAACGGCGGGCCGTCGCCGTCGAACGTGAGCGTGCCATCGCCGAGAACGAGCTGGCCAGTCAGATCGAACTGGCCAGGCGCGAGGCGCAGTTGATCGACCAGCGCGGCATCAACGCCCGCCGCGAGGCGGAGGAGAAGGCGGCGGCGGACGGCGTACGCACCGAGACCGAGGCGGCCCGCAAGGTCCGCCTGGCCCGCGCGGACGCCGAGGCGGCGCGCGAGACGGGCGCAGCGCGCGCCGAGGCTCAGGCTGCCTGGCTGCGCGTGCACGAGGAAGCCGCCCCGGGCACGCTGCACGCTCTGGCGGTGACCCGGCTGGCGGAGAACCTGCCGCGGATCGAGAGCATCACACTCTCTCCCGACGTCCTCACCGGGCTCCTCACCAGGCTCGGACGCCCGGAAGGCGGCGCGGGCGAGTGAGTCTGGCCCCGCGGGCGGTGCTCGTGCACCGCAGGACCGAGTACGAGGAACTGCTCGCCCGGCACGGGACGCACGGGCAGGCCGCGTTCTTCCTCTCCAGCCGGGGCCGGTCGATCGACGAGGTGGTCCGCCGCCACGAGCGCACGCGGCAGGCGCTGCGGGAGGTGGCGGCGGCGGTGCCGCTCACCTGGCGCAGCTCCCGGGTGGAGCGGGCCGACCTGGACCGCTTCCTGTTCGCCCCGGAGGACGTGGTGGTCGTGGTCGGCCAGGACGGCCTGGTCGCCAACACCGCGAAGTATCTGCGCGGACAGCCGGTGGTGGGCATCGACACCGACCCGGGGCGCAACCCGGGGGTCCTGGTCCGCCACCGCTGCGCCGACACGGCCGCCCTGCTGCGTGCGGCGACCGCCGCCGGCGGCCGGGCAGAGGAGCTGACGATGGTCGAGGCCGTCGCTGACGACACCCAGCGCCTTCTCGCGCTGAACGAGATCTATCTGGGCTCGCCCGGTCACCAGACAGCCCGCTACCGCCTGGGCTCCGGCGACAAGGGCCCGGGCGAGGCCCAGGCGTCCTCCGGGGTGCTGGTGGGCACCGGCACGGGCGCCACCGGCTGGCTGCGTTCCCTGTGGCTGGAGCGCGGCAGCCACGCCGGGCTGCCCGCACCCTGTGACCCGCGGCTCCTGTGGTTCGTACGCGAGGCCTGGCCCTCGCCCACGACCGGAACGACGCAGGTCGCCGGTGAGCTGGGGCGGGGGCAGGAACTGCGGCTGACCGTGGAGTCGGACCGGATCGTGGTCTTCGGCGACGGAATGGAGAGCGACGCCCTGGAGCTGACCTGGGGTCAGAGCGTACGGCTGGGCATCGCGGGAACGTCGCTGCGCCTGGTGACGTGAGCACCCTGCCCGACGGGCTGTCGCCCCCGGCGGGCTGCCGCCGCTGCGCCGGGCGCGGGTGACCGCTCGGTGGTCGGCTCCGCGTCAGGCCTCGGCGAGGGCGTACCTGCCCGGGCGCAGTGTCCTCCGGTATCGGCCTCATCCTGTCGGGAACGGGTTGCGGCGCCTTGCTGGATGCACCATGGGCAGCCAGGTTCTCGAAATGGATCGGGCAAGGTCCGGTCATCCGGCGCCGGATCGGCTTCTGGGCCGGATGGGCAAGTGACGCGGGGCGCCTGTGCGGCGAACGCCCGACGGCGGGAGACTGGTGTTCTCGGCAGCTCGGAGCAGCGGCTCCGGCCGCCCCGACCGGACGGCGGGAGGACCCATGACCGCGCTCGGCGACCTGATCGAGATCGACGACAGGACCGTGCTGGTCCTCGGGCAGGAGCTGGATCTCGCGCATGATCAGCCGGACGTCGCCAACGCCTTGGTTCACCGGGCCGGCGACACCCTGGTGCTCGTCGACACCGGCGTCACCCCGGCCTTCCGCGCGGCGTTGCGCGCGGCAGCCGACCGTGTCGGGCCCTGGTCCCGGGCGCTGCTGCTGACCACGCACGGTCATCCCGACCACATCGGCAACAACGACCTGGCCGAGGAGCTGGGCGTGCCCGCCGAGCACTATGTCCCCGCCCCCGACCTGGACCAGATGCTGGACCCGGAGTCCTACTGGGTGCGGTCCTTCGGGCGCATCGCCTGGGCGGCGCCGCTACCGGCGCCCGAACTGGCAGCCAAGGTGGTGTCGCTCTTCGTGCCGATGCGGCCCTTCGCCGCGACGACCCGGACGTACGAGGAACGGCCGCCGGAGCGGATCCGGATCGGCTCGCTGCGGTTCATCGGCTGGACCTTCGCCGACGGCGCGGTCCGGGTGCTGCGCAGCCAGGGACACTGCGCCGGGCACGTGATCGTGCACCTGAGGGACTGCGGCGTCCTCCACCTCTCCGACGAGGGCAACGGCTCCTGTGGCGCGATGGTCGACGCCGACCAGCTCAAGATCCAGACCGTCCTCGGCGCCGTCGCCGGCCTCTTCGAGCAGGAGGAAGCCGCGGTCCTCACCGACGGGCACACCTTCGCCGTGCGCCGTGGCCCCGAGGCGGTGCTCTTTCTGGACGGGCTGCTGGAGCAGGCCGCCACCCTGCAGGAGGCGGTACTCGGGCTGACCGGCGGGAGCGAGCCGATCCGGCCGAGCGCGTTCACCACCCGCTTCGCTCAGGCCATCGCCGAGCTCGGGGCGGGCGGAGCGAACCCGAACGAGCTGTTCACCGCCATGATGGCGCTCAACCAGCTCCGCGAGCTCGGCCTCCGCCCGGAGCCGGCCGACGACGCAGACGCCGACGCACCGTGGTCCCGGCCCGCACTCCGCAACCCCACGCCGCCCCGATAACGGCAGCGTGCGGGGTCCCCCTGACCGCGCCGCCCTCCGCGCCTGGCCCTTCCCGGCCCCGCATTTCCCCTGTTGGTCGTGCGGCCCGCTCCGGCGTGCGGCCGGTGGTCGCCGTGGTGCGGGGCATGGGTGTCAAGAAATTCTTGACAAGCCAGTCATGTCAAGGTTTCCTTGACGCATGTCGATCTTGAATTCGAAGGTCCGGCGCCGGGGCCTCTTCCCTGCCACCGCATCCACCCCGTCCATGGCCGCCCTGCTGCCGCTCGGCGTGAGCCTGCCGGCCGTGACGGTGATGTTCGGCGACCGGCTCGGCACCTTCGCCACCGTCGCCCTGATCGTCGTGGGCCTCGCACTCATCGCCTGCACGGCCGGCCAGGCCGCCCGGGCGGCAGCCCGGGCAGCCGAGCAGGCGCGCCGCGACGAGGCGGTCCTCGACGCCCTCGAACCCCTTGCCGGACTGCGCCGATGAGCGACGAACCACTGCTCCATCCGGTGGAGATGGACCGGATCCGGGAAGGGATCGCCGCAGCCGTCCTCGGCGCCCCCGAGGGGCTGGCCGAGTCGCTCGAACACGACGCCCACGGCTACCTGCGCCTGGTGGACGCCTCACGCGTCGGTGCCGAGGAGGCGAGCCGGCTGCTGCGCGAGGCCGTCCAGGGCGCCAGGGCCGCCGGCCACAGCTGGGACACGGTGGGCCGGGTCCTGGGGGTGAGCCGCCAGGCCGCCCAGCAGCGCTTCTCGGGCAAGGCCGCGGGCGCGGCCCCGGCGGCGGCGCCCGCCGGGGCGCCGAACGCCCCGAAGCGCCGTACGCTCAGCGGGTTGACCGCGTTCAACGAGATGGCAGCCCTGGAGGAAGCCGGCCGTGACGGCTGGCACATGGTCGGCTACGGCCCCTTCTTCCACGAGGTGGAGGCGTCCGACCACCCCTGGGAGCACTGCCGGATCACGCTCCCCTCCCTCGCGAGGCACCGGCGGCTGGAATCAGAAGGATGGATTCCGGTCGGCGCGGGGTGGTTCCCGTGGCGGTACTACAAACGACCCGTCGACCTCGGCACCGAAGCCGCGACCTAGCGGCGCGGGATCCTGTTCGTCCTGGACACCGGTGTCCAGGACGAACAGGATCCCGCACACGGCCTGCCGGTCAGCGCAGTTGCTGGGCGAGTCCGACGATGATGCCCTCCGGGCCGCGGACGTAGCAGAGCAGATAGCTGTCCTCGAACCGGGCGATCTCGCCGACGAGTTCGGCGCCGTGAGGGCGCAGGCGGGCAACGGTGTCCTCGAGGTCGTCTACGGCGAACATGACGCGGTGCGTGCCCAGAATGTTGTGCGGCCGGTTGCGCGGCCCGGCGCTGATCGCCGCGGGGCTGCGGTACTTCGCCAGCTCGAGCCGGCTGTGACCGTCCGGGGTCCGGACCATCGCGATGTCACAGCGGACGCCGTCGAGTCCGGTGCACTGGTCGGCGAAGGGACCCTCGACCTCCGCCCTGCCCTCCAGTTCCATACCGAGTTCCACGAAGAACGCGATGGCGGCATCCATGTCCCCGACGACGATGCCGACGTTGTCCATCCGCTGAATCGCCATGCCGGCCACTCCTTCTTCCTCGTGCGGCCGGTGGTGGCCGCTGGTGTCCCAGGGACGGAGCCGGTGGCACGTTCTCGACATCCCCCGGACCACCGAACTCCGAAAGAACCCGATCGCCCCTCAGCACCGCTGCGGCGGACCTGCGAGCCGGGCCTCCTCCATGCTTCCCCGACGATTCGAAGCATGCCCGCTCAGGCATGGCGCCTCCCCGATATCCCCGGTGTCGGGTCACCCTTTCGGCGGGCGGAGTCCCGCCGTGCCGCTCGCGGCCCCGCCGCGCGGTGCCGACGCGAGCGGGGGCTCGCTTCTCAGGCAGTGCGGACCTCCGCGGCCTCTGCGACGTCGGCCGCCTCGGCGGCAGCCGGTCGCGGCTTGCGGATGAGCGGGACCGTCGCGCATGCGGCGAGCAGGGCTGCCACGGCGACCGCGTACCAGCCGTGCCGGAACGCGGTGACAGCGTGCCCGGGGGCCGGGGTGCCGAGGATGCCGACCAGGATCGCGACGCCGAGGACCGCGCCGATCTGGCGGCCCATCGAGGTGATGGCCGAGCCGGTGGCGAAGCGGGCCGGCGGCAGGGCGGCCGCCGACGCCCCGGTCAGGACCGGGAGCGTCATGCCGACACCGAGGCCCGTCAGCAGCATGCCGGGCAGGAGCGAGGCCGCGTAGGCCGAGCCGGTGTCGAGGGTCGCGGCCCACCACAGGATGCCGGCCGCGAACAGGACCGTTCCCGCCAGAGCGATGCGGCCCGCACCGAACCTGGCGACGGCGGGCCCGATCCGCAGCGCGACCGGCGGCACCAGCAGGGGTCCCGGCGCGATGGCCAGGCCGGTGCGCAGAGCCGAGTAGCCCCACACGCCCTGGCACCACAGCACCGCGCCGAGCAGCATTCCGGCGAACGCGACGGTGAACAGTGTCAGGGCGGCCGCGGAGGATGCGAACGCCGGAACCCGCAGCAGCGGCAGCTCGACGATCGGCACGGGGTGGCGGGCCGAGCGCAGGACGAACCAGACGCCGAGCAGCACCGCGGCAGCCAGGCCGCCGACGGTGCCGGCGCTCGTCCAGCCCCAGTCAGGGGCCTTGACCAGGCCGAGCGCGAGCGTCGCGATCGATCCGGTGAGAAGGGCGGCGCCGAACAGGTCGGGCAGCGGACTCTTCTCCGTACCGGCGCGTCCGGGCAACGGCAGCACCTTGACACCGAGCGCGAACGCCGCGATCCCCACCGGCACGTTGACCATGAACACCCAGTGCCATCCCGCTTCGGCCAGCAGCCCGCCGGCCACGGGCCCGAGTCCGGCGGCGATTCCTCCGATCGACGCCCAGGCCCGCACCGCCCCGGCGCGCTTCTCGGGCGCCGTCGTGTCGAGCAGCAGCGCGAGCGACGTCGGTATCAGCAGCGCAGCGCCGGCGGCCTGCACGAGCCGTGCCGCGACCAGCGTCCCGACGCCGGGAGCGAGTGCGCAGCCGGCGGAGGCGAGGGTGAACACCGCCAGTCCGGTCAGGAAGACCGGCTTGTGGCCGGAGCGGTCGGCGATGCGGCCGGCGACCACGAGGAGCGAGGCGAAGACGATCGCGTAGCCGTTGAGGATCCAGGAGAGGGAGCCGAGGCCGCTGCCGCCGAACGAGCGGCCGATCGCCGGGAGGGCCACGTTGACGATGAAGAGGTCGAGGTTCGACATGAAGACCGCGGTCGCGACCGTCGCGAACACGGCCCGGGACACCCGGTGTGAGTTTGAAATTCCAACTGTCATGGGCCGGAGGCTAGCCGTGTGGGTTTGAAAACGCAACGGACTCGGGAGAGGATGGGGACGTGACCTCGAACAGGAAGCCGGCCGAGAACTCGGTCCCGCACCCCGAAGTGCCCGGTCGGCCGTGCTCCGCGGCCGCCGCGCTGCAACTCGTCGGCGAGCGCTGGGCCCTCCTGGCGATCCGCGAGATCTTCTACGGGAACCGGCGCTTCGACCGGATCATCCGTAACACCGGCGCCCCCCGCGACCGCCTCGCCGCCAGACTGCGCGCACTGGAAGAGGCGGGCGTGGTCGAGCGCCGCGCCTACAGCGAGCGCCCCGTGCGCTTCGAATACCACCTGACGGAGGCCGGCCGCGATCTCGCACCGGTGATGCACGCGCTGCTGGCCTGGGGCGACCGATGGGCGGTGGACACTCCGCCGGTCGCCTTCCGGCACCGCGGCGGGCCCGGCTCCGAACACGACCTCGATCTGACGTCGACGTGCCGGACCTGCGGTGAGGAGGTCGAGTCGGGAAGCCTCACGATCGACGTACGGGCGCCCGGGTGGGATCGGGCCGGGCCGATCGAAGGCTCCTGAACTCGACAGCGATCAGGAGCGACAGGGGCAGCTGAGGCATGAAGCCACGGATGACCGGGTCCAAGGGCGGCCGAGTGCACAAGGCGCCGGGAACTGGTCTTGAGTCTCCAGTGACTGGAGACAGCAGAGTGGGGGACATGGACGCTACGACCCTCTACTCGATCGGGGAGCTCTCCCGACGGACCGGCCTGCCCGTGCGGACCATCCGGTTCTACTCCGATTCGGGGGTGGTCGCGCCGACCACACGAAGTCCCGCCGGCTATCGGCTCTACGACATCGACGCGCTGCGTCGTCTGGAACTCCTGCACACCCTGCGTGAGCTGGGCATGGACCTGGCCACGGTTCGACGGGTGCTGGACCGGGAGCTCTCCGTGGCGGAAGTCGCCACGGCGCACGCCGACGCTCTGGACGTCCAGATCCGGACGCTGCGCCTGCGCCGGAGCGTCCTGCGAGCCGTGGCCAGAGGCGGGTCCGGTCCCGAGGAGATGAAACGCATGCACAGGCTCACGCAGTTGTCCGGCGAGGAACGCCGGCGGTTGATCGACGATTTCGTGGAGGGCACCTTCGGCACGTTCGGCAGCTTCGGCACAGCAGACGCCGTCCCGGCCGAGGTGGCCATGATTCGTGCTGCCACTCCCGACCTCCCCGATGATCCCTCCGGTGAACAGGTCGAGGCGTGGGCCGAACTCGCCGAGCTGGTCGGCGACGAGGACTTCCGTGCCCGGATGCGTCGTACGGCCGTGTACCAGGCCACCGGGCGAACGCTCGACATCGAGAGCGAGGCCGGCGAGGAATTGATGGATCTCACCCGCCAGAAAGTCGCCGAGGCCTTGGAGTCGGGCATCGACCCGCTCGGTGACAGGGGCACACACATCATCGACGACCTCGTACACCGTTTCGCCGCGGTGTTCGCGCGCACCCCGGACACGGAATTCCGGGACTGGATGGCCGAGCAGTTCGAAGAGGCGCACGATCCCCGGGTGGACCGGTACTGGCGGCTGGTGTGGATCGTCAACGGCTGGCAGGTGGTACCGAGCCTGGCGCCGATGTACCCCTGGCTCATCCACGCCCTGCGAAATGGCCGTGAAGTGTAAGTGAGCGCCGCGTCAGCGGGCCACCTGTGCAGCCGACGGCAAGGCGTACTCGTCACCCCACCCGCTCCCGCCCGTTCGCCACCGCCGGCGTGGCTGTGGCAGGGCGGGGAGCTCCTCGGCACGGTTTCGCAGGCTTGTAGGCTCCTCGAATGTCACAGTCACAGTCCAGAGAACCGCACATGCCCGTGCCGGGCAAGCACGTACGCCTGGCCGTCGCCCACTGCCTCGACGCCCTCGAAGGCATTCCCGCTGCCCAATGGCAGGACCGGGCAGGAGGGCTGGAGTGGACGCGCTGGGAGACCCTTGAACACCTCGCGGATGACCTGCTCACCTACGCGCTGCGGTTCGGGCTCGCGGAGCCCATGGCTGTCCCGCGCGTCCCGCTGCGCGTTTCCTGCAATCGACCCGATGGCCCGGCCAACGTCATCTTCGGAGACCCTGACGCGGGGCCGGAGGGGCTCCTGACCGTCGTGGAGGCGTGCGGCGGACTGCTCGCAAGCGTCGTGGACACGGCGGCCGCAACCACCTTGGCCCCACACGTCTTCGGAGCCTCCGACCCGGAGGGCTTCGCCGCGATGGGCGTCGTCGAGACGGTGGTCCACACCCACGACATCACCCAGGGCCTGGGCCGCGACTGGGAGCCCCCGCAGGACCTGTGCGCGTGGGCCCTCGCGCGCTTGTTCCCCGACGTGCCCGTCACCGACAGCCCGTGGTCGACGTTGCTGTGGGCCACCGGACGCACAGAGACGCCCGATCGCCCACGCCGGACCGACTGGCGCTGGCACGGCTCGCCCCGCAGCAGCAGCTGACTCGAACGACGCGTCGTTGCAAGGGTGTTGCATCGGGGGCATCACGACCGTTGACAGGGGATCAGCGCCCATGGCCTTCGGTGATGTGCATGCCCGTCCCTGAAGACACGAAGGGTCAATCTGCGGCGATACCGAGTTCTGTCTTGGCGGCCTCCATGAAGGGTCCGCGCTTCTCGTGGATGAAGTCCCAGACCTCCTCGCCATCAGGTACGCGACCGTAGGTTGCGGCCATCAGGCGGTCGGTGAACCTGAAGGCCATGTCGCTCAGGTGGCGGCTGACGACAAGGTCGAGGCACTTCTGGCGGAACCACATCTCGTGGGTGAGTTCGGGAGAGCCTTCGACGAACGTGTTGTTGTTCTGATAGCGGTGCTCGGCTGCGCGCTCCACCCGTTGGCAGATCTCGAGGAAGGTCAGGATCGCCTCCTTACGTTCGGCGCGGACCGATGCCGCCGCCGCTCCGGACGCCTGCCTCTTGGTCTCTCTCGTCGTCAGGTACTGAGCAGCGAAGGAGCCCGCGGCGCCCAACGCGACACCTACAAGAGGAAGTGCGGTCGTCAGAAGTACGGATGGCACGATCGGGCTCCCCTGGGTTCCGTCGCTGGCTGCCAGGTCCCGCGAGCAGCAGGACCGGTGAGGCGACGAGGATGGCCACCGGGACCAGGGCTCTCGCGGCGGTGAGCTTCGCCGTCTCCTCGTATCGCATGCGTCCAGTGTGCTGATCCTCGATGTCGCTTGTCAGCCTGTTCTTCGGGTTCGGTGCCGATGTCGTGGCGTGCGCGCCGAGCGTCTGCCTCGCCGGTGGCGAGGATCCCGGCCGGGCGGCGGTCCGGGCCGGACGAGTGTGCCAGGCCGGGAAGTGATGCAGAAACGCTGCATGTTGCACCTGGGATGCCCGCCCCGGGAGGGTGGGTCCCTCGCGAGGGAGCCGTTCACCCGCTCCCCGGTCCACCGCACCCGTTCCAGGAGCATCATGCGTACCCCGCCCCGACCGGTCCGGTGGCTGCTGCCCGTCCTCCTCCTCGTGGTCTGGCTGGGTGCCGGAGGGACCTTCGGCCCCTACGCGGGGAAGCTCGGCGAGGTCTCCACCAACGACCAGGCGGCCTTCCTCCCCCGCAGCGCCGAATCCACCCGGGTGGCTCAGGCCCAGGGCGCCTTCCGGCAGGAGGAGTCCCTGCCGGCCGTGGTGCTCTGGACGGCGGACGGCGCCACCGGAGTGACCTCGGCCTCCACCGCCTCCGCGCAGGCCGCACTGGCCGCACTCAGGGACCGTCCCTGGATTGCGGGCCCGCCTTCCCCGGTCGTCGCGTCGCGCGACGGCAGGGCGCTGCAGGCGGTGGTACCACTGGACCCCGCACTGGGCGATGAACTGCCCGCGGCGGTCGCCGAGATCCGGGAGGCCGGCTCCCGGGTCGCGGCCACCACCTTCCATGTGACGGGGCCGGCGGCCACCCGGGCCGACCTGTCGGAGGCCTTCGCCGGAATCGACGGCCTGCTGCTGGGCGTGGCACTGGCGGCCGTCCTCGTGATCCTGCTGCTCGTCTACCGCAGCGTCCTCCTGCCACTGTTGATCATCATCGGGGCGGTGTTCGCCCTCTCCCTGGCCTGCGCGATCGTCTACGCCCTGGCGAGCGCGGGCCTGGTCCGGGTCGACGGGCAGGTCCAGGGGATCCTCTCGATCCTCGTCATCGGCGCGGCCACCGACTACGCCCTGCTGCTGACCGCCCGCTTCCGCGAGGAACTGGGGCACACCGAGGACCGGTACGCGGCCATGCGCGCGGCTCTGCGCCGGTCCTGGGGCCCGGTCGTGGCCAGCGGCGGCACCGTGGCCCTGGGTCTGCTCGCCCTGTTCCTCAGCGACCTGACCAACAACCGGGCGCTGGGGCCCGTCGGGGCGATCGGGATCGTCTGCGCGGTGGGGAGCGCCCTCACCTTCCTGCCGGCGGCGCTGGTGCTGCTGGGACGAAGGGCCTACTGGCCGGCGCACGTGAGCGCCGACAGCGCCGCCCGCGCGGCAGGGGTCTGGAGCCGGATCGCCGCCCTGGTCGGCGGCGCTCCCCGACGGGTGTGGGCCGTCGCCCTGGCCGGACTGCTCGCGTGCGCCGCCTTCGCGCCCACGCTGCACTCGGGCGGCGTTCCGCTGGACGAGATCTTCGTGAACGAGGCCCCTTCGGTGACCGGGCAGAAGGAACTGGGCCGGCACTTCCCGGGCGGGGCGGGCAACCCCGCCGTCGTGATCGCCGCCACCGCCCGGCAGGCAGACGTACGCGAGCGCGCCCAAGGTACCCAGGGCGTGGACTCGGCCGCCGTGCGGGGCGAGAAGGACGGCCTCGTACGGATCGACGTCGTCCTGAAGGACCCGGCGGACAGCGCGGCGGCGAAGGAGACGGTGGTCAGGCTCCGCGAGGCGGTGCATCCCGTGCCGGGCGCGGACGCCCTCGTCGGCGGGTACACCGCACAGGCCTACGACACGCAGAAGACGGCCGAGCGGGACCGCGAGGTCATCGTCCCGGTGGTGCTGGCCATCATCCTCGTCATCCTGGTGGCCCTGCTGCGCTCGTTGGTGATGCCGTTGCTGCTGGTGGTGACGGTGGCCCTCAACTTCTTCGCCACGCTGGGCGTGTCCGCCCTCGTGTTCCGCCACGTGTTCGGGTTCAGCGGCACCGATGCGTCCGTCCCCCTGTACGGCTTCGTCTTCCTCGTCGCCCTGGGCGTGGACTACAACATCTTCCTCATGTCGCGGGTGCGCGAGGAGTCGCTGCGCCATGGCGTCCACGAGGGAGTGATCCGGGGTCTGACGGCCACCGGCGGGGTGATCACCTCCGCAGGGGTGGTCCTCGCAGCCACGTTCGCCGCGCTGGGTGTCATCCCGCTGGCGTTCCTCGTGCAGATCGCCTTCATCGTGGCCTTCGGCGTACTCATGGACACGCTGGTCGTGCGCTCGCTCCTGGTTCCCGCCCTGGTCCTGGACATCGGTCCCGCGGCCTGGTGGCCGGGCCGGCTGAGCCGCCGCCCGAGCTGAATCCGCCGGACCGCCGCGCGCCGCGGGCGAGCAGGCCGATCTCCGCCGGCTCGACGGAGGTCCCGGTGAGCTCTCCGTGGGCGAGTCGGTCCCGCTCTTCGCCGTAGCCGCCGTAGAAGGCGACCCGCTCGCCGTGGACGGCCACCGCACGGGCGCCCCGCACGGTGTTCGCCCGCACCTCCATGGGCCGGCCGGGCCGGTCGGGCGGATCTCGACGAGGGGGAAGCCGGTGTACGTGCAGGCCCCGGCGACGGCCGTGAGCGGAGTGGGACAACACACCTGGACGGTATGGCCCTTTCTCGTCGTCACGCCGTGATCCTTGCCGGCATCGGCCTGCTCGCGCCACCTTCTTTCCTGTCTGGAAAGAAGGTGGTACTTTCCTTACGGGAAAGTACTCGGAAGATCGATTGACCAGGGACGCGCCACCTATGACCACTTACGACGCCCAGACCGCCCTCGACGCCATCCATCACCGTCAGGAGCAGACGCTCGACGCGTACATGCGCCACGCCCACTCCCGTCCCTACCTGATCATTTCGGCGCTGGGCCTGTTCGCCGTGTGCGCGTCCTTCGATCTGCCGAGCCCCTGGAACACCGCCGCGGTCCTGGCAGGGAACGGCCTGGTCCTGGGAGGGCTCTTCGTGTACCAGCGCAGGGCCCCCGTCCGCCGGAAGACCGTCGGCTCGGAGGTGCTGTTCTACGCGGCCATGGGGGTGCTCCTTCTCCTGCTCTTCTGGACGGTGGCCATCGGCGCCTACTTCCTCGGCCTGCCGGCACGGCACACGCTCGCCGCAGCTGTCACCGCCCTTGCGGCCGGGGCCGCCTCGTACGCGCTGCGCCCGGTCGTCGGAACCATCATCCGCAGGAACGGACACGCCTGATGGATCCGGACTTCGACGAGTTCCTGCATGTTCCGGCGCGACTCTCGGTGGTCGCGCTCCTGGCTCCGGCGGACTGGGTGGAGTTCGGATTCGTCCGGGATGCGGTGGGCACCAGTGACTCGGCCCTGTCCAAGCAGGTCGCCGCGCTGGCAGACGCCGGGTATGTCGAGGTCCGAAAGGCAAGGAGCCGCACGGGACGGCACACCCACCTCCGCCTCACCCCGTACGGGCGCCAGGCATTCCAGCGCCACGCCTCGGCGCTGGAGAGGATCGTGGCGGCAGCGCGCAAACCTCTGGAGTAGTCGGCACACGTGCACCTGGCGACACGGGCCGGAGCGGGATGGGTGGCCGGATTCGACTGCACCGCCCGTCCAGGAGGCCCGGTGGAGGGGCCGGAGGTGAGCGCCGCGTGCGTCTGCCGGGCAGACTGTTCCCTGGGTGAATCGGGGTCGAGGGGGAGCGGTGTCGCGGAAGGTCTGGTTGTGGGCAGGGGCGGGATGGTTGGCTCTCGTCGTGCTGTGCGGAGCATTCACCCTCTACCTGGATGAATCGGAGAGTCCTGGTTCGGGGTCGACCCACTGGGAGCGGGCTCCCGTTCCGGGGGGCACCCCTTCGCGGTGTCCCGACCCGACCGCAGAAGCTGCGGGCGTCCCACACTCCTGTAGCTACTGGGAACGCGGTTGACAGGTGTGGGGTGTGGGCCGCTCCCCGGTGCGGGCCAGGTCAGGCCGCCCTTCTGAGCGCGGAGGCGACGTCATGGCAGAAGTCGGTGGATGGATCTGGCAACGCGACCTGCGGTCGTTCTTCGAGTTGCTGTCGTACGACGTGGGCTACGGCTTCGACGCCACCGACGGGGAGACGGTGGCACTGGCGGTCGAGGAGGCCGACGACGAGCGGTCCGACGGCTGGTACTCGTATCCCTTGGCCGGCGAGCACCGAGAGGTGGAGGTTCGGCTTGCCCGCTCGACCGGCGGCGAAGAGGTCTCCGTGACGGTGAACGGAACTCTGACGCCCGAACTGGAGGTCCGGGCTGACACCCTGCTGTCCGCATTCGCGACCGGCTGACCCCATGCAGTGCCAGGTCCGCTCGACCTGTTGACGAGCTCCGCCTGCCTTGGGCGCCGGACCGTCCGGCAGCGGGGCGCACGTCGGGCAGCGCGGTGAGGGCACGGTCGAGGCAGGCGATGAACGGGCCGTCGACAGCATTCGGCACCGGTTCCCCGACGGGCCCGGAGCCGGCGGCGCCGGGCGACGGGGACACGCCCGGCCGGACCGGATGGCCGCGCTTGTCCGCCGCGGCGGCGCCGCACTACGGTGCCGGTGTGGACCTCTTCACCCGTTCCTGGACGGCGTTGCGCACGGCGGTCGCCGAGATCCCGGACCCGGACTTCGCACGGCCGTCGGGCTGCGCCGGCTGGCTCGTACGGGACCTCGTGTGCCACCTGGTCATCGACGCCCAGGACGTCCTGATCACCCTCGCCACCCCCGCCGCGACGGAGCCGACCGTCGACGCGGTCACCTACTGGCACGTCGAGGACCGGCCCCCGACCGGCGAGGACCCGCTCGACGCCCTCACCGTCCGGCTGGCCGCCGCGTACGGCGACCCGCACCTGCTCCGGTTCCACCTCGACGACGTCGGCTCCGCCGCCGGCCGCGCCGCCGAACTCGCCGACCCGAGGGCCCGGGTGGGCACCCGCGACGAGGTCCTCACCGTGGGCGACTACCTCGGTGCCTACGTCCTGGAGTGGACGCTGCACCACCTCGACCTGATCGCCCACCTCCCGGGCGCGCGGACCCGGCCGCCCGTAGAGACCCTGGCCCGCTCCCGCGCCATGCTGGAGCGGATCGCCGGGGCGGCGTTCCCCACGTCGTTCACCGACCGGGACGCGCTCCTGGTCGGCACCGGCCGCAGCGCGCCCACCGACGCGCAGCGGGCCGCACTGCGCGACGCGGCGGTGAGGTTCCCGCTCGTCCTGGGCTGACCCGCCCCCGCCGGCACGAGGAGCCGCTCCGGGCCTGGTCAAGGGATGCCGAGCGCCCTCCAGACGGTCGGCGCGCTCGTTCCGCCGAACGGATACAGTCGTCGAGCAGCAGGGCATCCCCAGGGATCACAGCGGCCCCATCCCGCGTTGAACCTTCAAACGGCGCGCTCCGCGGCAGCGCAGCGCACCACAGACCCATGGGATGAGGAGGATCCGATGCATGCCGCCGAGGAGAACCGGCACGAGCTGGACTCGGTCAGCGTCCTGAACGCGAAGAGGACGCTGCTCCAGCTGCTCGGCCGGGCGGGGGTCTCCGCCGACGATGCGCAGGGCCTGATCGCCCTCGTCGAGGCGGGTGCCCTGGCCGGCGCGTGCGAGGAGGTCGGCGCGCTCGGAGGGTCCGTACCGGGGGACAAGGGCGAGCCGTACGAGTCGGGCTGGCTGGACGGTGCCCGTGCCGTCACCGACGAGCTCCGCAAGATCGCCGAACGGGCCCTCCGGCAGACCGTCGGCCCCGAAGGACCGAACGCCGCCTCGGCCGCCCGGCCGCCGGTCGGGCGCATGGAGGTGGAGCAGGCGAAGGCCGCCGTCACCCCCCTCTACCTCACCTTCACCGCCGTCTCCGACCTCGACCCCGAGGTCACCGAGGAGGTACTCCGCGCCGTCCTCGCCACGATGACCCCCCGGCAGCGGGCCGGGTACGCCGGCCGGCTGGCGGAATTCGCCGCATCGCACCGGGCCCGTCTGGAGCGGTTGTACGTGGAGTACGGGCCCGGCAGTGCCACCGCCATCCACAGCCGCTACTCCCTTCTGCACTCCGCCACCAGCGTCGCCGTGCTGGAGCGGCTCGCCACGCCGGCGGCCGCCGTACTGCGCGAGGAGTGGGACGCCGCCGAGCTGCCACCCGCCTGGCTGGACGGTCCGATGAGGGCCTGGGACGCGGTGGGCCGACCCCGCGGCGCAGCCGGGGCGAGGGGGGCCGGATGAACCGGATGGGGGGCGGCGTGGGGTCTGCCGCCCCGGCGTGGTCTATCCGGCCGCGCGGAGTCGGGCGGCGGCCGTCTCCGCCTCCCGTACGACGCGCCTCGTGTCGATGTCCACGAGCCGGCCGTCGAACTTCAGGGGCCGTCCGTCCACGAACACGGCCTCGACGTTCTCGGGCCGACCGTTGAAGACGGTCTGGCCGACCCAGTCGAAGCGCGGCGCGAAGTTCAGGGCGGCCGGGTCGACGACCACGACGTCGGCCCGCTTTCCGGGCGTCAGGGAGCCCGTCCGGTCGCTGATGCCGACGGCCTCGGCGCCGCCCAGCGTGGCCATCCGCAAGATGTCGTGCACCTGCGGGAAGATCCCGGCCTGCGTCGCGCGGGCGCGCTGCAGGCCGATGGCCGTCTTCATCAGCGCGTGGAAGTCCGAACTGTCGTTCGTGCCGCCGTCCAGGCCGAGACCGACCTTGACGCCCCGCCGCCCGAATTCGGCAAGCCGCATGATGCCGGAGGCCAGCCGCATGTTGCTGAGCGGGCAGTGAGCCGCACGCACGTCGTGCGCGGCGACGGCGGCGATCTCGTCGTCGGTCAGGTGGATCGCGTGGTTGATCAGGAGCCGCGGACCGAGGGCGCCGATGTCGGCGAGGACCCCGATGGGGTCGTCGACGCGCTGCTCGGGGCGTTCCAGGACGTGGGAGTTGAGCATGACTCCGAGGTCCTGGGCGGCTTCCCAGTGCGCGTGGTTGAGGTGCTGGACGGCTCGCGCCGCGTGCGTGGCGACCTGGAAGCCGCCGAGCGGAACGGGGTCGACGAGTTCCTTCTTCACCTTGGTGACCAGCGTCGGGTCGGCTTCGGAGGGGAACATCGCGTAGGTGAACCGCACCCCGGTTCCGGCCAGCGCCCGTACATAGCTCTCGATGAGGTCGTACGAGAAGATGTCCACCCAGTCCACGAGGGTGGTCACCCCCGACTGGACGGCGTCGAGGGCGGCGAGGCGTACGAAGCTGTGCAGGGCCTCGGGGGTGAGCCGGCCTCGCTGGGGGTCGGTACATCGTGCGAACCAGCCGAACAGGTCCCCGTCGGTACAGCCCCCGCGTATCACCGCCTGCCAGAGGTGGGTGTGGGTGTCGACGAACCCCGGCATGACCAGCTTGCCCGAAGCATCCACGATCCAGGTGCCGGGCGGGGGCCGCAGGCCCGTGCCGACGGAGGCGATGGTGCCGTTCCGCATCAGGACGTCGGCGTTCTCGAGGGCGCCGAGGGAGCTGCTGCCGAGTGCCGGGTCCATGGTGAGGACGAGGGAGGCGCCGCGCAGCAGGACCGCCGGGGCGGCCGGGACGTGTGGGAGCTCGGGGCGGCTCGGGCGTTCGGGACGGGTGGTGACACCGAGGACGAGCGGGGTGGCAGCGGCCAGGCCGAGGCCGGTGAGGATGTCGCGGCGGCTGGGCGCCGGCGACGGAGTGGGGGACGACCGCATGGCGTAGTACCTCCCGAAGGCTCAGAACGGAAGGCCCGCCCGGGCGACGCCGTGTGGGAGCGTCGGGCAGGGCGGGAGGTCACATGCAGCATTCCCAGCGAACGGCCATTCGATAGACGCCTGCGGAAAACTTTTTCCGTTCCGACCGTCCATCGGCGCTCCATCCGGTGGCAGCTCGATGAGTCAGCCGTCCCGGACGACTGCACGTCCTGCCCCGACGGCCGCTGGAGCGAGGGCTGCACCCATGCCTGGGAACGGCGCGGTTCGCGCCGCGGCGGGACGAGCAGCGCTCAGCCCGGTAGGTGCACCGTCATCTCCACGGTCACTTCGTCTCCTGCCGCCAGTCCCAGCGGCGTTCGGACAGCGTTCTTGACGGGCAGCAAGTACCCGCCCTCCCTCGGGAAGAGCGACGTCTCGAAGGTGACTTCGCCGATGCCGGCCTCGACGGGGACGACTCCCCAGCCGTAGGTGGCCGCCGCAGCCACCTCCCGTACGTCGGCGGACGGCTCTTCCGGCACGGGGACGAAGTAGAAGGGCGCAGGTCCGCGCCACTCGATCACCTGGCTGGCGAAGACCATGCGCATAAGGGCAGTTCTCTCCTCGGGAGGGCGACGGGAGGCGTGCTCGTTCCGCTCACCCTACGCGGCGGCCACCCGTTCACCGCCAGGACCTTCGAGGGCAGGACCGGGGACGGGCCCCCTCCCGGTCGTCCTCACACCGAAGGGCGGGAGGCGGCGCCGGGTTGACTTGGAGTGTGCTCCAACACCTAACGTCCTGATCATGATTCCGAGTTCAGGAGGCAGCAGCATGACCGACGTTCCCACCCGGCACCTGGGCAGTCTGGCGGTTTCCGCGCAAGGCCTGGGATGCATGGGCATGAGCCACGGCTACGGTGCCACGGACGACGCGCAGTCCATCGCCACCGTGCACCATGCCCTCGACCTGGGGGTGACCCTTCTGGACACCGCCGACTTCTACGGCGCCGGGCACAACGAAGAACTGATCGGACGGGCCGTGGCCGGGCGCCGCGACGAGGTGGTGCTGGCCACGAAATTCGGCTTCGCCAACCGCCTGGGTGAGCCCACCCGTGTCCGCGGCGACGCCGCGTACGTGCGGCAGGCGTGCGAGGCGTCGCTGCGTCGGCTCGGGGTCGATCACATCGACCTCTACTACCAGCACCGGGTCGATCCGCAGGTGCCGATCGAGGAGACCGTCGGCGCGATGGCCGAACTCGTGCAGGCCGGAAAGGTCCGCCACCTCGGGTTGTCCGAGGCCGGCGAGGAGACGATCCGACGGGCGCACGCGGTGCACCCGATCGCCGCGCTGCAGAGCGAGTGGTCGCTGTGGACCCGCGACCTCGAAGCGGAGATCGTCCCGGTCTGCCGCGAACTCGGCATCGGGCTGGTCCCGTTCTCCCCACTCGGGCGCGGCTTCCTGACCGGCCGGTACAGCTCGGTCGAAGGCCTGGCCGAGAACGACGTGCGGCGCAGCCAGCCGCGTTTCGCCGACGGCAACCTCGAGCGGAACCTGTTGATCGTCGAGAAGCTGAACGAGCTCGCCGAGGCGAAGGGAGTCACCGCCGGCCAGCTCGCCCTGGCCTGGGTGCAGCACCGGGGCGACGACGTGGTGCCGATCCCCGGCACCCGGCGACAGAGCTATCTGGAGGAGAACCTCGCAGCCTTGACCGTCGAGCTGACCGCCGACGACCTCGCCGCCATCGAGGCCGCCGCCCCACCCGAGCAGATCGCGGGCACCCGCTACGACGCGACCAGCCTCACCTTCGTCAACAACTGAGTCCGGGCGGCGGGACCGAGCCGAATCCACCGGCTGACGCACCGTCACCGTGGTCGGACGGATCCGCCACTGCCCGCCCTTCCGATCAGCGCAGGCGTGAAAGTCGCAGCAGGGCCTCGGTACGGACCGACCGTTGGGGCTGTATCCGATGCCAGAGTTCGGAGTTGCGTGATCAGTTCGACGCCGCCCTCTCCGGTCGCCCAGCGTGGGTCACAGTCGAGTTCCGCAGCGAGCTCGTCACCGACGGCAGCGTCCTGCCCGCCCCGGCGGCGGCGCGGGACGCGCTGTCGGGGCGGGCGCTCTGGCATAAGCCTCGCCTGATCATCCCCGGGCCGTGCCGCCGGTGGCGCTGCCCCGGCCCCCGCGCGAGGAGCCGCACCATGTCGTCCAGCACCACCGCCCGGCCGCCGTACGCCGTCCCCTGCGCGGGGCCGGCCGGTTCCGGGGCGAGGTACGCCCTCGTCGGCGCCGACGGGCGGCTGGTGCGGGCGCCGGAGCTGAGCGCGGTCGGGTGTTCCACCCGGACGGCCGGGTCGGGTTCGTCGCGCCCGCCGCCGACCAGGAGGGCCGGTGCGGCTACCTCGACCACCGCGGTGCGCGGCCGGCCGAACCGGCGCTGCCCTGCACCGAAGCGTTCGAGGCCGACGGGCTCCCTCGGTCGAGGAGTTCGGCGCCGAGCAGTCCCGTCTACGCCGAACGCGGCCGGCACGGCGGGTTCGAGTTGTCGCCCGGTTTCCGGACCGAGCTCACCGGACTGAACCACGACGAGGCCCTGGCCCTGCTGGCCGCCGGATCGGGGCACGGCGAGCGGGTGTTCGGCCTCGGCCCGGCGCTCGCCTCGGCCATGCGCAAGGTGGTCGACGCGCTGCCCGAAAGCCACCGGAGCACCGCGAGCGACGCGGCCCGGCGTTTTCTCGTCGACCCGGAGACCGACCTGCGCTCACGCCGGACGGTCACCGACGAGGTACCCGGCACCACGATGATCGAGGCCCACCGAGTCGACCACGGCGTCAGCTGCGGTGGAACACGACCTCGGGGTCGGCCGCCGTCGGACCGTCCAGGCGCGGCGTCGCCTTCCCGCGCAGGTGCAGGTCGAAGAAGTCGCCGACGTACGCCCGGGTGATCTGCTGGGAGCGGGTGCCCGACAGCGGTGTCTCCGGGTGCGGGTACCCGGCCTGCTCGCCCAGTACGGGCCAGTCGGTGAAACCGGGGTGCCCCGCCCCCGTGACGGTCAGCCAGCGCTTCCAGCCGTCCAGCCGGGGCCAGGCGTCCTCCCACGAGGTGTCGGGGAAGTCGGGCGGCAGCAGGGCGGGGTCACCGGCGAGCATCAGGAAGGGCCGTCCGCCGAGACCGGCCTGGGGCACGGGCGTGAAGAAGGTGCCGTCCATGTTGACCCCGGCGTCCACGCGGGGGTCCACGGCCATGGTGGCCGATGCAGCGGCACCGCCGATCGAATGCCCGGCCATGCCGATGTGGCGGGGGTCGATCAGCCAGGAGTACCGCCACGCCGGGCGGGGGCCGGTCAGCCGGTCCAGGACGAACGGGATGTCACGGGCCCGGCCGTCGGAGACCCGGTGCAGCGACCCGTCGGGGAACACCTGCTCGCACGCCGTGCAGGTGAGCATCCGGCCGCCGGGGAAGACGGTGCCGTCCGACTCGTACGCGTGGTCCACCGCCGCGACGACGTACCCGCGGCTGGCGAGGTCCTCGGCCAGGGTGGTCAGTGAGGAGCGAGGCATGGTGAAGCCGGGGGAGAGCACGATCAGCGGGTAGCGGTTCGCGGCGGGCCGGGGCAGCGCGCCCGTCCGTGCGTTCGTCCGGGTCGCCGCGACGCGTTCGGGGGTGACGTACTCGCCTAGCTGCCCCCGGTCGGTCAGCAGCACCTTGGCCTCGGGAGCGCTCATGTAGGGGGCGGGAGTTCCGGTGTGCGCGAGCGCGGGGTAGTAGAGCGACAGGAGTAATTCCCGGTCGGCCGTGGGCACCCAGGGGTCCTTGCGCTCCCGGTCCACGAGGTGGAGGGTGTCGCGGCCCACGGCGAAGTCGCCCGTGGGCTGCGGGAGTTCGAGTCTGGAGACGCCGGCCGGGGTGGACGCGGCCGCAGCGGGAGTGGCGAGCGTGCCGGGCGCGGCGAGGACCAGACCGGTCACCACCGCCGTCAGCACGCGGATGATCTTCTTCATGTCGGCATCGTAAGGCATTTGTAGGCAAGGCTTACCTAACTCTGTTGAGATGCCGTGGACTTGGGCCCGGCCGAGCGTGCCGTTCCCGGCTTCGAGTGCGCATATCCGGTCAAGCTGAGTGGCCGTCGGGTGAACCGCGCGCGGCCGGCGGCAGGTCAGGGAGGGGTGGGGCCGCACGTCGCGCACGGCGCGAGCGGCATCAGGGCGCGGCGGGGGAGCGGGGGCGCCCCCTGTGAGCTGCCCGAACGACCATTCGTTCGCCGATATACGGATGCTCTGTCCGTAAATCGGCCCTGGGTGTGCGACTTGCCCTCGCGTCAGACAGTCTGATTCCGCAACGGCGCGATATCGAAACCAAATATCGCGTTCAACCTTTGAATCGAAAGAGAGTTTCGTCGTGCGTCACCGTATCGCAGCTGCCTCCGCCGCCACGCTCCTCTGTCTGGTGGGTGCCACCGGCATGGCAGCCGCCCAGCCCTCCAGTCTGTACGCCCCGTCCGCCCTGGTGTTCACCGTCGCGCAGGGCGACGACGTCGCCACTTCCACCGTCGTCCGGGCCGTCACCCTCAGCTGCGCCCCGACCGCGCAGGGCACCCACCCGGACCCGCGGGCCGCCTGCACCGCCCTCAACTCCACCGGCGGAGCGCTGGACGGCCTGCTGGCCTCGCCGGACCCGGACCGCGCCTGCCCCATGCACTACGCCCCGGTCACCGTCACCGCCGACGGCGTGTGGAAGGGCAGCCGCGTCGCCTGGAAGTACACCTTCTCCAACACCTGCGTGATGTCCACGACCCTCAACGGGAACGCCGTCTTCGCGTTCTGATCCGTCGTTCCGATCCCGGGTTCTGATCCCGCGTCGGACCTGTGCCGGACCTGTGCCGGACCCGTGCCGGGCGTGCTCCGGGCGTGCTGGGCACCCCGTGGAGCGCGCCCCGCTTCCGTGCCGCTTCCGCACCGTTTCCGCCCCGCTTCCGGACCGTTCCCGGCCCGGAAGCGAGGCGCTGCCTTCCTCCACAGGTCTGTACCTCTGCCCCTACGTGTGCCGCTCCCGGGCCGACACGGTGACGTGGTCCACCCGCATCGCATGGCCCGGCTCCGTGGCCGGACCCGCGCTCGCGCCGTCGGCGAGCGGCAGATTGCCGCCCACCGCCACGTTGAGGATGAGGAACAGCCCATGGTCGACGGCCGCCTTCCACGTCCCCGGGTCCATCCGGTCGGCGTTCACCCGGTGGTACACGCGCCCGTCCAGATACCAGCGCACCTCCTGCGCGCCGGGCGCGAGGTCGACCTCGACGGCGTACGAATGGAACGCCGTCCGGCAGCCGTCGCACGGCTGCGGACCGGAGGTCAGGCCGGCGGGTTCGCGGCACGGGCCGCCTTCCAGCACACCGCAGTGCATCGTGCCGAAGACGGTGTCCCGCCCGTTCACGGACTCCATGACGTCGAGCTCCCCGACCCCCGGCCACCCCGTGTACCCGTCGCGCAGCGGTGCCCCGAGGGTCCAGAAGGCCGGCCAGTATCCCGCGGCCTTCTCCCCGGTCACGTCCGGCAGGGCGATCGACGCCTCGATCCGCAGGAGACCACCGGGCGGGGGCGCGAAGTCGGAGCGCCGCGTCTCGATCCGCCCCGAACTCCACTGCCCTTCCCTGCGGGTGGGCACGATCTCCAGGGCGCCCTTCCCGTCGAGGCGGACGTTGTCGGTCGAGTCCGTCATGGTCTCGATCTCGCCGGTGCCCCACTGCGGCGCGGGGCAGCCCGGGTAGCAGGTGCCGGTGTCGTGGATCCAGTCGGCGGCGGACGGGCGGGCACCCGCCGGGCCGTCGAAGTCGTCGCGCAGCAGCCGCGTCCACCCGTCCGCCCCCGGCACCGGTGTCCCCGTGGCCGCCGCCCCCGGTGCCGCTCCACCCGCGGCGGGCAGCAGCCCGGCCTCCATGAGCAGTCGCTCCAGCCGGCCGGTCAGGACCACGGCCGCCGCGTTGGTCAGGTGGGCGCCGTCGCGGTAGAGGAGGATCCGGTCGAGTACGGCCGGGCAGGTCGGCCCGTCGCCCGGGCACAGGACCTGGTTCACGCCGACGCTCCGTACGCCGGGCAGGGCGCCGGACGCGATCCGCCGCGCCAGCGGATCCGGCAGCTGGGCGTCCGCGCGGCTGAACGCGCAGTCGGCCGGGGATCCGGGACTGCCGGACACGCACGCCGGGATGTCCCTGCCGGGTACGGGCGTGTCCTCGACGTAGACGATCGGTGCCCCCAGGGCCCGGAGCGGCGTCAGCGTCTTCTCCCAGGCCTCGGCCAGCAGCTTCGCGTCGTCGGTGTACCGGTTGAGCGAGGCGATCACGATGAGGCGGGGCTTCGGCTGCTGCCGCAGCCGCTCCAGGGAGTCCGCCCGCCAGGTGTCGCACTCCCGGTAGGCGCGGCCGAGCTGCGGGTTGTCGACCGCGAGCTCCGGCAGCGGGCAGCCCTGTTTCACCAGCTCCTGCAGCGCCCAGCCCCGCTGCGAAGCCAGCGCCAGCATCGGGGAGAACCACTGCCCGGCGTGCGAGTCCCCGAGCAGCACGATCCGGTCCGGGCTGTCCACCGCGCCGAACAGGCAGTCCGGGCTGTGCGTCTCGGCCGGGGCGACCTCGCAGACCCCGTCCGGCGGGAAGTCCCCCCGGGCCTGCGCGGGACTGGGCACCACCGGCCCGTCGACGAGCGGCGTACCGGCCGTCCGGGCGAGCAGGCTGGGACCCGAGGCGGCGCCCGGAGGCAGCCCCTGTATGTCGACCGGGCCGGCCGGGCCCAGCACGTGCAGCGTCGTCGTACCCACCACGAGCGCGAGGACCACCGGCAGCACGATCGCCGACACGCCCACCGACAGTCCGCGGCGGGGGAGTTCGGAGACCGTACGGGAGCGGCGCAGCGGCTGCTCGACCCAGCGCATGGTGGCCAGGGCCGGCAATACGGCCGCCAGGGTCAGCGCGGTCTTCGCGGGCCAGCCGAGCGTGCCGAGCCGGGCCTCGGCGAGGACGAGCACCGGCCAGTGCCACAGGTACAGGGTGTAGGAGAGCCGCCCGACGGCCCGGGGCGCCCGCCGCGCCAGCAGCCGCCCCACATCCCACCTGCCCGGAGTGTGCCGCTCGCCCCGGCCGGGTATCGCGGCGACGATCACGGCGGCTGTGGCCAGGGTCGGCACGAGCGCCGCGTAACCGGGGTACGGGGTCCCGGCGTCGTACGACACGACGCACCAGCCGATCGCCGCGGCCCCGGCCCAGCCGCACAGCAGCCGCAGGGGTCGCGGGCCGCGCATCAGGTGCCAGGGCAGCAGGGCGAGCAGCGCCCCGACGCCGAACTGCCAGACCCGCGAAGGAGTTCCGAGGTACGCGAGCGACACGGAGTGCCCGGTCCAGTACACGGCCAGCGCGAACGAGGCCAGGGTGAGCGGGGCGGCGGCCAGCATCACGGCGAGCCGTACGGCCCGGCCCCGGCGGACCGCCCGGGCCGCGCACAGCACCAGCACCGCCAGCAGTGGGGCCCAGAACAGGTAGAACTGCTCCTCGACGGCGAGGGACCAGAAGTGCAGCAGCGGGCTCTGGTCGTGCCCGGCGGCGAGGTAGTCGGTCCGCTGCGCCACGAAGCGCCAGTTGGCGAAGGACAGGGCCGCCGCGACGACGTCGTACTCCATGTCGGCGCGGCGCAGCGGTACGGTCAGCCAGGCTCCGGCGACGGCCACCGCGGCGAGCACCACGGCGGCGGAGGGCAGCAGCCGCCGGGCCCGCCGGGAGAAGAAGTCACCGAGACGGATCCGGCCGGTGGTGATCGCCTCCCGGACCAGCAGGCCGGTGATGAGGTAGCCGGAGATGACGAAGAAGACGTCGACGCCGACGAAACCGCCGGTCGCCCACGGAAGGCCGGCGTGGAAGGCGAGCACCGCGAGGACGGCGACCGCGCGCAGGCCCTCGATGTCGGGCCGGAAGGCGGACCGGTGCGGGCTCGGCCCGGACTCGTTGCCGGAGCGGGAGCCGGACGGCAGCTCTCCGGCCCCGGGAGCGGCGCTCCGGCGGGGCCGGCGCCGGCCGGGTGTGACGAGGAAGGACATGCGGATGGTGCCTTTCAGCTCAGCCAGGGAAGCATCGGGTCGACCCACCCCGATGCCAGCAGGCCGGTCAGCAGGAGGACCGCGGAAGCGGCGACGGTCTCGGGCCAGCGGCGCGGCAGCACGCCACCGCGCGGGCGCAGCGCGGCCCGTACCCGGGCGCGCACCGGCCCCGCGGCCGGGTGCAGTTCGGCCACCAGGTCCCGGATCAGCGGGACGTTGATCTGGCACTGCACCAACAGGTAGAGGAGCAGCCCCCAGTTGGGCTCCCAGCCGCCCTGGACCACGGCCAGCGCGAGACCCGTGGCCGCGGCGCCGTTGGAGAGGACGAGCCAGACGAGCGAGACGGCGATCACCCGGCGGGCCATCCCGCCCGGAGTCCCCGCACTGCGCGCGCCGGTGGGCACCCAGGCGGCGCTGCGCCCCCGCAGCGTGTGTACGAACGCGGTCGCGGCGGCCACACTGGTCAGGACGTTCGCCCGGATGACCTCCACCCGCCAGCGGGTGCGGCTGATCCGCGGCAGCAGCACGTGCCACAGCCAGAGCGGGGCGAGCAGGGGCAGTACGTGCCAGGGCCGGATGTGGTCCGGGAACCAGAACATCATCACCAGCGGCGGCAACGGGGCCGCGAAGGTGTTCACCGCGGTGGTCAGATAGCCGACGATGCCTTCGTAGAAGCACAGCCGCATCCGCCAGGGCGCGCGCATCCGCCGCAGCACGGGCGTGCCGATCAGGTGGAGGTTGCCCATCGCCCACCGGTACTGCTGGTTGACGAAGGAGGTGACCCGGTCGGGCGAGGTGCCCTTGGCGACCAGCACCGGCACGTACTGGGTGCGGAACCCCTGCTCGTGCAGGGCGAGCCCGGTGTACAGGTCCTCGCTGTGGTCGAGCCGGGCGAAGCCGCCGGCCAGGTCGATCGCGCTGCGCCGGTACACGGCGTTGCTGCCGCAGCAGATGGCGGCGTCGCTCGCGTCCCGGGACGGCTGGATCCAGCGGAAGAACCATTCCTGCGCGGAGCCGGCGGCGCGCTGGATCCACCCCATGGTCTCGTCGGTGTCGAAGCACTGCGGGCTCTGCACGATGCCGACGGCCGGGTCGGCCAGGTAGGGCACGAGATGGCGCAGGAAGTCCGCCCGCGGGGCGAAGTCCGCGTCCAGGATCGCGATGAACTCGGAGCTGCTCAGGGTGAGCGCGTGGTTGAGGTTGCCGGCCTTCTTCAGGTGCCCCCGGTCGGGCCGTACGACGTACTCGTAGCCGTACGAGGCGGCCAGCGCGGCGACTTCGGGCCGGTCGGCGTCGTCCAGGATCCAGACGGTCAGCGCGCCGGGCCAGTCGACGGCCGCGACCGCGCGGTAGGCGTTGGCCAGGACGTCGAGCGGCTCGCCGCAGGTGGGCAGGTACAGATCGACGGCCGGCAGGTCGGCGGGCCGCCAGGCGTGGACGAGCACCTCGTGCGACTGCCGGGTGAGCCGGCGCTGGCGCAGGCTGTTGACGGAGGACAGGGCGAGGGCGACGAGGTTGAGCCCGAGGACGGCGAGGAACGCCCACAGGGCCGGTGTCCGCAGGGCGAAGGTGAACATGGTCGCCGCCGTGAACACGAAGGCGAGCGAGGTACTGACGAGGACCCAGCGGCGCTGCGGTCCGAAGTACCAGTAGAGCTCTTCGTCGGATGGTGGTTGCGGAAGATGATGAAAGGTCATAAAGCCCCCCACGGATGTGCATGTACCCGTTTCAGGTGGCCCATCCTAGTAGTAAAGGTATAGACCAGTTGTTGCGGGAGTATGGCACCGGAGCCAATGCGCCACGGATTGGCGCGACTTCAATGGTCCAGACCTCTTGGGTGTCCATTCGGCCGGCCGCGTCCGGCGGGTCCGGGGAGGTGCGGGTCACGTGGGGGTGAACAGTCCCGGAACTCGCCGGGGCGGCCGGGCCCTCGCCGCCGGGTGCGCGGTACCGGGGGTCAGGCGGTGGTGAAGATCCGGTCGAGGTGGTGGTGGAGCACCGCGACGGCCGACTCGGGCTTCCGCTGGCCCACCAGGATGCTGGTACCCATGGTCGCCGTCATGGCCAGCAGGCTGATCGCCTCCGTGCGCGCGTCGACGCCCGGGTCGGCCAGGCCGCTCTCCTGTGCCTGTCGGAGCAGGCCGGTGACGGCGTTCTCCGCGGCGTCGGGGTTGTCGATGAACGGCTGGGCGGCGAGGGCCTCGTCGGTCACGGACAGGATCGAGTACGAGCTGTAGAGGAGGTGGAAGGTGCGGCTCTCCTCGTCGGTGGGGAGGGAGGCCAGCAGCAGCGCCTCGATGGTCGCGCGCGGCCCGGGGTTCGGGCCGACGGCGCGCAGGCGCTCGCCCACGCGTGCGGTGAAGCGGTCGGTGAGGTGCTGGAGCCCGTAGAAGAGCAGCTTCTCCTTGGTTTCGAAGTAGTACTGCACCAGTCGCAGTGACACCCCTGCCTCCGCCGCGACGTCGCGCATGCCCACGGCGTGCAGTCCGCGCCGCCCGGCCGCCCGGATGAGTGCCTCGGCGATCTGGGCGCGCCGTTCCTCGTGGTCCACGCGCTTCGGCATGTGCCGGGCCTCCGCCTGTCGATGGTGAGTTCGCATCCGGCCGTTCCGGACCTCTTTATGGTACCGCCGTATCAGCAATATGGTACGTTCGTATCACGAAGAACGGATCTTTCCCGGAGGTGCCCCGTGCCCGAGAACACGACCCAAGTGCGCCGCGACGTCGGCCGCTATGTGAACGACGAGCTGCGCGACCGGTACTTCGCCGCGGGCGACGCGCTCTACGCGATGGGCGCACCCGCCCGCCACGAGACCGACGTCGAGACCAGCTTCGGCACCACGCACGTCTACCGCTACGGCCCCGACGACCCGGCCGCCGAGTCCCGTACTCCGGTCGTCCTGATCCACGGCGCGGGCTACTGCTCGGCCATGTGGTACCCCAACACCCCCGCACTCAGCGCCGAACGCCCCGTCTACGCGCTCGACACCCCCGGCGACGCCGGCCGCAGCATCCACCGCGAACCCATGTGGCAGCCCGAGCGCGCGGCCCAGTGGCTCGACGAGGCACTGGAGGGACTGGGCCTCGACCGCGTCCACCTCGTCGGCTCCTCCTACGGAGGCTGGCTCGTGCTCAACCAGGCGCACCGCCGGCCCGGCCGGCTCGCCTCCGTCACGCTCCTCGATCCGGGCGGCCTGGAGAAGGTGGGCCTGCGCTTCTTCGCCTGGGTCTTCGTCAGCCTCTTCGCCAGCTTCGCGCCCAAGGCGCTGCGCCCGCGCCTCGCCGCCTGGCTGGAGCAGCCGGTCATCGTCGTGCCCGAGTTGCGCAAGTGGGTCCAGCTGGGTGCCCGGGCCTTCCGGATCCGGCGCCCCGCACCCCTGCCGCTGGCCGAGGACGCGCTGCGCTCCATCCGTACCCCGCTCTACCTCGTCCTGGGCAAGCGCAGCCTGCTCGTACACCCGAAGCGCCAGCTGGAACGTGTGCCGCGGCTGATACCGGGCGCCCGCGCCGAGATCGTCGCCGCGACCGGCCACGGCCCGCAGATCGACCACCCCGACCTGGTCAACGCGCGGATGCTGAGCTTCATGGAGGACGTCGACTCCCTCGCCCCCGCCGACGCCTGAGCCCGGCCCCCCCCGGCGCCTCCGGACTCCGCGGGCAGGCCCGGAAGCGACGTGTCGATCGTCCGGATCATCGCTGTTCATCCCGGTCCGGACCCGAGCCCCCGGGTGGGCCGCACCCAGGTCACGGCCATCGCACCGGGGCACTCGCGCCTGGCGGTCGGCATGTCCGGCATGAAGCCGGCGTACTGGATCGGGGAGCAGGTGTACGCGGTGCCGGCGCCCGAGGGCTCCAGCACGGGCCGGGCCGGGGACGTCAACCGGTCCGGCCTCATGGTCGGGCAGGTGACCACCCGCGAGGGCAGCAAGGCGTTCAGCTACCGGCACGGCGATCCCGCCAAGTCGGCTACGCGCGGCGGGGGACGGGGCCCGGCAGCGCGGAGTACGCCGTGGTGTGGAACCGGCCCGACGGCCCTGCGGTGTACGCACCCTGGGCGCCCGGCGCGATCGGCGGAACGTCCGACTCGATCAGCCCGAACACCGGCGTCGTGGTCGGCCTGGCCGAGTTCACCTACGCTTCACCGCCCCCGCCGGACAGCCCGCCCGCCCGGGCGCAGTACTGGACCGGCAAGGGGCCGATGCGCGTCCCGCCCGGGCTGGGCCCGTCCCTGTTCACCGCCGCCTTCGCCGTCACGGACGACGACAGGGTCGGCGGAGCCGCGCTGGACCCGCAGAACCGGGTCCGCCCGGTGACCTGGACCTGTGCGTCCCGGCAGGCGTACGTCCTGGAGAGCCCCGGCCGTAGGGGGTGTCGGTTCGGTTCGTTCGGGGCAGGGCGGTCTCGGGCACGCCGTGGCGAGCACCCCCGTGGTTCGCCACGGCGTGTGCGAGGCCGCCCTGCGTCAGCGGGCGGGGAAGGGCGGGGCCGCCTCGGGCGTGCCCGTGGGGAGGAAGCGGGTGATGCGCTGCGGGGGGACGATCGCGGGGAGGAGGAAGTTCCACAGGTCGGTGACGCGCGTGTGGAGGTCTTCGCGGCGGGTGCGGACGTACGAGGTGACCTGGATGCCGGTGAAGGATCCGACGAGCAGGGCCGAGAGGTCCTGGACGTCGAGCGACGGGTGTATGTCGCCGCGCTGCTGAGCGGGGGTCAGGCAGCTGCGGCAGGTGTCGATCCAGGCGTCGTAGGGGGTCGGATCGGGGTGGGTGAAGGAGCCGAACTCGATGACCAGGCGGATGCCGGCGCGGATGCGGACGTCGGTGCGCAGACCGTGGGCCATCCGGTGGGTGAGGTCGATGACGGTCTGCAGGCCCGGGTCCTCCACGGCGGGGAGGTGTTCGGAGACCTGGAACTGCTCGTCCATCAGGGTGCGGGCGAGAGCTTCCTTGGACGGGAAGTGGAAGTAGAGGGCGCCCTTGGTGACTCCGGCGTGCTTGACGACGTCGCTGAGGCTGGTGCCCTCGAACCCGCCGAGATCGAACGCGGTCGCCGCGCCGTCGAGTATGGCTTGGCGGGTGATCTCGGCCCGCTCCTGTCTGGCCCTCGCCACGTTCTGCTCGTCCCCCTGGTCACTGCCCGAGCGGTGTTCGCCGCGGTGTGCCGTCAATGTAGTCGGGCAATGCGAAACGAAACCAGTCGGCAGGTACTTTTTTGCGGAGGCGGGCAGCGGTTCGGGGAGTTGTGTGGCTCTTTGCCTGATTCTTTTTCGGCGGCGAGCGCGCCTGGACATCAATGGACGTGTGCCGAAGGCGAGTTGGCCGGGAGTTCCGGGTAGTCCGGGAGTACGAGTGCGGTGGCGTCCTTCGCCGCCTTGAGCATCCAGGCGAGGATGCGGCGCCTGCCGAGCAGGGTGTTGCGCAGCCGCAGGCCCGTTTTCGACGAGGGGGCGAGGAAGCGGCCCGTCCGGTCTCCGCCCTTCTGGCGTTCCTGGGCGTAGGCGCGCAGCAGGGACTCGTAGCGGGTGAAGGCGGCCCGGTGGTCCCCGGGCGAGCGGGAGAGTTCGCCGGCCAGGACGTACGCGCCCAGGACGGCGGTGCCGGTGCCCATCCCGCCGATGGTCGCGCCGCAGGCGGCGTCACCGAGGAGGGCGATCCGGCCGGCGGACCAGACGGGGGAGTCGGCGCGGCTGATGGAGTCGAAGTAGAGGTCGTCGGCGGTGCCGAGAGAGTCGAGGAGGCGGTCCACCTTCCAGGGCAGGCCCGCGAACGCCACGCGCAGGAGGCGTTCGTGGGCCTCGGGGTCATGGCGGTCGTACGCGAGCTCGGGGGAGGCGAAGACGAGGAAGGCGCGGGCCCGGGCGGGGTCGGCGTGGTCCGCGGCGACACTGGCGAGACGCCCGGGGGCGTTGTGGCCGATGGAGCCGGTGCCCGGGCGCAGGTCCAGGCCCAGGTCCGGGTGGTTGGGCAGGCTCCAGGTGGCGGCGTAGTGGCCGAGGTGGGTGACGTGGTCGGCATCCGGGCCGAAGGCGAGCCGCCGGACGTTCGAGTGGAGGCCGTCGGCGCCGATGACGAGGCCGAAGGTGCGGGGCGGGGCGTGGCGGAAGGTGACGTCGACGCCGGTGGCCGTCTCGGTGAGGGAGGTCAGGGAGTCCCCGAAGAGGTACTCGGCGCCGCCGGCGAGCGAGGCTTCGTAGAGGATCCGGGAGAGGTCTCCGCGCAGGACCTCGATGTCGCCGCCCGCGAACTCCGCGGGCAGGTGCAGGAGTTCGCGGCCGTCCGCGTCGACGAAGGTCATCGGACTGCCGCCGGTCCGGACGCGGTGGAGCTCGTCGAGGATCCCCATCCGCCGCAGGACGCGCAGCTGGGTCCCGCCGCGGAAGTCGACGGCTTGGCCGCCCGGGCGCAGGGCGGGGGCGACCTCGACGACGGTGGGGCGCAGGCCGTGGCGGCCGAGCCGGTGGGCGAGGGCGGGGCCCGCGACGCCGGCGCCCGAGATGAGGACGGTGCGGGCAGCGAGGCGCGGGCCGCCGGTCTGGTCGGACGATGCGGACATGGAGGACTCCTGGCCTGAGATTCAACTGTGTCCGGCGGACACTGATTGGATACCGTGTACGGTAGACGCAGTTTCCGTGCGAGCGCAAGGTGTGAATGCGATGACGAGCGATCAGTGGGGGCCGGCCGTACGGCTGTTGTGGGGGCCGCCGCCCGCCGGGCCCGCGCGCGGACCCAAGCGGGGCCTCACGCTGGAGGGGATCGCCCGGGCGGGTATCGAGATCGCCGACGCGGAGGGCCTGGGCGGCGCGTCGATGCAGCGGGTGGCCGCGGAGCTGGCCGTCACCAAGATGGCCCTGTACCGGTACGTGCCCGGGAAGGCCGAACTGGTCGCGCTGATGGTGGAGGGCGCCATGCCCGCGGTGGCGCAGTCGCCGGGCGGCCCCTGGCGGGTGCGGCTCGAGGAGTGGGCGCGGGGGCTGCTGGAGGGCCTGCGGCTCCACCCGTGGCTGTTGGAGGCGACCGTCGGCGTACGGGTCATGGGCCCGCGGGAGCTGGAGTGGATGGAACAGGCGCTCGCCGCGCTCGACGGCTGCGGGCTGACCGGGGCCGAGGCGATGGACGCGGTGGTGCTGCTCGCCGGGCACGTACGCGGCATCGCGGAGCAGGAGCGGGCCGCCGGCGCCGGCGCCCGGTCCGGGGCCGCGGGGGAGGGCCCGGATGCCCAGCTCGCGGCGATGCTGGGCGAGGTGATGCGCACGCACGGGGAGCGGTTCCCCGCACTCGGCGCGGCCCTGGCCTCGGCGGCGGAACACGGCGGGCGGGACCAGGCCCTGGAGTTCGGGCTGGGTCGCATCCTGGACGGGCTCGAACTGCTGATGACCCGCCGCGCGGGCGGGAAGTGACGTCACGCACGGACCATGAGCGTGCCTCGCAAGGCCGCCACCATGGCGAAGGGGAACCGGTCGACGCCGAGACAGAGCGCTACGTCGTCGGGATGGACTCCTTGACGCACGCCCTCCGCCGGCTCGGTGGCGGCGCGCGATTGCGCGGCGCGGCGGAGGAACTCGCCTGCATCCGTCCCCCCTACGCCGGGGCCCGTTCCTTCCTCACCCTGCGAAAGGCCGCCCGCCGACCATCTCCGGGACACCGGTCCCGGTCCCGGCTCCGGCTTCCGTCTCCGGGCCTGCTTCCGGCCGGCCCTGGGCCCGGTAGCGGCCGGGTGTGGTGCCGAACTCGCGGCTGAAGGCGTGCGAGAGGGCGTACGGGCTGCCGTAGCCGACCCGTCGCGCCACCGCGGCCAGCGGCTCCTCGGACTCGCGCAGTACCGCTGCGGCCAGACTCAGCCGCCACCACGTCAGGTATGCCATCGGTGGCCGGCCCACCAGGGAGGTGAAACGCCGGGCCAGGGTGGGCCGGGACACCCCGACCCGCGCCCCAGACGCTCGTTGGTCCACGGCGCGGCCGGCTCCGCGTGCAGGGCCCGCAGCGCGCCGGCCGCCACCGCCTGCAGTCCTGGGTCCTGCGCAGTGCCGGCCGGACGATCCTGATCGACACCGGGGTCGGCAACGGCCGCGAACGCCCCCACACCCCCCATTTCCACCACTGGCAGACCGACTTCCTGGGCGCCCTGGCCGACGCCGGCGTCCACCCGGAGGACGTCGACGTCGTGGTCAACACCCACCTCCACGCCGACCACGTCGGCTGGAACACCCACGACGTGGGCGGAGAATGGGTCCCGAAGTTCCCCCACGCCCGCTACCTCATTCCCGCGGCGGACGACTTCCACTTCGGGCCGGGCAACTCCTCGGGGAAGGACCGAGGCCCGGACGACGGCCTGGTCCACGAGGACAGCATCGCGCCCATCCACCGGGCCGGACAGGCCGTGCTGTGGGACGGCGCCCACCGCATCGACGAACACCTCACCCTGGAGGCGGCTCCCGGCCATACCCCCGGCTCGTCCGTCCTGCGTCTGGACTCCCGAGGTGAGCGGGCCGTGTTCGTCGGCGATCTCGTGCACAGCCCGGTTCAGATCGTCCAGCCCTCCTGCAACAGCTGCTTCTGCCTGGACCCGGTACAGGCGGCGGCCAGCCGCCGCCGCATCCTGCAACGGGCCGCGGACGAGCGGGAACTGGTCGTCCCCGCCCACTTCGCCGGCCCGGGCGCCCTGAACATCCGTGCTACCGCCGACACCTTCGCCCCCGCTGGGCCCCTTGGTCCCCTTCCGACGACACGGCCGCCCCGCAGCACTCCTGACCCGCGCCCCCGGCAGGGCCCCATGACGCCCTAGCATGCGGGCCATGAATGATCTTGACGAGCGGTTGCGCGGGTTCCGGCTCGACGTAGGGCAGGGGGAGCTGGACGACCTTCGGGAGCGGCTGGGCCGGGTGCGGTGGCCCGACGAGCTGCCCGGGGTCGGCTGGGCGTACGGGATGCCGCTCGCCCGGATGCGGGAGCTCGTCGGCTACTGGCGCGAGGAGTACGACTGGCGGGCGGCCGAGGCCCGGCTGAACGAGTGGCCGCAGTTCACCACGGTCATCGACGGCGCACGGGTGCACTTCGCACACGTCCGCTCGCCCGAGCCGGACGCGACCCCCCTGCTGATGACCCATGGCTGGCCGGGCTCGCCCGTGGAATTCCAGCGCGTCGCGGGCCCGCTCACGGACCCCCGGGCGCACGGCGGCGACCCGGCGGACGCCTTCCACCTGGTGCTGCCGAGCATCCCCGGCTTCGGCCTCTCGGGGCCCACGACCGAGACGGGCTGGGAGTTCAAGCGGGTGGCCCGGGCCTTCGGCGTGCTGATGGACCGCCTCGGCCACCGGTCGTACGGGGTGCAGGGCGGCGACTGGGGGGCCGCGATCTCGCGCGAACTCGGGCTGATCCGGCCGGACCACGTGATCGGAGTGCACCTGAACCTGCTGCCCGGGGGCGGGGCCACCGCCGAACCCCGGCCGGAGGAACTGGCCGCGCTGGCCCCCGCCGAACAGGAGCGGACGCTGGCCTCCTGGGAGCGGTACCGGATCTGGGCGCGCGAGCGGCAGGGCTACGCCGACATCCAGGCGACCCGGCCGCAGACCCTCGCGTACGGGCTCAACGACTCGCCTGTCGGGCTGCTCGCCTGGATCGCGGAGAAGTTCACCGAGTGGAGCGACCCCGCGTGCCCGGTGGACCGGGACCAGATGCTGACCAACGTGATGCTGTACTGGCTCACCGGAACGGCCGGCAGCGCGGCCCGCATCTACTACGAACGGGCCCACGCCGCGTACGCCGGCCGGCCGCCCGAGGTGTCCCGCACCCCGACCGCACTGGCCGACTTCCCCCGGGACAACTTCATCCCGCTGCGCCACATCGCCGCGCGCACCGACACCATCGTGCGCTGGACCTCGTACGACCGGGGCGGCCACTTCCCCGCCATGGAAGTGCCCGAGCTGCTGGTGGGGGACATCCGCGCCTTCTTCCGGCAACTGCGCTGACCGGCAAGTGACCGGCAGGTGAAAACGCGTGGGCCGGGGCCCGGGCCGGATGTGATGATCGCCGGGTGATCGATGAACAGCGGACCCGGCCCGTGCTGTCGGGCGACGAGCGCGCCACCTTGACCAGCGTCCTGCAGCGGCAGCGGGACACCCTGATGATGAAGTGCACGGGGCTGAGCGACCGGCAGTTGCGCATGCGGGCGGTGGCCCCCTCCGGGCTGAGCCTGCTCGGGCTGGTGCGTCACCTCGCGGAGGTCGAGCGCGGATGGTTCCGCAACGTCCTGGCCGGGGAGGACGTACGGGGCTACTTCCCGAAGAACGAGGCGGGGGAGTGGACCGAGTTCCACGTCGAGGACGCGGACGTGGCCGGCTCGTTCCGGATCTGGGCGGAGACGTGCGAACGGTCGCGGGCGATCGTGGACGCGGCCGAGTCCCTCGACGTGACGGGGAACTTCGGCGACCAGCCGTACTCACTGCACTACATCCTGACCCACATGATCGAGGAGTACGCCCGCCACAACGGGCACGCGGACCTGCTGCGCGAGGTGATCGACGGGACGACCGGGGAGTGACCCGGGAGTGCCCCCGGAACGGCCCGGAACGACCATGAAATGACCGTGCCACGGCAGGGCCCGGCACGGACGCTGCTGGTGCCGGCGCAGCGGTCGTGGCTGAAAATGGTGGAGGCCATCGATTTCGTCAAGGCCGTGAACCCACGGCGGTCGTTCGCCCTTCACGACGCGCAGATCAACGACCGCGGTCTCAGCGGCGTCAACGGCTGGCTCGGTGAGGAGACTTCGCACGGCTACCGCTATCTGCGGCCCGGCGAGTCGCGCTGAGGCGCCGGCCCCCTTCCTGGCTCCGCCACCTGCGGAGGAGCAGGATAGTCTCCGTCGAATGGTTCGACAGGGATCCCTCTCCACACTGCGGCACAAGCCGTTCAGGTCCTTCCTCCTGGCACGTCTGATCTCGATGAGCGGCACGGCGATGGCCCCCGTGGCCCTGGCCTTCGCCGTGTTCGGATTCGACAGCAGCCCGGCGTCCCTGGCGATCGTCCTCGCCGCGAACACCGCCCCGCAGCTCGTCCTGCTCCTCGTCGGAGGAGTGATCGCGGACCGGTTCTCCCGCCGACGGGTCATCGTCATCGGCAATGTGCTGCCGGCCCTCACCCAGGGCTGCGTCGCCCTGCTCGTGGCCACGGGAACGGCTACCACCGGGCGGATCGCCCTGTTCGCGGCGCTGGCGGGCTGTGCGTCGGCACTGACCCAGCCCGCCATGAACAGCCTGCTGCCGCAGCTCGTCGATCCCGGCGAGCTGCAGCAGGCGAACGCGCTGATGCGGTTGCCCGGCAACGTCATCCGCATCCTCGCGCCGGCGGTCGGCGGCGCCCTCGTCGCCCTCATCGGCCCCGAACCGACCCTGGTCTGGGACGCCGCCAGTTTCGCGGTCGCGGCCCTCCTGTGCAGCCGTCTCGACGTGTCCGGACCCGCCAAGACGACGGCTTCAGTCTTCCGCGACTTCAAGGATGGCTGGAAAGAGTTCTCCCGTCTCTCCTGGATCTGGTCCTACACGCTGTCCGGCACCGTGGTCGTCGCCCTCTGGCTCGGCGGATATCAGCTCCTCGGCCCGGTGATGGCCCAGAACAGTCATCTGGGTGCTCCTTCATGGGGAATCGTCCAGGGGGCATTCGCGGCGGGCCTGCTCCTGGGGGGAATCGTGTCGCTCAGATGGAAGCCGTCCAGGATCATGGTCGTGTGCGTATGCGCCAACCTGCCTCTCGCGCTGCCCTTCCTCGCACTCGCCTGGGGCGCGCCGCTCGCCGTGCTGGCGGGGGCGGCCGTCATGGCGGGCATCGGTCTCGACATCGCGATCGTGTGCTGGAACACCGCCGTGCAGGAACAGCTCCCGTCCGAAGTGCTCGGGCGGGTCAGCTCCTTCAGCTCGGCCGGTGAGCTCATGTCCGTGCCGCTGGGCTACCTGGTCGTGGGCGCCGCGGCGACTTCGCTCGGTACGGAGTCCGTCCTCGTCTGGAGTGCCGTACTGATGACCTCGGCGAGCCTGGTGCTGCTGCTCGCCCCGAGCGTGTGGGCGGTACGCAGGCTGCCCGCGGACCCGGGTCCGGCCGCCGGGGCGGCGGGAGACCAGGACCTGAGGGGCCGGACCGGCCGGGCGCCCGATCAGGTGGCGCGCCCGTAGCGGACCGCTGTGCTCCAGATCCGTTCCAGGCGTACCCGGGTGCCGGGGCGTGGAGCATGCCAGATGCGGTCGTCGCCGGCGTAGATGCCCACGTGGGTCATGGTCGCGCCACTGGGGAAGAAGACCAGGTCCCCGGCCGTGCGATCGGCCTCGGGGATGTGAAGGGTGTGCTCGTACTGCTGCTCGGCGGTGCGTGGAAGCCGTTTGCCCGCCTTCTTGAAGGCGTAGAGGGTGAGGCCCGAGCAGTCGAAGCGTTTGGGACCCGTGGCGCCGTAGGCATACGGCGAGCCCTGTTTGGAGGCGGCCACCGCGACGGCTCTGGCGCCATACGTGGCGGTGGCGTGAGCCGGGGCCGCGGGGCCGGTGGTTACGGCGGCCGTCAGGAGCAGCAGCGAAAGAACGGCTCGGGCTCTGGGACAACAACACGTGGGGAGAAGGCCCTTGGGGGCCTTTCGGAAGTCGGTCCTGAAGCAGGACATCGTGACACCTCCGTAATCGGTTGACAGGTAACAGTCAGATCAGTGATCGGGGTCCTGTTCTCGGTCGATGCGTCATGGTTCTGACGGCGGACCAGTTTTCTCCGACGGGATCCGCCGATCAGCGCGGGACACAGTTTGATTTGTCTCGATTTTGCATTCGATTCGAGATCATAGATCTGAATGATTGCCATATGGGCGCGCCCGACACAGCCCCGTCCTCCCGAAGCTACGGCGAAGTGACAAGTAGCCGATCGAGGAACTGGGCCGCGCCGTGCGCGTGCGTACGGCGTTCAGCTGCGACTATCTCGCCGACGCGGAGCTGCGGCGCGAGATTAACGACGGGCTCCAGGCCGTGGAGAACTGGAACTCCGCCAACCACGACCTGTTCTACGGCAAGGACGGAGATCTGACCGGCTCCGACAAGGAGTCCCAGGAGGTCTCCATGCTCGCCCTGCACCTGCTCCAGTCCGCGCTGGTGCACGTCAACACCCTGCTGCTTCAGGACATCCTGAGCGAGGAGAAGTGGCAGAAGCGGCTCACCGACGCCGACCGACGGTCCCTGTCCCCACTGTTCTGGACCCACGTGAACCCCGACGGCCGATTTGAACTGGACATGCACAGCCACCTTGCCCTGGGCCTCGCGACTGCGTCGGCCACCGTGCCTGGCCCGTGCACTTTCCCGACGGTCGCTGCCGTTCCTCAAGGCTGAGCTCAACTCTGTCGGGGATCCTGGGATTCGGCTGCACGCCATCGCGGTGGTGCGCCATTCTCGTGGATCGCCGACTGGTACCCGCGGGATGGCCGCCCCGGGCCCCGGGCTGCTTGCCGGAGGTGGCCATCACGGCACCGCAGGAAGAAGCCCGGCGCGTACTCCCCCCAGCGGGTAGTAGGTGGTGTTCTCGGCCTTCGCATACCGCTGCACCGTCGCCAGCGCCTCGATCATCGGCCGGTATCGAGTTGTTCGACTGGGTGTCGGGCAAGGAGATCCGAGGTTGTCCAAAAAGTCGCTTTTCTCCACCGTGCGGCCCTGGCAAGTTAATCGGATCATGCGAGAGCTCTCGCAAAGATCTGCAGGAGGAGTGACTGTGCCTGACAGCCCCTCTGTCGGCGGAGGCCCCGGGCGTGGTGATCTGGCCCGGCTCTTCGGGCGGCGGTTCGCCCTCGTCGGCATGATCCATCTACTGCCGCTCCCTGGCTCGCCGCGGTTCACGCCGGGGCGCGGGATGGCGGCAGTGATCCGGCAGGCGACGGACGAAGCCCGGGTGCTCGTCGACGCCGGGTTCGACGGGCTCGTCATCGAGAACTCCTGGGACATCCCCTTCCTCAAGCCCGACGACATCGGCCCCGAGACGCCGGCAGCAATGGCGGTCGTCGCGTCCGAGGTGGCGCGTACAGTCCGGGTACCGCTCGGGATCAACTGCCTGGCGAATGCCGTCGACTGCTCGCTCGCCGTCGCTGCTGGCGCGGGAGCCAGGTTCGTCCGCTCCAATCAGTGGGTCAACGCGTACGTGGCCAACGAGGGCCTCATCGAAGGGCGGGCCGGCCGCATGGTGCGCTACCGGCGTGCAATCGGTGCCGACCACGTCACTGTCTGGGCCGACGTCCAGGTCAAGCTCGGGTCGCACGCGATCACAGCGGACCGCTCGCTGGCCGAGCAGGCAAAAGACGCCGCCTGGTTCGACGCCGACGCCCTCATCGTCACTGGCACCCGGCTCGGCGACGCGCCCCGAACGGACCATCTGCGAACGATCCGCGCGGCTACGGACCTGCCGGTCATCGCCGGATCTGGTGTGCGGATCGACAACCTGGCCGACATCTTCGCGTACACCGACGGTGCCATCGTCGGCAGCTCGCTCAAGATCGGCAGTGTCTGGCACGGCCGCGTCGACCGGGACGCCTGCGAGCGGGTGTGCGCCGCGCGAGACGTTTTGGAGAAAGAGGCGGAAGAATCCGCGGCGGTGGCCAACTGGGATGACCCGTCGCCGACGATCGATGGGGGTGCCCCGAGGTAAACAGAAGGTTCGCTCTCCGTTGCTGGTGTCGTTGCACGTTTCATATATCGACGCGTTGTGCGGGGTCCATTCATAGCTGCGCACTACGACGGAGTCAAAGATGGATCGACCGGAGTATTGAGGAGCCAGTATGAGGTTATCCCGGTACGCCCCAGCGGCAGCAGTTGGTGTCGCTTCTCTCGCCTTCGCCGGGAGAGTGACGCGCACGGTTCTCGACCGTATGTACTACGAGAGGCAGGGCGTCGCGTTCAGCAGGACCTACCCGTTCATCGGTTCCGAGGCGGACGTCTCCGGTCTGATCAACCGGAACAAGACGCGGGACTACTTGTACCTGGACCACCCAGCCACGGATTTCGTCGGAAGCATCCGCGGATTCGACATCCAGCTCTATGCCGTGAACAAGCAGACGACGGAAATCCTCGTCAGCCCGTCCGTCACCGGAAAGTACATCGACCGGGACACGCCGGCTCTCTATTCGTTCGGACAGCTCTCGCCTTCGGCGATGACGTTCCAGAAGATCACCACGGAACATTTCGGGGACCGTAAGCGCAATCTCGGAAAGGGATTCGACCAGGCCAGGATATTCGCGATATCCCGTCGGCGGGCAGCCGAGTTATGCAGCTCGTTCATCGATGACGGCGCCCCTCTCGACATGAAGCGCATCGCCGGTGATTACACCCGCGACGTCATGGGGGAGTTCGTCTGGGGCGAGGACGCCATGGGTCTGACAGTGCCTTTCGAGGACCGCGACGGCACCGTGTCGGACGTCCCCTTCATGTTCGCGTTGAACGAGACCTTCACGGGACTGAGGTTCTACTCCAACCGCTTCTGGAACCGGGTCTACTTCCCGATGGCGACCTGGCCCGTCACCCGGGAAGCGCGACGTTTGCAGCACAACATCAAGCACCTGCAGCACCACCTGGCCGGCGTGCTCCAGGGAACCCCCGGACCCGGTACGGTGTGGGAGCAGGTCGCCGCGGGCAACGAGAAACTCGGCATCCCCACCGAGATCACCCGGGACGACCTTCTGACAGCCTCCATCGCCGGTCTGGACACCGTGCAGAACACTATCCTGGCGACCCTGTGGTACGTGCTGTTCCCGGGGAACGAGAAGTGGCGGGAGGCGATCGCGGCCGGTACCGGAGAGCACAAGGACGAGCTGGTCGAGGCGTGCGTCAGCGAGACGCTGCGCCTGAGCCCCCCTGGCTCGGTCATCAACAATAAGGTCGTCAAGGACTTCGACGTGGATGTCGAGGGGCGCACGTACTTGCTGAAGGCGGGCACCCGCGTAATGCCCAACATCCATGCGCTGCACGCAGAGTACGGCGGCGCCTTCGAGCCCGAGCGGTTCCTGCAGAAGGAGAAGGGGGCCGAGCCTTATGTGATGCCGTTCGGCAAGGGACGACGCAGCTGCCCCGGCCGCAATCTCGGCATGGTGATGGCGAAGAACTTCGTCGGGCAGTTCATCACCTCCTACCCTGGCGCCCGGATCACCAACACCGCCGACAAGGACGTCCACTTCAACAATCTTTCGCACTCCCAGCTCCTGATCGCAACCGGTCCCGGCGGCGCGGCGGAGGGCGTCGCGACTGCGGGCTCATGTCCGTTCCTGCCGTCCTGACCGTGGCGCTTTGCGAACCGAGGAGATCCGCATGACGCAGGAGAGCGGGCACGCCTGGCTGCCCGCGGTAGCAGTGTCCCGATGCGCCGGCTCGGACGGCGGTGACGGGAACGGCCCCGGGTACGACCGGCCCACGCTCACGGCGAACGAAGTGGGGAGCCTGGCCGAGTTCAGTGCGGACGGGATCCAGTTCGGGTTCTCGGTCTTCGAAGGGATGCGCGCCTATCTCGCGGATCCCGCCTTCCTGGTCTTCAGGGCCCGGGACCACCACGAGAGACTCAAGACCTCGTGCGCGGCGCTCGCGCTGCCCTGCCCGGCGTACGACGTGTTCGTCGAGGCGATCGAGAGCGCAGTGCGCGCCAACTGGGACGCCGGCGCGTCGCGCCGCCTGTACGTCAGACCCGTCGTGTTCGCGGCAGGCGGCGACATCATGCCGCAGAGGAACGCCACGTATGTCTTCGCGGTCCTCGTCAAAAGGTTCGACCCGGTCGTGGACGCCGAGGGCATCGGCATCCTTGTCGAGGGCGGCACGCCGCGCACGCACCCGATGTTCGCGAGCGTGAAGACCGCCGCCAACTACACGAGTTCGGCACTGGCCATGCGGGACGCGCAGGCCGCGGGATACGACACCGTGCTGTGGCTCGACAGGGACGGCCACCTCCAGGAATGCACGACCATGAACGTCTTCCTGTGGCTGGACGGGCGGTTCGTCACTCCGAAGCTCGGCTCCATCCTGCCCGGCATCACCCGCAGGACCGTCATGGACCTGCTGGCCAGAACAGGTGAGCCGGTTCTCGAACGGGACATTCACATCACCGAGGTGGCCGACGCGCTCGCACGAGCGGCAGACCTGAGCGTGTTCACCACGTCGACCGCGCTCGGCGTCCAGAAGGTGGCACGCCTGCGCCTGGGTTCCGCAGACCACGTGCTTGACAGGAAGGCGCCGAGTGCGTGGAGCCAGGTGGAGGAGCAGTACGTGCTGGTCACGGAACGGTTCACCGAAGCGGACGACTCCTACGCGGCGATCACGTCGCGTTCTCAGATTGGATCGAAGTGATAGTTCTTCTGGCGCAGGGACCGTTGCACACGCGGTTCGGCGACTTCACGGAGTACTTGTTCTACGACGGCCAGAGCGAGTCGATCGCCATCGTCAAGGGGGAGATCGCCGGCGAGGAGGACGTCCTGTGCCGGGTCCACTCGCACTGCACCACCGCGCACGTCTTCAACGGCATCGAGTGCGACTGCCGTGAGCAGATGGCCATGGCGCAGGAGAAGATCGACGAGGTGGGGAGCGGACTGGTCATCTGGCTGGACCAGGACGGCAAGGGCAACGGCCGCATGGCCGAGTTGCTCACGGCCCGTCTCCGTGAGGAGGGGGTAGCGCAGACCGAGGCCTACGCTCAGCTCGGGTTCCAGCGCGACGCGCGGTCGTTCGACCGGGCGGCGGACATCCTGGGGTTCTTCGGCGTGGGCTCGGTGACGCTGCTGTCCAACAACCCGGAGAAGGCGAGCGGGCTGACCGACCGGGGCATCGCGATCTCCGGCACGGTGAACCTGACCGTTGTCCCGGACAACCCCCTTCTGCACAAAACGTACCGGGACAAGGTCCGGTACCAGAACCACTCCATCGGGCTCTGAGAGGAGAAGGGAGCATGGCCGCTGATCCGATCAAGGTCTGCGAGCTGTCGGACCTCTCGACGGACAAGGGCTACCGGGTCACGTCCACGTCACCGCCCCTCGCGGTCTTCCTCAGCGAGGACGGAGCGGTGCACGTGCTGGACGACACCTGCACGCACCAGGACGCAGCGCTGACGGACGGCTGGGTTGACGGCTGCATCGTGGAGTGTCCGCTGCACATGTCCCGGTTCGACCTGCGCACGGGGGCGGTGGACGCTCCGCCCGCGCAGTTGCCCGTACGGGTGCACACGGCCGAGGTCGTTGACGGCGCGGTCTGGGTGACGCTTTCGGAGCAGGCCCCAAGTCTGCCTCCGGGCGTCAGGCCGCGCGGCTGACGCCCGGTCGGCAACGTCCACGTCGAGGACGGACCGGCCTCGACCGCCGAGGGAGGTCCCCGTACCGCGAACCCAGCGGTAGTCAGGCCGGTTCGTCCTCGACGGGCTTCGCCTCGGAGCTCCGTAGCGAAGCCGTGAAGACGAGACGTACCACAAGGCCGGCGACCAGCGCCCAGAATGCGGAGCTGACTCCGGCCAGCGTTGTGCCGGATGCAGCGACGACGAAGGTGACGGTCGCCGCCGTCCGGTCCGCCGCCGAGACGGAGGCGTGGGTGGAGGCGGATTCGGTGTCTGAGCCGCCGGGGCCGACGACCGCGGCGCTCAGCGCATGCCCTAAGGTCCCGAGGAGAGCGAGACCGGCCACGGTACCGACGACGTCCGCCGGGACGATGGCGAGAAAGCTGGTGAGCGCCGTGGTTCCCACGGCGAGCCCGAGATACGTGATGCCGAAGGCCTGGGACGCCAGCCACCGTCGTGCTGGGTCCGGGTGCGCCTCCGGCGACGCGGGCAGGGCCGCGCTGATCGCGGCGAGGTTGACGGCGTGCCCGCCGAACGCAGCGGTGAGCACACTGCCGACACCGGTGACCGTCATGGAGGCACGCCACGGCACCTGGTAGCCGAAGGAACTCATGATCGCGACACCGGGCACGTTCTGCGCGACCATCGTCACGACGTACAGTGGAAGCCCGATGCCGGCGATCGCAGCCCATGACAGGCGGGGGGCCGTCAGGGTGAGTTGAGGCAGCCACGGCCCGTGCAGCCCGCTACCCCGGGCAGCGAGGAAGCAGACCACGGCGGTTGCTCCGAAGGCGGCGAGAACGGCCCAGCGTGGCTTGGCCACGACGACGACGAGCCATGTAGCGAGGATAGGCACGACCTCCCAGGGATGGGAGGAGAGCGCTTTGACAGGGACCAGGCAGAGTTCGAGAAGGACGCCCGCCAGCATCGCCTGCGCGATCGGTGCCGGGATCGCCGCCACCAGGGCGCCGAGCCGCGGCCAGAGACCGGTCAGCGCCACCAGAGCACCTGCCACCAAGAACCCGCCCACGGCCGCCTGCCAACCTCCGGCCACCTGACCCGCGCTCGCCAGCACAGCGGCCCCTGGCGTCGACCAAGCAGCGGTGATCGGCATCCGGGTGCGCCGGCTCAGCCACAACGTGCCGAGCCCGAGCGAGAGACAGAGCGCGACCAGACCTGAGGTCGCTTCGGCCGGGCTGGCACCGACGGCCCGCAGGCCCGCCAGGACAGCGGCAAAGGTGCTCGTGTATCCGATGAAAGCAATCGCCACTCCGGCGATGACAGGCTGGCCTCGTCCCATTTCATACAAACTACAGATGTCACGAGAGTGCCCTGCGGGGTTTTCGCACCCTGCGACCGTGTGCCCGTCGGTTCCCTGCCATCTGCGCGAATTGGCAGTACAGCACCTGTCTGTCGCACTCCGGTTGGCGGAGCTACTTGTCACTTCGCCGTAGCTTCGGGAGGACAGGGCCGACACACCGGTCCACGGCGCCGACGCGGGCTCGCCCCGGATAATCGATGCGAGGTCGGATCCGCCGACTCCTATGATCATCGGATGAAGATTCCCCGCTACCCCGTGAAGCCCCGTCCCGGAGACCTGGTCGCCGTACTCTCGCCCTCGTCCGGCCTCCCCGGCCTGTTCCCGCGGCCCTACGAGTTGGGGCTGCGCAGACTCCAGGACGACTTCGGGCTGAAGGCGGTGGAATACCCGACGACCCGGACGATGGGTGCGACGGCCCAGGCGCGGGCCGCCGACATCCACGCGGCCTTCGCGGACCCCGCCATCAAGGCGGTGATCGCCAGCATCGGCGGCGACGACCAGATCACCGTCCTTCCCCACCTCGACCGCGACCTGCTGCGCGCCCACCCCAAGCCGTTCCTCGGCTACAGCGACAACACCAACCTGCTGCTCTTCCTGCGGGACTTGGGCATCGTCGGCTACCACGGCGGATCGGTCATGGTCGGGTTCGGACGGCCCGGCGCGATGCACCCGTCGACCGCCGCCTCCCTGCGGGCCGCGCTGTTCACCTCGGGCGAGTACGAGCTGACCGCGGCAAGCACCTGCGGGGACGTCGACAGCCCCTGGGATGACCCGCAGACCTTCGCATCCGAGCCGTACATGGAACCTGCCGACGGCTGGTCCTGGCACAACGCCGACCGGGTCGTCGAGGGCATCAGCTGGGGCGGCAATCTGGAGATCATCTCCTGGCTGCTGATGGCCGACCGCGTGGCGCGACCGGTCGAGGCCTACGCCGGCAACGTGCTGTTCCTGGAGACCTCCGAGGAGATGCCGCCCGCCGAGGAGGTCTACCGGATCCTGCGCGGCATGGGCGAACGCGGGCTGCTGCGGCAGTTCCCCGCGCTGCTCATGGGCAGGGCGAAGAGCTGGTCGTTCGAGAACCGGCTCGACGCCGGGGCCAAGGCGGACTTCCGCCGGCAACAGCGCGAGGCCGTTCTGCGGGCACTCGGCCGGTACGCCCCCGACACCATGGTGGTGTTCGACGTCGACCTCGGCCACACCGACCCGCAGCTCGTCATCCCCGTCGGCGGCCGCATCCGGGTGGACGGCCCGGCCCGCCGGATCGTCGTCACGTACTGAGCCCGGGCTCAGCGGCCGTCGGAGCGGTAGGCGCGCGTCGCCAGCAGCAGGGTCGCGCCGAGGAAGCCCGCAGGACCGCCGGTGATCTCGAAGCCCAGCACCATGCCGAGCGCGATCATCAGGACCATGGCCCAGAGCTGTTGAGCCGGGTCGGCCACGATCCGGCCGAACAACGGGGCCGAACGGGCGATCGGCAGGCTGCGGAGCCGGTCGAACACGCCCTGGGCCAGGTCGGCACCATCCGCTGGAGCTCGTCGACCACATGCCTCACGGGATGATCTCGCTCGCGCGGAAACCGGCATCCCCGCCACTCTGACGCACACCACCGACAGCCGCCCCGGCGGGCGGATGCCGGCCGGGGCGGCGGAGGGTGGTCCTACGAAGAGCCGCAGGGGGCCGCAACGGCGGCCCGGGGAGCGATCCGTATCCGGTCCCGCGCGTACACCACGGTCTCGCCCGGCAGGATCAGCAGCCCGGGCTCCCCGTCCTGACCCGCCCCGCCGATCGGCTGCACCTGCACGGCCGGGCCGAGTCCGCCGGCCATGAACACCGTCGGATCGACCTCCCAGCCGTGCACGGCGAGCCACAGCTCCAGCGCCGCCGTGTCCCGTGCCTGCGCGTCGCGCGGCCACTCGAACGTCGTGCTCCCCATCCCTGCCCCCTGTAGGTGGTCGGATCACCGCCGATGATCCTGCCACCCCCCTGTGACAGTCGCAGCCCGATATCGCCGCGCGCCCGCACTCCCCGCCGTGCGGGGAGTGCGGGCGCGGGTCAGGCCGGTGACCCGTCCGGGTCAGCCGTTGCGGTGGTGCCGGCGGCCGTTCCAGGAGTCGGTGTCGAGGACGTTGCCGCGGTTGTCGCGCAGGGTGGCAGTGTCGCGCTCGTCCCAGATCTGGTGGCGGCGGTCCTGGTAGACGTCGCGGCGGGTGTCGCGGCCCTGGCCGGTGTGGACCTTCACGCTGGACTGGCCGTCCAGGCGGAAGTCCTCGAAGCGGTAGCGGTTGCCCTGCCGGTCGGTGAGGGTGAAGCCGCGCAGGTTGACGCTCCTGCGCCCGGTGTTCTTGACCTCGACCCACTCCCGGTTCAGCGCACGGTCGGAGCGGTCGCGGCCGGCGGTGCCGTACTGGACGTCGCTGATGACGATCGAGGAGTGCGGAGCCCGGTGGTCGCGGTCGCGCCGGTGGTCGTCGGCGGTCGCCGGGAGGGCGGCGGCGCCGACGAGGGCGCCCGCGGCCAGGAACGCGGCGACGAACCGGCGGGTGGCGAGAGAAGCAGACATGAAGATGACCCCTTCAACAGACAGCAGCCCGGTCCGCCTTGTGTGGGGCGGGTGGGCCTGGAACCGTTCCCGGCGTCCTGCCGAGGAGCCACACTCTGGCCCCCAACCATCACCAAAAGCCACTAATTCGGGGCGTGTTGCAAAATACGGATGTATCGGTGACTCTCGCGTGTATCGGACACGTGTCAAGGCCACGTCGACGCGAGCGGGGGGAGCGCGCCGAACAATCCTTGGCGGGCCCGGAGACGGCGGCCTTCCCGCACGGACTCGCTGCCCTCGCGACCCCCTCCCGCTGTGCGCCGAACGGGTTCAGGGCCCTGTAACGACCGCTCCAACCGTTTCTTCGGACGTACTCACGTGAGTGGTCCTGGTGATCGAATCGAGGAGCTGCAGCTCGTCCGGAGTCAGCCGGAGTGCGCCCGCCGCCACGTTGTCGGCGAGGTGTTCCGGGTCGCCCGTACCGGGGATGGCCAGGACGTGGGAGCCCTGCCGCAGGATCCAGGCGAGCCGCACCTGCGCCGGTGACGCTCCGTGCGCCCGGGCGACGGCGCGGACCTCGTCGTGCTCGGTCCGGACGGCGCCGGCCTCGGCTCCTTCTCCCGCGATGGAGAAGAAGGGCACGAAGGCGATACCGCGTTCCGCGCAGGCGCGGAGCATCCCCGTCCTGTCGGGCGCGTCGATCCCGTAGCGGTTCTGGACGCACACCACCGGCGCGATCGCCTCGGCCTGGGCCAGGTGCTCCGGGCGGGCGTTGGAGATGCCGAGGTGGCGGACCAGTCCGGCGTCGCGCAGCTCGGACAGGGCTCCGAAGTGTTCGCTGATGCACTTCTGGCCCATGAGGCGCAGGTTCACCACGTCGAGGTGGTCCCGGCCGAGCTGGCGCAGGTTCTCCTCGACCTGGCCGCGCAGCTGGTCGGGCCGGGCGGGCTCGGCCCATCCGCCGGAGGCGTCCCGGGCGGGGCCGACCTTGGTGGAGACGACGAGGTCGGCCGCGTACGGCGCCAGCGCCGAGTTGATCAGCTCATTGGCCGAACGCAGCCGCGAGAAGTAGAACGCGGCGGTGTCGATGTGGTTGACGCCGAGCTCGACCGCCCGGCGCAGTACGGCGACCGCCCTGCCGCGGTCGCCGGGGGTGCCCTCGTGGAAGGCCGCGCTGCCGGTCAGACGCATGGCGCCGAAGCCGATCCGGTTGACCGCGAGATCACCGAGCACCCATATGCCCGAAGCTGCCGCGGAGACCGTGTGCGACGTCATCTGATTGATCAACTCCATCCGATCGGCCCTCGCCCCCCGATGGCCCAGGGCGAGGTGGGTCCTGGAGTATGCGCAGGTGGGAGCCGTGCCGGAAAGGCGCGCGGGGGTGGGGGAAGATCACATCGCGAGCCGGAATCCTGGGTGTGCGCGGGGCGTTGTTCCCACAGAAGCTCTCTCCCCCTCGCCCGTCCTCAGGAGCGCGCGGTCGCGGTGTTGTGCCCGATAATGGTGGCGACGGGGCATTCGCACGGAGGAGGCCGGAATGGAACGGGACAGCAGGTACGAACTGGTATTCGCCGCCCTGGACCACGCGGTACCGGGTGGCGAGGAATCGGTCCTCGTACACCGCACCGACCGGACCGGGCCCGGCGGTCATCCGATCTACGCCGACGACACCGGAATCGTGCAGGCGGAGATCAGCGACCAGGGCGACGTACGCATGATCGCGAGCGGCGGCCACCAGGAACCCGCCTCGCGGGTGAGCGTCCGGGCCGTGCCCGGCGTGTGACAAGCAGGGGTCCGGCGGCGCGGGTGCCACGGCCGGTTCGCCACCGTCATCCGGGGACGCGGATCCCCGGCGGGCTCGGAACCTCGCACCAGACGCGCTTGCCGTCCGCCCCCGGTTCGGAGCCCCAGTCCCGGGACAGACGTTCCACGATCAGCAGTCCGTGACCGGCCGGCCCACCCCGGTCGCCGGGCCCCCGCGCCGGCACGCGCACGGGCGGTGCCGGATTGCCGTCCGTGACCTCGATCCGCAGCCGCTCGGCCGAGAAGTCGAGGACGAGTGCCCGGGGTCCTCCACCGTGCAGACAGGCGTTGGCCACGACCTCGGACACCAGCAGGAGCACGTCCTCGGCGCTCTCGCGGTCGCTCTCTCCCGTCCCGGGGAGCCAGCGCCAGGCGGTCAGCGCCTGGCGGGCGAAGTCACGGCTGCGCGAGACGACATCGGTGGTTCCGGACAGCATCAGGCTCCAGATCCGGTCGGACGGCGCGCGCTGCTCCATGACGTTCAGGCTCCTCCGCCGAGTGGCGCCCTCAGGGCCTCCGCCACATCCGGATGGACGGGGAACACACCGTCCGCACCGGTGATCCGGAACATCCGGGCGACAGGCCCGTGCAGCCCGGCCAGTTCGAGGCCGGCTCCCGCCTCCTGTGCTGCGAGGCGGGTGTTCAGCAGCACGTTCAGCCCGGTGGAATCGCAGAACCCGAGTCCCGCCATGTCGACCAGCAGCCGCCGGCCCGGGGCGAGTGCCTCGTCGAGCGCGTCCCGCAGCGGCTGCGCCGTGTCGTGGTCCAGTTCCCCCGTCAGCGTGAGGACGACGGCTCCGTCCACGGCCGCCACCGCGACGGTGAAGCGTCCACTCTCCGCTTCCGGCACCATCCGGCATCACCCTTCCGTCGTGCACTTCTGCACCTGCCCGGGTTCCAGCGCGATATGCCTGTCCGTCCCGTGCGGAAGGGGGGCGCCTCATGCCGCCTCGGCCCGCGGTTCCTCGGCGAGCAGTCCCTCACGCAGCCGGCCCAGGATGCGGCCCAGCAGCCGGGAGACGTGCATCTGTGACATGCCCAGGCGCTCGCCGATCTCGGCCTGGGTCAGCTCCTCTCCGAAACGCAGGGCAAGTAGCGCCCGGTCCCGTTCGGACAGCTCTCCCACCAGCGGCTTGAGCGATTCCAGGGCCTCGACCGTCTCGAAGCGGCTCTCCTCGACGCCGAGGTTCCGGGACGACACGCCGGGGGCCTCGTCGTCCTCCGCCGACATGGGGACGTCGAGGGACAGGCTGGTGAACCCGTTGGCCGCGAGCCGACCCTCGCAGACCTCGTCCACGGTGATGTCCAGCCGCTCGGCGAGCTCCCGTGCACCCGGAGTGTGGCCCAGCTCCTGCTCCAGGGCGTCGTTCGCCTTGGCCAGGTCGATGCGCAACTCCTGCAGCCGGCGCGGCACGCGGACGGCCCACGTGGTGTCGCGGAAGTACCGCTTGATCTCCCCCACGATGGTGGGCAGGGCGAACGACATGAACTCGAACCCGCGCTCCGGATCGAACCTGTTGATGGCCTTGATCAGACCGATGGTGCCGACCTGCAGGACGTCCTCCCACGGCGCGCCGACGTGACGGACGCGCGTGGCCGCGTACTTCACCATGCTCAGGTTCAGCTCGACCAGGGTGTTGCGCACGTACGAGTATTCGGCGGTCCCCTCGTCCAGTTCGTGCAGCCGCCGGAAGAGCGTGACCGACAGGTCGTGGGCGTCAGCGGTGCTCACGGACCGCAGATCGCGGATCTCGCGAGGGTCCTGCGGAGCGTCTCGCTGCGGCGCGGAGCCGGACTGGGTACGGAGAGTGGCAGGCATGAAGCCTCCTCGGGGAGTTCCCCTCGAACCCCATACCCGCTCCCGGCGGATTTGAAGCTGTGCAGGCTGCAACCGTGCGTCACTCTTCGTGAGTGCGCCCGCGATCCTGGGCGCGATACCGGTCGAACGCCTCGCGGGCGTCCGGTACGAACGCGGAGCGGTGGACGAGATCCTCCAGTTCGGGCTCGGTCAGCCAGTTGAACCAGGCGACTTCCGTGGGGTCGGGCCGGACCGGTGCGGTGACCACGGCTTCATGAAGCCCCAGCCAGTAGGGGCTGATCACTCCGTCGCACAGGAATTTCAGCACGAAGCGGGGAACGGCCCGGACCCCGAGCTCCTCCGCCAGTTCCCTGGCCGCTGCCTCCTCGTACGACTCGCCGACGTCGACGGCGCCATCCCCCGGGTACGGGTGTCCCAGCCCGGGGAACGGGCTGCGGCCCGGCAGCGGGTCAGCTGCCGGGCCGGACCACCACCGCCACCACCTCGATCGGCGCGCTGTAGCGGAAGTGGAGGACGAACGGCACCATGTCGCCCGCCTGCCAGCGGAGCGGCTTCGTCCGGGTCGTGACGCTCAGGCCGGAGGGGGACATGGCGACGGTGCCACCTGCGGTCACCCTCACCGGGCCCGCAGGCCGTAACAGGTCGGCCCCGAGCCCGGAGTTCTCCCGCCGGCTGAGCAGGGTCTCCTCGACGCCAGGTGACGTCACCTCGGTCAACTGGTCGTCCGCGCCACCGATGTTGGTGATGTCGAAGAAAGCGGCCGTGTCCCGGCTGCTGCCCTGGGGCAGCAGGACACGGCCGTTCCCGGCGGCGATCTGCGGCGGGGTGCCCGCGGCGCCGGACGAGGTCCAGGCCGTCAGACCGGCCAGCGCGAGCGCGCAGGCGGCCACCGGGACGACGGCGGCGCGCAGCCCCTCCTGCACGCTCCGACGGGTCGGGAGTCGGTCGCCGGGGGGCTGCTCCGAAGGTGAACGCGTCATCGCCCCGTACCCTTCGTCCGGCTGCTCGTACCCGCCCGTCGCGCATGCGGTGCCGGCTGCCAGGTACGCAACCGCAGACTGTTGGCCACCACCATCAGGGAACTCACCGACATCGCGGCCGCCGCGACCATCGGGTTGAGCAACCCCACCGCGGCGAGCGGCACAGTGACGACGTTGTAGCCGAAGGCCCAGACGAGGTTGGCCCGGATCGTCCCGAGGGTCCGCCTGGCCAGCTCGACGGCGTCGGCGACCGACTCGATGTCGCCGCGTACCAGCGTGACGTCGGCTGCGCCGATGGCCACGTCCGTGCCGCTCCCCATGGCGATGCCGAGGTCGGCCCCGGCCAGGGCGCCGGCGTCGTTCACCCCGTCGCCGATCACCGCGACCCGTCGCCCCTGACCGCGTAACTCCCGTACGAGCCGTGCCTTGTCCTCGGGCGAGCAGTGCGCGTGCACGGCCCCGATCCCGAGCGCGGCGGCGACCCGGGTCGCGGTGGCCTCGCGGTCGCCGGTGGCCAGCACCGGCTCCACCCCCAGACGCCGCAGCCGGTCGACGGCGCGGTAGCTGCCGGGGCGCAGGGCGTCCCCGAGCGCGATCAGGGCCTGGTCGGCGCCGTCCACGCGGACCAGGACCGGCGTGTGTGCGGCCGCCTCGGCCTCGGCCAGGGCCCTGTCCAGCGACGGATGCAGGTCCGCACCGGCGGCGCGGACCTCCACGCGGTGCCCTTCCACCACCCCGGTCACACCGAGGCCCGTGGTCGCCCGGAATCCGGTCACCTCGGCCGGCGGCCTACGGTGCGGGTCCTGCCGGGAGTACGCGACCACGGCGCGGCCCAGCGGGTGCTCGGAACCTTGTTCCACTGCCGCGGCCAGCCACAGGGCACGCTCCGTGCCCATCCCGTCGGGCACGGCCGTCACGCGCGTGACGGTCATCCGGCCGGTCGTCAGCGTGCCGGTCTTGTCCAGGACCACGGTGTCGACGTGCCGCAGGGTCTCCAGCGCCCGCGGGCCGCTGACCAGCAGACCCAGCTGCGCGCCCCGGCCCGTCGCCGCCAGCAGGGCGGTGGGGGTCGCCAGCCCCAGGGCGCAGGGACAGGCCACGACCAGGACGGCCACACAGGCCGTGACGGCGGCCTGCGGATCGGCCCCGGCACCCAGCCAGAAGCCGAGAACGGTGACGGCCAGGGCCAGCACGACCGGGACGAAGACCCCCGCCACCGTGTCGGCCAGGCGCTGGGCCCGGGCCTTTCCGGACTGCGCCTCGGTGACCATGCGGGTGATCCGGGCGAGTTGGGTGTCCGCGCCGACCGCGGTGGCCCGGACGACCAGCAGCCCGCCCGCGTTGACCGCACCGCCCACCACCGCCTGGCCGGGTCCCACCTCGACGGGCTCGCTCTCGCCGGTGACCAGGGAGAGGTCGACGGCCGAGCCGCCGGAGGCCACCACCCCGTCCGTCGCGACCCGCTCGCCCGGCCGGACGACGAACTCCTGCCCCACCCGCAACTGCCCGATCGGGACGAGCCGCTCGGCGCCGTCCTCCCGCACCGTCACGTCCTTGGCGGCCAGACCGGCGAGCGAGCGCAGTGCCTCACCCGTGCCGCGACGGGCCCGGGATTCGAGGAAACGCCCGGTCAGTACGAACAGCGGGACCCCGACCGCGGCCTCCAGGTAGATGTGGGCCACCTCGCCGCCGGCCGAGGGCAGCAGACTGAACGGCATGCGCATCCCCGGATCGCCCGCCCCGCCCAGGAACAGCGCGTACGCCGACCAGGAGAAGGAAGCGACCACGCCCAGCGACACCAGGGTGTCCATCGTCGCCGCCGCGTGCCGCAGCCCCCGTAACGCCCGGGTGTGGAACGGCAGCGAACCCCAGACGGCGACCGGCGCGGCCAGCACGAAGCACAGCCACTGCCAGTTGCGGAACTGAAGTGCGGGCGCCATCGAAAGCGCCAGGACCGGAACGGACAGCAGGGCGGTGATCAGCAGCCGCCGTACCTCCTCGCGGCCCGGGGCATCGTCGGTCGCCGCCGGCGTCCGGTCCTCCGCAGGCCCGGGTGGCGCAGGCACCTCGGCGCTGTAACCCGCCCGCTCGACCGCCGAGACAAGGTCCTCCGTCGTCACGTGCGACGGGTGCATCACCCGGGCCCGCCCGGTGGCGAGGTTCACCGTGGCGCGTACGCCCTCGATCCGGGCCAGCCGCTTCTCGACACGGTTCACGCAGGCCGCGCAGGTCATCCCCCCGACGACCAGATCGGTGGTGGCCACCACCTCGGTCCGCCCGGCCGTCACCGCGGGCCACCCGTACCGCCGCTGTGCCCGTGCGTCCGTCCGAGATCCCCTACGAATGCCGGGCTGTCGACCTGGGTGGACCGCATACCGGGGGCCACCGGGCCGGCGCCCGCCCCCACCGCGTACGCCGCGCCGAACATCACCATGAGGAGCGCTATGAAGCCGGCGAGAGCGGGCGGCGGCGCCCACCGCTTCAGCGCGGTGATCGCCAGGGTCGGGTACTCAAGCCGGTCCGTCATCGTCACTCCGGATACTTGTACTCGGTTCCAGACGGACGAGGTGCCGATCAGCCGTGCCGGAGCCGGGACGGCACTTCCTCCGGCGAGGTAGTCGCAGCGAGGCGGGAGGAAGTTCCCGCGACTTCTCTTTTCCGTACTCCCGCCCGCGTGGGGTGGCCGGGAGCGAGGTCACAGGGTCGGACCCTTATGGACCTCTTGCTCCGTATGTCACTCTGGCCGGGCGCATCGGGTCACCCGCCCGCCGCCCGCCCCGGCCGACCGACCGACACGGAAAATGCCCATGTCCTTGCCGTTCCCGTACCGAGCCGTCCCCGCCGTGCTGGCCGGTGCCGTGACCGCCCTGCTGGCGGCGTGCACCCCCTCGACCGCAGCCGGTGCGGCGGTATCCGCTTCCGTGCCGGCCGCCACGCCCTCGGCGGTGCTCACCCCCGCCGCCGCTCCCGTGCCCGCTCCTGCCCCCGCATCCGCGCCCGTGGTCTCCACGCTGTCCATACCCGCCGCAGGTGTCACCGGGCTGCGCGTGGTTCCGTACGAGGGCACCACCGACGACATACCGGGAACCCGTATCCAGGACCTCGGCGTGGCGGCCAGCCCTTACGGGAAGCTGGGCGGGGTCGGCCCGGGCCAGGTGGGCAATTTCCTGGTCACCGCACACCGCATGTCGGCCGGTGGTCCGCTGGGGGACCTGCCCACGGTCGAGCAGGGCGACACGGTCCTCGTGACCGCGGGCGAAGTGGTGTACACCTACGAGATCACCGCGACCCGCAAGACGTCCTTCCGGTCGGAGCGCTCGCTGAGCGAACAGCGCGCCGCCGTGCCCGGGGCACCCGGGGCGGCCCCCACCCAGGCCATGATCACGATCTCGACCTGCGCCACACCGGAGGACCACGCCGAGGGCAACTTCTGGAGCGACGCCCAGGGCAATCCGGAGCACCGCATCGACAAGATAGGCGTGCTGCGCAAGACCTCCCCTAAGGCCTGAGCCGCCGGTGCGCGGCGCGCGCGTGGCCGAGGCGGGCGATCGCGGTTCCCGTGCCCGCCGCCGCGAGGAGGCAGGCGAGACGTGCCAGGTCGTAGGGGGTCTCCCAGCTGAGCTCATCCACGGGCGCGGTCGCGAAAGACGTTGAGGACGAGCCAGCAGAGCAGGGCGGTCCCGGGGGCGGCTCCCGCCCCGCCGCCGGGTTCCGAACGGCCGCCCTACCAGGCCGTTCCCTTCAGATCATCGGATCGTCGAGGGCACGGAACGAGGCCTGACCACCGGCTGGTACGTGGCCCGCCGCGCAGGGGAGTCCGCCGGCGTCGGGGCCGGGCGCGCGGGGAATACTGGCTGAATGCGTCAGACGCCGCCGCCCGCCGTGGTCCCGGAGCCGATAACGGCCGATCCGCCGCGCCCGGTGGACCGCCTCCTGCTCACCCAGTCCTGGCTCGACCTGGCGTTCCTGCACTGGGCCGCCGACCCGGCCCAGGTCGCACCCCTGCTGCCGGCCGGCACAGTGCCGGACACCCTGGACGGGGTCACGTACGTCGGCCTGGTGGCCTTCCGCATGCACAAGGTCGGCTGGTTCCGCCTTCCCGGCGTCCCCTACCTGGGTTCCTTCCCCGAGACCAACGTCCGCCTCTACTCGGTCGACGCCCGTGGCCGCCGGGCCGTGGTCTTCCGCTCGCTGGACGCCTCCCGGCTGATTCCGGTGGCCATCGGCCGGGCCGCCTTCCGACTGCCGTACGTCTGGTCCCGGATGACGGTCCGCCATGACGGCGACACCGTCACGTACGCCAGCAGCCGGCGCCGGCCCGGCCCGCGCGGCGCGCACAGCCGGATCGCCGTACGCGTGGGCGGGCGCATCGCGAAGCCGACGGCCCTGGAGCACTTCCTGACCGCCCGCTGGGGCATGCACACGGAGCTCTTCGGCCGGCCGCTGTACGTCCCGAACGCGCATCCGCGCTGGCCGCTGCACCGCGCCGAACTCCTCGGCTGCGACGAGGACCTGGTGGCCGCGGCAGGCCTGCCCGCCCCGGCCGGGCCGCCCGTGAGCGTGCTCTACTCGCCCGGGGTCCCCGTACGCTTCGGGCGGCGGTCCCCGGAGTGCTCCTGACGCGGGTGCGGCACCCGCCAGGGGTCTATACGGTCGTGCGGGGCTCGCCGCGGCCGGGTGTGTCGTTCGCCACCTCGGCGGACGGAGCCGCCGGCGCCGGCGTGGTCAGCGGGCCGGCGAGGTAGGCCAGCAGTCCGGCGATCTCGTGGCCGGCCTCCGCCGGGTGGCGGAAGCGGGCACCGGGGGCGACGACGTAGCGGTTGCGCCGCCCGTCGCGGGTCCTGGTGAGGTAGCCGTCCGCCTGCAGGTCCGTGACGATGGCCTGCACGGTGCGTTCGGTCAGCCCGCAGTCCACCGCGATGTCGCGCAGCCGGATGCCCGGGTCGCGCGCGATGGCGATCAGAACCCGGGCATGGTTCGTCAGGAAGGTCCAGCCGTTGCGGCGGGGTCCTGTGTGCTCGCTCTCCACACCGCCATTCTTGAGGGATGACTCACGAAATGCAATTCCAGAGCCAGTTTTCCGGTATTACTTGACGTCTGTCTCCGGCCCCGACAGGGTGCAGGGGAAGCGGAAGCAGAGTTCCGCATGACCAGAGCAATCGAGCGCGCACCGCACCGCAAGCACACGTGCCCAAGGAGCGAAGACGATGACCTTCACGGCCAAGGCCGAGGCCATGACCCCGACGACGATCCCGATGACGGCCACCCCCGGCGGTGGTACCGGCGAAGCCCCCGCACTCGGCGGGCTGCCGGACGTGCCCTGCCCCCGGGAACTGTCGACCCGCGACGCCCGGGAGCTGACCCGTGTCTTCTTCGAACGGCTGCAGAGCCTCGAAGAGGGGACCCGCGAGTACCAGTACGTACGCAACACACTGATCGAGATGAACATCTCACTGGTGCAGTTCGCCGCGCGCCCGTTCCGTGACCGCCCCGGCGGCCCCGAGAACGAGGACATCATCCAGGTCGGCATCATCGGGCTGATCAAGGCCATCGACCGCTACGACCCCGAGCGCAACACCCAGCTCACCACGCTCGCCCTGCCCTACATCACGGGCGAGATCAAGCGCCACTTCCGGGACACCACCTGGGCCGTACGCGTGCCGCGCCGCCTCCAGGAGCTGCGCCTCGAGCTCGCGAAGGCCACAGAGGAGCTGACCGCCGAGACGGACCATGCGCCCACCCCCGCGGAACTCGCCGAGCGGCTGGACCTCACCGAGGACGAGGTCCGCCAGGGCCTGGTCGCGGCCAACGGCTACTCCACGCAGTCCCTCGACGTCCCCCAGGACGGTTCCGCCGGCGGCACCCAGGTGTCCACGGCCGCACGGACCGCGCGCAGCCTCGCCGAGACCATGGGTGACATCGACCCCGCGCTGGAGGCGGTCGAGGACCGGCACGCCCTCGCGCCGCTGCTCGCCGGCCTGGACGAGCGCTCCACCCAGATCCTGGAGCTGCGCTTCGGCCAGGAGATGACCCAGGCGGAGATCGGCGAGGAGATCGGCCTCTCCCAGATGCAGGTCTCCCGTGTGCTCACCCGCACGCTGGGCTCCCTGCGCGCGGAGCTGCTGCGCACCTGACCCGGAACACCTGGCTCTCGAAGCACCCGACCCGCAGCGCCCGACCCGGGCACGCCTGAACCCGGCCCACCGGCCCACCGGGTTCAGACGTGCCCGGGTCGGCCCGTCCGCAGGCGCTCGGCGTCGATCTCGGCCCAGACGACCTTGCCGCGCCCGATCGCCTCGACGCCCCAGCGGTCGGCGATCCGGTGCACCAGGCGCAGGCCGTGCCCGCCCGGGCGGCCCGGGCGGCCAGGACGCACGGCGGGCAGCGGCCGCGGGAGCCCTCCGTGGCCGTCGTAGACCTCGATGCGGAACACGTCCCCGGCGCGGAGCCTGAGCTCGTGGCAGCCGCCGGCGTGCAGCTTGGCGTTGGTGACGAGTTCCGACACGACCAGGACCGCGTCCTCGGCGGTGTCCTGACCGTCCCACCCCCAGTCCTCCAACGCCTCACGGGTGAACCGGCGGCCCCGCGCGACCTGCCGGAAGGCGTCGCGCAGGGCGAGCCGGCGGAGCTGGGGGAAGGCAGGCCCCCGCGCGTCCGGTACGGGCCCGCCGGTGTCCGGTCCGATGGTCTGCACTGCGCACTCACCTCGTCCTCGGCTGTCGTGTCGTGGTCGCTTGTACCCGCCATCGCGCAACGGACGCCCTGTTTGTCCACGCGGGGGCCGGGCACGTGCGACTGGACCCGTCCCCGAGCCCATCCAGAGGAGCCATGAACAGCCTTCTGCACGTGTCGGCCGTCCTGGGCGGCGCGATCGTCCTCACCTTCGTCGCGGGCAGGCTCACCGACCTGCTGCTGCGGCGCGCAGACGCCCGCCACCCCGAAACACCGCTCTGGAACATGCTGCGCCGCTGCCGTACCTCGGTAAGGGTCCTGCTGTTCGCCGCGGTGCTGCGCGCCGTGTACCGGCAGATCGCATGGCAGCCGATGCAGGAGCACGAGGCGGCCTTGGGCAGAATCCTGACACTCGTGGTGATCGGTGCGAGCGCGTGGTGCGTCGTCCTTGTCACCTCCGCCGTGGTCGAGTCCTCGTACGCCCGCTACGCGCACGGCACGCGCGACCCGTCCCGTGTGCGCAGGGTCCGTACCCAGGTGACGCTGATCATGAGGATCGTCACCGCAGTCGTCGCCGTGGTGGCCGTCGCCGCGATGCTGCTGACCTTCCCCGGCCTCCGCGCCGTCGGGACCTCGCTGCTGGCCTCGGCCGGGATCATCGGCATCGTCGCGGGAGTGGCCGCGCAGTCCACCCTCGGCAACCTCTTCGCCGGATTCCAGATCGCCTTCGGCGACATGGTGCGGATCGGCGACACGGTCGTGGTGGCCGGCGAGTGGGGTGTGGTCGAGGAGATCACGCTCACCTTCCTGGCCGTGCGCACCTGGGACGAACGCCGGATCACCATGCCCGTCTCGTACTTCACCGGGCGGCCCTTCGAGAACTGGTCGCGCGGCGGGATCCAGATGACCGGCACGGTATTCCTGCACTGCGACCACACCACCCCCGTCCCGCTGATGCGCGAGAAGCTCAAGGAGATCCTGGACGGCTGTGAGGCGTGGGACGGCCGAGGCTGGGACCTGGCGGTCACCGACACGACGCCCAGCGCCATCGTGGTGCGGGCGATCGTCACCGCGAAGGACGCGGACGACCTGTGGACCGCCCGCTGCGCGGTACGGGAACAGCTCGTCGCCTGGCTGGCCGAGAAGCACCCGTACGCCCTGCCGCGGGTCTCCACGTCCGCGGCCGCCGTCCCGGCGGAGTACGCGGACGGTGTTTCGGAACGGGCACCCGGGTCAGACGCGTGAGGAAGGAGTCCGAAGACATGCGCAAGGCGGAGAAGAGGAGTCGGGACATGCCGAAGGTGGCACACCTGCCGGGCCGTGCGGAGCATCTGTGGCAGTGGCAGGAGGACGCGGCGTGCCGGGAGCTCGGTACGGACCGGTTCTTCCACCCGGCGGGGGAGCGCGGCGAGGAGCGCTCCGTGCGGGAGCAGGAGGCCAAGGAGGTCTGCGCGCTGTGCCCGGTGCGGGCGGAGTGCCTGAGCCACGCGCTGCGCGTGCAGGAGCCGTACGGGGTGTGGGGCGGACTGACCGAGGACGAGCGGCGGGCGCTGGGCGCGCGCAAGGCGGGCTGACCGGCCGGGTGCGCCGCGCCGCGCCGTGCGCGGCGGTCCACCCGGCCGGCAGGCGGTTCAGGGGTGCGCGCCCAGTTCGGCGACGATCGAGGCGGGCGTGTGGCCGCTGCCGTCCGACAGGCGGTGGAAGTCGACGGAGACGTAGTTCGGGTCGCGGCCACCTGTCGCCGAACGGCACGGCCCGGCGATGCGGCCGCGCAGCTTGGCGCCGTTGTCCAGGGCCGCCGTGAGGACGGTGGGCACGTTGCGGTGGTGGCTCATCGTGAACAGGCGCCGGAATCCGGGCTCCTGGCGGTCGAGCGGCACGTCGGACCAGCGGCTGACGCACGAGAGGTCGTCGCCCAGGTCACCGAGGCTCCAGTAGTTGCTCACGGTCCAGGACTTGTCGTACATCACGCCCAGGTGCTCCCGGTCGGACCGGTCGGAGAAGATCAGGAGCCGCTTGCCGGAGGTGACGAGGTCGGCGACCTTGGGCCAGCCGTGCTGTCGTACGCCCCACTCGTCGGGCCGGAACACCATGTCCTGCAGCCCCCTGACCCGGCCGAGGGACGCCTGCAGCTGATCGGCGCCGACGTAGTCCTCCAGGAAGACGGTCACGACCTCTTGCGGATGGGCGGCGAGGAAGTCCACCACGGTCTGCATCGTGCCGTGGAAGGTCTGGCGCGGCAGGGCGTACGTGGCTCCGGCGAAGGTCTTGCAGTCGCCGTGACACAGGTACACGTCGCTGGGGTAGCAGTCGCTGCCGAAGCTGATGACGCACAGCCAGGTGCTGCGTTCGTACCAGTGCGTGTCCAGGCTCAGGCCGCGCACGCCGTTGTCGAGCTGGGCGCGTACGGACTCGGACTGGTTCACCGAGCTCCAGCGGGAGTCCTCGTAGTTGGTGAAGGCGTTGTGGGTGGTCAGGAAGGCGGCCTCGTCGAGCCGCCGGTCGCCCCAGCGGGCGGCCGCGGCGGCCGTGCTCGCGGTGGTCGCAGGGGCCTTGGCGGCCGTGAGCGTGCCGGGCGCCGCGGCCCGGGGTGAGGCGGCCGCTGTGGTCACCGTGCCCAGGAGGGCCAGCAGGAGGAGGCACACCAGGGCGCGAGACCGCACCCCTGATCGCATGTCCATGTCAATCGGCATGGCGCGGAGGATAGCGCGGGGGCCGTGGATCCGCCCCCCTGCGGACGGGTCCGGCCGTGGCCCGGCGGGCCGGGCTCGCGCGCGTCGGCGAATCGAGGTTTGGTTGAAGCACGGCCCGGCGGCGCGTACCGGTGCCGCGGCGCCGGGCGCCGCACCACGCCCCCGACCTGCCGGAGGAGGGCGGACCATGCCTGGAACTGCGCCTTCACCTGGACCCGCACCCGGAGCTCGACCCGCACCCCGACGGATGTCAGGTGGCCGCCGGTGCGCGGCAGCCCTCGTCGTGGCGGCGGTCTGCTCCTCGGTGCTCGTCGCGCCGGAACTCGCCGCGGCCCGGGCGGAGCCCTCACCCTCGCCCTCGCCCTCGCCCTCGCAGGCCGTCCCCCGGCTGGACTGGAGCCCCTGCAAACCCGGCAGCCCGTACGACTGTGCCACCGCCAAGGTGCCGCTGGACCACGCGGCACCCGCCGGCCGCACCATCGACCTGGCCGTCGTCCGCCGGAAGGCGGGCGACCCCGCGAAACGCATGGGCACCCTGTTCGTCAACCCCGGTGGCCCCGGCGGCCCCGGGACGGTGCAGGTGCCGCAGAACTACGACTCCTTCCCGAAGGACCTGCGCGAACGGTTCGACATCGTCAGCTGGGACCCCAGAGGCATCGGCAACAGCACCGCCGTGAACTGCTTCGACAGTCCCGAGGAGGCCCAGGCCTGGGGTGCGGGCAAACCGGGCGGCTTCCCGGTGGGCGAGAAGGAGCGCACGACCTGGATCGAGGCGTACGAGGACCTGGGCCGCCGCTGCGAGAAGCGCGACCCCGACCTCCTGCGCCACGTGTCGACCGCAGACACCGCCCAGGACCTCGACCTGCTCCGCCGGGCGGTGGGAGAGCCGCAGCTCAACTACCTCGGCGTCTCCTACGGCACGATCCTCGGCGCCACCTACGCCAACCTGTTCCCCGACAAGGTCCGCGCCATGGTCCTCGACAGCAACATCGACCCGCTGGCGTGGACGAACAACGCCTCGACGAGCGAGCCCCGGACCACGACCCTCCTGCGGATGGGCTCGGACCGCACCGCTGCGGCGACCCTCGACAAGTTCCTCGACCTCTGCGGATCCGCCACCACCGCCCGCTGCGCCTTCTCGGCCGGCAGCCCGGAAGCCACCCGCGCCAAGTTCGACCAGCTGATGGGGCGCCTGCGCGAGCACCCGGTGGGCCCGTGGACGTACGCCAACACCGTTGCCGGCGCCGTCAACAGCCTCTACATCGTCCACCCCGGCTGGACCGATCTCGCCGCCCGGCTCCAGGAGCTCTGGCAGGGCCGCGCCCCGAAGCCGGCTCAGTACCCGCCCCCGCCCCCGGTCGCGAACCCGAGTCCGTACCTAGGTGACGAGCAGGCGGGAGCCGTGTGGTGCGGCGACAGCCCCAACCCGCGCGACCCGGCCGTCTACCACGGTCTGGAGGAGGACAGCGCCAAGCGCGCCGGCGATGCCGGACGCTACTGGACCTGGGCCGGTGAGCCGTGCGCCACCTGGCCGGCCCGCGCCGCCCACCGGTACGACGGCCCGTGGGACAAGCCCACGGCGCATCCCGTCCTGGTGGTCGGCACCACGTACGACCCCTCGACACCCCACTCGGACGCCCAGGCCATGGCCGAGGAGCTGGCCGACGCCCGGCTGCTGACGAACAACGGGTACGGCCACACGGCACTCTTCAACAACTCCAGCACCTGCATCAACACCTACGAGAGCCGCTACTTCATCGACGGCGCCCTCCCGCCGCCCGGGACGATCTGCCAGCCGGACCGGCTCCCCTTCACCTGACGTGCTCCGTTCGCCCGACGTGCCCGGCGGCCGGGTCACGGGACGAGGACGACCTTCCCGGCGACCGTGCCGGACTCGGCGAGGCGCATCGCCTCGGCGGCGCGGGCCAGCGGGATCTCGGCGGCGACCTTGGCGGTGATCTCGCCCTGCTGGAGGGCCGCGAACACCTGGGTGAGGTCGGCGCGCAGGCGCGCCCGGAAGCGGTCCTTGGCGTAGGCGCGTCCGGCCCACACGTTGAAGAAGTACGCGCGGCGGCCGTTGGGCAGCGCGTTCCACACCCACACCCGGCCGAGCAGCTTGAGCACCGGCCACGCGCCGGAGCCCTCGTCGTCGCGGGTGGCGGCGCTGCCGTAGGAGACGAGCGTGCCGCCGGGGGCCAGGAGCCGCCAGGAATCGACGATGCCGTCGCCGCCCACGTGGTCGAACACCGCGTCCACTCCGCGGGGCGCGAGGGCCCGTACCCGTGCGGGCACGTTCCCGGAGCGGTAGTCGATGGGGGTGATGCCGAGCGCGCGCAGCGCGTCGTGGTGGCGGGTGGAGGCGGTGCCGATCACCTGGGCGCCCGCCGCCAGCGCCAGCTGGACCAGGATCGAACCGACACCGCCGTTGGCGCCGTGGACCAGGACGGTCCGGCCGGCGCGCACCCGGGCTTTGCGGTGGAGCATCTGCCAGGCGGTGATGCCGTTGACCACCGCGGTCTCCGCGTCCACCGGGCTGACGCCCTCCGGTACCTCCACCACGTCGGCGGCGGTGAGTGCGACGTGGCTCGCCCAGCCTCCGGTCTTCGTCAGGGCGGCGACCCGCTTGCCGAGCAGCGCGGAGCCGACACCCTCGCCCACGGCCAGCACCGTGCCGACCAGGTCGTATCCGGGGACGAAGGGGAACGGCGGCTGGTCGTAGTAGCGGCCGCGCCGCATCTGCTGCTCGGCGAAGGAGACGCCCGTCGCCTCCATGGCGACGATCACCTGGCCGGCCGCCGGGACCGGGACGGGACCGCGGTGGAACTGCAGGCCCTCCGGCTCGACCTTGCCCGGCAGGACGACCTCGACCCGCTCGACGGTGTTCGTCATCACGACCTCCATGGGTTTCTGTGTCTCGTGTTCGTTAGAACTTGTAACAAGAGTGATTGGCTGTCTCGTCGGTGTCAAGGGGGTGGTTCGGTCGGTCGCTAGTGGCTGTGCCGATGGTGATAGCCTCTAACTCACCGGCTGGTGAAGAGTGAGCGGTGAGAGGCGACGGGCATGACCGACAGCACGAAGACCCCACGGGAGCGGTACCGGCAGCAGGTGCGCGACGAGGTCAAGGAGAAGGCCTGGCAGCAGATCGCCGGCTCCGGCGCCTCCGCGCTCTCCCTCAACGCGATCGCCAAACAGATGGGCATGAGCGGACCGGCGCTCTACCGGTACTTCGCCAACCGCGACGAGCTCATCACCGAACTCATCCGCGACGCCTACCGAAGCCTCGCCGACGCCTTCATCGCCGCCGCCGACGGGGGAGCGGACCGGCCCGGCCTCGCCGGGCTGGCGCAGGTGCTGCGCCGCTGGGCCCTGGCGGACCCGCACCGCTACTTCCTCGTCTACGGCACCCCGGTGCCCGGATATCACGCGCCGCCGGACGTCACCGCGATCGCCTCGGAACTGATGTCCGTCCTGCTGGACGCCTGCGCCACCGCGGACATGGAGCCGCACGCCTTCCAGGACCACCTGGCCGCGCACCGCGCATGGGCCGGAAGCCACCCGGACGCCCCGCCGTCGGCGCTGCACCTGGCCCTGACCTTCTGGAGCCGCCTGCACGGCGTGCTGTCCCTGGAACTGGCGGGCCACTTCACCGGCATGGGCCTGGACCCGGCCCTGCTCTTCGACGCCGAGGTCGACCGCCTCGTGACGTCCTGAGCCGCGTCAGATCCAGAAGAGGGACCACCCCGCCGCCGCCGACAGCTGTCCGGGCCGGCCGCCGGTCACGGGTACCGCTCCGCTCCGCTCAGAGCCCGGTGACCTTGGCGCTCGCCGACAGCTCGTAGACCAGGGTGACCGTCCGCCGGCCGCCCGGCGCGAGCGGCACGTCCCAGCGGGCGATGCCCTCGGAATCGACCGCGTCCGGCGCCGGCGAGCAGGCCTCCTTGCGCAGGCGCACCTCCACCGCCGCCACCTCGGAGACCGGGATCCGCTCCCGGACGACGACCACCCGTTCGCCGTGGTCCCCGGGGGCGGAGAACCGGGACAGGTGCAGCCGGACCGTACGGGTGACCACCGTCCGCTGGGTGAATCCGGCCGAGTCGCGCGACTCCTCGGCGTACCGGACCACTCTGTGGTCGTCGCAGCTGCCGAAGGCCAGCTCGACCCGGGCGCCCGGGGCGGTGAAGTCCAGCGTGCCGCGGCCGCTGAACCCGCTGCCGCGGACGAGGTCCACGGGACCCGCCAGCAGTGCGTGGCCGGACCGGTTGTCGAAGGACACCACCCGGGTGACCAGCGGGGACAGCTCGGGGGAGCAGGCGTACTCGCTGCTCGCGGCCGTGCGATAAGAGGAGAGCGGCACCCGGTGGGCGCGGCCGTCCCCGCGTACGGAGACCGGTACCGGGGAGTGCAGCACCCGCGCCTCGCCCCCGTCGTCCACGCCGGGCAGACCGAGCACCGGGGCCGCCGGACCGAGGTCCCCGATCTCCTCCTCGCGCAGTTCGACGTCGACCGTGCGGCGCTCCGCCGCCGTGCGCTCACCCAGCGTCAGGCGGTCCTCGTCCAGCCGCGGCGGCTCGGTGGCCAGCGCCGACCGGGCCGTCGACAGGGTCAGCCGTACGTCGGACCAGTCCTCGCCGGTGCGCTGCCAGACCATCGCGTCGGTCTCCAGCGTCAGCGAGTCCCCGTCCAGGACGGCCCGGTACGCGGGCCGCCACAGCGCGCACGGGGTGAGGTGGCTCAGGCGCAGCCGGACCGGACCGGCGGCCGCGCTGTCCACGGTCAGCTCGATATGGCCCACCAGCTCGGCGGGCTCGGTCCCGGAGCGGTCCATGGCCTGCCGGGTCTCCCCGAGTTCGACGGCGAGGGCGGCCAACCGGGCGTCGACGGCGCGCAGTTGCTCACCGTACGTATCGCGCTCGCCGTCCACCCGGTCCATCTCCCGAGCCCAGCGGGGCCCGTCGGTCTCCCCGGAACCGGCGCCCTCGCCGATCTCCCGCAGCAGATCCGCGGCGAGCCGGCCGAGCACGTCCAGCCGGGCGTGCAGCCGATCGCGCCGGTGCCCCAGGGCGAGCTGCTCCTCCTCCAGGACGTGCACGCGCAGGCGCAGCGCGGAGTCCTCGTCGGCGGACGGCAGCGGTCCGCGCGGCTCCCAGCTCCGGACGATCCGTACGTCGAGCACGGTGGCCGGGTGTTCGGCGGCCAGCTCGGCGTGCAGGGTGCGGTCGACGGCCAGCGCGCTGACCGGACCGAGCCGCAGCCGCTGGACCCCCGCCTCCAGGTCCAGTACGACGGCGCGCTCGACGTGGGCGCGGTCCTCCAGGCAGGTGACGGCGGTGACGGGAAGGGCGATCGGCTTGGGGGCCGTGGACATGATGGGTGTCAGCTCCTGCGGTTGCCGCCGACCAGGGCCTTGCCGGCCGGGATGCGGATCTCGTAGCCGCCGTCGAGGGCGGTGGTCCCCCCGGCGGGCAGGTCCACCCGCCAGACGCGGGTGCCCGGGGCGTGGTGTTCCGGCCCGGCGCCGTCCTCGGGTACCGTCCAGCCGGCGCGCTCCTCGATCCGGACGTCCGGATCGGAGGTGACGGGCACCCGCTCGTAGACCTCGACGGTGACGGGTCCGGCGAGCCGGTTGGCCAGCTCCACGTGGACCTGGTGGTCGAGCACGGTGGTGTTGTTGCGAAGGCCCGAGGTGGACTCGCGCAGGTTCGTACGACGGGTGACCCGGACGCCCTCGGCGGGCCCGAGCCCCACCCGGCGGACCCCGCCGGGGGCGAGCGTGGGCAGCGCGGCGGTCAGCAGGAAGTCCTCACCGAAGGTGACCTCCACCGGGCTGGCCAGCAGCGCCTGGTCGGTGGCGTTGGAGAGCACCAGCGTCGCGTACACGGTCTGCTCCACGGACGGCACGCAGACGTACTCGGTGCGCAGACCGACCGGGATCTCCCCGACGGTGACGGTGTGCCAGGTGCCGTCCGACGGAATGTCGGCGCGGGCCGCGGCATCGAAGCGGTGGTCGAAGGAACCCGCCGACTCGCGGGGCCGCACGGCGTGCCCGGGCAGCGGCAGCCCGCCCACCGCCTCGGCGCGGCGGCGGTGTTCGGCCGCCACCGGGTCGGCGGGGGCGTCGGCGAACAGCCGGCCCCTGCGACCGCCCTGCTCGTCGGGGCCGCACAGGACGAGGGCGGCGTAGTCGAGCTCGGCGCCGCTCGGCTGCGGCGGACCGGCCACCGGCTGCGGCGCCGGAGCCGACGCGGGCGCCGGGGGAGCGGCCCGGCCGGGGGCCGCGGGAGCCGCGGGGGCGGGAGCCGTAGGAGCGGGGGCCCCGCCGAAGCCCATGCCGCCACCCCGCGGCCGGCCGGCCGGGCGCGGGGTGGCCGGCTGGGCGAAAGCGGGCAGCGCGCCGCCGACGCCGTCCGGTGCGGCGCCGTACACGCCGCCGGGCACCGGGAGCGCGCCGTAGCCCTGCGGCGCGGGCGCGGCCGTGGCGGCCGGGGCCGGTGGCGGGGGAGGGGGTGGCGGTACGGGACCGGACGCGGAGCCGGCCCTGACGGCCGGGGCCGGGCGTCGGGGCCCGGCCGCCTCGTAGCCGGCGAACAGGTCGGCGAGGCCCGCCGGAGGCTCGCGCCAGCCGGACGGCGCGGGGGCGGGCTGCCGGCGCCCGATCCGGACCGAACGGAGCTTCGGCAGGTCGGTGCGGCGCCGCAGGTCAGCGGTGGCCAGCGCGATGCGCACACCGGTCCAGTCCTCGCCGGTGCGCTGGGCGACCGAGGCGCGCAGCACCAGACGGCCGTCGCCGTCGCCCTGACGGTGCGTGAGCCGGTACGCCGGCACCCAGACGGCGCCCGGAACCCCGTACTCCAACTCCAGCTCGACCTCCCCGGCAGCACCCTCGCCGTCGCCGTCGCCGTCACCCGTGGCGTCGAGCGTCAGGAGTGCGCAGACCGTGGTCTCCACGTGCGCCTGCGGCGCGTCGGTGGAGGCGCGGGCGAGCCGGTCTGCGGCGACACCGAGCTCGTGCCCGACGAGGCGCAGCGCTTCCTCCAGCTCGACGAGGCGGGCGTGCAGCCCCGTCAGCCGCCCTTCGGCGAAGTCGGCGAGCTCCAGCCACGCGTCGACCGGGGTGCGGCGGTGCGGGGCCTCGGGGTCAGGGGCCGGGGGCACCGGCCGCAGGGCCCTGACCTCCTCGATCAGCACCAGCTGTCGGTCCCGGCGGCCCTGCGCCGCCGCGTACTCGTCGCGCAGCCGTTCGACCTCGCGCCGCAAGGCATCGGGTGCTCCGGTGCTGCGCGGTTCGGCCTCGACCTCCACCCGGGCCTCGGTCACGCGCACCCCGGAGGCGCCCAGCACACTCGCCCGCAGCGAGGCCGGGTCCAGCGAGCGGGGCAGCCCCGTCACGCGCACCCGTCCGTCCGCCGGCATGCTGCCCCGGACCAGCCGGCGGCAGACCGCGCCCTGCGCGTACACCACGACCGAATCGAGGGTCGAACTCCACCGCTGTGCTGTCCCTGCCGTCATGTACTCCGCCCCCCGATGCGTCCCTGCCGGTCGAAGCCTACGCCCGAGCGGCCCGCGCGTCCGTGCCGAGACTCGATGTCAGTGGCCTGTCGTACGGTCAGGGTGTGTGCACGTCCGACGAAGTCCGTGAAATCGCCCTCGCCCTCCCACAGACGACCGAGAAGGAAGCCTGGGCCATGCCCACCTTCCGGGTCGCCGGGAAGATGTTCCTGACCCTGCCCGACGACGAGACGTCGCTGGCCGTCCGCTGCCCCAAGGAGGAACGCGACGAGCTGGTCCGCGCCGAGCCCGAGAAGTTCTGGGTCGCCGACCACGAGGCGTCCTTCGCCTGGGTACGGGCACGCCTGGCGGCCCTCGACGACACCGACGAGCTCCGTGCCATCGTCGTCGACTCCTGGCGCCAGGCCGCCCCGCCCGGCCTGCTCAAGGACCACCCCGACCTAGGCAGTGTCTGACAAATGATCATCTGGCTGGTTCGCGGAGCCAGAGGGTCAGCGAGGCCAGGATGACTCCGGCGTGGTAGCGGTTGGCGAGCTTGTCGAACCTGGTCGCGATCGCGCGGAACTGTTTGAGGCGTGCGAAGCATCGTTCGACCACGTTGCGGTCGCGGTGGATCTCCTTGTCGAATGCGGGCGGTCGGCCTCCGTGGCGCCCTCGGCGCCGGCGGTTGGCCGTTTGGTCGCGGCGCTCGGGGATCGTGACGGCGATGCCGCGGCGCCGCAGCAGGTGCCGGATCGCCCGGCTGGAGCAGGCCTTGTCGCCCAGGAGCCGGGTCGGAGTCGTGCGCGGGCGGCCGGTGCCGGCTCTCGGAACGCGGATCCCGTCGAGGACCTGACCGAAGGCGGTGGCATCGTTGACGGACAACGACGCCGGGCGGCCTGGCTCCGCGTCAGAGCGGTGTTCCCACACCGCACGTGCGGTCACCCGGTACGGAGCGGCCGAGCGCTGCTTGGGACTACCGCGCATCGGTAGTCCCCCGAGCCGGTCCCCGCCCCGCCTCCCGGCCCCTTCCGCCGCGTTGGGGACGTCCTGCTTGCTTTGGGGGTTCACCCCAGTCTAATCTCGTCATCATGACGATAACCGCTCAGCGGCCCCTGCTCCCTGCGGGCATCGACTCCTGGGGCCTCGATCCGCCGCCGCGCGCACGTCCGTGACGTCGAGCACGAGCCCGGAGCCATGCCGGCGCGCGCGCCAGCCGCCCGGCGGCCGCCTGCCGCCGGACCCCGGCAGAGATCGACACAAGGCGGTCCCCATTTCAACGCTGCGGCACCCCAGCGCCTGATCCCTGATGTGCGATCCACCGCTCGTGCACTTCAAACCCTCGAAGGCTCCGGCGCTCGTGGCGCCGCGTGCCGACGCGAAGAAGCGCGTCGATCGAAGTGTGAACTCGGATGACGCAACCCTTCTCCTCCCGGAGAAATCCACCCGCTAGGAACGTTTCGTGCGCCACGCCAGTCCCTCTCCACCCTCCGCCACGCTGCACCCTGTTCTCCTCGATTGCCTTTCCGGAATCCGCTCAGTCCGAGCGTTCGAAGCGGCCGACTACGTTCGCGAGAAGTGTCGAGTGCTGAACGGGCACCTGCAGCACAGCAGCCTCGATTCCGTCGCCTTCGGGGCCTTGTACGACTTCGTCGAGCTCTATCCGGAACGACTCACGATCCCGTCCGGAGAGAGAGAATCACACAAAAAGAGTTGGCCGGAATTCGCCCACCCCGAATTCGAGGAACTGGCAGCACCCGCGGAGTACCTCCACAGATTCAACGCGCACAAGTATGCGGCCGGCAGTCCCGCCATTCACCTCACTGTGCCGCCCACGACCGTCCTGGGCCCTTGCGGCCACGGCCGCGGTGGCATCGACAATGACCTCAGGACGGAGAAGTGAGCATGTTCGGAATGCCGGTAAATCCCTTCGACCTCTCCGAAGAAACGCTGAGCCGGATATCCGCCGATGACTCATGGGCCCCGACCGAGTCGGAGATCCCACACGTCGATGCCAGGGTGATTCGCCATTTCCTCACTCCGGCTGAAGTGGAGGTATTCGCGGCCGAACTCGCTGCCCAGCGCTTTGTGCCGGTGGGTCTGGACGGCATTGCCGCCAACTACGCAGAGGGAGATCCGGTCGGCTCTTTCCGTGCCACGGCTGACTCCGAAGTCTTGGCGGCAGAGTTCTACCGCAGGCTGCGGACGTTTCTGTCGTTTGAAGTAGGACCGGACGACCCGACGGATGCAGACGGAAGGTCCTGGAAGCCGGCGTCCGTCAATCCGCGTATGCGCTTCATCACGTACGAACACGGCGGATTTCTTGTCCCGCACTACGATTCGCCCTATTTCGCCCCCGACGGAACGCGAACTCACCTGACGGTCGTCGTCTACCTGTCGTATGAGGCAGTGGGCGGAGAAACGCGGTTCATCGCCGACAAGCAGAACGACCTTCCCTTTGCGCAACGCAACTTCTCGGACTGGCCCCGGCTCGCAGAGCCTGAGGAAATATTGAGCGCCCACCGCCCCGAACCGGGCGATGCGCTCCTCTTCTGGCATCGGACGCTTCACGACTCGGCCCCGCTTCTTGAGGGTACGAAAACAATTCTCAGAACCGACGTGCTCTACGAGCCCATAGATGTGCCTTGAGCAACAGCAAGGCAACCGTCGCACAGGAGGGTCCACGTGGTACCCGCCCGGGCTGGTGACACCGGGTGGGCGCCCGGGGCGGGCTGCGGATTCGACAACGTCCACACTGCCCAGTGCTGTGACGCGCGGCGCGGCCTGCGCCGGCGCGCACGGGCTCGCCGGGACCGCCGGGTACCGACGGGAGCGGGGATATGGAGAGACCATGGTCAGGTGCGAAACGTTCCGGGGCGTGACCAGCAGGCCAAGGTCGACCGGCGTGCGCTGAGAGAGGCACTGGTCGGGGCCTGTGCCGACGCGGGAGCGTCCATCGGCATGCTCTACCTGCCCGACCCCGACCCCACCCGGCGCGTACTGCACCTGGTGCTGGTCTGCGGCCTCTCCCGCGAGTTCGCGGCACCCTGGTCGCGGGTCGGCCTGGACGACCCCATTCCGGTGGCCGACGCGGTCCGTGAGGGCCGGCTCGTCTGGCTCGGCGGCCAGGAGGACACGGCCCGCCGCTATCCGCGCCTCGGCCTCGTCCTCCCGTACGACTTCGCACTCGCCGCCGCCCCCCTGACCGGCGAAGACGCCGATCGGGCCGCCGAGCCCACCGGGGCCGGCCTGGTGCTCCTGTGGCCCGGCTCGCACGGGCCCGACCTCGACGAGCGGGAACGCAAGGCCCTGGAATCGGCCCGAAGCCTCCTGGCGCGCATCCTGCGGCGAGCCGCGCGCGACGGCCTGTCGCTGCGGCCGACACCGCATCCGACCATCCTGCGACCGCTCCCCTCACCCACACCGGGCCCGGCCGAGGCGGCAGCCACGATGGCGTTCGTCCGGCGCCTCCCCGGAGGCAACTGCGCACTCGACCTGAACGGCACCGTCACCTTCATCACCCAGGAGGCGGCCGACCTGCTCGGCGCGCCCGTTTCCGGCCTGCTCGGAGCCCTGCCCTGGGAGGCCCTTCCCTGGATGGACACCCCCGCCATCGAGAACCACTACCGGGCCACCGCGATGAGCCGACTGCCCCGGAGCTTCACCGCCGAACGGCCCACTGGACAGCAGCTGTGCTTCGAGCTCTACCCGGACAACACCGGCATCAGTGTCCGCATCACCCCGGTCGGCGACCGGGCCGGCTCCCCGGCCCCCCACCCGCCGACCGACCCCGAGCAGTCCGCGCCCAGCCGGGCCGCGGCGCTCTACCCGCTCATGCTGCTGGCCGCCACCCTGACCGAGGCCGCCCACGTGCAGGACGTCGTGGAGAAGGCCGCTGACCAGATCGTTCCCGCGATGGGAGCCCATGCCCTGGCCCTGCTGGCCGAGCAGGACGGGCGGGTGCGGATCGTAGGCCACCGCGGATACTCCGCCGAACACCTCGCGGAGCTCGACGGCACCCCCGTCTCGGCCGACACCGCCATCACCCACATCCTGCACACCTCCGCCCCCCTCTTCTTCGGCGACGTGGGCGAGCTCCTGGCCGCCCACCCCGACGCGGTGGTCGAGGACGGCATGGCCGCATGGGCGTTCCTGCCCCTGATCGCCTCCAACCGCCCCATCGGCTCCCTCGTCCTCGCCTACGGGCACCCCCGCGTCTTCGCCCCCGGCGAGCGCGCCGTCCTGACCTCGATCGCCGGGCTCATCGCGCAGGCCCTGGACCGCGCCCGCCTCTACGACGCCACCTATCAGCTCGCCCGTAGCCTGCAGACCGGCCTCCTGCCCCACACCCTGCCCCGCGTCCCCCGCCTCGAGGTGGCCGCCCGCTACCGCCCGGCGGCGTACGGACTCGAGATCGGTGGCGACTTCTACGACCTCATCCGCATCGACGACACCACCGTCGCGGCCGCCATCGGCGACGTCCAGGGCCACAACGTGAGTGCCGCCGCCCTCATGGGCCAGGTCCGCACCGCAGTCCACGCGGGCGCCGGCGCACCCCCGGAAGAGGTCCTCGCCCGGACCAACCGGCTCCTGACCGACCTCGAACCCGGGCTGTTCACCAGCTGCCTGTACACCCACATCGACCTCGCGGGCCACACCGTCCGCCTGGCCTCCGCCGGCCACCCGCCGCCCCTGCTGCGCCACCCCGGCGGGACGACCGAGATGCTGAACCTGCCGGCCGGACTCCTCCTGGGCATCGAGCCCGGGACCTCGTACACCGCCGTCGAGGCCCCCTTCAGCCCCGGCACCCTCCTCGCCCTGTACACCGACGGGCTCGTCGAAGCCCCCGGCCGGGACATCGAGGACGCCATCGGCGAGGTCGCGGCCCTGATCGGTGGCGCCCCCGAGGACCACCCGCTCGGTGAGCTGGCGGACGAACTCATCGAGTACGCCCACCGCCAGGGCCCCCGCCCCGACGACATCGCCCTCCTGCTGCTGCGCGCCGAGGGCCCGCGATGACCCGGGACGCGCCCCACTGCCGTGCCAGCTGACCCGGACGCAGCGGCAGGAGAAACGATCACGGAGCATGCGGTGAGGCTACGGGGCCCACGAGCCGTTCGGCTCGGCGAGGTCGCCGGGTCGCGGGGTCCCCGGGTCGGTATTTTCGGCCATTTCCCGGCATGAGGCTGACATGCTCCTGACAGTTCAAGGTCGCTGTGGGACTCTCCCGGCACGCACTCCGCACACTCTGTGAGGCCCCACGCCTCGCCCACCCCCACCAGTACGTGGCATGGAGGAGCGCACCATGAGGCACATCACGCACGGCACCCGTATCTCACGCCTCGCCGGTATCGCGACGCTGGTCGTCGCGGCGGCTTTCACCGGAACCGGCACCGCCCTCGCGCAGGGCAGCGGCGCCTCGGCCGTCGACCAGAAGGTCGACGGCGTGATGGTGGTCGCCGGCAACAGCTGTAGCTGGACCAACGCGAGCACCAGCGCCGTCCCCCCGAACGCCCTCACCGTCGACCGCACGACGATCAACACGCCGGGCGGCAATCTGGCCTGTGGCGGCGGCATCGCCGCCACGCTCAACAACAACCCCGCCTTCACCTTCGACGACGCCGCGGGCACGGCGCGGACCGATCTGATCGACATCACCGGCAGGCAGAGCTTCATCTCCTGCCGCTACAAGGCGACGGGCATCGTGTGGGACCGCGACGCTACGAGCCGGAAGTACATCAACCGGGCCTTCACCGCCGCCAAGACCTCGGGCAGCTTCCTGTGCCCGGGATCGGTCACCACCCCGGCCGGGGACGCGTCCATGCTGTTCCACTGAACCGACCGGAGACCGGTCCGGACCGGACCGGCTCCGGACCGGTCCGGACCGGTTCGGCTTCGGACCGGACTGGCTCGGGATCGGGCCCGCACCGGTTCGGTCCGGTCGGGTCCCGTCCCGGAGCCGGCCGCCGCGGCCGGGCGCACGGGCACGGTCCACCCGGCACCGTGCCCGTCCGGCCGACCCGCGAGGATGGGCGCATGACGCGTCTTCTCCACCTGGACCGCACCCTCGACGAGCTCGACGGACCGCCTTGGCCTCCGCCGCCCTCGCCCACCACCGCGCTGGTCACGAAGGTCCACGCCCTGCGCCGCAAGCGCCTCGGCGCTCTGACCCCGGCCGACCTGCGCACACTGATCGACCAAGCCGTAGGCCTCCCTTATCGGTTGCCCCTCGCGGTGCGCCTGCTCCTCGAAGACCCCATGCTGGACGCGTACTTCTATCCGGGGGACCTGCTGCTCGCCGTCCTGGGCCGGCCCGAATCGGCCTGGGCGCTCTTCCCGGACTTGCGGGAGGAGCTGGCGGCCGCCGTCGCGGGGCTGTCCGAAGAGGAGCTGGCCGAACTCAGGGCCTACCGGCCGGCGGGGCGGTGGGGTTGAGGGGCCCGCTTCAGGGCTGCTCGGCGCGCGCCCCGGCCAGGGAGTTCAGCAGGGCCGCGCCCCGTTCGGCGTCGTCCACGCTGACCGCGAAGTCCTTGCCCTTGGCCCGGATCGCCAGGCATGCGCCGCTCCGCAGCATCACCGTCGTGCCCAGCCCGCTGAGCCGGTAGCCCCAGCCGCCGACCTGTGCCGGTGTCCTGTTCTCGGCCCGTGCCCACTCGATGTCCGCCGCGTCCCAGCGCCGCACCGGCCACCCGAGGGGACCGAACGCCACGTCCATACCGCGCTCCGTGACCCGGACCCGTACCGATGCGCAAGCCAGCACCGACACCGAGGCGAACAGGAACGGCACCGTCACCAGCCACATCGGCTCCGCCAGGTCACCGAGCCCGACGAGCAGGGTGGCCAGCGCGCCCACCCCGGTGACGGCAGAGAGCAGGTACAGCCACGGATTCTCCGTGGACGCGAGCCAGATACGGCGCTCACCTGCGGGAATGTCCATCCGGGGGCCCTGCCCCCGCGGGAGGGGGGACGCGGGCCGACGACTCACCAGCACCCCCACCAGCCCGGCCGCGGCCGCCGCGACGACCGTGACCACGGCCCCGATGGTGACCGAATCCGCTTCGCGCCAGTCCGCGTGGTACAGGTTCGCCCGCACGATCGAGACCTGCTCCCCGGCCAGCAGCACCCCGCACGACACCAGCACCGCCCCGCGCCACCGGCGCGCCGCCCGCCAGAACACCGCGCTGGTGACGAGCACGACCCAGATCACGACCGGCACCAGCACGACCGCCCACAACGGATGCGAACCGTCCGGCTCCCCGAGAGCGTTCCAGTGCGTCGCCAGCAGGTCGTCGAATCCTTTGCGCGCCGTCAGCGGCAGCACCACCAGCAGCGCGAGGATCCCGGCCGCCCAGGCGGCCATCCCCCATACGGGCCCACTCCTCGACCCCGCTAAGCCACTGGGCCCACGGTCTCCATGGCTCTTACTCTCACTCACTGCGCCTCCTTGATCATCTCTATGAGATCGGCCCTGCCGTATCCCAGGCGCGCCCCGTCGGCCACGAGTTCCCGCACCCGCTCCAGCAACGCCGACCGCCCGTCCGCCCCACCGGCCACGGTCACCCCGCGGCCGCGCCGGAACTCCAGCAGCCCCTCGTCACGCAGCGCGCGCAGTCCCCGTAGGACGGTGTTGGCGTTGACGCCCAGTGCCTGCGACAACTCCCGTGCCGACGGCAGCCGGTCACCCGGCCCGCATTCCCCCTCGGCGATCGCACGCCTGATGGCTCCGGCCACCTGCTCGTGCAGGGGACGGTTGTCCGCGATGTTCAGCCTCAGCAACATGGTGCCAATGACGCTAGCACCATCTGCTTCATTCGGCACCTGCCGCGATCCGGGCGTGCCCGGTGGTGTGCGGCGGTCGTGAAGAGCGGGCCCGACGGTCGAACCGGATGGCGGGGGCCCTCGTGTGAGGGTCATGAACACGCCTTCCGCCGGCCTCCGCGCGAGAGCCTCCGAGTACGCACTCCTGCCGCTGCGCCTCTTCCTCGGCGTCACCTTCGTCTACGCCGGTCTGGACAAGCTGACCGATCCGGCCTTCCTGTCCGCCACCGGCGACGGCTCGATCGGCCAGCAGATGGAAGCGGTGCGGGACGCCGCGGGCATTCCCGCGCTGATCGACCTTTCCATGACCGACCCGGTCGGCTTCGGTGTCGCGATCGCCCTCGGCGAGCTGGCCGTCGGGCTGGGCGCCCTCGCCGGCCTGCTGACCCGGATCGCGGCTCTCGGCGGTGCGCTGATCTCACTCAGCCTGTGGCTGACCATGAGCTGGTCGACCACGCCGTACTACTTCGGCGCAGACCTGATCTACCTGCTGGCCTGGACCCCGCTGATCCTCGCCGGCGCGCCGGCCCTGTCCCTCGACGCGCTGCTCCACCGGCGGCGGCGCGGTGCCACCGCCCCGGTACGCACCGACGACGTCCCGACCCTGACGGCCGTCGGATCCCGCGCGGGCGCCCGGCGGGCCCGGGGCCGGGCCCGGGTCAGTCCATGATCCGCTCCAGCCATGGCGGAACCGGGCCGCCTGCGTCCGAAGACGGCAGAGCCCCCGCTCCGCTGGGACAGGAGAGGGGGCTCCGCTCGATCAGGGCGGATGGGTGACCCTCGTGCCGCCGACACGGCGCGGTCCCGCCATGCGGGCGCGTGCTGCTCCTACTTGAGGTGCGACGCCTGCTCGCGCTCGCCGTGCAGGGCTGAACGGCGGCGCTGTCGGCGCGGACGCCACCGGCGACACCGGGCCCTCCGCCCGAACTCGCGCGCACGCTGCGCCTCTTGGTGCCACCGGCCGACGCTGCGCCGCAGACCCGCCGCGGACCCGTTGCACTCGTACAGGCGAGCCCTGGGGCGCGTCATCCGGCGGCGGCGTCCTCGGCCTCCCAGCGCAGCAGATCGCCCGGCTGGCAGTCGAGCACTTCGCAGAGCGCGGCGAGCGTGGCGAAACGCACCGCCTTGGCCCGGCCGTTCTTGAGTACGGCCAGGTTGGCGGGCGTGATCCCCACGCGATCGGCGAGCTCGCCCACGGACATCTTCCGCCTGGCCAGCATGACGTCGATGTCGACGGTGATCGGCATCAGATGACCTCGTCCAACTCGGCCTGCATCCGTGCCGCTTCGATGTCGCGCGCGACGGCCTGGGTGAGCAGCATCCGCATGACGAGCACGATGAGCGCGACCCCCAGGATGGCCAGGCCGACCCCGCCCATGATGACGGTGACGCCCGGATCCTCCCGCTGGCCCGGCGCATTGATGGCTGTGACCCCGAACCACATGAGGGCGGCCGCCACGATCGAGCCGATCACGCCGTCCACGTACCGGAAGGCACCGTCGGAGAAAACGGTTCCGCGCCGCACCATCGTCACCAGCCGCCACACACAGACCAGGGCGACCTGGGCCGACACCATGCCCAGGATCGTGATCACGCGCAGCGGCGTCAGCGGGAGCGACCCGTCCTCCGGGTCGGTGGCCAACGCCCACACCATCAATGCCTGTACGAACACGGTGCCGACGAGCACCACCACGATCACGGCGCGCAACGCATGCACGGCCAGCTTCCCCATGACGCATCCTCCCATCGATTTACGATGGGAATCTATCGAATCTCGATAGGTGAAACAAGGGCTGGTGGGGAGGGGCCGGTCCGCCGAGGCCCGGGCTCTCGTCGAACGCCCCGGCGGCGGCGCCACGCTCGTCCCCTGCCCGCCGCCGGGCTCGATCGGCTACCCGGGCTGACGCGGGCCGGACCGGCGCGGCAACTCGTCGTGGAGGAGGCGACCGGTGAGTGCGCCGCCGAAGACGACGACGCCGATGCCGACGAGCCAGGTCTGGATGACGAGGACGGTTCCGAAGGGTCCGTACGTGATGGCGCTGGAGGCGATCAGCGGTGAGAAGACGAGTCGGGAGAAGAGCCGCAGTCCGAGCAGCGCGATCATGGTGGCGACCGCCCCGGGAAGCAGAGCGGTCCATGCCACCCGGCCGCTGAGCAGCAGCCGCTGGGACCACCAGAAGAACAGGGTGCCGATCGCCACCGTGACGAACCCGCGGACCGGAGACCCACGCCACGGCGATGTGATGGCGGACAAGTACAGGACGCCGATCAGCACGCCGAGCCAGACCACATGCCGCCACCTGGCCCACCAGCGGGCCGGGGGCAGGTCCCAGATCCGTTCGTAGCCGCTCTGCAGCATGGTTCCGAAGGACAGGCCGAACACGGCGAGCACAGCGAGGCCGAATGCCGTCGTGGTCCGCCATGCCTGGCCGGGCAGGGCGAAGAGCCGGTCGATTTCCGCCCTGGCGGCCGGCGACACGCCGAGTCCGTCCCCCAGCCATTGCGCGAATCCCTGCCCGGTGGCGGTGTCCGCCGCGGACACGACGACCAGCAGCGGTACCAGCGTCAGGAACCCCAGCGCCGAGAACCCCAGGGAGCGCTGCCACAGGTCGACGTCCCGGATACGCCCCCAGTGGCGGCCGGCCCGCGCGCGGCGTATCGCGCTGCGTATCCGTCCGACGGGCGACAGCCGGCCAGATCCACCCGACCCGGTCATTTCGCCGGATCACGCTCCGACGAGTCGTCGCGACCGATCTCCTGTGACCGGGAGCGATGGGCCGGGGATGAGGTGACGGGCATGGCCGCTCCAGGTGTCGCTCCCACGATAGGACTCTCGTGCCGGGGAATCCATCCGTAGGGCTTGCGCCCTGGCCGACCGGGTCAGGACAGCTTGTCCTGCGGGGTCACCACGGTGAAGAGCGCCCCCTCGGGATCGGCGAGGACGATCCACCGGCTCGTGCTGGACGTCTGTACGGGAGACGCGGTCCTGCCGCCCAGCCGGATCGCGGCCTCGACCACCGCCTCCAGATCGGGCACGCGGAAGTGGACGTGCCATCGGGGACGGACCTCAGGGTCCGGTGCCTGTTCGAGCGCGCCGCCGCTGATGCGGGCCACGGTGTCGCGCCCGTGGCGCAGGACGACGTGATCGTGCTCGTAGGAGACCGCGCAGCAGCCGGGACGCGAGCCGGCCCATTCGAGGACCTCCCCGTAGAAGATGGCGGCCGCGAAAGCGTCCCGCGTCCGCAGTTCCAGCCAGGCGGGCGCACTTCCGCGGCCCACCGACCAGTCGGGGACGACCTCGCCCTGCCAGAAGCCGAAAACGGCCCCGGCGGGGTCCGCCGCCAGGGCGATGCGGCCGGTGCCGAAGGCCACGGGGCCGACCGCCATGGTGGCGCCCCGTTCGACGATCCGTGCGGCGGTCACGTCGGCGTTCTCGACGGCGAAGTAGGGCGTCCACAGCACCGGCGCGCCGGCGCTCCCGGCGAGTACGCCGATGCCCGCCACGGGGGCCCCGTCGCGGAAGGCGACCATGATGCCCCCGCCGAGGTGGGTGGGCCGGAAGTCCCAGCCGAGCACGCCGGCGTAGAACCGCTGTGTGGATTCGAGATCCCGGGCCAGCAGACTGACCCAGCACGGCGCACCGAAGATCTCGTGGCTCGAAGTCGACACAGCTGCCAGCCTCATCTGCCGTTGACGGGGGACGGAACCCTTCCACCGTAGACCGGGCGGCGGCGCTGGGCCGCGAGGCGCGGTTCGAAGGGAGCCATGTCCCTCCTCGGCTTGCGGCGGGCCTCGCGCGACCCGCTCCGGTGTTTGGCCGACGGCAGGGCGGGCAACCGCGTCAACACATGGGGCCCCACGACGGAGGCCGGCGTGTCGCGGTGCGGTCCGTGGCCGGCCGGCCGCGAGCACGACGGGTCACCCCTACCGGGAGGAGTTGTTTCGCGTGACTGAGCATGTGTGGAGCTACCGTCCGGCATCGGGTCACCTGACCTGGGCCGACCTCACCGGGTACCGGGTCGAGGCGACCGACGGCCATATCGGGAAGGTCGACAAGCACTCCTACGACGTGGGTGACGCCTACCTGGTCGTCGACACCGGTGTGTGGATCTTCGGCAAGGAGGTCCTCCTCCCGGCGAGCACCGTGTCCCGGATAGACCTGCAGGAGGAGACGGTCTACGTGAACGCCACGAAGGACCGGATCAAGAACGCCCCCGAGTTCCACCGGGAAAAGCACCTGCAGGACCCCGGATACCGGGCGGAGCTCGGTAGCTACTACGGCATCACCTGGCTGCCCGGCGAAGGCCCGGTCGGCAGCCACCGCGGATGACGGGAATGGCCGTCACGTGGAAGGATTTTCCGTCGCCGAAAATCAACGGGCCCGGAACCGGTTAACGCGGATTTCGAGGGTAGACGCCGTATGAGACGCCCCGGCGGATCCAACGGTTCCGTCGAATTCCGAAGCGAGAACGAGGACACCATGATTCTTGTCGGGCTTATTCTGCTGGTCGTTGGATTCTTCACCGGGATCTCCATCCTGTGGACGATCGGGATCATCCTGCTCGTAGTGGGTGCGGTGCTGTGGATCCTGGGCTCGGTCGGGCACGCGGTCGGTGGCCGGCGCCACTACTACTGACCTGTCGGCGCTACGCCGAACGGGGGACGCCGGGGCTCGGACTTCGGCCCTCGGAATTGCGGTCGGATGAAAGCGTGCAGTCCGCATATTCGTTCCGATTCACCAGGGAGTGATCAGCTGTGTCGGACAAGGAGAAGGGCCGCGCCAAGGCCGAGCAGGCCAAGGGAAAGCTCAAGGAGGCCGCTGGGCGCGCGGTGGGCAACGAACGCCTGACCACGGACGGCCGGGCCGAGAAGGCCAAGGGTGACGCCCGTCAGGCCAAAGAGAAGATGAAGGATGTCTTCAAGCGCTGACCGCGCACCAGTGTCTGTGCCGAGGTCCCGCACCCCCACGGGTGCGGGACCTCGGCACATGTACGGCGGTACCGCCCGTGACGGCGGATGCATGGAACCGCGATACGTGTGAACGTGAGACGGCAAGGTTTCCGCGGGTGCGTGCGGCATCGGGGCGCTCACCTCGAACGCGGCCACCTGTATCGATCTGAACCCCGGAGCGATGGGCGGCGGCGGAATGCGAAGCGTGGGAGTGGAAGAAGAGCTGTTGCTGGTGGACGCTGCCACCGGTGAGCCGCTGGCCGTGTCGGGCCCGGTCCTGGCGGCGGCGGACCACTGCACGGGGGAGTGCTCCAAGGGCGGGGGAGCGAAGGAGCACGTCTTCGAGAAGGAGCTCCAGAGGGAGCAGATGGAGTTCGGCACCAAGCCGGTGACGGAGATGGGCGAGCTCCAGGAGGAGATTGTCCGGTGGCGCACGGAGGCGGCCCGGCACGCGGCGTCCGCCGGAGCCCTCGTGGCGGCCCTCGGCACGTCGCCCCTGCCCGTGCGGCCCTCGCGCAGTCCCGGGCAGCGGTACGAGTGGATCGCCGATCAGTTCGGCCTGACCGCGCAGGAGCAGCTGACCTGCGGATGCCACGTCCACGTCGCGGTCGAGTCGGACGAGGAGGGCGTGGCCGTCCTGGACCGGATCCGCCCCTGGCTCGCCGTACTGCTGGCGATGAGCGCGAACTCCCCCTTCTGGCAGGGCACGGACACCGGGTACGGAAGCTACCGGAGCCGGGTGTGGAACCGGTTGCCCTCGGCCGGGCCCGTGGACGTCTTCGGGTCCGCCGACCGCTACCACGAAGAGGTCCGCGCGATGGTGGGCACCGGCGTGCTGCACGACGAAAGAATGATCTACTTCGATGCCCGCCTGTCGGCCGTCTACCCCACGGTGGAGATCCGGGTCGCGGACGTGTGTCTGGAGGCGGGGACCACGGTGCTCCTGGCCGCCCTCGTCCGCGCGCTGGTCGAGACGGCCGCCCGGGCCTGGCGGGCCGGGGAGCCGCCCGCGCGGGTCGGTACGGGCCTGCTGCGGCTAGCCGGCTGGCGGGCCGGGCGGTCGGGGCTGGACGGCCCGCTGCTGCACCCCCTGACGATGCGGGAGACCGCTCCCGCCACCGCCGTACGGGCCCTCCACGAGCACGTCCGTGAGGCGCTCGTCGATCACGGCGACCAGGAACGGGTGAGCGCGGAGATCGCCACTCTGCTGAAACGCGGCAATGGCGCCCGCGTCCAGCGCGCGTTGCTGAGCGAGCGAGGTGATCTTGCCGCGGTAGTCCTGGGCTGCGCGGAAACGACGACGGCCACACCCGCCTTCTGAAGCCCTCCGCCGCTCAGCTCGCCTCTTCGCTCGCCTCCGCGCTCGCCGCGGTGTAGCGGACGCGCGCCCAGAGGGGGAGGACGAACCAGCACAGGAGGTACCAGGCCAGGACTCCCGCGACCAGCCACGGCACGACCGCGTTGTGCGCGGCGACCCGCAGCACGAGGAGGAGGGCCGAGGTGCAGGTGGCCAGGAGCAGGATCAGTCCGGTGAAGGTCAGACGCGAGGCCCACGCGACCGCCTCGGGTTTGATCCGGCGGCCCTTGACGATGCGGTGGAAGGAGACGGGCCCGATCAGCGCCCCCGTGGCCAGTGCGCCCAGCACCACGGTGATGATGTAGATCACCTTGTCGGTCGGGGGCAGCCCCTGGAAATGCGGGGTGAAGGCGACGGTCAGCAGGAAGCCGAAGAGGATCTGCACGCCCGTCTGCGCGACGCGGATCTCCTGGATGAGCTCCTGCCACTGCCGGTCCGCGCGTTCCTCCACGGTCTCGCTCCGCCCTTTTTGGGCATCTTGTGCCATGCATCCTCCTTGTGTCCGCCGGGGCCGTCGGGCATGCGCGCGGGACGCCCCGGGTACGGGCTACCCGGCGACCGGGCTGCTGTGGCGGACCGTCAACGGAGCACGCGTACACAGCCGTCCACAGGGTAGACGCGCCCGCATGACATGGAGGCAGGCGCGGCGTCATGGTGCGGTGTCGGAGGAATCCGACGGGTCCAGGGGATCCGAGGGATTCGCGGATGGGGCCACGGCGGCCGGCCGGCGGCAACGACGTCCGGCGCACCCGGCCGTCCGGGCGCTGGCCATGGTGATCGCCTTCGTCGGGACCGTCCTGTTCGGTGCGGTCCTGGCCCGGCTGACGCTCGAACCGTCCGCCGCGTCGGAGACCCTCGTCCACAGCAATGTCCGACCCGGTCATTCGATCAGAGCCTATCTGGACGGGACGTCGACGATCGAGGCGGTGCGCCAGCTGGGCGGGAACCTGCTGCTGGGACTGCCGTTCGGAGTGCTCCTGCCGGTCCTGCTGCCCCCGGCCCGGGGGCTGGTACGGGTCGGCGCGGTGACGGTCGCCCTGATGACCCTGGTGGAACTCACCCAGGGAGCCCTGATCACCGGACGCGTCTTCGACATCGACGACGTCATCCTCAACACGGCCGGAGCGCTCATCGGGTACGTGCTCATGGGCCTGCGGCTGGGCCGGGCCGTACACCCGCGCCGCAGCCACTGGTGGCACCGCTGAGCCCGGACGGGTCGTACGGCGGCCCCCCACCTGTCCGGGGATCAGACCTCGCGCCACCGGGCCATCGCCCAGGAGAACGCCCCGAAGAGCATCAGCCCGAGGGCGACCGCGACCAGCAGCCACGGTCCCGCCGGCGTCCGGGTGAACGACCTCAGGGTGTCGTCGATGCCCTTCGCCTGCGCCGGGTCGTAGCGCACCGCGGCGTACACGACGAAGCCGCCGACCGCCGTGAACAGGGCGCCCCGGGCCAGGCCGCCGGTCACGCCGAGAAAGCCGACGGCCGCGCGCCACCGCGCCGAGACCCCGTCCATGGCGAGATGCTTGCGGAAGCTGCGCCGTGCCGCCTGCACCGCGATGACCGCGCCCGCAACGGCGATCCCGAGCCCGGCCGCTCCCACCAGCCACTGGCCGGCGGGCAGATCCAGGGCCCGCGCCGTCATGTCGCGGGACTGCTGGTCTCCGGAGTGCCCTCCTCCGCCCGCCGCGAACGACAGGACGGAGAAGGCGACCGCGGCGTAGAAGACGGTCCGGCCCGCCGAGGCCAGCCGCTTCACCGGCTTGCCGCCGTCGGGTCCGGCCGCGCCGAACACCGCCTCCGACAGGCGCCACAGCATCATGCCGACGATCCCGATGCCCACGGCCCAGACGAGGACGCCGCCGAAGGGCTTGCCCATCAGCTCCTGGAGGGCGCCCTGGCGGTCGGCCTCCTTGCCCCCGGCATCACCGAAGGCCACCCGCAGGGCCAGCATCCCGACCAGTACGTACAGCACACCGCGGGCCACGAGCCCGCAGCGCGCCGTGACCTCCCGGCCCCCGCCACCGCGGGACGCGGCCCGGACGCCTCTGCTCGCGCGGCCGTTGCCCATCGCGGTCAGACCTCGCCCCGCCAGGCGCCCGTCTCGGATCCGCGGGACTCGATGAAGAGCTTGAACCGCTTCAGATCGCCGGCGACCTGGCGTTTGACGAAGCCGAGCTTGTCGGCCGCGCTCTCGGCCAGCCCGTCGGGCACCCAGTTCATGTGCAGGACGACCTTGGTGGTGGTCGCGTCGATCGGCTGGAAGGTCACCAGCCCGGCCTGGCGCGTCTCCCCGTCCACCGTCATCCATGCGACGCGGCGGTCCGGGTACTGCTCGGTGATCTGCGCGTCGAACTCACGCCGGACGCCGTTCACGTTCGTCACCCAGTGGGTGAGCGTGTCCGTGCGCTGTTCGATGCGTTCGACCCCCTCCATGAAGACGGGGAACTCCTCGAACTGCGTCCACTGGTTGTAGGCCGTCCGTGCCGGAACGTTGACCTCGACGTACTCCTCGACGTGCGACATGCGTACCCCTTCCCTGTCGTCGTCGGCCCCGCCACGCGGCCCGCAATACCGACCGCTGTCAGGACCCTGCAAGACCGCGGCCGCACGTGGTGCCCGGGGGGACGGGACACCTGCGTGCGGCCGCGGATCTCGACGGGTCGCCGCCCCGCTCGAAACGGCAACTCGCCGACACTTACGCGTCTGGCCCTGAATCGAGGGCTCAAACAGAAGCGGGGAAAGAATTTCGTACCGTGCCGCACTCACAGCCGTGGGTGACGTGCACCGTGCGGGGAGCCTCCGCCCCCGCTACCGGTGCCGGGCCAGGCTGTGGAACAGGACGAGGAGAGCGAACGCGATGACGGCCAGATGGAGCCAGGCGGGGCCGGGCGCCGGGGTCAGGGCCAAGGAGTCGAGTGCGTGGGATGTCATACCGCGCGCCTGCCCCCGTCCCGCGGAACGAAGCTCCGGTACGGGGACGCGGGCGCGGGGCGGAGCGGGCGCGGGGCGGCCGCGGGCGCGCGGCCCGGCCGGGTCAGAGGCCCGTGGACCTGCCCGAGGTCAGCCGCGACGCCTCGATCTCGGCCCAGACGGCCTTGCCGTTCTCGTGCGTGCGGGTGCCCCAGCGATCGGAGACGCGCTCCACGATGTAGAGGCCGTGGCCGCCAGGGAGGCCACGCTGCGGCGACGGGTGGCGGCGGGGCGGCGTGGTGGTGCCGTCGAAGACCTCGATCCGCAGGACCTCACCGGCCGACAGCGCGAGCTCGATGCAGCCACCCGCGTGCAGGGTCGCGTTGGTCAGCAGCTCGGACACGAGGAGCAGGGCGTCCTCCGACGTCTCGGTCCCGCTCCAGCCCCAGTCGAGCAGGGCCTGGCGGGCGAAGTCGCGGCCCTTGGCCACGGATCCGCGTACGCCGGCCAGGGCGAGCCGACGGCGCTGCCCCGCGACGGAAAGCCCGGCAGGCCTGCGGTCGCCGGTTTCCGGCCCGATCGTTTCCACTGTGGTCTCTCACCCCCACCGTTGACATTGGTCCCTGTTCGCGGGAACGAACAGGCCCGTGGGGCCGAGGACACCCGGGCACACGACTGACAGTCTAAGGGGACCACCGGCCGCTCAGAAGGTTGTCATGTGCAGCCTCAGAGTGAAGCCGCTGTCCGAGGCCCGGATCTCGACCAGGTCGCACAGCTGGTGGATCATCCACAGGCCTCGGCCGCCGTCGACCGAGGCCAGGGCGGGCCGGCGGCGTCCCGCCAACGGGTCGGCGAGGTGACCTGCGTCGCGGATCTCGGCCACGACCCCGGCATCCGGACCGGATCCTGCGGTGCTCCACAGCCGGATCGCGCCGCTCCCGCCCCCGTGGGCGAGGGAGTTCGCGGTGGCCTCGGCGACCGCCAGGACGAGGTCGCCGCGCCGCGCCGCGCTCAGGGCCGTGCCCCGGGCGAAGGCCTCGGTGTACGCACGTACCTCGCTCAGCTGCCCGTGGGTGTAGGCCAGCCAGGGCGCACCGCCGTCGGGCTCCGGCAGGGGGGCGTCGCAGTCGGCGCAGACCGACGAGGCGTCCGCGTATTCCGGGCTCAGCAGGGCCTTGCCGTCCTCCAGCAGCGTGGGATGCGTACGCCGGGCATCGGACACCACGGATCCCGGCAGGCCGAGGACGTCGTACGGGCACAGGATGGTGGCCTGCCGCCCCGCGAATGCGGTGTTGATGAGGGCCTCGTGACGGGTGGCCTCCAGCACCTCGGCCCGCGAGCGGCCGGGCCAGATCGGCTCGCCCACGATCCGGGCCGGCCGGTCCGCGCACCGGTCGGCGAAATCCTGCAGGGCGGCCAGGATGCGGCCGGGATTGCGGCCCAGGTGCGTCATGTCCGTCCAGGTGACCCCGGCCGTGGCGGCGCCGAGGTCCTCGCGCAGCGCATCCAGCCGCGGGCCGGGGACGGCCACGAGCACCGGCTCGTCGGCCGCGAGGGCGGCCCGGACGAACCCGCCCACGCCTGCCAAGTAGTCCGCCTGCCCCCGGTAGAAGAGGGCGGGGTGGATGAAGGCTCCGGAGGCGCCGGACGCAGGAAGATTGATCATGCTGCGACCTCCAGCGCGGCACATTCGTCCGGGAACATCTCCACGAGCTTGCGGAGCGAGTATGGCGGGTGGTGGAGCAGCAGGCGACGCCCCTGGCCGGTGACGGTGGCATTGGCCTGCACCAGGGCGGCGACGGCGGCCGTGTCGAGAAAGGCAACGGCGGACAGGTCGAGATGGACGACCGGGCCCGGGATCCGGGTGACGACACCGAGTGCCGCGCGCAGGACCGGGCGGGTGTCGAGGTCGCAGCTGCCCCTCAGCAGGGCACCCGGACGGTCGCGCAACGGCCGGGCGGTCAGCGTCGTAGCCGAACCCGTCCCGGCGGTCGCGCACCGCAGGACCGCGTCCGCCCACGTCCCGTCGTCGTAGAGCGCCTGCGCGCCGACGGGCGGGCGGGGCGGGGAGCCGTCGTGCCGGTGGGGTGAGGGCATGCTCGCTGCCTACACCGAGAGCATGCCGGCGCGCAGCCGCGCCAGGGTCCGGGACAGCAGGCGCGAGACCTGCATCTGCGAGATGCCCAGTTCCGCGCCGATCTCCGCCTGCGTCCTGTCCTGGCCGAAGCGCAGCCGCAGGATCGTCCGGTCGCGTTCGTCCAGCTGCTCCAGCAGGGGCGCGAGGGTGTGGAACTCCTCGAAGAGTTCCATGGCGGGGTCGACGTCACCGAGCCGGTCCGCCAGCGGACGGGTCGTCCGGCCCGTCGTCGTCGACGGCTCGTCGCTCTCGGCGGAGGTGTCCAGGGAGCCGCTCGTGTAGCCGTTCGCGGCGACCAGCCCGTCGATGACCTCTTCCTCGGTCAGTTCGAGGTGCTGGGCGACCTCCTTGACCGTCGGGGACCGGCCGAGGACGTCGGTCAGGGCCTCCTGGGCCTTGGCGAGCTCCGTACGCCGTTCCTGCAGACGGCGCGGGACGTGCACCGCCCAGGTGGTGTCACGGAAGTAGCGCTTGATCTCACCGGTGATGTACGGGAGAGCGAGAGTGGAGAACTCGACCTCGCGTTCGGGCTCGTAGCGGTCGATGGCCTTGATGAGACCGATGGTCCCCACCTGGATGATGTCGTCCATGTCCAGACCACCACCCAGCACGCGGGCGCGGAAGCGCCGCGCGGCGAACTGGACCAGCGAGAGATTCATCTCGATCAGGGTGTTGCGGGCGTACTGGTACTCGCGCGTGCCTTCTTCCAGGGCACCGAGACGCAGGAAGAAGAGCCTCGAAAGCTCGCGGGCGTCGGCAGGGGCCATCTCCCGGGCGTTCTTGACCTCGGGCAGTTCCACGTCCTGACGTGGGACTCCCACGGTGGTGCCGGGCACGGTGGGCGTCATGGGCGCGTCTGTTGCACGAATGGGGCCTGCGACGGTGGCCGAGCGAGACATGGTGGCCGTTCCCTCCCGATTGACTGACGGCTGCTCGGGCGCTTGTGCCCCGGCTTCACCGCCTTATTCGCTCCTCGCGGAAACTTTTCTCCGCGGCCACCGCCGATGAGGTGGCGCGCCGGCCTCCGGGTGCGTGTGCCGCCGGCCTTGGCGTCCTCGACCGGCCGGCGAGCAGGCATACTCCCTTGCGGAAGCCGTACAGGTGACGATCCGGGGAGGCGGACATGACCGGAGCAGCGGACGCGTACCACGAAGGCGTCGTCGGGAACAGCTACCCGGCCGGAGCCGGGTGGGTGGTCGCGGCGCACGGGGAGCTCGACCAGGACACGCTAGCCCCGCTCGAGGAGGCGCTCGCCTCTGCCGCGGACCAGCACCGGCTGGTGGTCCTGGACGCGGGCTCCATCACCTTCGGCGACTCCTCGTTCCTGAACCTGCTGTTGCGGGTGCACCACCTCACCACGCTGCGCATCGCCGGCCCCGGCGAGCAACTCCGCCGTCTCTTCGCCCTGACGGGCGCCGATACGGTCCTGTCCCTCCACCCGAGCGTCGAGGACGCCGTCAGCTGGTCGTGACCGGGTGATCGGGTGAGCTTCCGTCGACGATAGCCTTCATCACCGGTCGCGCGGCGATGGCGGATCCCCATCATGTCCTGTCCCCGGCGCCGGGGCGGTCGTTGTCTAGAGTGAGGTTGGCAGATGGCTGAGCGGACGGGCACGGAGGCGCCGGGCAGGTCAGCGGCGTTCCCCGGCGAGGACAGGGTCGGCGAATCGGAACTGCGCCAGCTGCTGGCCGGCCTGACGGCCGTACGGGACGGGGACTTCCGTACGAGGCTGCCCGATACGGCGGACGGGCTGCTCGGCGAGATCGCCACCGTGTTCAACGGGATGGCCGACCAGTTGTCGCTGTTCACGTCCGAGGTGACCCGCGTGGCCCGCGAGGTGGGCACCGAAGGAACGCTCGGCGGCCAGGCGGACGTACCGGGAGTCGGAGGCGCCTGGCTGGACCTGACGGATTCGGTCAACTTCATGGCCGGAAATCTCACGGCCCAGGTGCGCTCCATCGCCCAGGTCGCCACGGCCGTGGCCAAGGGCGACCTCTCGCAGAAGATCAACGTCACCGCGCGCGGGGAGATCCTGGAGCTGAAGGAGACCATCAACACGATGGTCGACCAGCTGTCCGCCTTCGCCGGAGAGGTCACCCGGGTCGCCCGGGAGGTCGGCACCGAGGGCCGGCTCGGCGGCCAGGCGGACGTCAAGGGCGTGTCGGGCACCTGGAAGGACCTGACCGAGTCGGTCAACGTCATGGCCGACAACCTGACCGCCCAGGTGCGCTCGATCGCGGAGGTCACCACCGCGGTGGCCCAGGGCGATCTCACGCAGAAGATCCGGGTGGACGCGCGCGGGGAGATCCTGGAGCTGAAGGAGACCATCAACACGATGGTCGACCAGCTCTCCGCCTTCGCCGACGAGGTGACCCGGGTGGCCCGCGAGGTCGGCACCGAGGGCAACCTGGGCGGCCAGGCAACGGTGCGCGGGGTCTCCGGCACGTGGAAGGACCTCACCGACAACGTCAACGTCATGGCGTCCAACTTGACGGGCCAGGTACGTTCCATCGCCCAGGTGGCCACCGCCGTCGCCCGCGGCGACCTCTCACAGAAGATCATGGTGGAGGCGAAGGGCGAGGTCGCCGCGCTGGCCGGCGTCATCAACACGATGGTCGACACGCTGTCCGCGTTCGCCGACGAGGTGACGCGGGTGGCCCGCGAGGTCGGCACCGAGGGCCGGCTCGGCGGGCAGGCACAGGTTCCCCACGTCGCCGGTACCTGGAAGGACCTCACCGACAACGTCAACTCCATGGCGAACAACCTCACCGGCCAGGTCCGCAATATCGCGCTCGTCACGACGGCCGTCGCCAACGGCGACCTGTCCAAGAAGATCGACGTGGACGCGCGGGGGGAGATCCTGGAGCTGAAGACCACCATCAACACGATGGTCGACCAGCTCTCCTCCTTCGCCGCCGAGGTCACCCGCGTCGCCCGCGAGGTCGGCAGCGAGGGCCGGCTCGGCGGCCAGGCCGAGGTCGAGGGCGTCTCTGGCACGTGGAAGCGGCTGACCGAGAACGTCAACGAGCTGGCCGGCAACCTCACCCGCCAGGTCCGGGCCATCGCCGAGGTCGCCAGCGCGGTCGCCGAGGGGGACCTGACCCGCTCGATCACCGTCGACGCCTCGGGTGAGGTCGCCGAGCTCAAGGACAACATCAACTCCATGGTCGGCTCGCTCCGGGAAAGCACCCGGGCCAACCAGGAGCAGGACTGGCTCAAGTCCAACCTGGCCCGGATCTCGGGGATGATGCAGGGCCACCGGGACCTCGCCGCCGTCGCGGAACTCGTCATGGACGAACTGACGCCGCTCGTCGCCGCCCAGTACGGGGCCTTCTACCTCGCCGAGGACGGCCCCGACGGCCCCCTGCTCATCCTGGTCGGCTCCTACGGCCGCCCCGCCGGCAGCGGGGAGGGCACCGGATTCGCCCTCGGGGAGTCCCTCGTGGGGCAGGCCGCGCGCAGCCACCGGATCATCGCCACCGACCAGGTGCCCGCCGGCTACGTCATCTCGTCCGGGCTCGGCCACACCACCCCGGGCAGCCTGATCATCCTGCCCATCGTGGTGGAGGACCAGGTCCTCGGTGTGATCGAGCTCGCCTCCTTCTCCGCCTTCACCCCCGTACACCGGGACTTCCTCGGCCAGTTGATGGAGACGGTCGGCGTCAACCTCAACACCATCGTCGCCAACGCCCGTACCGACGAACTCCTCGAGGAGTCCCAGCGGCTGACCGGGGAGCTCCAGGCACGTTCGGAGGAACTGCAGGTCCAGCAGGTGGAACTGCAGCGCTCCAACGCGGAGCTGGAGGAGAAGGCGGCCCTGCTCGCCAGCCAGAACAGCGACATCGAGGCCAAGAACCTGGAGATCGAACAGGCCCGGCAGGAACTGGAGGACCGGGCCCGGCAGTTGTCGCGCGCCTCCACCTACAAGTCCGAGTTCCTGGCCAACATGAGCCACGAGCTGCGGACGCCGCTCAACAGCCTCCTCATCCTCGCCCAGCTGCTCGCCCAGAACCCGACCCGCAACCTCTCCCCGAAGCAGGTCGAGTACGCGGGCATCATCCACTCGGCGGGCTCGGACCTGCTGCAGCTGATCAACGACATCCTCGACCTCTCGAAGGTCGAGGCGGGGAAGATGGACGTCAATCCCGAGCGGGTGGACCTGCCGCAGCTGCTGGAGTACGTCGAAGCCACCTTCCGCCCACTGACCACGCAGAAGAGCCTCGATTTCACCGTCACCACCGCTCCCGACGCCCCGGCCGACCTGCTCACCGACGACGCCCGCCTGCGCCAGATCCTGCGCAACCTGCTCTCCAACGCGGTCAAGTTCACCGAGCGCGGCGGTGTCGAGCTGCGGATCGAACCCGCGGCGCCGTCCGAGGTCCCCGCCGGGCTCCCCGGCCGCGCGCCCATGCTCGCCTTCCGGGTACGGGACACGGGCATCGGTATCCCGGAGCAGCAGCTGGAGTCCGTCTTCGGCGCCTTCCAGCAGGCCGACGGCACCACCAGCCGCAAGTACGGCGGCACCGGGCTCGGGCTGTCCATCAGCCGCGAGATCGCCCAGCTCCTCGGCGGTGCCGTCGTCGCGGAGAGCACACCGGGACAGGGCAGCACCTTCACCCTCTATCTGCCGGTCAGCCGGGCGGACTACGAGGAGGAACCCCTCCCCGGGACCCCCGGGGAGATCGAGGCACTCGCGGCGGCGGGGCACACCGGCGCCGCCGGACATCCCGTACCGGCCGGCGCCGTCGGCACGGCCGCTCCGGTCCCGCCGCAGCGGCGGGCCCGCCGGCTCCTGGTGATCGAGGAGCGTCCCCACGGCCTGCTCTCCCTCGTCGCCGAGAGCGCCGACAGGGACCTCACCCCCGGCCATCTGCCGACGGGCGACCACCGCGAGGCCGTCCAGGTGGTCAACGCCACGAGCTCACGGGAAGCCGCCGCCGCCCTGGCCTCGCACTCCTTCCACTGCGTCGTCCTCGAACTCGACATGCCCGGCGGCGAGGCCCTGCGCTTCCTCGAGGCGCTCGACGGAGACCCGGCGCTCTCCACCCTCCCGGTCCTCGCGCACAACAACCCGCGCCTGAAGACCGGGCAGGAGCGGGCGCTGCGGGACCGGGCCGCGTCGCGCCGGCTGGAACTGCTGTCGAGCCTGGACGAGCTCCGGGAACGCATCGTGCTGCACCTGTCCGCCGACCGGCCGGGGGACGTACTGCCCCTCGTCCACGAGGACGCGCAGGACCGGCAGGGACCCCATCCGCTCGACGACGACCTGGCCGGACGTACCGTCCTCGTCGTCGACGACGACGCGCGCAACCTGTTCGCCCTCAGCGGGGTGCTGGAACTGCACGGTGTCCGCGTCCTGCACGCGGAGGACGGCCGCAAGGGCATCGACACCCTCACCCGCAACGAGGGCGTCGACCTGATCCTGATGGACGTGATGATGCCCGAACTGGACGGCTACGCGGCGACCGCCGAGATCCGGCGGATGCCGGCCTACGAGGGGCTGCCCATCATCGCGGTCACCGCCAAGGCGATGCCGGGCGACCGCGAGAAGAGCCTCGCCGCGGGAGCCAGCGACTACGTGACCAAGCCGGTCGACGCCGACGACCTCATCGCCCGCGTCCGGCACTGGCTCACCGGATGAACCCCGCCACACAGCGGCACGACGATTCCCGCCCGCCGGGAACGGTCGCCGAGGAGCCGTCCCGGAACACGGTCCCGCACCATGCGCCGGCCCCCCTGGGACGCCTGGTCGCCACCGTGGAACGGCTGCGCCGCGAGGTGCGGGAGGCGCACGCCGCCGCGGACGGCAGGGCCCTGGTCGAGCTGGCCAAGGGCATCCTGATCGGACAGCTGAGCTGCACCCCCGCCGCGGCGGCACGCCAGCTCGGCGAACTGTCCCGCGAGACCGGGCTGTCCGTGCTCGAACTGGCCGCCGACATCGTCAACCAGGCTTCCCGCGACCACGTGAGCGAGGTCGCCGCAGCCTTCGCCCGGCGCACCGGCACGCCGGATGCGGCCGAGCGGTCCACCACGGTCTCCGTGCGGCTGCGTACCGCCGAGAGCGGGGTCCTGGCCGCCGCCGACGACACCCAGGCAGTGGCCGAGTCCCTCCTGACGCACGCCCTCGGGCCCCTGGGCGCGGTCGCCGTCGCCGTCTGGAGCGCGGCCCCCGACGGCTCCCTGGCCCTCGCCGGCCACGCCGGCTTCCCGCCCGGGGAAGCCGCACGCTGGCGCCACGTACCCCCGGGCGTCTCCACCGTCGCCCGCCTCGCGCTGCGCGAGCGCCGGCTGGTCACCCTCGCCCGGCTCCAGCACGACGGACCGCCCTCGATCGGCCACCTCCAGCGGCCCGACGGCGGGCGGATGGCCGTACCGGCCGGGACCGGCGGACGGATCCACGGCGTCCTGGAAATCTGCTGGCCGCAGCCCCTGGCGCCGCAGTCCCCGCAGATCGAGCGCCAGGTCGAGGCCCTCGCCGAACTGTGCGCCCGCACCATGGACGCCGCACCTGCGGCCGACCCCGGCTCGTTCGACGCGGTGCTCCCGGACGTCGCGGAGCTGATCGACCTCGCCGAGGGCCTGCACGACCCCGCCGTGGTCCTCACCCCCGTACTCGACCACGAGGGCCGGCTGACCGACTTCCACATCCGTCACGTCGGCAGCCGGTTCGTCGATCCCGCCGGGCGGCCGCGCGGCGACGTGAACGGCGCCCTGCTGCTGGAGGCCTATCCGATGGCCGGGGGCGAGAACGGGCTCTTCGACATCATCGAGCGCGTGCACGCGACGGGCGAGCCCTTCCGCGCCGAACGCATGAGCCTGACCGCGCTCGTCGACCAGATCCCCCTCATCTCGGTCGCGGACATCAGCGTCAGCCGCCACGGGGCCGCCGTCCTGCTGATCTGGCGCGTCGAGGACGAGACGGCACGACTGGCCGACCTCCTCCAGCACGCCCAGCGCCTGGGCCGGATCGGCGGCTTCGAGGAGAACCTCGCCACCGGCGCGATCACCTGGAACGCGCAGCTGTACGCGCTGCACGGACTCCCGGCCACCGCCCCGCCCGTGCGGCTGCGGGAACTGCCCGGCTACGCCCACCCCGACGACTCCGCAGCCCTGGACCGCTTCCTGCGGGCCGTGCTGCGCTACCGCCGTCCGGCCTCCGTCAACCTGCGCCTGCGCAGGCCCGACGGCATCACCCGGCACATCCGCGTCGTCGCCGAGCCCGTCCTCGACGCCGACCAGCGCCTCCACGCCGTCCGCGGCGCCTACCAGGACATCTCCGCACAGCACTGGACCGAGGTCGCCCTGGCCGCGACCCGTGACCAACTCGCCCACACCGAGGCCGAGTCCGCCGAACGCAACCGCCTCGCCCTGCAGCTCCAGCACGCGATCATGCCCCCCACCCCGCCGGCCGTCGAGGCACCCGGCCTGCGCGTCGCCGTCCGCTACCGGCCCGCCGAGACCGAGTCGCTCGTCGGCGGCGACTGGTACGACACCGTGGTCCTGCCGTCCGGGCTGGTCATGCTCTCCGTGGGCGACGTCGCCGGACACGGAATCGAGGCGGCCACCGGCATGGTCGTCCTGCGCAACGCGCTGCGCGGCCTCGCCGTGACCGGAGCGGGCCCCGCCCAGCTGCTGTCCTGGCTCAACACGGTCACCCACCACCTCGCCAAGCACGTGACGGCCACTGCGGTCTGCGGGCTCTTCGACCCCCGCACCAGGGTGATGCGCTGGGCGCGCGCAGGGCACCTGCCGCCCGTACTCCTCCGCGGCGGCGAGGCGGAGGCCTTCCCGCTCATCGAGGGCCTGCTCCTCGGCGCGCTCCCCGAAGTGACGTACGCCGAGCGGGAGGTGCGGCTCGAACCGGACGACACCCTGCTGATGTACACGGACGGGCTGGTGGAGCGGCGGGACTCCTCGGTGCAGGACTCGCTCGGCCACCTCATGAACGCGGCGGCCGCCGGCGCCGGAGCCCTGGACCGGCAGCTGGACCGCCTCCTCGCCGAGAGCCGGTCGGACACGGACGACGACACCTGTGTCATCGGAATCCAGGTCGGCTGACGCGGCAGAGCGACACCCCGGAATCGGACGCGTGCACTCGTCGGCCGGTGCGGCGGACGGCGATCGGCGCCGTGAGCGGGCCGTGTTAGCGTGCGGGCATGCGCGCTCCCATCGGGTCCTTCGGCAACGCGGTGCCGGCTCCGGACTGCCTCGCGGAACTCACGCCGCCCGTCGCCGAAGCGGTCCGCGGCTGGGCCGGTGACGTGCCCGCAGAGCAGATCGTCTACGTGGACACCGACCCCGCGATCGCCGACACCGCTGCCTTCGTCGCCCACTACGGGCCGGAGCTCCTCGATCGGTCGGCGAACTGCGTGGTCGTCGCCGCCAAGCGCGGCGGCGCGGTCACCCTCGCCGCCTGCCTCGTGCCCTCCGCCGGCCGGGTCGACGTCAACGGCGCCGTCCGGCGCCACCTGGGCGCGCGCAAGGTGTCCTTCGCGCCGATGGAGACGGCCGTGGAGCTGACGGGCATGGAGTACGGGGGCATCACCCCGCTCGGGCTGCCGGCGGACTGGCCGCTCCTGGTGGACGCGGCGGTCGCCGACATGGCGTACGTACTCGTCGGCAGCGGACGCCGACGCGGCAAGCTCATCGCACCCGGGAAGCTGTTCGCGCAGATCCCCGGGGCCGAACTCATCGAGGGCCTCGCCCTCCTCTGACGCTCAGGCGATTCCCACGGTGTACGCGGCGCGGTAGCCCTGCCCGTCGGGGACCAGGGCGAGCGTCATCGCGGCCCCGGAGGCGCGGTAGCGGCTGTCGCGGGCGTTGGGGTGCTGCGGCGCGCGGCGCTCCGCGTACGGCGGCCGCGCGTACACCCGCACCAACAGGTCCTCGGGGAAGAAGAACTGCGAGGTCGTCTCGGTACGGTGGTCGGGGCGCACCTTGAAGTGGATGTGCGGCGCCAGCCCCGCGTACCAGCCGGGCACGATCGTGCGGAACGTGCTGCGCCCGGCGGCGTCCGTGACCTGCGTACCGCGCAGGAAGGTGGCCCCTCCGGTGGAGTAGGCGCCCGAGGCGTCGGCGTGCCAGATGTCGACCGCGGCGTCCGTGACCGGCCGGCAGCCCGCCGAGGCCCGTACGACGGTGAGGTCCAGGCGGAACGGCACGCCTTTGCGGCCCTCCGTGATGTCGGAGCGGACCCGGTCCAGGTCCAGGTAGTACGGGCCGGCGCCCGCCTCCATGGCGAGGACGCAGGCCGGGGTGCTGCCACCGGGCGACGGCGCGAGCGTCGGTGACGCGGAGGGCTGTCCTGCCGCCCCCCGGGTCCCGGCCGGGCCGGAGCAGGCCGCCGTCAGCGCCGCGACCCCGGCCGATCCGGCGGCCAGCAGGAGGGCACGGCGGCTGGTCGGGGAACTGCCGTTCTCGGTCATGCGAACCTCTCCCGCGCGCTGCGCGACCGCCGCACGGGACGCACGACGGTCACCGATCGCGCCCACCGTGCCGGACGGAAGGCGTCCCGGCCACCACCGACACACCCGGCCGGGCAGACCGCACCGCCGTGGGGGATCGACACCTGAACGAGGACAGGAACTGACCTCGTTCAGGCCTACGGTGGTGAGGTCACGAAGAGCCACAGGAGAGGAAGAAGCCGATGGACCACTTCGCCCCCGAGGGGTACACCAGCGTCGCGCCCTGGGTGGTCACCGACGACACGGGCGCGCTGCTCGACTTCATCACCGCGGCGTTCGACGGCGAGGAGATCGCCCGGGTCGCGGTCGCGGACGGCAGCATCGGCCACGGGGAGATCCGGGTCGGCGACACGGTCGTACTGGCCTTCGACCGGCGGCCCGACTGGCCGGTGACGCCCTCCATGCTGCGGATCTACGTGCGCGACGCGGACGCCGCGATGGCCGCCGCCGTCGCCCACGGAGCCCGCGTGGTCACCGAGGCCGCCGACAGCGCGTGGGGGGACCACGGGGGCCGGGTGCGGGACCCGTTCGGCAACATCTGGTGGGTGATGAGCCGGGTCGAGGAGGTCGCGCCGGACGAGGCCTGGCGGCGCATGTCCGAGCCGAAGTACGCCGCGTCCATGCGCATGGCCCAGCAGACCCTGGACGCCGAACTCAGCGGCCGCGCCTCCGGCGTGGCCAGTACCCCGCAGCGGCCGAACGGCTAGGCCCTCCCTTCCGGCGCTTCCATCCCTTCCGTCCCTTCCGTCCTTCCGGGCCGGCCAGGCGGTCGAGACTTCGCAGCTGCGCCCCGTCCAGCCGGAGATCCGCGGCGGCGACGTTCTGCTCGAGGTGGGCGAGTGAGGCCGTCCCGGGGATCGGCAACACGACCGGGGACCGGGCGGGCAGCCAGGCGGGCAGGAGTTGCGGTGCCGTAGCGCCCAGTTCGGCATCGATCGCGTCAAGTTCCCTCGTATGAGCGGGTGTTGCCGCGGCGACCGGGAGCCAGGGGAGGAAGGTGATACCGGCGGCCTCGCAGGCCTCCAGGACCCGCTCGTACGCCCGGTCCAGGAGGTTGTAGCGGTTCTGCACGCTCGCGATCTCGGCGGTCCGCCGGGCCTCGGCGAGTTGTGAGGCGGTGACCTCGGACAGGCCGATTCCGGTCGCGGCGGGCGTGCTTGAAGTCATCGGATTCCCCTCGTCGCCACGACGACAACCGCCACCGGCAGCGCTGTTGACCCCTGGCCGGGCGGGGCTACCGTTGACGCTGTTGCCCGGGGACGGCGAAGGGGGAGCGTCATGCTGGACGAGGCGATGGTCGCACTGGCGGCTTCGGTGGGTTCGGGCGTCGTACAGGCCGCCGGAACGGACGCCTGGCTGGCGTTGCGCAACCGGCTGGCCCGGCTGCTCGGCCGCGGGGACCGGCAGCAGGAGAGCGTTCAGCTGGAACGCCTGGACCGGACCGCGGCCGAGCTGACGGCAGCCGGGCAGGACGGCAACGGTCCCGAAGGGAACGGGAGCGAGGAGCGGGCCCGGCACGGTGCGGCCTGGCGGACCCGTACCGAGGACCTGCTGGAGCAGCTGGGACCGGACGAACGGTCCTCGGCCGTGGCGGAGCTCAGGGCCCTGCTCGACGAGGCCGCGGAGGCGGCGCGCCCGGCCACCGGGGGATTCACGCGGAACGTGTTCCTCGGCCCGACGGCGGTGGTGTCCGGGGACGGCAACGTCCAGGTGAACCGGTTCGACTCCCGCCCGTGAGCGACGGCGGGCGCGATGACGGCCGCCGCGGCGACACCTACCACGGCCCGTCCGGGGTACAGCGCGGCAGCGGGAACCTCCAGGTCAACTTCCACGAGCACCGCGCCGGTATCGTGTCGGCCTGCGCGGTGGCCCTGGTGTGCGTGGCCACGGTGATCGCCGTCCGGGTGGGCGGCGGCGACCCGGACACCGGGGCCGCAGCCCCGCCGCCCGGGAACACGACGACGGCCACGGCCCCCGCACCGAGTCCCGGTACGGCGGATCCGTCGGCCCTCACCGGGCGGCTGGTCAACCGCAACAGCAAGCTGTGCCTACGGGTGCCCGGTACCGACGACGGCCTCGTCCCGGTGCAGGACACCTGCACCGGCGCCGCCGACCGGACCTGGACGCTCGCCCCGCAGGACGGCGGAGGCGACACCCGCACGCTGCGCAACGCGCACAGCGGCCGGTGCCTGGCCGTGCTGGGCTCGGAGAACTTCGCCCCGGCCCGTCAGTTCGCCTGCACCGCCGCCCGGCACGACGGCCAGCACTGGGAACTGCAGTGGGGGAGGGACGACCGGGCCGGCCAGTTCATGCTGCGCAATGCCGTCAACGCCAAGTGCCTGACGGTCCAGGGCCGCGAGGCGTCCCGGCCCGCGGCGCAGACCTCCTGCGGCGACCAGTACGACGACCAGTGGTGGCACCTCGCTCCCTGAGAGTCGCACTCGGGTGGTGTCCGCCAGGGCAGGGCGGTCCTGCTGTCGGAGGCCCTGTAGGAGGGCAGCCGGAATACGCCGGGAACGTGCCGTAGGCCGCTGTGATCAACCCCGACGGCGAGCGGCGGGGTCGCGCTCAGCAACGTGCCGGGCGACCGCGTCGACGCCGGGGCGAGAGGAGCGTGCCAGGGACCGTACGGAGGCCTGGCGGGAACGGGCCGGCAGCATCGGTGTGGACGTGCCGTTCTCCGCGTCGTGCGTCAACGCACTGTGCCTGAGCCGGTGCAATGTCCATCCCCACCCTGACGAGCCAACAGGTGCGGGAGGTCCGGTAAGCAGAACCGCCGCTCGTGCGTCCCTGCACGGTGTCATACCGTCACGACGCCCTGTGTGCTCCCATGGTTGGCATGGCGTTGGCGACGCGGGAGTCATCCTGGAACACTCGCCGCCTTCGAAGCGCCACCGGCCCGCTGTGTCGTCAACGTTCACCACGCTCAGCTGACCCACTGTCGGATTCGATGAGATGCGGCATCCCCGATATCAGTTCCGTCCGCGCCTCCGCCTATTCCACCAGGTGCGCCTTTCTCATCTTGGCAAGAAGTGCGGCCCGTCTCACCCGCCTCCCCCCTGCGAGGGAGGCGTCGGGATGCCTCGGGACCACCGGGCCGGGCCGGGTGAGGACCGCGGGCACGAAAATTTCACAACTCGGCCCGGCCCGGGCGCACTACGCGGCCAGGGGCGTCCCCGGGTGCTCGCCGCCGTCCGCCGGGACCGGCTCCGGAGCGCACCGCGCGGCCGGATCCGCGTGCGTTTCCACGCCCCGGCCCTCGTCCGGCGGGCTCGGCCCGAGGGGGTGCCGTTTGGCGTGAACCCGCCGGGTCGGCGGCGCGGCCTGGGTGGGCTCTCTTCCAGGGGCGCCGAGAACGTCCCAGGCGGCGGTGGCCCGGACCCGTACCGCGGCGGCGAGTTCGACCCCACGGCCGGTGCGGGCGCCGCGGCCGGGTCCGGCGGAAAATCGCGTTCCCGGGGGCAGCCGCGCACCCGGCGGGGCCGGGGCGCGGTCCGCGTGGCGGCGCGTGTGCCCGGCCCGGAGCCGTTCCGGCCGGGCCGTGCCTACGTCATGTGCGGGGCACCTTTGCTCAATCATGACCGGGGCATGGCGGGGATGTTACGCGTCCGTGAGCCTCTTGTGGGTGCGTCAGGCCTGGGCCAACCTTTCGTAGGCGACGGCCTGTCGGGCTTCACATTGTCATGGTCATGCCTATGTCCATGTCCGTCGGCCGCCGTCCACCCCGCCGTGCCCACCCAGAGGAGGACCCCCCACATGTCCGTGATGCGTCACACCCGCCGGAGGCTCGCCGGCATCGGCGCGACCGCCGTCGCCGCCCTCGCGCTCGGCGCCGCCGCCGCGTTACCCGCCTCGGCGGCCGACAGCGGCGCGCAGGGCGTCATCGAGAACGCCGGTGCCGCCGGAACCGTCTCCGGCAGCTACATCGTGACCCTGAAGGACTCCGCCGCACGCTCCACCGCCGACAGCGGCAAGGCCGTCGCCAAGCGGTACGGCGCGAAGATCGACAAGACCTACAGCGCCGCCCTCAACGGCTACTCCGTCGAGGTCTCCGAAGCGCAGGCACGGAAGCTCGCCGCCGACCCGGCGGTCAAGTCCGTCGTGCAGAACCGTGTCTTCACCGTCGACGCGACCCAGCCCAACCCGCCGTCCTGGGGCCTGGACCGCATCGACCAGCGCGCGCTCCCGCTCAACCAGAGCTACACCTACCCGGACAAGGCGGGTGAGGGCGTCACCGCTTACATCATCGACACCGGAGTCCGCATCACCCACCAGGACTTCGGCACCCGCGCCTCCTACGGCTACGACGCCATCGACAACGACAACACCGCCCAGGACGGGCACGGCCACGGCACGCACGTCGCCGGCACCGTCGCGGGCGGCGCGTACGGCGTGGCCAAGAAGGCCAAGATCGTCGGCGTCCGCGTGCTCGACAACAACGGCAGCGGCACGACGGCCCAGGTCGTCGCGGGCATCGACTGGGTGACCCGCAACGCGGTCAAGCCGGCGGTCGCCAACATGTCGCTCGGCGGCGGCGCGGACTCCGCGCTCGACACGGCCGTGCGCAACTCCATCGCCTCCGGCATCACCTACGGCGTCGCCGCGGGCAACGAGTCCACCAACGCCTCGACGAAGTCCCCGGCGCGCGTGGCCGAGGCCATCACCGTCGGCGCCACCGCCAACACCGACGCCAAGGCCAGCTACTCCAACTACGGCACCGTCCTGGACATCTTCGCGCCGGGCTCCTCCATCACCTCCTCGTGGGGCACCGGCGACACGGCCACCAACACCATCTCCGGCACCTCGATGGCCACCCCGCACGTGGTCGGCGCGGCGGCGCTGTACCTCTCGCAGAACCCGGCCAGCACCCCCGCCCAGGTCCGGGACGGCCTCGTGGCCGCCGCGACCCCCAACGTGGTGACCAGCCCCGGCACGGGCTCCCCGAACCTGCTGCTCAACGTGGGTGAGGGCGGCACCGTCCCGCCCGGCAAGCGGTTCGAGAACACCGCCGACTACGCGATCAACGACAACGCCACCGTCGAGTCGCCCGTCACCGTCGGCGGCGTCGCCGGCAACGCCCCGGCGTCACTGGCCGTCGCGGTCGACATCAAGCACACCTACATCGGTGACCTCAAGGTGGACCTGGTCGCGCCCGACGGCACCGTCTACACCCTGCACAACCGCGCCGGCGGCAGCGCGGACAACATCATCAAGACCTTCACGGTGAACGCCTCCGCCGAGGTCGCCGACGGAGTGTGGAAGCTCCGCGTGAACGACAACGCGAACGCCGACACCGGCAAGATCGACTCGTGGGCGCTCCAGTTCTGAGACCAGGAAACGGCGCGTGACCTCTGAGCCGCGATGAACGGGCGGGGGGGGGCAGAGGGGGGGGGCCCCCCCCCCCTTGTTTTCCACCCGCCCCCCCCCTTCCTGCACCCCCCCCCCCCCCCTTTCTCCAACACCAACCCCCCACCCCCCCCCACCTCCCCCACCTCTCCCCCC
>NZ_JBVIWA010000009.1:176307-262107 GCF_055595065.1 Streptomyces sp. NPDC040545
TATATTTTGGCGTGAGGGGGCTGGCTCCCCCCCCCAGGGGGGGGGGGGGGGGGGACGGGGGGGGGGGGGGGGGGGCCCCCCCCCCCCCCCCCCCCGCCGCGTTGCGTCCGATCGGCCCCCGCCGTTCCGGCACCGCATCCCCCGCCGTTCCGGCACCCCATCCCCCACCGGACGGTCACAGCGGACGGCAAAAAAGAAAAGGCAAGGAGGTCACTCACTCCTTGCCACTCTCAAGATATAGCGCACCAGGGGCCTTGCGGCAAGACCCCGGTCGTGCCGCAGAATCTCCCATCGAAGCCAGAACCTGACGAAATCAGGGATTCGCGAAGTACGTACGGCCATACCGGCGTACGGGTCCGCGGGACGCGGAGCGGCTGGCGAGACGCAACCTTGTCGAATGGGGGATCTTGATGATCGACGTGATCGTGGCCGGTGGCGGACCGACCGGGCTGATGCTGGCCTGCGAGCTGAGGCTGCACGGTGTGCACGTGCTCGTGCTGGACAAGGAGACGGAGCCGACCCCGTACGTGCGCGCACTCGGCCTCCACGTGCGCAGCATCGAGGTGATGGCCCAGCGCGGACTGCTGGACCGGTTCCTCGCGCACGGCCGGCGCTACGAGGTCGGCGGCTTCTTCGCCGGCCTCGGCACGTCGTGGCCGGACGGGATGGACACCGCCCACTCGTACGTCCTCGGCATCCCCCAGACGATCACCGATCGCCTGCTGGCCGAGCGGGCCGCCGAGCTGGGCGCCGAGGTCCGGCGCGGCTGCGAACTGGTCGGGCTCAGCCAGGACGAGGACGGGGTGAACGTCGAGCTGGCCGACGGTACGCGGCTGCGCTCGCGCCACCTCGTCGGCTGCGACGGCGGCCGCAGCACGGTGCGCAAGCTGCTCGGCGTCGGCTTCCCCGGCGAGCCCTCCCGGGTCGAGACGCTGCTGGGCGAGATGGAGTTGACCGCGGAGCCCGAGACGCTGGCCGCCGTGATGGCCGAGGTGCGCAAGACGCAGCTCCGGTTCGGCGCGGCGCCCTTCGGGAACGGGGTGTACCGCGTCGTCGTGCCCGCCGAGGGGGTGGCTGCGGACCGTGCCGTCCCGCCGACCTTCGAGGAGTTCAAGCAACGGCTGCGGGCCGTCGGCGGCACCGACTTCGGCGTGCATTCACCGCGCTGGCTGTCGCGGTTCGGCGACGCCACCCGGCAGGCCGAGCGCTACCGGGTCGGCCGGGTGCTGCTGGCCGGCGACGCGGCGCACATCCACCCGCCGACCGGCGGCCAGGGACTCAACCTCGGCGTCCAGGACGCCTTCAACCTCGGCTGGAAGCTGGCCGCCGAGGTGGGCGGCTGGGCTCCGGAGGGGCTGCTGGACAGCTACGAGGCCGAACGGCATCCGGTGGCCGCCGCCGTGCTGGACAACACCCGCGCGCAGATGGAGCTGATGTCCACGGAGCCCGGCGCCCAGGCCGTGCGCCGGCTGCTGTCCGAGCTGATGGAGTTCGAGAACGTCAACCGGTACCTGATCGAGAAGATCACCGCCATCGGGCTCCGCTACGACTTCGGCGAGGGCCACGAACTGCTCGGCCGGCGGATGCGGGACATCGTGCTGAAGCGGGGGAGCCTCTACGAGCTGATGCACGGCGGCCGCGGGCTGCTGCTGGACCAGACCGGCCGGCTCTCGGTGGCGGGCTGGGCCGACCGCGTCGACCACGTCGTCGACGTCAGTGAGGAACTGGACGTGCCCGCGGTACTGCTGAGGCCGGACGGCCACGTGGCGTGGGTCGGCGACGATCAGCAGGATCTGATCGACCGGTTGCCCACGTGGTTCGGTGCTGCCACGGACTGAGTCCGGATGCGCGCCGGTCATTCCCGGCCATGAGTGCCGGGAATGACCGTCCCGACGTCGAGACATCCCAGGGAGAAGCGCACGGCGGTGAAACCAGAGGCCGTGCCCGGTACGGCGCGCTGCAGGGTCTACGAGTACGGAGCCGGGCAGTACCTCGTGGCATCCGTCGACCTGCCGGTCACCGGGCCGTTCACCCGGGCCGCCCCCGACCGGCCGGCCCTCGGCTTCGGCCTCGTGCCCTGCTCGACGACGTGGTCCGGCTGCTGCGCCTGCTCGACGAACCCCGCGACCGTGCCGTGCCGGCCCCGCTGGTCAGGCGGCAGATCCTGTGGCGTCTGATCACCCGCGAGCAGGGGGCGGCGGTGCGCCTGCTCGGCTCACGGGCCAGGACCTGTACTCCGGGGAGAGCGACGTCGCCGAGACCGTGTGGCCGGCCGCCCACGACACGACCGGCCAGCTGCGATTCCCGGCCGGCGCCGACGCGGTCCGGCTCGCCCAGGCGAAGTGATCAGGAAGCCGACGCGCGCGGGCCCCGGTGGGCCTCCGCCGGCAGGTCCTGCGGGACCGTGGCGGCCCCGTCGGCGCGTACGGCGTCCACCACCGTCTGATGCAGGAGGCGGCTGAACTCCTCGGATTCGCAGCGCACCGGACTGCCGGTCACGGTGAACCAGTCCGAGCCGCCGCTGTACTGCACCGCCACATGGGCCTCCGGGCTCGACCAGGTGGTGTGCACGGTCAGGTCGCCAGTGAGGACTCCCGCCTCTTCGGTGCGTACTCCGCCTCGTCCGGCGAAGACTCCTGTCGTCGTCCACGAAGCCCACGTCATGGCGCATCGCCCCTCACCACGGAGTACCTCTGATGCTTCCACGCTACGGCGGGTCCGGGATTCTCGCGCCCTCGCCGCAGCGGGGGACTCCCCGGTGGTCCGGTGGCGGCGGTCAGTGGCCGGCGGCGGCCTTGACCAGGGCGACCGCGGTGCCGATGGCCGCGTCCAGGGTGCCGGCCAGCAGGGCCAGGCCCGTGCCCCCGCCCATGCGGATGCCGCCGTACCAGCCCCAGGTGAACAGCCCGGCGACGCTCACCCCGGCCGAGATCAGCAGGGCGGTGTCCACCGCCATCAGCCCGAGCGCGGCCGCACCGATCAGTACCAGCGGTCCCGCGGCGGAGAGCAGCAGTGGGCTGCTGACGGACAGCATGCGGCGCAGCTCGTGGCCCGTCGCCAGGCGGCCGTGCACGACACGGTGGGCCTGCTGGTCCGCGACCAGCGCGGCCAGCCAGAGGCCCACCGCGGTGGTCACAACGGTCGCGGCCGCTCCGGTGGCGCTGATGTGATCGGAGGCCGCGAGCCCGATCACCACCGAGATCATGGTGATGGTCGCGTACAGACGCTCCTTCAGCCGCGCGGCGGCGAAGCGCGGGTCGCGATCGAAGGCCTGCTCGTCGTCCGCGCCGGGGATGGCGCCTCCGGGGGACCCGGCCGGGGGCGTCTCGTCAGGGGCCATGCCGCTACGGTAGGGCCGGCCGGAAGCCCTGCCCCGCAGGCGGGCCGGCCCCGGCCGTCCGGACGTACCGACCCGCACGGGGTGGGGTCAGTGCGGAATGCTGTCGATCAGCTCTCGGGCACCCTGCCGGAGGAGCGCGACGGCGACGGAAGTTCCGAGGGTGGCCGGGTCGAGGCGCCCCGCCCACTCGTGCGCGTTCAGGACCTCCTTGCCGTCCGGCGAGAACACGCAGGCGCGCAGGGACAGGTCCCCGCCGCGTTCCGCCCGCGCGTACCCCGCGATCGGGCTGTTGCAGTGCCCCTGGAGGACATGGAGGAGCATCCGCTCGGCGACCGTCTCGCGGTGCGTGTCCGGGTGGCCGAGGGCGCTGACGGTGTCGATGAGTTCGGCGTCGTCCCGCCGGCACTGGAGCGCGAGGACGCCGGCGCCGATCGGCGGCATCAGGGTGTCCACCGGAACGATCTCCGTGATCACGTCCGCACGGCCGATGCGGTGGAGTCCGGCGACGGCCAGGAGCAGCGCGTCCGCCTCACCGGCGGCGAGCTTCTCCAGGCGCCTGTTGGCGTTCCCGCGCATCGGTACGCACTCCACGTGCGGGTACGCGGCGGCGAGCTGGGCGATCCGGCGCACGGAGGAGGTCCCGATGCGGGTACCGGGCGGGAGCCGGTCGAGGGTGAGCCCCTCCGGGTGGATCAGGGCGTCGCGGATGTCGTCGCGTTCCAGGAACGCCGCGAAGACGGTTCCGGCGGGCAGCGGGCGGTCGGCCGGGACGTCCTTGACGCAGTGCACGGCGAGGTCGGCCTCACCGGCCAGGATCGCTGCGTCCACCTCCTTGGTGAACGCGCCCTTGCCCTCGACCTGTGAGAGGTCTCCCATCCACTTGTCGCCGGTGGTCTTCACCGGCAGGACGGTGGTCGTGATCCCCGGGTGGAGTGCGGCGAGCTCGGCGCGGACGCGCTCCACCTGGGCGAGGGCCATCGGCGAATCGCGGGAGACGATACGAATCGGATCAGCGGGCATGCGGGCACGATACGCCCTCGGCCCCCGGCGGCGGGCATCGGAGCCGGGGCCCATCGACGGTGCCGGGCAGGGAAGTTGACCGCCTCGCGAACGTGTTCGAGGGACCCGGCGCGCCACGCCCGGTGCTCCCCGGGCCGGACGGCCTGAGGCGTCGATCGATCCCCGCCCTCGCCTCCGGAGGCCCGCGTGCCCGGAGACCCCGGGGCGCGGCGGGCGTGCCTGGGACCGGTACTCCTGCTGGAATGGCTGCTTCGGCGGTCCGTGGCGAGGAGGTCCGTTGCCGGAGCGTGGCGGGAGGCCCACCGGGTCCGCGGGTGGGCCCGAGGGGTTGTGGGCACGTGTCCGGGCGGCCGAGGCCGCCGTCGGGCAGATCGGTACCACCCTCGACGCCGTGACCACCTGCCAGGAACTGGCCGGTTTCCTGTCCCGGAACGTGTGCGACGCGGCCGCGGTGGATCTCCTGGCGGAGGACGGCGGTTCCCGCCGGGTGGCGACGGCGGGAACCGCCGGGCTGCTGACCGCCGGGGCCGGCGCGGCGCCCTCGGTACGGGCGTCGGACGGCGGGCATCAGCTCTCCGAGTGGGCGACGGTCGCGGGCGGCGTGCCGGTCCACGTCCTGTCCGTCCCGCTGCCGGACGGGGAACGGGTCCACGGCATGCTGACCGCCGTACGGGCCCGGACGGGGTTCGGCGACCACGAGGCGGCGACGGTCCACTTCGCGGCCCGGCTGGCGGCGGTGCACCTGGGGCACGCGCGGCAGCTGGCCGCCACCGAGGACACCGTCTCGCACCTCCAGCGCGCGCTCGTGTCGGAACCGGGCCGGCCGCACCCCAACCTGGAGGTGGCCAGCCGCTACCTGCCGGCCGGCCCCCGGGCGCTGGTGGGGGGCGACTGGTTCGAGACGATCCGCCTCCACTACGGACGCACCCTGCTCGTGGTCGGAGACGTGATGGGCCACGGGCTCGACGCGGCCGTGGACATGAACGCGTACCGCTCCACCCTGCGCGACGTGGCGTCGACGGACCTCGCGCCGCACCGCGTACTGCGTCAGCTCGACGTGCTGGCCGCCGGCGACGCGGCCCGCAGGCCGGCGACCTGCCTGCTCGTACGCGTCGATCCCGCGCGCGGCGTCGCTATGTTCGCCGGCGCCGGCCACCTGCCGCCGGCGGTCTTCGGGGCGGACGGCTCGGCCTCGCTGGTCGACGTCCCGGTCGGCCCGCCGCTGGGCACCGGCATCGGCGGCTACGAAGCCGTCACGCGCGCGATCACCCCGCAGGAGACCCTGCTGATGTTCACCGACGGGCTGGTGGAACGGCGGGGCGAGGACATCGACGTCTCGCTGGCCCGGCTGGTGGGCGTGCGGCCCCCGGTGGGGGCGGGGGTGAACGCGGTGGTGGACGCCGTCGTGGAGGGCCTCGACGCCCGGCACGCGGAGGACGACGTCGCCGTACTCGCCGCCCGGGCCCGCCCCCGCCCGCCCGCGGACCCCGGAGCCACCCCCTCCGGCATGCCCGGAGGGCAGGGCGAACCTACGGTGGAACGGTGAGTCATCGCCTCGCCTGCGGCGCCCTGACCGGCATCCTGTGCGTGACGGCGTTGTCATGCACCGGGGCACGGTCCGAGTCGCCCTTCCAGGTCGCGCCGAAGCCGGAGGTGAAGACGCTGTCCGCGCACGTCACGGCCGTCCCCCCGGAGAAACTGGGTATCACCCACCGCCCCGGCTGCCCGGTGCCGCCGGAGCGCCTGCGGCTCGTCCGGATGAACCACTGGGGCTTCGACGGCAAGGTGCACACCGGCGAACTGGTGGTCCACGAGGACGTGGTCGCCCCCGTCCTGCGGGCCTTCGGAAAGGCCTTCGCCGCCCGCTACCCGATCCGCCGCATGCGGGTGATGGCCGAGTACGGCGGCAGCGACACCGCGGCGATGGCGGACGACAACACCTCCGCCTTCAACTGCCGGCCGGTCACCGGAGACCCGGGCCGGCTGTCCCGGCACTCCTGGGGCGACGCCGTCGACATCAACCCGGTGGAGAACCCGTACGTCGACGTCCGGGGCACCATCCATCCCCCGAACGGCCGCACCCACCTCGACCGCGGCCGCACCGGCCCCGGGACGATCACCCCCGACGGGGTCGTGACCCGCGCCTTCCGGGAGATCGGCTGGTACTGGGGCGGCCGCTGGACCCTTCCGGACTACCAGCACTTCTCCGAGCAGGGCGGCTAGGTCCTGTCGTCAAAGTGGCGTCGGTAAGGCCCGCGGCGTCCGGTGCCGTGCGTCGCAAGGCGGAGGGGCGCCCGTGTACTAAACGTACTCGGGCGCTCCGACAACGCAGCGAGGTGCGGTGCCGGGCGTCGCGGGCCCGACGGGACGTTGACGAAAGGGCCTAGGTGTATTGATCACGAGCGTTGTTGACACTCGGCAGGTCTTGAACATGGCGAAGACCTCCGGTGTGGTGGGAGCTGTCTAGGAACTCACCGCACGGAGGTCTTCGTGTCCCACCGTAATGCCCGGCTGACCGTCTTCGGCAGGCGCCTGCTGGTTGAACGTGTCGCATCGGGCCGTCCGATCGCCCATGTCGCCGCCGAGATGGGTATATCGAGGGCCACCGCCCACAAATGGGTCCGCGGTGGCGGACCGAGGGCGAGGCCGGCCTGGCCGATCGGTCCTCCCGGCCGCGGACAACCCCGCACCGAACTGCCGCCGCGATCGAGGCCCGAGTGTGTGACCTGCGGCGGGACCGCAAGCTCGGCCCCGCCCGGATCGGCCCCATCGTGGGCCTGCCCGCCTCGACCGTCCACCGCATCCTGACCCGGCACCGCCTGCACCGTCTCGCCTGGCTGGACCGCCCGACCGGCACCGTGATCCGCCGCTACGAACGCGACCGGCCAGGCGAGCTCATCCACGTGGACGTGAAGAAACTCGGCCGGATACCCACCGGCGGCGGCCACAAGGCCCTGGGCCGCGAAGCCAGCCGCAGCACGAAGTCCGGCGTGGGATTCGACTACGTCCACTCTGCAGTCGACGACCACAGCCGCCTGGCCTACAGCGAGATCCACCCCGACGAGAAGGTCGCCACCTGCGCAGACTTCCTCACCCGCGCCGCCGCGTTCTTTCACACTCACGGCATCACCCGCATCGAACGCGTCCTCACCGACAACGCGTGGGCCTACCGCAAGGGCCTGGCCTGGAAGGCCGTCCTGAGCGACCTCGGCGCCGCCGGCAAGCTCACCCGTGCCTACCGGCCGCAGACCAACGGCAAGGTCGAACGCTTCAACCGCACCCTGCTCGAGGAATGGGCCTACCTACGGCCCTACACCTCGAACGACGAGCGGACAGCGGCCCTGGCAGACTTCCTCCACACCTACAACCACCACCGCTGCCACACCGCACTGGGCGGCATGCCACCCATCAGCCGTGTAAACAACCCTGCGGGTCAATACACCTAGGCCCAGGCCGGGGTCCGGCTCAGCCGCCCGGGGTGAAGGTGACCGGCAGGCTCTCCGGGCCGCGCAGTCCGCCGGGGCGCCGGCGGATCCCGTCCGGGTCCGTGGCGAGGGCGAGCCCGGGGAGCCGGCGCAGGACCGTGCCGATGGCGATCTGACCCTCCAGCCGGGCCAGCGGAGCCCCCAGGCAGTAGTGGATGCCGTGCCCGAACGCGAGGTGGGCGTTGTCCTGGCGGGTGATGTCGAGGCGGTCGGGGTCGGGGAACCGCTTCGGGTCGCGGTCGGCGACAGCCGAGCCGATCAGTACGGTCGCGCCGCGCGGGACGGCCACGCCGGCGATCTCCATGTCCTCGCGCGCGAACCGCGCGATACCGGGGCTCACCGGGCCGTCGTAGCGGAGGAACTCCTCGATCGCACCGGGCAGCAGCCCGGGGTCGGACCGCAGCAGGCCGAGCTGATCCGGGTGGGCCAGCAGCGTGGCGATGCCGGTGCCGATCAGGTTGACCGTGGTGATGTAGCCGGCGACCAGCAGCAGGAACACCATGGCGATCAACTCGTCCTCGCTCAGCCTCTGCTGCGCATCGCGGGCGGTGACGAGGCCGCTGAGCAGGTCGTCGCCGGGGTGCGCCCGTTTGGCGTGGATGAGCCCGGTCAGGTAGGCGCGCATGTGCTGCCAGGCCTCGTTCACCACGGCGGGATCCGGCGGCTCCGCTCCCCGCCTGAGCATCTGGTCGGTCCAGTGCTGGAAGTCGCGGCGCTCGTCCACCGGGACCCCGAGCAGTTCGCTGATCACCGTGACCGGGAGCGGAAGCGCGAAGTCGGCGATCAGATCGGCACGTCCGGCCGGGACGACCGCGTCCAGCAGACCGTCGGTGATGGCCTGGATCCGTGGCCGCATCCCCGCCACGCGGCGGGCGGTGAACGCCTTGGAGACCAGGCGGCGCAGGCGGGTGTGGTCGGGCGGATCGCTGCGGAGCATGTTGCTCAGCATCGAATCCCTTTCCGTTTCGGGCAGTTGCCGCAGGATCCGGCTGTCCGAGGCGTCGCGTACGTTGCTGCTGAGGCGGGAGTCGGACAGGGCCGCGAGTCCGTCCTCGTAACGCGTGACGAGCCAGGCGTCCAGGCCGCCCGCGACGATGACGCGGCGCACGGGGCCGTCCTCGCGCAGCTGCTGGTACAGGGGGAACGGATCCGCGACGAAGGCGGGGTCGGCGTAGGGCAGAAGGGTCGGCTGCTGCTCACTCATGAGGCCTCCCGGAGCGTGTCGTCCTCGCTGTGGGAGCGAGGTTATCTGCCCGACCATCCCGATACGTCACTTTTCGGCCTCCGGTGGCGAGGTGAGGTCAGCGGAGCGATTCCCCCGGGGGCCGTTCGCGCAGGGCCCCGTAGGCGAGGAAGTAGGCAGGCAGCCGGTTCAGCCGGCGGGAGTCGGTGAGGAGCTCGGTCAGCCGCTTGGCCCGCTGGGGGTTTCCGAAGGCGTCGCGGCCGGCCAGCAGCGGCCCGATGACCTTGGCGTGCGCGAGGCGCTGGAGCCCCTGGGTCGCCACGGTGGTGGGCAGGCGCCGGCACTGCACGCGGCGCACGTCCCGCAGCCCTACGGTGCCGTCGCGCAGCGGGCCCACGAGGTGGCGGGCCGTGGCCACCGCGTCCTGCACGGCGAGGTTGATGCCGATGCCGAACACCGGGGACATGGCGTGGGCGGCGTCGCCGATGCACAGCAGCCCCGGGCGGTGCCAGCGGCGCAGCCGGTCGAGCCGTACGTCGAGCAGCTTGACTTCGTCCCAGGAGGTGACGGCATGGGCCCGGTCGGCCAGCCAGGGGACGGCCTCCGTGAACTGCGCCATGAACGACTCCAGGCCCTCGGCGCGGCGCCCAGCGTCGGACCCCTTGGGGATGAGCGCCGCGCACTGCCAGTAGTCGCCGCGGTCGATGAGGGCGACGAACAGCCGGTCCCCGATGCCGCCGACGAGCCCGCTGGGGTCCTCCTCGCGGCGCGGCACCCGGAACCACCAGGCGTCCAAGGGGCACGGGAAGTCCTCCAGCCCCAGCTCGGGCAGCGCTCTGGCCAGCGAGCCCCGTCCGTCGCAGGCCACGGTCAGCGAGGCCCTGAGCTCACCGGTGCCGCCGTCCGAGGTCCGGTACCGCACGCCCGTGACCCGGCCACGCTCGATCAGGAAGGACGTCGCCTCGGTGTTCATGCGCAGGTGGAACGAGGGCTCCCGGCCCGCTTCGTCGGCGAGCAGGTCGAGCAGGTCCCACTGCGGCACCATCGCGATGTAGTTGTACTTTCCCCGCAGCGCCCCGATGTCCCCGACCGTGACGAGCGACCGGTCCGGCCCGATGGGCAGCTGCACGGTGCTCACCCGTCGCTGCGGCAGCCGGGCGAAGCGTTCCGCCAGGCCGATGTCGTCCAGCAGCGACAGGGTGGACGGATGCACGGTGTCCCCGCGGAAGTCGCGCAGGAAGTCGCCGTGCTTCTCCAGCACGGTCACCTCCACCCCGGCCCGGGCCAGCAACAGGGCCAGCACCATCCCGGCGGGCCCTCCTCCCACCACACAGCAGGTGGTTCGTTCCACGCAACCCACTCCCTTCACCGGCGTCGGGTCACCCCCCAGAGGACGTATACCGCACCCGGGGCGCCGGCAGCGGCAACGGCGAGGAGGCGTTGCTGCGCCGGTGGAGGAATGGTCACCGACGGCCAGAACGCGCACCACGGGAGTATCACCGCACCGCTCGGGGAGATGTGGTGAAGAGGCCCGGCGGATCCGGGTGTTGCCGCACGGACCGGCGCCCAGGCGAGGATGGTGGAAGACAAACGGTACGAAGAGAGGACCCTTATGAGGGCACGTCACTTACGCACCCTGCTGGTCGCCGGCGCCGTGGCGCTGGTCTCGCTCACCTCCACCACACCCGCTCAGGCCCTGCCCGCGTGCCCCGCCAAGGCGATCTGTCTGTGGCGGTACCAGGACGGCACCGGAGAGCTCTACGTCTGGCGCGGTGGCTACGTGGACCTGCCCAGCAGGTTCGTGGACCACGTGGGGTCGTTCCGGGCCAACCGGAGCGGGGCCTTCATCGACTGGGCGACCGGGAAGGAGTGCCGACCGGTCCGCACCGGCGACTACGCGAGCAACTACAGCGGCCGCTTCGGCTCGAAGATCGACGCGGTGGGCGACAACTGCTGAGCAAGGAAGGCGCGCGGGCGGGTGCAGCCCGGGGTCAGTAGCGCAGGGCCGTACCGGCCTGAGCCGAGACCGTGCCCGACAGTTTGTGCGTACTGCGGGCCGTTGCCTGCCCCGTGCCCTTCCCGGCGACGTCGGTGATCGTCACGACCACGGTGTCGACGAGATTGCCGCTCTCGTCCTTGAACTCGACCTGCACCGCGAAGGACTTCGTCGCGTCGTCGGTGTTCCGTGCCGTCACGGGGACCGTGGTGTAGCCGTCGCCGGCGGTGGTCACCGAGCCCAAGGTCACCTCGTGCTTGGCATCGACCCCGTCCTTCACGCCGGCGAGCTTGCCCTTCGCGACGGCGGCCGCCGATTCGGCGGCCTTCGAAGCCTCGGCCGCGGCCGACGAGACCGCCTCGCCGGCGGACCTCACCGCCGACGCCGCGCTCGACACGGCGCCCGACGGGGTGCCGTCACCGTCCGAACAGCCTGCGGCGCCGAGCGCCACCACCGACAGCACCACCGCACCTGCCGCACCACGCATCCACGCGACCGCCGTCACCATGCCTCCACGGGTCTTCCGGACCTCCGGACCTCTGGACCTCTGGACCTCCCAGTCAAAGGCCCGGCGGCCCGGATGCCCAATGGGCCGGGCATCCGGGTGAAGGCGGGAGGCTCGGGGGCCTCATGGGCCTCATGGGCGTCCCGCGGCGAGGCGGTGTTCGTGGACGCGCAGCTGGAGTGCGGCGAGGTCCAGCAGGGGGGTGGCCACCCCGAGCGCGCGGGCGCGCAGGGTGAGGTCGGTCAGGACGTGGTCGGCCTCCGTCGGCGCTCCGGCGACGAGGTCGCGGTACAGGGACGGGGTGAGCGGGGAGCCGGCGCTCGTGACGGCCGACGTGGTGAAGGCGAGCTCCGCCTCGGTGACCGGATGGCCCGCGGCCTCCGCCACCGCCGCGGTTTCCGAGATCAGCGCCCCGGCGAGGGCCGCCCCGCCCGGAACGGAGTTCACCTCTCCGACCGTGCCGCGCATCAGGCAGGTCAGGGCGACGAGAGTGGAGATGAAGGCCCACTTGTGCCACATGGCCGCGACGATGTCCTCGGTCGCCGGTGAGTCGATGCCGGCCTCGGCCAGCACGCTGCGGATCGAGTCCACCCGGGCCGAGGGGCGTGCGTCGAGCTCGCCGGTCAGGATCACCGCGGGCGGAGCCATGCGGAGGATGTCGCCGTCGTCGCTCAAGGTGGTGACCACCTTCGCGACACCGCCGAGGACCGCTCCGGCCCCCAGGCGCGCGACGAGCGTGTCGAGGTGGGCGACCCCGTTCAGCAGGGGTACGACGACGGTGTCCGGGCCGACGGCGGGTTCGATGTCCGCCAGGGCCGTGTGCAGGGCGGTCGCCTTCACCGAGAGCAGGACCAGGTCGTACGGGCCGCCTACGGCGCCGGCCGTCACCAGATCCGGAGTGAGGCGGAGCTCCTCTCCCTGACCCGACACGCGCAGGCCGCGGGCTTCCAGGGCCTTCGCACGGGCCGGCCGGACCAGGAAGGAGACGTCCTGGCCCGCTGTCGCGAGCCGGGCGCCGAAGAAGCCGCCGACGGCGCCGGCGCCGACCGTGAGGATCCTCATGAAGGGGTCCCTTTCGTGGGAGGTGCAGGAGCGGGAGCGGTCACGCGGGAGGGGAAGGGGACGCGCGAGGGGAAGGGGACACGGGAGGGGAAGGAGACAGGGACGGGTCAGGTCCGGCCCGCACCGAGCGGGCTGTCCTCGGCGGGGGTCCGCGGCGCGCGCGGCGCGTACCGGGAGACGGCCACACCGGCCAGGCACAGCGCCCCGCCGAGAAGGGTCAGCCAGGCCGGTACCTCGCCCAGCAGGGCCCAGCTCAGCAGTACGACGATGGCCGGGACGGCGTACGTGGTCGCCCCCAGCTTTCCGGCGGGCATGCGCGCCAGGGCGTAGGTCCAGGTGGTGAAGGCGAGGGCGGTCGGCACCACACCCAGGTAGACCATGTTCAAGGTCGCGGAGACCGGCGCCTCGGGCAGCTCCGTGAACAGCAGGCCCGTGAAGGGCAGGCAGGCCACGGTTCCCGTCAGGCAGGCGAAGGTGGTGACCTGCAGGGGGGTGCCGTAGGAGAGCGCGGGCTTCTGGGCGATGACGCCGGATGCGTAGGCCACTGCCGCGAGCAGGCAGAGGACGACCCCGAGCACCGAGGTGGAGCCGCCGTTCCCGGACGACATGGACACGCCCACGACCACCGCTCCGGCGAAGGAGACGGCCATGCCGACCAGGAGCCGCGGGGGCAGGGCCTCGCCGAGGAGGCGGGCCGCGAGGAGCGCCATGAGGATGGGCCCGATGTTCACGAGGAGCGACGCCGTGCCCGCGTCGACCAGTCGTTCACCCCAGTTCAGCACGATCGTGTAGCCGCAGAACCACACCACGCCGGACACCAGGATCCCGCGCCAGGCCTCGCGGGGCGGCAGGCCCTGGCGGCTGATCAGCAGCAGTACCACGAGCACCAGCGAGGCGGCCAGCAGCCGGCCGAGGGCCAGGGCGCCGGGCGAGTACGCGGACCCCGCGCTGCGGATGGAGACGAAGGCGGAGGCCCAGGCGAACACCGTGAACGTGACGGCGCCGACCGTGAGGACGCCGGGCGGGATCGAACTCGTGCGGAACGTCATGAGCCCACCCTACGGGCGAAACATTTCGGTGTCGACCGAATTGATGCCCCTTCGTGGCGGGAGCCAGGGCTCAGCTCCACGCCTCCGGTGTGAGCCCCAGCAGCTCGCCGAAGGCCCGCTCCCCGGCAGCGGTCACCTCCAGCGCCCGCCCGCCGTCCGCCGGGCGCACCACCCACTGCTCCTGCGACGCCCGCGCGCACAGCCGCGCCCCGGCGAGGCCGCCCAGGTGGCGGCGCCGCTCGGTCCAGTCCAGACAGGAACTCGCCAGTCGCCTGCGCCCCTCGCCGGCCAGGGTGATGCCCGCCTCCGCGCACCAGAGCCGGCCGGCCTCCGTCAGTTCGAACACGTCCTGCGTGCGCAGCAGCCCGCGCCGCTCCATCGCGTCGGTCACCGCCATGCCCAGCCGTCCGGCGAAGTGGTCGTAGCAGGTCCGGGCGCGGGCCAGCGGGTCCGGCGCGGCGACCACGGGCACGGCGTGCGCTGCGTCCCGGTCCGGGACGGCATGCGAGGCGAGCTCGTCGAGCAGGCGGGCGGTCGCGCCGTCGGCGATGCGCACGTAGCTGTGGCGGCCCTGCCGCTCGGTCACGCAGATGCCCGCGTCGAGCAGCCGGGTCAGATGGCCGCTGATGGTGGAGGGCGCCACCGAGGTGATCCGGGCCAGCTCGCCCGCGGTCCAGGCGCGCCCCTCCAGCAGCGTCATGCAGATCGCGGCCCGCGTCTCGTCGGCCAGGGCGGCGGCGAAGGCGGCCAGCAGGGCCGCGGGGGCCGCTCCGCCCGCGGACGTCGCTCCGGGATGCGTTTCGTTCATAAGTCCAGGATGCCCCATGATTTCGGCAAACACCGAATGATCTGTCCGGGTGAGGTCCACTGTCGCGACCGGGCGTCCGCCCGCCACACTGAGGGCCGGGGGGCCAGACGTCCCCGTCACGAGGAGGTGGTGGGGTGGTGTCGTCGGGTGATCCCACGGAGCGGCCGACGCCGGTCGTACGGCCCGAGGTGTGGGAGACGTACGGGCCGGCCGATCTCAGCGCCGTTCCGGTCTTCGCCGGAGGGTTCATCAACTTCGGCTACTGGAAGGCGGTCGATCTCGGGCAGCCGCTGTCGCAGGGCGACCGGATCCGCAGCGAGCAGGACCTCTACCGGCACGTACTCGATGCGGTGGCCCCACGAGGCGGCCGGGCCGTCGAGGTCGGCTGCGGTCTCGGCCTCGGGTGCGCCCTCGCGCTGGAGGAGTACGGGCCCACGGCCGTCACCGGGGTGGACATCCACCCCCAGCAGCTCGGCCGGGCCCGCGAAGCCAACTCCCCGCTCCTCGCGGCGCAGCCGCACCGCATCGGCTTCGCGCTCGGGGCCGCGGAGGACCTGCCGCTCGGCGACGCGGAGTTCGACTGCCTCTACAGCGTGGAGGCGGCCCAGCACTTCCCGGACCTGACCGCCTTCGCCCGGGAGGCGGCGAGAGTGCTGCGGCCGGGCGGCCGGGTGGCGGTCACCAGCTTCTTCACCGTGGAGGGGGCACCCGAGCCCGCGAAGCGGCTCGCGGGGCTGCTCGACTCGTTCGCCAGCGGCCTGGACATCGCGCGGCCGGTGTCCAGGCTCGCCGGCGCCCTCGCCGAAGCCGGCTTCACCGGCGTGCGGGTCTCCTCGATCGGCCCGCAGGTCTGGCCCGGCTGGGACCGCTGGCTCGCCCGCCTGTGGGCGCCGGGGACCTGGCCCCGGAACTTCCTGGCCGCCTGGGAGCAGCAGATCCTGGACTACTACCTCGTGACCGCCAGCCGCCCGTAGCCCGTAGCCCGCAGCCCGTGGCCCCGGTGTCGGTGGTCCCGCCTATTCTTCCGGCATGTCAGTGAACATCGATCTTGCTTTCACCGTCACCGGGGTCGCCGACGAACCGCAGGCCTGGGCGATCGTCCGCGCCCTGCAGGAGCTGATGTACGAGGAGGACATAGCCAACCAGGTCACGATCGGGGTGGCGGTGGACGACGGCGGCTCGTACTTCGTCTCCGGGGACTCCGACTTCCCGCTCGGCATCTCGCGCTTCTACCTGTGGCAACCGCACTTCGAGGGGGTCTTCGCAGCGACGGTCGCCGCAGTGGCGGCAGGAGCCGAGCCGGAGATCCGCTGGGGCTACCCGGACGAGGAGTACTGAGAGGTCCGCCCTCAGCCGGGCGGGGGCGGTGGGGGAGCCGGCGGCAGCGCCCAGCGGATCGCCCGGGTCACGGCCAGGCCGCCCGCGCGAGCGGCAACGGGCGGTATCCGGGCGGCCGCGGGCACCTCGGCGGCCACGGCCGACTTCGCCCAGGGCGGCAGCAGGTCCACGGCCGCGGCCGCCAGCAACGCGTACGGCAACCGGGCGGCCCCCGGCAGCGGGGGATCGGTCAGCAGGAACCGGGCGGTGTCCCGCGAGGCCGCCGTCGGCCGCAGGCCGGGCCGGTACCGCGCCATCAGCAGAGCCAGCTCGCGCCAGCTCTCCGGCGGCCGGTCCGCCCCCAGCGCGCGGGCCACGCGCGCCGTGTCGGTGAGGTACGCGTCGCAGCCCGCGGGGTCCAACGGGCGTCTGCCGTACCGCTGGTGGGCCCGCAGGAAGCAGTCCGCCTCGGCGATGTGCACCCAGGTCAGCAGCTCCGGGTCGTCGGCCCGGTACGGGATGCCGTCGGCCGTTCGCCCCCGGACGCGCGCGTGTACCTCCCGTACGAGGGCCACCGCCGCCTCTGCGTCGGAGCTCGTGCCGAACGTGGTGACGGCCAGGAAGGTACTGGTGCGGTGGAGCCGCCCCCACGGGTCACCCCGGTATCCCGAGTGGGCCGCCACGGCGGCCATCGCGAGCGGGTGCAGGGACTGGAGCAGCAGGGCGGCCAGCCCGCCGACGAACATCGACGCGTCCCCGTGCACCCGCCGCACCGGCCGTTCCGGTGCGAACCACCGAGGTCCGGGCGTCGTGTGGATCCGTGCCCTGTTCCGGGGTCCGTCCGGCCCGGCGACGCGCAGGAAGACCGCCTCGCTGGCTTGCCGCCTGATCCGCTGGACCGTCGTCGCCCTAGTCATATGTCCAGTATGTGCCGGACCGGTCTCGGACCCGGCGCAGGTCCCGCGCGCACCGCAGGGCCGGGCCGGGCTCGCGGCCCGGCCCGGCGCCTGCGTCACCCACACGTCCCGCGGCCGCGGATCACAGCCAGCGCAGCGGGATGACGCCGTAGTAGCCGTCGAGCAGCCGCCGGTAGTCGGTGCTCTCCAGGTGCTCGTCCCGGATGAACTCCGGGGCGTCCTTGACCTGTTCCCTGGTCAGCCCGACCCGGATCCGCTTCTCCTCCACATCGATACCGGTGACGGTACCCGCGGGGAGGAGGACTTCCTTGCCGAAGATCCACGGGCCGGTGTCCACGACCAGATAGGCCGATCCCGCCTCGTCGGAGTGTTTGTCGACCTTTCCGATGGGGCCGTCCGCCGCCTCCACCTTGTAGCCGGACAGGTCCACGTCCGCGATGCGGTCAACGGTGACGCGGTAGGCCCAGACGTTCTCAGCCATTTCTGGAACAGCTCCCTCCATCGATCCCGTGTCGTCACGGCGCGTCTGCCCGGCGCGGCCGCGGATACGCATCCGCCCCCGATCCGCGCTGATGCCCCGTGAGACGGGGCCGGGGCAGGGCCTGGTGGGGGCGAACCCCGGCGCCGGTCCGCGGCTCGGGGCTACGCTCCGCAGATGGAACGCGCAGAGGTACTCAAGCGAGTGATCGGCATCCTCACCGACGCCCAGGACATTCGGCGGGCCGCCGAGGCGGGGGAGGACGAGGGGAACGGCGGGGCCGGGGAGGACGGCGCCGGGCCGCCGACGGCCGGCGTGGCCACGCTGCTCCTGAACGAGATGCTGCCGTCGATCAGGGTGCCGGCCGACGCGTCTCCGCAGCAGGTGGCCGCGCTGGTGGCGGAGGCGCTCGGGCCGGCGCTGCACACCATGGTCTCGGGGTTCAGCCTGGCGTTCACCAGCCTCGCGATGGTGCACGACAGCGGGCGGACCGACATCTCCTCGATCGGGGTCCTCCAGGAGCTCGCCCTGGAGATCGAGGCAGGGACCTACGACGAGGGCCCGTAGGACCTCGCCGCCGCTCCCTGCCCCGCGGGCCGTCCGGCCCGACGCCGTTGCTCCGGCCGTCACTCCGGGCCGCTACTCCGAGCCGTTACTCCGCGTCGTCGTCGCCCGAACGGGTCGTCTTCCGCTCCTGGCGCCGCCTCAGTTCCTCCGGGCTCTTGCCCTCGACCCGCTTGCTGGCCTCGGGGTGCACCGGGTCCGGACCGGGGTGCTCCTGTGCCTGCTCCGCACGACCCTCGCCCGACTTCTCGTGCCTGTCGTCCTTGCGCTTCATGGCTGTTTCTCCCTCACGCTCGTGGATCTCACCGACCGGGACCGCCCCCGGATGCCCACCGCCTGCCCGCGAGCGGCCGGGTCGCCCTCCTCGTACGGCCCATCCTGGGCCGATCGGGGCCCGGCGGCCACGCCATGCGTCATCCGGCCCAGCAGCGGGAAGGCGCCCCGCATGCCGGAAATGATCAGCAGCCTCGCCACCCGGGTCGCACGCCGCCGCCGTGAGCCGGTCGCCGTCCAGGCCCTGCGGTCCACCGCCGCCGCCGTGATCAGCTATGTCGTCGCGCTCCGCCTGAGCAGCGAGCCGAGCCCGCTGACCGCCCCGCTGACCGCGCTCCTCGTCGTCCAGGTCACCCTGTACTCCACCCTCACCACCAGCATCCGCCGGGTGAACTCCGTGGTCGTCGGCGTGCTGATCGCGATCGGCTTCAGCGCTCTGGTCGGTCTGACCTGGTGGAGCCTCGGCCTGCTGATCCTCGCCTCCCTGGTCGTGGGCCACCTGGTGCGCGTGGACGAGTTCGTGCCCGAGGTCGCGATCAGCGCCATGCTCGTCCTCGGCGTCACCCAGGTCGCGGACACCGCCTGGGACCGGGTCCTGGAAACGGTCATCGGCGCGGTGGTCGGGCTGCTGGTCAACCTGCTCCTGGCACCACCCCTGTGGGTCGGCCCGGCCGGCACCGCGATCACCGACCTCGCGGGGCGCATGAGCCGGCTGCTCGACCACCTCGGCGAGGAACCCACCGGACCGGCCCGGGTCGAGCAGGCCGCGGCCCGGCTGCACGAGGCACGCCGCCTCGACAACGACATCGCCCAGGTCGACGCGGCCCTCCGGCAGGCCGAGGACAGCCTCCGGCTCAATCCGCGGGTCAAGGAGGGGCTGCTCTTCAGGCTGGTGCTGCGCACCGGCCTGGACACCCTGGAGATCTGCGCGGTCGTGCTCCGCGTGGCCTGCCGCACGCTGACCGACCTGGCCAAGGCCCGCCCCGACGGTCCGCTCTTCGACCCCGCGACCGCCGCCGCGCTGGGGCAGGTGACGCGCCACACGGCCATCGCGGTGGAAAGCTTCGCCCAGCTGATCACCGCACAGGTCAGCGCCAACGCGGAAGACGCGGAGGCCCGCCTGACCGGCGAACTGGCCGTCGCCCGGGCCCACCGCGACCGGCTCGCGGTCCTGATGCTGGCCTCCGCCCGCGAGGACCCGGCACACTGGCAGCTGAGCGGCGCGCTGCTCAGCGAGATCGACCGGGTCCTGGACGAGCTGGGCGTGGACAAACGCTCCCAGCGCCTGCTGGAGGAACTCGACCAGCACACCCGCACCCGGCGCAGGAGCTGGAAGCCGCTGAGGCGGACGCGGCGGGACCGTGGGTGAGGGAAGGAAGGGCTCATGGTGCACGTACTGGGCAGCAGGGTTCTGCTGCGCCCCACCGACCCCGAACGCTCGCGCGTCTTCTACGGCGACACCCTCGGGCTGGCCGTCCACCGCGAGTTCGGGACGGGCCCCGACCGCGGCACGGTCTACTTCCTCGGCGGCGGCTTCCTCGAACTGTCCGGCCGCGCCGAGGCCCCGCCCGCGCCGGGCCTGCGGTTGTGGCTCCAGGTCGAGGACGTGCAGGCGGCGTACGAGGAACTGCGCCGCCGGGGCGCCGAGGTGGTGCGATCTCCCCAGCTCGAACCCTGGGGTCTGATCGAGATGTGGATCGCCGACCCCGACGGCGTGCGGATCGCCGTGGTCGAGGTCCCCTCCGACCACCCCCTGCGCTTCCGCCCCTGATCCGGCCTGATCGACAGGACGCCCCCTAGCGGGCGCTCCCGAGGCCGCGGTCGGACTCGGACCCTTCGAGCATCAGGGTGGTCTCCTCGATGCGGCTGAACCGGCCGTCGGGCGCGAACTCGCCGAACACGTAGACCTCGGTGCGTACCGTCGAGCCGTCCGTCTTCGTGACGTGCACGGTGTGCCGGTCGGCGTACTTGCTGCCCTCGTACAGCTCCTCGTGGACCTCGACACGGCCGTGGTCGACGACGGTGCGCAGGTGGGCGATGTGCTCGATGAAGCCGGCCCGGTCCGCCCACTGGCCGTCCGTGCGCTGGCGGTATTCGGGGGCGAAGTGGCGGTCGGCGGCCTCCTGCACGGTGAGGTCGCGGTTGAGGAGCAGGTCGGTGAGGGCGGCCGTGATACCGGTGCGGGTCATGGGACTGCCTTTCGAGGCGTAGCGGATCGAGAATGCGTGCGCGACGCACGCACTTCGGGAACCGTAGCACTGATGCGTGCGCAACGCACGCTATTCTTCTGTCGTGGACAACGAGACCGGGAACGAGATCGCGGAGGCGCTGGGCGTCCTGCTCAAGCGCACGACCCGCACGCACCTGCACCAGCGGCTCACGGACGGCCTGGGAGAGGCCGTGGACGACGTGACCTACCCCGTGCTCAGCGCCCTGGCCCGGAGCGGTTCGCGCAGTGCGGCGGACCTGGCCCAGGACGTCGGGGTCGACCGCTCCGGCGTGACCCGCCGCGCCTCCCGGCTGGAGGCCGCGGGCCTCATCCGCCGCGAACCGGACCCCACCGACCGGCGCGCACACCTCCTTGTCCTGACCGGCGAAGGGCGGCTGGTCGTCGCGGAGCTGCGTGCGCGCCTGGCGGACCACATCACGGCGAGCCTGTCCTCCTGGCCCCCGGGCGAGGCCGAGACGTTCGCCCGCCTCCTGCGCCGCTTCACGGCCGAAGGCCCGTTCGCCTAGCGGGCCTGGCCGGCCCTGGGAGCCGCGAACGGCGGCGGTGTTAGCTTCTTCCCCGTGGCGGATCACCAGGACGAGACCAGGGCGGCCTACGACGGGGTCGTCGACCTCTATGCGTCGATGTTCGCCGGCCGGCTGGAGGAGCAGCCGTTCTCGCGGGCCATGCTCGGCACCTTCGCCGAGCTGGTGCGCGGGACGGGGAATCTGCGGACGGCCGACATCGGGTGCGGGCCAGGGCATCTGACGGCCATGCTGCACGAACTGGAGCTGGACGCCTTCGGTCTCGACCTCTCCCCGGGCATGGTCGGCCATGCCCGGCGGGCCCATCCGGGGCTGCGGTTCGACGAGGCGCGGATGGAGGCCCTGCCGGTCGGGGACGGCGCGCTCGGCGGGGTGCTGGCCCACTACTCGATGATCCATACGCCGCCCGGCGAACTGCCCGCACTCCTCGCCGAACAGGCGCGTGTCCTGGCGCGAGGGGGCCTGATCCTGGTCTCGTTCTTCGCGACCGACGGACCGGAGCCGGTCCGCTTCGACCACAAGGTGACGCCCGCCTACAGCTGGCCGGCGGACCGGTTCGCCGAGCTGCTGGCCGGGGCCGGGTTCACCACCTTCGCCCGGCTGCTCCACGATCCGGCCTCCGAGCGGGGGTTCCTCGACGCCCACCTGCTGGCCCGCCTCGACCAGGACCCGGGTGCGGATCGCCCGTCGGCGGCACGGCGGTCGTCCGCGGTGTAGTCCGCGCGCAGGCGGAACGAATCCGATCAGCGGTGCGGACGGACATGGCGAGGCGTCAGCCGGGGAGCCCCGCACCGGCCGGTGCCGTCAGCCGTTCCAGCTCCTCCAGGCGCTCGCGCGACTCCTGGTCCAGCGGTACGTACGTCACGAGCCTCGGACCGGTGCGCGGTCCGAGCCACAGGTTGTTGTGTTCCAGGTACAGCATGCCCACGTGCGCATTGCGGATGTACTTCGACTTCGCGACCTGCCCGCCGACCACCTCGTGGCGGGCCCACACCTCCCGGAACTCCGCCGACGCCCCGACCAGCCGGGCCAGCAGCGTCTTCCACGCGGGCTCCGCCAGGTGCTCGGCCATCGCCGCCCGGAACCGCGCCGCCATGATCCGGTGCGTGCTCGGCAGGTCGACCACCGATTCCTGCCACTCCCGGTCGGTGAAGGCGAGCCACATGCAGTTGCGCTCCTCCGGCCGCTTGCTGTCCAGGTCGCCGAGCAGGCGCCCGTAGGTGGCGTTGTAGGCGACGATGTCGTACCGGCTGTTCTGGACGCACGCCGGGATGTGGCCCAGCTGGTCGATGATGGCCCGCACGGACGGCGTCACGCTGGGGCAGACCGCCGGCTGCACCGGGTCGAGGCTCCCCGCCAGCGAGAACAGGTGCTCCCTCTCGCTCACATCGAGCAGCAGTGCCCGCGCGACCGCGTCCAGCACCTGCCCCGACACCTGGATGTCGCGCGCCTGCTCCAACCACGTGTACCAGGTCACGCCCACCGACGACAGGTGTGCGACCTCCTCACGGCGCAGCCCCGGGGTCCGCCGGCGCGGCCCGCGCACCAGCCCGACCTGCTCGGGAGTGATCCGCTCACGGCGGGTGCGCAGGAACTCGGCCAGCTCGTGCCGCCGAACATCGCTTCCAGGAGCCACAGTGGTCATGATCCCAGCCTGCCGCACCGCCCATCCTGTTGCCAGGTAGTCCTGGTACCTGGATAACGACACTCTGGTACCCGTCTGACAGCCGGGAGATCGTCGGACGGTGACTCAGATCCCTGTACGCAGCAACCCTGTACGCAGCAACCCCGTGCACGGCGACCCCGTGCACAGCGTTTCCGTCCGCAGTGCCCCCGTCCGCAGTGCCCCCGCGCCTCACCTGAGCGGCCTCGGCCTGTTCACCGTGCTCCTCGGCGCGGCCCTGCCCCTGATCGACTTCTTCATCGTCAACGTCGCGCTCCCGTCCATCGAGCACGACCTCGCCGCCGGCCCCGCCCTCCTGGAGCTGGTCATCGGCGGCTACGGTGTCGCGTACGCCGTCCTGCTGGTCCTCGGCGGGCGCGTCGGCGACAGCCTCGGCCGCCGCCGGCTCTTCCTCATCGGCATGGCCGCCTTCGGCGTCACCTCGCTCGCCTGCGGCCTCGCCCCGAACGCCTGGACCCTCGTCGCCGCCCGCGTCGCCCAGGGCGCGGCCTCCGCGCTCATGCTGCCGCAGGTGCTCGCCACCATCCAGGCCACCACCGAGGGCCCGCGCCGGGCCCGGGCCATGAGCCTGTACGGGGCCACCGGGGGCCTGTCCATGGTCGCCGGGCAGATCCTCGGCGGCGTCCTGGTCGCGGCGGACATCGGCGGAACCGGCTGGCGCGCGGTGTTCCTGGTCAACGTCCCCGTGGTGCTCCTCGGGCTGCTCCTGGCCGTGCGCACCGTCCCGGACACCCGGGCCGGCCGGCCCGCGGCCGTGGACGTGCCCGGCACCCTGCTGCTCGCGCTGTCGCTGGTCTCGCTGCTGCTGCCGCTGACCGAGGGGCGGGCCGCCGGCTGGCCGCTGTGGACCTGGGTCTCGCTCGGCATGTTCCCCGTCGCGGCCGCCGCGTTCTACGTCACCGAGCGCCGGGCCGACCGGAAGGGCCACACCCCGCTGGTGCCGCCGAGTCTGCTGAGGCTGAAGTCGCTGCGGCGCGGCCTGGCGCTCCTGCTGCCGTTCTCCGTCGGCTTCAGCGGCTTCATGTTCGTCCTCGCCGTGACGTTCCAACAGGGCCTGGACATGGGCCCGGTGACGGCGGGCCTGGCGCTGGTGCCGATGGCCGTGGCCTTCTTCGGGGCCGCGCTGGCCGGCCCGCGCCTCGTCTCCCGCTTCGGCAGCCGGACCATCACCGCCGGAGGTGTCGTCCAGGCGGCCGGGATCGCCCTGCTGCTGGCCACCCTCCGCCACGGCTGGCCGGACCTCGGCGTGGCCGTACTCGCTCCGGGTGTGGCCCTGGCGGGACTGGGCCAGGGCCTCCAACTGCCCGTGCTGATGCGCCTGATGCTGTCGGACGTCCCCGCCGACCGGGCCGGGGTGGGCGGCGGCGTCATGATCACCGCCCAGCAGTCCGCCGTGGCGCTCGGCGTCGCCACGCTCGGCAGCCTCTTCCTCGAGCTGGTCCCGACGGCCGGCCTGCGCGCGGCCGTGTCCACCACCCTGCTCGTCCAGCTCGGCCTCATCGCGCTGACCGTCCTGCTCAGCCTCCGCCTGCCCCGTATGCGCTGAGCGAGCGGCAGGGGCGCCAATCACCGGTGCGGCCGGGCACGTACGCCGAAACGCCCGCGCGCGGCCGGTCCGTTCACCGGGATCGGTGATCAGGACCTACCGCGCGCGGGCGCGCCCCACCGGGGACCGCGGTCGGTTCAGCCCGCGGCGAGGAGCGTGAGCGTGTCGATCACGCGGTTCGAGAAGCCCCACTCGTTGTCGTACCACGCGACCACCTTGACGTGGCGGCCGTCGACACGGGTGAGCTCCGAGTCGAAGATCGACGAGGCGGGGTTGCCCGTGATGTCGGAGGACACGAGCGGGTCGTCGGAGTACTCCAGCACGCCGGCCAGCGGTCCCTGGGCCGCGGTGCGGTAGGCCTCGAGGATCTCCTCGCGCGTCACGTCGCGGGCGACGGTGGTGTTGAGCTCGACGATCGAGCCCACCGGGACCGGCACGCGGATCGAGTCGCCCGACAGCTTGCCGTCGAGCTGCGGCAGTACGAGGCCGATCGCCTTCGCGGCACCGGTCGAGGTCGGCACGATGTTGACGCCGGCGGCGCGGGCACGGCGGGGGTCGCGGTGCGGGCCGTCCTGCAGGTTCTGCTCCTGCGTGTAGGCGTGCACCGTGGTCATGAAGCCGTGCTCGATGCCGGCGAGCTCGTCCAGGACGGCGGCCAGCGGGGCCAGCGCGTTGGTCGTGCAGGACGCGTTCGAGACGATCACGTGCTCGGCCGGGTCGTACGCGTCGGTGTTGACACCGTACGCGAGCGTCACGTCCGCGCCGTCGGAGGGAGCGCTGACGAGCACCTTGCGCGCGCCGGCCTTGATGTGGCCGCGGGCGGCCTCGGCCGAGGTGAAGCGGCCGGTCGCCTCCAGTACGAGGTCGACCTCCAGCTCGGCCCAGGGCAGCTGCTCGGGCTCGCGCTCGGCCAGCACCGTGATCCGGTGTCCGTCGACGACGAGCACGTTCCCCTCGACGGTCACCGGGCGGCCGAGCCGGCCGGACGTGGTGTCGTACGCGAGCAGCCGCGCGAGGGTGGCGGGCTCCGTCAGGTCGTTGACGGCCACGACCTCGAGGTCGGTGTCGCGCTCGAGGAGCGCACGCAGCACGTTGCGTCCGATGCGGCCGAATCCGTTGATGGCAATGCGAGTCATGACGATGTCCCTTTCGTTCGCCACCAGGTTCGCTGCCGGTCACCCTCCGCGACAGCGGCGAGATCGCCATGGTTCGTAAGGATCTCGCCACTGGCCGCTGGCGATCCCGGGCTCCCAGGCTATTCGCCCTGGGTGAAGGTGCGCCGGTACTCGGTCGGAGTGGTGCCGAGGATGCGGTGGAAGTGCAGGCGGAGATTGGCGCCGGTGCCGAGACCGACATCGTCCGCGATCTGCTCGACACTGCGCTCCGAACGCTCCAGCAGCTCCCGTGCCACGTCGATCCTGGCCCGCATGACCCACTGCATCGGCGTGTACCCGGTGTCCTCGGCGAAGCGCCGCGAGAAGGTCCGGGGCGAGACCCCCGCGTGCTGGGCCAGCGCCTCCAGGGTGAGCGGTTCGCCCAGTTGGTGCAGCGCCCACTCGCGGGTGGCGGCGAACCGCTCACCGAGCGGCTCGGGCACGCTGCGCGGCACGTACTGTGCCTGGCCGCCGCTGCGGTAGGGGGCCGCGACCAGGCGCCGGGCCGCGTGGTTGGAGGCGGCCACGCCGAGGTCGCGGCGCAGGATGTGCAGGCACAGGTCGATGCCCGAGGCGGCACCGGCCGAGGTGAGCACGCTGCCCTCGTCCACGAACAGGACGTTCTCGTCGAGCCGGATGAGGGGATGCTTCGCGGCGAGGGCCCGCGCGTAGTGCCAGTGGGTCGTGGCGCGCTTGCCGTCGAGCAGACCGGTGGCGGCGAGCGCGAAGGCGCCGGTCGAGATGGCGGCGAGCCGCGCCCCCCGCTCGTGCGCGGCGATCAGCGCGTCGATGACCGCACGCGGCGGGTCCTCACGGTCGGGGAAGCGGTAGCCGGGGACGAAGACGATGTCGGCCCACGTGAGCGCGTCGAGCCCGTGGGTGACGTGGTACGACAGGCCGTCGCCGCCGGTGACGAGGCCGGGAGCGGCCCCGCAGACCCGCACCTCGTACGGCATGCTCGCGCGGGTCGTGAACACCTGCGCGGGGATTCCGACGTCGAGGGGCTTCGCGCCCTCCAGGACGAGGACGGCTACACGGTGGAGGCGGGAGCGGGGCGGCACGGGATTCAGGGTACGGCGGGGGAGCGGACGCCGGGTGCTGCGGGCCCAGCGACACCATCAGCGGCAGGTTCCACGGCAGCCGGTGCGGGTCGGGGCTGCCTCTGTGCCCCGCCATGGCCACGGCCTCGGCGACGCTCTCGCCGGCCACCGCCCGGCACGGATTCCAGAACGCCCGTGCCGCCCCCTGGAGCTGCGGGTTCTTCGCGTTCCAGGCCGGGGGGTCCGGTGCATGGGGGAAGGGTGGGACGAGGGAGGAAAACGGTGGGCCGCGACAGGGCGCCGCCCGTTACGATCGGGCCTTCACCCGATCATGGCGGTCCGACGGAGGCACCTATGACCCTGGCCCCTTCGCTGCCCCCCGCCCACCCCGAACGGCTGGAGCAAGGGCACCCGTTCCGCCAGTGGAAGACCTGGCGCATACCCGGCACCGAGCTGACCCTCACCGGATACTCGCGCGCCAACGACAAGACGTTCTTCCACATCCCCGAACTGCGCTGCGCGCTCGACGCCGGACTGGCGGAAGGGCGTCAGCCGGAAACCGTCTTCCTCACCCACACCCACCACGACCATTCCAAGGACCTCGACTATCTCGCGGTCCGGCCCGGCGGAGTCGACATCCACCTGCCCGCCGCGGCGCAGCCGTACGTGGAGAGCTTTCTGCGGGCCTCCGCCGAACTGAACCACGGTACCGCCTACGATCCGGCCCTGGCCGCGGGCTGCCGGCTCCACGGGGTACGCGGCGGCGACGAGTTCACCTTCGGACGCCGCGGCCACCACGTACGGGTGGTGGAGTGCGTGCACAAGGTGCCCTGCGTGGGATACGCGTTCGCCGAACGCCGCAAGGCCCTGCTGCCGGAGTACGAGGAACTGCGGCACGCCCTCGCCGGACAGGGCCGGGGCGCGGAGTTCGGTCGCATCCTGGCGCAGCGCCGCAAGGAGGGCGCCGAGGTCGAACACGAGGCACGCAGGCCGCTGTTCGCCTTCCTCGGCGACACCCACGAGAGTGTATTCGAGGCCAACCCGTGGCTCTTCGAGTACCCGGTGATCATGACCGAGTGCACGTTTCTCGACGATGCCGAACTGGAGCGGGCCGACCGGGTCGGACACACCGTCTGGAGCCGGCTGAAGCCCGTCGTCGAGGCCCGCCCGGACACCCTCTTCGTCCTCACCCACTTCAGCCTGCGTCACTCGGACCAGGACGTCCTGGACTTCTTCCGCGACGAGCGGCCCGACAACGTACTGCTGTGGGCGCACCCGGACAGCCGGCTGCCCGAGCAGCACCAGCACGGCTGACCGCCGCGGGCCGCCATGACCGGGGCCCCGGGTCAGACCCCCGCCAGCGCATCCCGCAACCTCCTTGCCTCCTTGAGCAGTTGGGAGGAACCCGGCCGCCCGGCGAGCGCCGTCACCTCGGGCAGCTCGCCGCGCGCGCCCGACAGCCGGGCGGAGTCCGCCGCGACGGCCAGCAGCGCCCCGTGCACCTGAGGCCGGGTACGGGCCAGCAGACCGGGGAGGGCGCCGGCCATGACCGCCCAGACTGCCCCGGCGCCCTCCGGTACGGCGACGGCCGCCCGCAGCGACCCCGTCAGCAGGGGCACCCTCAGAGTGCCCAGCCCCACGAGTTCGGTCAGCTCCCGGCCCAGCAGCCCGCCGTCCAGCCGGCCCCGCGAGGCCAGCACCACCAGCGCCCGTACGGCGGCCTCCTGGTCGGGCTCGGGCACGGAGGCGAGCCCGTAGGCCACGGCCAGATGCACGGCGGGCCCGGCCGGGCCGTCGGCCGAGGCCAGCGCCTCCAGGAAGGCGGGGGAGCCACAGCCGTCCTGGTCGGCCGCCGAGGCGACACCCGTCAGCAGGCGGGCCGCGGCTATCTCCGGGTGCCAGGGCAGGGTCGCGACCGTATGAGCGTCCCGGTAGTCCGGCAGGGACCAGTGCGGACAGGAGATGCGCGGCTCGAACTTCCGGAACAGAGACCAGAACTGCCGGGGGAACGCGCCGCGGCCTTCGACGGCCTCGTGCCCCACCAGGATCCGGCGGCCGATGCGTGCTCCCCGGCGCCTGCTGGGACGCTCGGCCTCACCCGCTTCGCGTTCCCGCCACCCCGCCGGCATGGGCAGACCACCCTGCCGCAGCCAGGCGGCCACCCGGGGCCCCTCCGCCAGCTCCAACTTCTCCGCGGCGCGCACCGCTTCGGGGTCCACCGGGCCGCCGCAGCGCAGCAGCGCCTGCCCCAGGTCCGCGGGTCCGGGACGGATGCCGAGGCGCTCGTATTCCGCGAGCCGCTCGACCAGCTCGTACGGCTCCACCGCGCCCGTCGGCCCGCTCGGTACGGAGAGCAGGAACGGCACGGGGTCACCGGCCCGCAACCGTGCGGCGACCTCGCCGGTGCGCGCGCCCGCTATGTAGTCCAGCGCCACGTGCTGGCACAGTTCGAGCCACCCTTTCCCGGCGTTCTCCCAGGACTCCTCCGCCCGCACCGGACCGACCGCCGCGCCGACGATGCCCGCTGTGCAGTGCACCTGCGCGTGCGGTTTCACCTTGAACTCGCGCGGGACGGGACCCAGCGCGGCGGCCAGTGCCTCCCGGTCGCGGAAGCTGTGGCTCACCACGGCGTTGAGCACGCGTTCGAACGGCACCACGCCGGGGTCGTGGCGAGCGGCCAGCACGGCCGCGACCTCGTCGGCGAGCGCACCCGGTGACGGTACGGCGAATTCCCCCTTGATCATGTGATGCAGGCTAGACCCTGCCACTGACAGTGCCGTCGCCGGTGTGGGGGAGTCAGAGCGGGTCGCCGAGGGGCCCGTACTCCGCCTCCAGATTCCTGGCCCAGTGCGCGGCGAAGTCGGGCTGGGTGCCGTCGGCGTCCGTGAACCCGTACTCCTTGCAGAGATCCCAGGTGGCCAGCGCCCGGCCGGTCCTGGCCATGACGTCCGGGTCGGCCGCCAGGGCCACGACCGCCCGCCCCAGATAGGCGGGGGTCTCGGAGTGGGCGAAGTTCGGGTCCTTGGCCGCGCCGTCACGCCAGTTGGCCTCGGTGACGCCGAAATGCTCCAGCAGCGCCTCCGAGCGCAGGAACCCCGGTGTCAGGGAGACGGCCGCGACACCGTGCGGCCGCAGCTCGGCCGCCTGCGCGACGGCCAGCCGGATCACCGCCGACTTCGCCATGTCGTAGAAGAAGGAGCCGCGGTAGCGGGCGGTGTTGCCGTCGGTGACCTCCACGACCATGCCGCTCTCGCGGGCGACCATGAGGGGCAGCGCGTACCGGCTGGTGATCACATGGGTCTCCACCGCGCGGCGCAGGAGGCGCAGGCCCTGGTCCAGGTCCTGCTCCCACAGGGGGTGTTCCCAGTCGGTGAGCGGGTCGCCGCCCCAGACGGAGTTGACCAGCACGTCGAGCCGGCCGTCCTGCTCCGCTGCGATCCGCGCCACGAGGGCCCGTACCTCTTCCGGGTCGCTGTGGTCGGTGCGGACCGGGACGCCCACACCTCCGGCGGCGGTGATCCTCTCGGCCGTCTCCTCGATGGTCTCGGGGCGATCGAGGTCGGAGCGCCGCGCTCCGCTGCTGCGGCCGGTCACGTAGACGGTCGCGCCGGCGGCTCCGAGCTCGATGGCGATCCCCCGCCCGCCGCCCCGTGTGCCGCCCGCGACCAGCGCGACCTTTCCGGCGAGCTGTCGTGGGTTCGTCGTCATCTCTTCTCCAGGTCTTCCAGCGGGTTCACGTGGTGGCGGTGGCGGTGGCGACATGAGGGGCCAGCACGGCGTCGAGTCCGTGCCGGACGCGCCGGGCGAGGGCGCCCTGGCGGTCGAGTGCCCAGCTGAGACCCGTGCCGGAGGTGACGGCCTGCACGGTCGCGGTCAGCGCCTCGACATCCGTCGTGGCACGGAGCTCGCCCGTGGAAACGGCCTGCGCCAGCAGCGCTTGGACCGCCCGACGCTCAGCCTCGTGCACGGCGAGGGCCCGCTCGTGCAGTTCGGGGTCCGTGAGATCCATGCACAGGAACGCCAGATGGTTGGCGAAGGTCTCCGGAGTGACCATCGGAGCCGTCCACTGCGCGAGCAGCGCGGCCAGGGCCCCGAGAGCGGAGTCCTGCTCCGCGCGGATCCGGTCGGGCAGCGCGTCCGTGTCCCGCACGGACCGGTCGGCCAGCGCCAGGATCAGGCCGCGCTTGGAGCCGAACCGCTGCACGAGCGTGCCGGGCACCAGGCCGACCTCGCGGGCCACCGCGGCCAGGGTCAGCCCGGAAGGCCCCAGCCGTCCCATCACCTCGGCCGCCGCACGCAGGATCACCGCGTCTTCCACCCCACGGGGACGTCCGGCCACTGTCGCTCCTCTTTAATAAATATACGTGCATTTATTAAAGCATGCGAGGTTGCGGGTCGACCGCGACCTGGCCAGTGACCCTCGCACGACCTACCGTTGGTCCATGATCGATATGCCGTCACGGGTCGAACTGCGCCCGCTCACCCCCTTTGACCAGGACGAGTTCTGCACCCTTGTGCGGGCCAGCTCCGAGCTGCACCGGCCATGGATGCAGCTCCCCGCGACCGCGGAGGAGTTCCAGGTCTGGACGCGCCGCTTCGACGACGGAACGAACCTGGGCTTTCTGGTCCGTGTCCGGGAGACCGGCGCAGCCGTCGGCATGGTCAACATCAACTCGGTCATCCGGGGCCGCTACCAGGGAGCATCCCTCGGCTACGCGGCCTTCGCCCCGTCCGCGGGGCGCGGGTACATGACCGAAGGGGTCGCCGCCACCCTGCGGCACGCCTTCACCGACCTGCGGCTCCACCGGCTGGAGGCCAACATCCAGCCGGCGAACGAGGCTTCCCTGGCCCTGGTCCGGCGGCTGGGCTTCCGCTACGAGGGGCTCTCGCCCGCCTACCTCTACATCGACGGGGACTGGCGCGATCACGAACGCTGGGCCATCACCGCACCGAACCCCTGGACACCCGATCCGTCCCTTCCCGAGGTCTGAGGCGTTCTACGAGCCGGCCAGCAGCCGGCGCTGGTGGTCCCGCGCCGGTTCGTCGTAGTACTTGTCCGACCAGTGCCCGGCGATGAGCGGCACCGGGGCTTCGACTCCCGTCTCGGGGCCGGGCGTCGGCTGGTGCGCGGCCAGGCGGAGCGAGTCCCGGAAGCGATGGTGGTTGAACAGGCGGGAGAACTCGGTGAAATAGATCTCCGCGAGGCCGTGGTCGCCCCGGATCACCAGCATGTTCTCGTCGTTCTTGTTCGCGGAGGGATTGCTGAAGTTGGCCGAGCCGGTCACCACGATCGGATCGTCGCCGAGCGGGTCGATCAGCAGGTACTTCGTGTGCAGGTACTCGATGTTTTCGGAGAACGGGTTGTCGTGCTCGGCCGCCCAGCCCGCGAGCCCACCCTCCTCGACGAGGCCGCAGGCCACCAGCTCCGTCTCGGGATCGGTGACCAGGTTCCGGTGCGCGTCGGCGATACCGGCGTTCTCGAACAGCAGCCAGCGGAGCGCGGAGTGGTCGCCCGGGAGCTGGCCTGCGAACCGGGGATCGAAGTTGAACGGGAACGTGACGCACACCAGGTCCCGGGCCGATCCGAAGAGCTCGGCGTAGCGGTCCTGCGCCGTGGTGTGCGTGTGCGGGCTGAACACGACCGATATGCCGTCCGGCCAGGGATCGGGCATCGGGCTGTTGGCGTCCACCCAGTTGTTGAGGGTGCCGGGGGTCGGGTCCGCGACGAGCTGGGTCCAGTAGTCACGGTACCGCCGCGCGACGGACGCATCGGTGACGGTGTGTCCGACGTTGGACTGTCCGAAGATCCCGTTCTCGGTGATGTTGGTCGACCCGGTCCAGACGGCCCGGGGCTCGCCCTCGTGGCTCGCGATCACGAATTTGTTGTGCGGGATCGTGGCCCGCGCCCGCCAGGTCACGACCAGGTCCTCGATGCCGGCGAAGGTCACCGCTTCGCGGTTGTGCGGGTGGTCGAACACGACGAGCCGGACGTCCACGCCCGTGTCCGCGGCCACACGGAAGGCCTTGAGCACGGGCAGGTACTCGAACTCGTACAGCGCCGCATGGAGCTGCCGGTCGCCACCGGCGGTGCCGATGAAGGCGAGCAGCGCCTCCTCCAGGCCGCGCGACAGCCAGCGCCAGGCCTCACGGTTGGGGATGTCGTCGGGATGGAGGTTCTTGAAGCGTTCGGCGTAGGCCTGCGAGGCGTACACGCCACGGTTGAACCAGACGCCGTGCACGCCCGGCTCCTCGGTCCGCACCCGCAGTTCGACGGTCGAGGCGGGGGTGAGCTCCTCGCCGGGGGCGCCGGTCATGGAGTGCACGCGGTAGGTGTAGGTCCGCCCGGGTTTGGCACGGTAGTCACCCCAGGCGAAGGTCTGGAACGGGTTCCAGTTGGACCCCCAGCGGTCTCTTGCCTCAGGGAAGCGCAGGCGGTTGTCCAGCCAGCGGTGCTTGCCTTCGGCGTGGTCGAACCGTTCGACCCCGAAGCCGAGGACGCCGTCCATCGCGGCCCGGTCGTGGTCGAACCCAAGGATCACCACATGGGTCCCGGCGATGGCCTGTACGCGCAATGGCCCGGAACTGCTCTGCACCCTCATGTCCACGCCTCCCGGTACCCGGGGCCGTCTTCCGGAGCGAGCTCGGTCTCCAGCTTCACCCCGCGCCGGGGCGAGCGCACTCCGGCGCGGGAGCCGTTCCGTCGCTCAGTACCACCGCCGGCCGGCCGCCGCGAGGGCGACCGCCAGGGCGGCCGCGGCGAGTAACGCGGCGGCGAGGTGCGTGGGGCGCCGCGGCTTGCGGGCCAGCCTCTCCGTCATGACGATCCCGGTGAGTACGGCCATCCACCCGAGCATCCCGCTCCCGCTCCCGCTCCTGCCGCCGGCCACGGCCATCACCAGCATCAGCGCCCAGCACGAACGCAGGCACGCGCCTCCCTGGCGCAGCCCGAAGCGCCCGGCTCCCGCCACCGCGCGCCAGCCGGTCGGCGGCAGCGGGGAGGAGCGGTGACAGTCGCGCAGGGCGCGCCGCTTGTGGACGGTCAGCTGCCAGGCGGCCGCGAGGGCGAGCGCGCAGGCGAGTACGGCGTCGTCCGGCAGCCGCGCCCACAGCGGTGCCGACCCCAGGAGCAGTGCGCCGTAGCCGATCCAGACCGCCAGGTAGACGCCCGCGAACGTGACCATCGCGCGCTGCCGGCGCCACCGCAGGCTGTTCTCGCCCACGTGCGCGAGCGCGGGGACGGCCGCCGGCAGCATCATCGCGACGCTCATCAGCGCCCACATCGCCAGATCCCCGGAACCGGTGGCGCCGTGGACCGCGTGCGCCGCGGACACGTGGTGGTGCGAGGCCCCCGTGCCGGCGGTGCGGCCGGCGCCGTCGGCACCGTGCGACCCGCCCGTCACGGCTGGCGCGACCAGGGCGATCCAGGCGCCGACGGCCACCAGCTCGAAGCCGAGCGAGACGCGCGGCCGCAGCAACCGCCGCACGGGCCCCGTCCACGGGGACCGCGTCCGGGCCGCGGCGTGCGCCGCCATCAGGTGTAGCCGAGGCTGACCCGCCCGATCTCGACCGGCGGGTCCTCGGTCTCCGCGTCGGCCGGCCCGCGCGCGCCGAGCGGAAGGAACGTCACGCGCAGCGCACGGTCGTCCCACACGTTCTCCGCCACCAGCCTGCGCACGAGCGGGGTGATCTCGACGGTCACCCGCAGACCGTGGGGGTGCTCGTCGCCGCGGGGATCCTGGGCCCGCTCGATACCGAAGAAGGACAGGTTGCCCACCCGGTGGCTCTCCGCCAGTTCACGGGAAGCTCCGTCGGGCAGATTGACGTAGATGCCGTAGACCGTGTCGGGATTCCGCTCGCCCTCGATGTCCTCGACGTTGAGGTACACGCGCCGATCGGTCTCGGGGGCGGGGACACCCAGCGCCGTGCCGAGCGACCGCGTCGTCCGTTGGTCGATCGGTACGGTGACGCTCGCCGCGCGACCGACGAGCTGCACGGTCTGCTGTGACGCGCCGGCCATCTCGCGCCGCTTGGGCGGCGTCGGCCCGGACGTGTTCGGACCACTCATCGACACCTCGGGCTCGGGGGAGAGGGGGGAGAGGGGGGAGAGGGGTGAGAGGGGCGGAACCGGAGGCGGCGGCGGAACCGGTACGGGCGACTCGTACGTGTACCCCAGCTGACCGGCGATGTCGACGACGGCGGAGGCGGCCAGTCGCCGCTCGCTCCCGTCCGCGTCGAAGAACCGGTACTCCTGGGTGATCCAGCGCGGGTCCGTCGGGTTGGCGTGTCCCGGGCGGCTCGCCCACTCGAACCAGAGGCGGTCGATGTTGGCGTGATGGAGCCAGAAGATCGGATCCAGCGCCGCAGTGTCGGTCCTCCCCATCAAGCGGCCGATGTGGCTGTGCACGGCGTTGTGCGGGGTGCTCTCGACCGCTCCGTCCCGGTTCCAGAAGGCATCGCCGTCCGGTGTGATACCACCGCCGAACTCGGCTTCGCCGACGAACTGGGTGCGCCCCATCGCGTACGCCGGGGAGGTGATCTCGAAGGGCAGGGGTTCACCCAGGTTGAGGCGGTGCGCCCGATCGGCGAACAGCGAGTTGGCGCCGCCGTCCGCGTCGCGGAAGGCCGGCGGGATCCGGGCCTGGGACGGATCGGCGTCGTAGTCCCAGAACGGCAGCGCCCAGTCGGCCGGCCCGCCCAGGTCCACGACCGCGGCACGGACGATCCGCTCGAAGTACCAGAGGTACATGCGGTGCCAGGAGAGAAAGAACCACGAGCCGTGCTTGCAGCTGTTCCACAGCGGCTTCGGCGGTGTCGCGGACGTCCCGTGGATGGCCGCCTGGTAGGCCCAGCTCGTGGGGTCGTCTGCGTCCCGCCCCTTCATCTCGGTGACGGCTGCCGCGTAGTGCGCGAGCGTCAGGTCGTCTTCCGGCAGGGTCCACACGTTCTTGCGCACGTGTACGACCGGCTGAGGGCTCACCGCGTCCGCCTTCCGTCAAGCCGACCGTGATGCGGTTCCGGCGTTCCCGTTCCCCGCATCGCAGTGCCGCCCGTTCTCCATCGAGTTCAGGTCGCGAACAAATTCGGGATGAACCCTACCCAAACGGCACTCCGTGATCGACCCGGCGCGCGGGCAGCAGGCCACTCGAGGATTTGCCCGCCGCGCTAGAGTGCCTTGATGAACTCGCAGTCCCTGTACTTCCATCCCGACTACCTCGACGCCGTGCGGGCCGGCCGGAAGACGACCACCGTCCGCTTCCGTGACCCGGTGGAGGTGGGCCCCGTCAGCCTGGTGTTCGAACTGGACGAGGAGGTGGCCCTGCCGGGCGTCGTCACGCAGCTCACCGAGAAGACGGTCGCCGAGCTCAGCGAGCTGGACGCCCGGGCGGACGGCTTCCGTGACCTGACCGAGCTCCACGGCAGGCTCCGGTACCACTACCCCGACATCGGACCGGCCGACCACATCACCGTCGTGCACTTCCGGCCGGTGGACTGAGCGGGCGGCCTCGGGCGGCCACGCCGGGAGGCGCCCTCGCCGAGGCCATGGGTTCGGGGGACGCGCGGCGCGTCCCCCGGACGCCACCGGGCTACCGGTCCTGGGAGAGGCGGACCAGCTCGGCGAAGGAGCCGTCCAGGCGCACCAACTCCTCGTAACCGCCCTGCTCCGTGATCCGGCCGGAGTCGAGGACGATGATCCGGTCGGCGAGGCGGCAGTTCTCCATCCGGTGGGTGACGATCACCGTGATCCGGTCGTCCTTCATGTCCCGCAGTCCGGAGAACACCATGTGCTCACCGCGCGGGTCCATGGCCGACGTCGGTTCGTCCATGACCAGCAGCCCCGGCTTCCGGTGGAACGCCCGCCCGCACGCCAGGCGCTGCCACTGGCCGCCGGAAGGCTCGTGCCCGCCCCAGATCGAGCGGGCCAGCAGGGTGTCCAGGCCGTCCGGGAACTCCTGGACGGCCGTCCGCATGCCGACCGCGTCCAGGGCGTCCCAGACGGCCTCCTCGCCGCGCGGGTCGGGCTGGCCGAGGGTGATGTTCTCCCGGGCGGAGAAGGGCCAGTAACCGTAGGACTGCGTGACGAGGCCGACGTGCTGCCAGGCGGAACGCTGGTCGGCGTCGGAGGTCGGGACCCCGTCCCAGGAGACGATGCCGGACGTCGGGACGGTCAGCGAGGTCAGCAGCCGGATCAGCGTGGACTTGCCCGCGCCGTTCTCCCCGACGACGGCGATGACCTCGCCCCGCGACAGGGTCAGCGAGACCGGTCCGAGCGAGGGGGTGTCCTTGCCGGGGTAGGTGTACGTGGCCTCCTCCAGGCGGATCTTCTCCGGCGCGGCCTCCACGACCTGCGGGCCGCGCGGACCGGACTTCTCGGCGGCCTCGGCGACGAAGGTGGTGTAGTCGCCGAGGTAGAGGGCGTGCTGGAACATGGCCGCCCCGTAGACGACGAGCTGCGAGAGGGCGGCGGTGGAGGTCCGCATGGCGACGATCGCCGTGCCGGCGGCGGCGATCGCCATGTACCCGCCGACGACCAGCCCGGCGAGGGCCCCGTAGGTCGCCACGACGAACACCCCCGACGCGGCGGCGGCGATCAGATAGACCGTGAGGTAGCGGGGCGCGGAACTGACCATCCGCGCGTCGATGCGTTCGCAGACCGCCGCGTACCAGTGGTGGGCGTACGGACGCATGCTGTTGCCGCGCAGCTCGTCGGCGAGCTTCGGGGTGGTCAGGTGCCAGCGCATCATGTGCTTGATGTTGCGGGAGGCGATCGTCTGGTTGTGGAGGCGGTAGTCGAGGCGGGCGGCGTAGACCGAGCCGAGGCCGCGGGGGACCACCGACAGCAGGAGCAGCGGCAGCAGCACGGGGTGGACCACGGCGAGGACGGACGCCACGGCGAGCATGTCGATCAGGCCGCCGGTGAAGCCGAGGGCGTCCTGCAGCAGCATGGCGGAGCGGGCGGAGCCGGTCTCGGCGGCCTCGGAGCGCTCGGTGAAGTCGGGAGCGTCGTACGCGGCGAGTTCGACGTCCATGTGGGCGTCGACCATGGCGAGATCGGCGAGGGTGGCCATGCCGGGATTCAGACGGCGGGCCGCGCTGCCCGAGGCGATGGAGGCCAGCGCGCCGAGCGCCGTCATGGCGGCCGCGATGACCAGCGGCCAGGCCGCCGCCGAGATCCGTTCCTCGATGCCGTCCCCGGTCAGGAGCGGGACCATCGCCCGCGAGATCGCCGCGAGTGCTGCCGCCGTGCAGATCCCGCCGAGGATCTGGGCGGTGACCAGTACGTGGAACGCGGTGCGGTTGACGGCGAGCGCGAGCCGCGCGGTCTGCCGGAGGGCGGAGGGAACGCGGCGGGCCATCTGCCCGAGCGACAGCGCCTCCATGGTCTCGTTGTGCTGGCCCCAGGTGTACTTGAACTCCGGCGGGGCCGGGGCGGGTGGTGCGGCGGTCTTCCGGTGCTCGGTCCGCTGCTCGGTCATGCTGCTGCCTCTCCTTCAACTGGGTTGTCTTGAAGGCCGGTTCACCGCTCGCAGCGCATGCCGGAGAAGCCCTTCCCCGCGGTGTGCGGAGGGCGGCTGCGTGGTCGCGGGAACTGGAGGCAGTGAGTACAGCGCAGGCCGAAGGCCGGAGCAGCGGGATCTGGCCGACCTCGCGGTGACGGCTCCCCAGCCGTGGCCGCTGATCGTGTTCGGGCGCCGCCGGGCTTCCGGGCGGAGACGGACGGCAGGTTGGCCGGAACCCGCCGGTCCGGGGGTCGGCTCACCGGAAATCGCTTGCGGGTCCGAGGCGTGGCCCCGGGGGGCCGGACGAGGACCTCGCCCGGCGGCTCTACGTCTGGGGCACGGCGTGCTCGAGGGCGCCCAGGGCGTTGATCGCGGTGGGCCAGGGGAAGTGCATCGGGGCGTCGGGGTCGGCGGGGTCGGGGGTGTATCCGGTTTCGCCGTGCAGGAGTTCGACTCCGGCGTTGCGCAGGGTGTTCAGGGAGATTTCGAACTGGGGGTGGGCCGCGAGGGCGGTGTTGGTGCACGGCATCGCGATGACCGGCGTGCGCTTGCCGGTCGCTTCGGCGGCGAGGCCGACGACGAGGTTGTCGGTCAGGCCGAGGGCCCACGCGTTGATGGTGTTGAAGGTCGCGGGTGCGAAGAGGAGGGCGTCGGCCGCGGGCCATATGTCGGGTTGGCCGGGAAGTTTGTACTGCCAGCGGACGGGATGGCCGGTGAGGGCGGCGAGTCCGTCGAGGCTCTCGGAGAGCCAGTGCGCCGCGGTGGGAGTGAGGCCGAGGCACACGTCCCAGCCCCGTGCCTGGGCGTCCTCGATGACCCGGGCTACGTCGAAGACGGGCGGGGCGGCGGAGCAGAGCAGGTGAAGAGTCTTCGTGGTCATGCCGCAATATGATCACATGGTTCGAGCGGGATCACGCCTGCCTGAGCACGGCCGGTTCCGCCGGCACCGCAACCGGACTCATGGCACGGGACCCACGGCGCCCGGCGGACGTACCGCGACGGCCGGCCGGGGGTCCACGGCCATGCGGCAGGGGCGGCAGCAGCAGACGCGGCGGCCGCCACGGACGCTTCGTCCAGGGAGCGCAGGGGTCCCGCTCCTGCGCGTGCGGGGCCCGCCCGGATGGGGGAAGCTGGGTTAAGCCGCACCGCCGACAGCGGGACACAAGGGCGAGGAGGGCCTCGTGGAAACCTCAGAAGACGGCCGGCTCATTCGTGCACCCCGGTCCTGGTTGCGGTCCAGGGTGCGGACCGCCACCATTCTGTGTGCGGCGGCGGCTCTGGCCGCGGCCGCCGTCCCGGCCTCCGCGCAGAGCCCCCGGGCCGTGGCGGCTCCGGCCGAGCCCCTCGTGGTCGTCGACTGCTTCTCGCAGTCCCAGGTACGCCCCGAGGAGTACCTGCTGGCCTGCGGGGACGGCAACAACCGTCTCGTCGGACTGGCCTGGGACACCTGGGGGCCGAAGACCGCGACGGCCACGGGCACCGACATGGTGAACGACTGCGTTCCCTACTGCGCTGCGGGCCGCTTCCGGTCCTACCCGGTGACGGTGACCCTGAGCGCTCCGGAACCCTGGCCGGGCCACCCGGACGTCCAGCGCTTCAGCACGATCCGGCTCCTCTACACGGACACCGCACCGTCCCCCGTCCCGAGGGACGTCACGTACAAGCTCGTGTACTGACGGGACGACGTGGGAGACGTGGGTGACACGGCCGGCCGTTCTTCCCTACTGTCGCACCGGAAAGCGACGAAGGACGGGGACATGGCGCTGGTCAAGAAGGGATCGCGGCTCATCACCGTGGACGGCACCACCTACCGGTGGCGACTGCGCGGACGGCCGACCTACGTCCAGGCACTCGTCATGTCGCCCCTCGCCTACGCGGTCGAGGACGCCGAGGCTCCAGGCACCACGCTGGTGGTCACCAGCGACCGGCCGCACCCGGGCAACTGGCGCGGAACACCGGGAAACCCCGTGCTGCCCGCCCAGGTGGCCGAGAGCATCCGCACCGCTCTCACCACCGGCTGGCGGCCCCGGAGCCCCGGCTCACCGTTCCACCTCGACCGGTCCGAGGGGTTCCGCCCGTCCCCCTGACGGCCTGGGCACGAAAGCCCGAACCCCGATCGGCTCCGGGTCGGTCGCCAGACGGGCATGGAGCTCGACGTCGTAGCGGACGCCGTCGTACGCGAGCTTCTGCCGTTGCCGTCCTTCCACGGCGAAGCCCGCGGCGTGAGCGACTCTGCACGAGCCGGGGTTGTTCACCCGGTGCCCCAGTTCCAGCCGGAACAGTCCGGCCTCGTGGAACGCCCAGCGAGCGAGAGCCCGGCAGCCGTGAGAGGCTATGCCCCGCCCCCGGGCGGCAGCCGTCGTCCAGTAGGAGACCCAGCCGACCGAGTGCAGCCGGTTCACCGCGCCGACCGACACCTGTCCGAGCACCGTGTCGGCGTCGTCGACGACGGAGAAGGCGAAGGCGGAGCCCGCCTCCCACTCGGCGGTACGCTCCGCGATCCACTCCTGCGCGTCTTCCGGTGAACCGATGGGACGGCCGGTCTGCTCGTGCATGAGGGGATCCGCGAACGCGGCCGTCACCGACACCGCGTCGCGCACGGCCCATCGCCGCAGCACCAAACCCGGGGAAACTTCTACACGTTCGCGCACGCAGCGAGTCTTCCTCCCCGCCTGCCGCCCTGTCATCCGGTTTCCCTGGGTCCCCGCGCCGAACGGGCCGGTGGACGCACGCGTATGCAGGTGAGCTCTTCGGCTATGTCGCGTCTCGCGTCATTGGAATTGACTGGGGTCATGACGAAGACGACGAAGAACGAGTACGAGAACGCTGCACGGACCACCGACGCCGGAGGTATCACCCTGGTGATCGGGGGTACCGGCAAGACCGGCCGGAAGGTCGCCGAGAGGCTCACGGCTCAAGGGCGCCCCGTCAGGGTCGGATCTCGCCGTGGCGAGCCGCCTTTCGACTGGAACGATCCGTCGACCTGGCTTCCGGCGCTCGAAGACGTGGACCGGGTGTACGTGACGTACTACCCCGATCTCGCCTTCCCGGGGGCTTCCGTGCAGGTTGCGGGCTTCGCGGAGGTGGCGGTGGCGGCGGGGGCCCGGCGCCTGGTGCTGCTGTCGGGGCGTGGTGAGGAGGCGGCGCGGATCAGTGAGGACGGGCTGAAGGCATCCGGCGCGGACTGGACGATCGTCCGGTCGAGTTGGTTCAACCAGAACTTCGACGAGAGCTTCTTCCTCGACTCCGTCCGGGCGGGCGAGATCGTGCTGCCGACGGCGGACGCGGTCGAGGCGTTCGTCGACACCGGAGACATCGCCGATGTGGTGGTGGCCGCGCTGACCGATGACCGGCACATCGGGCGGACGTACGAGCTGTCGGGGCCGCGCCTGCTGAGTTTCGAGGAGGTGGCCGCCGAGCTCTCGAAGGTGACCGGCCGTGAGATCGCCTATGCGCCGATCCCGATGGAGGACTATCGTGCGGTGCTGCGTGAGAACGGGCTGCCGGAGGAGTTCGCCGAGCTGTTCACCCTGATCCTGGACGGGCGCAACGCGCACCTCGTGAACGGGGTCGAGGAGGTGCTGGGGCGGCCGCCCCGGGATTTCTCGGACTTCGCCCGGGAGGCGGCGGCCGGCGGTGTCTGGGACCTCAAGGCCCTCTGATGCGGACCGGCCACGCCCGCACCCGGGTTCGCGCCGGGGTGTCGTTCCGTCGTGGGGAGGATGTGCGTATGGACATGCTGGCCGGTCTTCTCGCGGGCCCGCAGGCCCGGGGCGCCTTCCTGCTGAAGTCGGTGCTCGACCCTCCGTGGTCGGTGCGGATCGAGGACCGTGCCCCGCTGTCGGTGGTGACCATGGTGCAGGGGTCTGCGTGGCTGCTGCCCGACGAAGAGGGCGCCGAGCCGGTACGGATCGGTCCGGGGGACGTGGCCGTCGTACGGGGGCCCGCGCCCTACACGGTCGCGAACCTGCCGGACACCCCCGTCCAGATCACGGTGGGGCCCGACCAGCGGTGCAGTACGCAGGAGGGTGAGGACGTCTCGGATTCGATGGCGCTCGGTGTGCGGACGTGGGGCGCCGCCCGCCCCGGCGCTGGGGCGGCGGTGATGCTGAGCGGTACCTACCAGGCGCCGGGCGAGGTCGGCGGCCGGCTGCTGAGCGCGCTGCCCACGATCCTGGTGAGGCCGGCCGGGACCGCCGATTCCACCCTGATCACGCTCCTCGCCTCGGAGATCTCCAGCGAGGAGCCGGGCCAGGAGGTGGTCCTGGACCGGCTGTTGGACCTGCTGCTGATCGGGGTGTTGCGGGTGTGGCTCGCGGCACCCGGCTCCGGCGCCCCGGGCTGGTTCCGGGCACAGGGCGATCCGGTGGTCGGGCCGGCGCTGCGGCTGCTGCACGAGAGCCCGGCGCACGGGTGGACCGTGGAGGAGCTGGCCCTGAAGGTGGGCGTCTCCCGGGCGTCGCTGGCACGCCGGTTCACGGAGGTCGTCGGCGAGCCGCCCGTCGGCTATCTGACGGGCTGGCGCCTGACGCTGGCGGCCGATCTCCTGCGTGAACCGGATGCCACGGTCGAGAGCGTGGCCCGCAAGGTCGGCTACAGCAGCGCCTTCGCCCTGTCCGCCGCCTTCAAGCGGGTCCGCGGGGTCAGCCCGCGGGAGTTCCGCTCAGGGACGACGGCGCCGGGTACGGCGATGGCGCAGGGTCCGCGCGGCACGGTGGTGCTCGGCCGGGCCGTTTCCTGAGGCGAGCCTGCGAAGAGCGAGCCGCCGAAGAGCGAGCATCCGAGGGTCCGGATTCCCCGGAGAGCCGGATTGCGGGACAGCCCTCAGGTCCGGTCCGGGACGAGGGAGAGCCTGGCCACGCGTTGGTCACCGCTGAGTTCGCCGGTGGGGCGGAAGCCGAGACCGAGGTAGAAGGGCTCGGGACTGTTCGTGCCGGTGTTCCAGCTGACGTACGCGTGCCGGATGCCGCGGGCGCGGATCTCTTCGGTGGCCGCCCCGATTGCGAAGCGGCCGTAGCCCTTGCCCTGGTGGCGGGCGTCGATGTTGAGGCGCCAGATACCGCTGCGCCGGTCGTCAGGGTCGGCGGCCGGGTCCCAGACGATGTCGTGGAAGGCCATGACGAAGCCGACGACCTCGTCGCCGTCGACGATCGCCCGGGGCTAGGCCGTCGCGGGGTGCACGTACGCCTCGGCGAGTGACTTCACCACGGGGGAGACCAGATGGGCCTGGTCGGGGCGGACCTGTATCGCGCAGACCGCGTCGAAGTTGTCGGCGGTGACGGGCTCCAGGCGCAGCGGGCCCGGTGCGGGGGTGTTCAGGGCTGGCATGATCCCAGCGTATCCCCAGCTCCGACGCTCTCCGGGAGCCGGCAGCAGTGGCTAAAGATTCACCCAAGGGGGCACCGAAACCCGGCGGAATATCGAACAGACGATGTCACGATCGGGCGTTCGTGTTCAGAACGCGTCGCACCGCACTGCATCGCACCGTGCTGTATTGACTGTTGGAAGAGGACGAGAGTCGAATGACCATCAACCCGACGCCGCACGATCCGACCCCGCCGCCGGCCTCCTCGGCGACACCGGGCCGGCCGCGGAGCACCCGGCTCGCCGCCACCCTGATCACACTGTCCACCGTTCTGGTGGGTCTGATGGCCGGGCTGTTCTTCGCTTTCGACGTCTCGGTGATGCCGGGCCTGGCCGCCGGCGACGAGCAGACGTACGTCACCGCGATGCGCGCCTTCAACAAGGCCATCGACGGCAATCCGCTCTTCGGCTCGGTGTTCCTGCTGGCCCTGGTGGCGGCCGTCGCCTCGGCGGTCGTGGAGTACCGCGGCGGACGCCGCGCCACCGCCCTGTGGGTGGGGGCGGCCGCGGTCGCGTACCTCGCCGTCCTCGTGATCACCTTCGGCGTGAACATCCCGCTCAACAACGAGCTCGCCGACGCGGGCGCGGTCGATCAGATGACGGACTTCTCGATCGTCGAGCGGTTCAGGACCACCTGGGTCACCACGAACATCGTCCGCACCCTGCTCTGCACCGCGGCCCTCACCGCGCTCGCCCGCGCGGCACTGCTCCACGGCCGCGCCACGCGCTGATCGCACCGGGCGCCTCCGCCGGGGAATCCCTTCGCCGTGGAAGCGATTCCCCGGTCAGCCGGCGTGGGAGGCGATGATCCGTGCGCACTCCAGGGATTCGGTGTGCGCCGTGTTCACCTCGAGGTCGTAGGTCACTCCCCGGTGCACGGCGTCGGCCTGCGCTGCGGCCATCCCCCTGACCCGGTCCCCTCGCGCGATCTCACGGCCCGCGGCCACCGCACTGTCGCACCGCACCCCGACCCACAGGACCGGCACGTCGCCCAGCGCCTTCCGCCACCGCTGCTGGGACGCCGCCCCACCGAGGAACACGTCGTCGACGACGATCCGCGCGCCCGCACGGGCCATCGCCACGATCCCCTCCGTCCAGGCCGCCTCCAGCGCCCGGAACGTCGCCCCGACGCTCACCGTGCCGTCCGCCGTGATCTCGATGCCCTCCTGCGCCGCCTGCATCGCGGCGGGCAGGGCGTCGACGAACGCATCGCACCCGAACGACAGCCACGGGTCCGGCAGTACGGCCTGCAGACACCGCACGATCCCGGACTTCCCCGAGCTGGAACCACCGTTGAGAATGATCATCTGAGTCACCGCGCCACAGTAGGCCGCTTCCCGTCCGGCACGGAACAGGTTTCGGCGGACACCGATCCCTCCTCCTCCCCCCCCCGCGAAAACCGGGTGCGGCCGCCCGTACGGCCTTGGGATCATGTTCGAATGGTCCACCGACTCGACCCCCTGGTCCTCCGGCACACGAACCGCATCCCCCGCCCCACGGGACCCGCCGGGGAAGGCGCCGTCGCGGCGCAGCAGTTCGACGCCGCGCTGATGTCCGTGGGCTTCAAGCTCTCGGCACAGCTGCTCGCACACCTGTCGGGACTGTCCGAGGGGGCGGTCGTCGACACCGCCGTACGGACGCTGGGCACCGTCCGCGAGATGGTCGGCGACCACGTCCAGCACAACGTGTACTTCATCGACTTCCCGGCCAACGTGCCGGACACGTTCGACTTCTGGATGCAGTGCATAGCCGAGGCGCTCGCCGACGACGACAGGCGCGCGAGCACGCTGGAGCAGCTGAGCACCGGCGTCGTGAACCTCCTCACGCTCCCGTCGTACGGGAACTACCGGCACACGTACGCCGAGATGCTGACCCACCACGACGAGCTGATCGCCGCGGCGGGCGACCGTCTGACGGTCCTGCACCTCGGCGCCGCCCCGGACGACGAACTCACCTCCCTCTACCTGGCCTTGGCGGGCAGCACCACACCCCTGGGCGAGGACGGCCTGCGGGACCTGCGTGAACTCGCCGGCCACTGCGCGGACGGACCGCAGCCCGAGGAGATCCCCGTACGGGAGAACCGTGCCGTGGTCAACGAGGCCCGGCTGAAGGCCGGCGCGAGCCTGCTGCTGGACACGGTCACCGACGTGCTCCGCCTCGCCTGCGCGCTCGCCGGCGGCGACGTCGGCCTGCAGGAGCCGGCGCGGCTGCGCGGGCTCTCCCGTGCGGTGCGCCGGGCACTGCTCGCGGGCCTCGACGCGGTCGTCGGCACGGCGCCCGCCAAGCTCGCCGACGTGCACGCGCACCGCGAGATGTGGAAGCGGCTCGGCGAGCGGCTGCACCCGCACGAGTACCCGCAGTGGCCGCACGCGGCCGACGTGTTCGCCGTCGCCCGCGGCGAGAAGGCGGCGCGCTCCCTCGACAGCCGGGTGGAGGAACTGCACGCCCGGCTCGATCCCACCGGCGCCGCCGAGCTGCTGAAGGCCGCGCCCGGCAAGCTGCTGCGCTCCCTGGACCGGCTGCTGCGCTCCGCCCCCACGCAGGACGAGCGCGACGCGGTCGTGGCCGCCGCCGAGCAGGCCGTCCCGGGCGCCTCCGGCCGCGTCCTGCTGTCGGTACGCCAGCACCTGCACAACCGCGCGGAGGAGACCGGCGAGCAGCGGGTGTTCGTCAACCGCTCCGGCCGGGCCTGGGTCACCGAGGACACCCGTCCGCCGGTGTTCGCGCCCGAGCGCAAGCGGGTCATCGCCGCGATCGACGCGGAGCTGCGCCGCCGGGTGCCCGCCGCGGACCACCTGCTGATCGACCCGGACGTCCTGGACGTGGCGCTGCCGCTCAGCGGCAAGGCGACCGCGTCCGGGCTCGGTGTGCTGCCGCGCGGCTCGGTGTCCCCGGTCGACGGCGAACTGCTGCGCTTCTTCGTGTACTGGAAGCAGACCGCGCGCAGCACCGACTTCGACCTGTCGGCGGCCCTGCTGGACACCGACTACTCGACCATCTCCTGGCTGTCGTACACCAACCTGACCGAGATCGGTGGCAGGCATTCCGGTGACATCACGGACGCGGCCGACGGAGCCTCGGAGTTCATCGACCTGCGGCTGGACGCGGTGCGCGCCACCTGCATCGTCCCGCAGGTCAACATCTACTCCGGGGAAGGCTTCGAGGAGGTCGAGGAGTCGTTCTTCGGGTTCATGCTGCGCGGGACCGAGCAGAACGGACGGCCCTTCGAACCGCGTACGGTGCGCATGAAGTCGGATCTGCGCGGTCCGGGCCGGGTCGCGCTGCCGCTGGTGTTCCTGCGCGGGTCCGACGGCCGGTGGCGCGCCAAGTGGCTGCACCTGTGCCTGACGGGGTCTCCGTCGTACAACCGGGTCGAGGACAACCGCGTCACGGTCGCGACGCTGATGCGGGCCGTCGTCGAGCGCGAGCAGCTCACCATCCGCTACCTCGTCGAGCTGATGACCGGCAGCGCGACGACCGTCACCGTGTGGGACGGGAAGAACGCTCCGGCGGGTCCCGTGACCTACATCGGCCTGGAGCGGCCCGAGAAGCTGCACCCGCAGTCGCGGATCATCACCCCGGAAAATCTGCGTGACCTGATCCCCGCCTGACTGTTAACGTAGCCGTGGCGAGGCCATGAAGGGGCTTCCTTCTCAACACTCCTAAAATAGCCTCTTCGCTTTCCTCGCCACCGACTTGAGACCTCCGGCCGTCCCTGCAGCACGCGGGACGGCCGGAGGCTTTTCCGTGTCGTGCACCGGCTCCCCGGCCGGGCCGGCGCAGCTGCGTTCAGCTCAGCTCAGGAAGTCGGCGACCAGCTCGGCGAAGGCCTCCGGGGTCAGGACCTTGACACCCAGCTCGGCGGCCTTGACCGCCTTCGAGCTGGGCTTGCCGCTCGCCGAGGGCGCGGAGACCAGGATGGCGGTCTTGGCACTGACGCTGCTGCCCGCGCGCCCGCCCGCCCTCTCGATCAGTACGTTCATCGCCTCCCGGCCCTGGCCTTCGAGCGCTCCGGTCATCTTCCCGGTCACCACCACGACCTTCCCGGCCAGCGGACCCGAGTCCTGCGCCGCCGTCTCTTCCCGCGGCTCGCTCATGTTGACGCCTGCCGCGGCGAGCTTGTCGATGACCGGTGCCAGGGCGGCGATCTGCTCGACGATCACAGGGGCCTTCTCCGGGCCGATGCCGTCCACGGCCTGCATGGCCAGGGCATCGGCCTCGCGGACGGCGTCCATCGTGCCGAAGTGCCGGGCGATCCGGCGCGAGATGCTGCGCCCGGTGCCCAGGATGCCCAGCGCGCAGACGACACGGCTCAGCGGCCGGGCCTTCGCCGCCCCGATCTGCTCGGCGAGCTTCGCGGCCCGCTTGGCGCTGCCGGAAGCGGTGGTGAGCTGCTCCAGGGACAGGGTGAACAGGTCGGCGACGTCCGTGACGTCACCGGCGTCGACCAGAGCCTTGACGTACGTCCTGCCCAGCCCGTCGATGTCGAGCATCTCGCGCCCGGCGGCGTATTCGATGAGGGCCGGGAGGGCGCAGGCCGCGCCCTGCGCGCAGCGCCACCGCTCCTGCGTCTTGTTGATCTCCCCACCGCAGTTGGGGCACGCCCCGGGCAGGGGCACCTCGGTCGCTCCGGCCGGGCGCAGCGCCACCACGGCGGCCTGGACCCGCGGGATGATGTCGCCCGCCTTGTAGACCGTCACCGTGTCGCCCAGGTGGAGATCACGGCGACGGATGTCGGCCGGGTTGTGGAGGGTGGCCCGGGTGACCGTGGACCCGTCGATCAGGACCGGGGCGAGTACGGCGGTCGGGGCGAGCACCCCGGTCCGGCCGACCTCCCACACCACGTCCTCCAGCACGGTCTGCCGCTCGACGGCGGGGAGCTTGAACGCGACGGCGAAGTAGGGGAACCGGCTGCCCAGTCCCGCGGCTTCCTGCTCGGCCGAATCGTTGAGCTTGATCACGACACCGTCGATCCCGAACGGCAGCCCCGCGCGCGCGGCGGCGATCTCGTCCACCCGCTGCTGGGCCTCGGCGAGGGTGGCGACCACGTGCAGCCCGGCCGGGGTGTCCGCGGTCGTCCGGACCCCGGCCCGGGCGACCGCGGCCAGGGTCTCGGCGTGCGTGGCTCCGACGGGCAGGAACGCTTCCCCGTCCAGTTCGACCGCGCCGTACGTCCAGAACGTCATCATCAGCCGGTACGGGCGGTCCTTGGCCCGCAGCGTGCCGGCCGTGCCGTTGCGGGGGTTGGCGAAGACCTGCGCGCCGTGCGCGGTGCGGATCGCGTTCGCCGCCTCGAACTGTTCCTGGGTGAACAGCACCTCTCCGCGCACCTCGAAGGTGGCCGGCACCGGCAGCCGCTCGGGCAGGCCCTCTATCTGCCCGATGACATGGCTGACGTCCTCACCGGTGCTGCCGTCGCCCCGCGTGATGATCTGCACCAGCCGCCCGTCCCGGTACCGGGCCGCGACGGCCGCGCCGTCCAGCTTCGGCTCGACGGTGAACCCGCCGGCCGGTGCCGTGCCCAGCCGCCGCTGCAGGGACTCGCCCCACGACAGCAGGCCCTCGGGGTTGAAGACGTTGTCCAGGCTGAGCAGCCGGGTGGTGTGCGCGACATCGCCGGCCGGGGCGGCGCCGTCGCCGACCTGCCCGGTGGGGGAGTCCGCGGCGGCCTCGTCGGGGTGCTCCCTCTCCCACGCCAGCACGGCGAGCCGGAGCTGGTCGTAGGTGGCATCGTCCATCGGGCTGTCGCCGTCGGCGTAGTACGCCCCCGACGCGTCGCGCAGGCGCCCGAGCGCGGCCTCGTACGCGGAGCGGCTGGACATGCTGGACAGCGCCTGATCGGCGGAAAGGTTCATCATGGGAGTGATCCTCTCGCGCACCACTGACAATCGCCCCAGCCGCCCACCGCGGGCCCTTCCCGGCGGACGGCGGGCCGTCACGGCCCGCACGCCCACCGCGTGTTCACCCTCGTCCTGCGGGCTCGGCCGCCCTCGCCGCGGCGCTTCCCGTCGGCCGCTCCGCCTCTCCGGTCGCCTCCGTCCTGCCAGGCAGGTCCGCCGGGCCTGCGTGGACGGTCGGGCGCTCCGCCCAGAACGCCGCGGAGGCCGCGCGCCGCGCGAGCATCACCAGCAGCCCTGCGAGGCTCAGGCCGAGGGCGATGACCAGCGGCGGGCCGAGGCCGAACCAGGACGTCCCGCCGGAGGAGTTGGCGGGGTCCGCCATGTCGACGACAGCCTCGGCGAGCAGCCAGATCAGCATCCCCGCGCCGATGAGGGGGCCGGCCCCGATGAACAGGAACTCGCGCAGCCCGGCGGTCAGCAGGCGCCGGTGGTAGACCGCACAGGCGATGCCGGTGAGGGCGTAGTAGAAGGCGATCAGCAGTGAGAGGGCCGTCAGCGAGTCGGCGAGCGCGTTCTCGCTGACCTGGTGGATGAACAGGTACCAGACCGTGGCCGTGCCGGCCACCCACCAGGTGCTGACTGCGGGGGTGCGGTACCGGCCGTGGATCAGACCGAACCGGCGGGGGAGGGCGTGCCTGCGCGCCATGGACAGCGCGGTACGGGAGGCCGGGATGATCGTGGTCTGGGTCGAGGCGAGCGCCGAGGTGGCGACGGCGAGAAGGACGATCCAGTCCCAGCCGCCCAGGGCCTCGCGGGCCAGGGAGGCGAAGACGGCCTCCTCGTCATCGGCGTGCGCGGTGAGATAGCCGGTGCCCGCGAACGCGACCACCGCGAAGGCCACGCAGACATAGGTGGCCAGAAGGACCACCGTCGACCAGACGCCGGCCCGGCCCGGGGCGGAGGAGGGGTCCTTCGTCTCCTCGGTGAGGTTGACGGCCGACTCCCAGCCCCAGTAGACGAAGACACCGACGTTTCTCCGGGGCGCCACGAGCGTGCGGTTCGAGTTCACGCAGCTCAGAAGCGGTCGCGATGACCATAGCGTGCGCAACAGGTGTGGCGCACGGAGCCCGACGGAGGATTCACTCGGCGGGATGCGGGCCGGGTTCCGGCCGCCCGTTCAGGCCCTCGCGAATCACGCGCCGTTCGGCTTCCTCGCGGGTGAGCGCCTGCCGGTGGACGTCGGGATCGCGGTGGGCCTCGATGGCCTCGCGCACGATCGCGGCCAAGATGTCGGGCGGCAGGGCCTCGGCCTGGGTGGTGGAGGTGCCGGAGAACGAGCGCCGGTCGGTCGCCTTCGGCGGGGCGGTCGGCAGGTTGTAGGCGGCGATCTGCTCGGGGGTGACCGCGACCCTCTCGAACGCCACCTCAGCACCCGCGGCCTCGGCGAACGCGATCACGTCCTCGGCCAGCGAGCTGAACATGTGGACGCCGCTCTGGTCGTAGTCACCCAGGTGCAAAATCCTGGTTCTGCGGCCTCCGGAGATTGCCCGGACGGCTGCGTCGTGCTTGCCGGCCAGGCCGTCGAACCCACCGCCGGAGTTATCTCGGGTGCCCAGCAGCCGTGAGGCACATGAGAATTGACCTCCGGCCGGGTACCTGGCTGGTGAATATCTGGGGGTTCATCAGGCACGTGAGGTACATCAGTGGCGGGCAGGCCTCACGGCATGGACGATGTCGGCGCTGATGTCCGGGTTCTCCCAGCTCCAGCGCCGAGGTCCGGCGTTCCAGCTGGCCCGGTCCGTCGGTAAGGGTGCGGCTGCGGTCAGACCCGGGCGGTGAGTCGTGCGAGTGCCGTGTCGTACCGTGCCCGGACCTCCGCTCCCGGTGCCGCGCGCAGGAGGGCGCCGAGGGCTCGTACCGCGCCGTCGTCGTAGCCGGCGGCCTCCGCCTCCCGGCCGGCGCGGTCGAGCTCGGTGATGCCGTCGACGCGGTCGCCGAGTCCGAGCAGTGCTTCGCCCTTGATGATGAGCAGCAGGATGTGGGGGATGTCGGTGGTGTCGGGGCAGTAGTCGAAGTCCAGGGCGTGGTTGGCGGTGGCGAGGGCTTGCTGCCAGTGGCCGGCGTCCGCTTGGTGGCGGGCGAGGTGCTGGGTGGCGAGGCGTTCGATCCTGCGGTCGCCGTCGGCGCGCGCGAGCTGGACCGCGCGTTGGCAGTTCTCCGCGGCGATGTCCAGGCGGCCGAGGGAGCCTTGGGCCTGGGCCAGCACGATCAGGGCGTTGGCTTCGGCAAACGCGTCGTCGGCGCGGGTGGCGAGCGCGTGGGCGGCTTCCAGGTGGACGAGCGCCTCGGAGGTCCGGTTTTCCTCGGTGAGGACCCAGCCGAGCATGTTGAGCACCCGGGCCTCGCCGTACTCGTCGGCGTCGGCCCGGCTGGCCGCCAGCGCGGTCTCCAGAAGAGGGGCCCAGCCGTCCCGGACCCGCCACACGATCAGCGGCCACATCGTCATGACGATGCGCCAGGTCCGCTCGTGCAGGCGGGCGGTGTCGGCGGCGGCGACGGCCTGGGTGAGGTTGTCGCGCTCGGCGGCGAACCAGGCCACGGCCGCGGCCCGGTCGCCGAACTGGCGCACCGCGGCGGGCGGGTGGAAGCCGGCTACCAGGGGGAAGCAGTCCTCCGAGCCGGGCTCGGCCGCCGCGACGGCGGCGATCGCGGTGGCGGTGTAGTGGTCGAGGACACGCGCGAGTGTGTCGGGGTGGGCGTACAGGCCGCGGGCGAAGAGCCGCACCAGGTCGTGCATCGTCCACCGGCCGGGCGCCGTCTCGGTCACCAGGTGGGCTTCGGCGAGGCGGTCCAGGGCCGTCTCCGCGTCGGCCGGGTCGGCGGCGGCCAGGGCCGCTGCCGCGTACCGGTCGACGTGACTGCCGGGGTGGCGGCCCAGGGCGGCGAACAGAGCGCGGGCATGCTCGGGAAGCTGGCGCAGCGTCAGGCGCAGTGCGGCCCGGACGCCGATGTCCTCCAGCTCCAGCAGGCCAAGGCGGCGTGTCTCGTCGGCGAGTTCGACGGCCATCGCGTTCAGGGACCGATCGGGGCGGCCGGCCAGGCGGGCGGCCACCACGCGCAGGGCCAGCGGCAGGCCGCCACACAGCTCGCCCAACTGCTGCGCGGCGCCCGGCTCGGCGGCCACCCGGTCGGGGCCGAGGACCTGGGCCAGGAGCGCGGTGGCGTCCTCGGACGGCAGGACGCCGACGGCCAGGGGGCGGGCGGCGTCGGTGACGATCAGCCCGTCGAGGCGGTGGCGGCTGGTGACGACGGTGACACAGCGGTCGCCGCCGGGCAGGAGCGGGCGGACCTGGTCGGAGTCGCGGGCGTTGTCGAGGACGACCAGCAGCTGCCGGTCGGCGGCCAGGGAGCGGAACAGCGCGGCCGCGGCGTGCTCCGACTCCGGTATCCGCTCGGGCGCAATGCCAAGGGCGAGCAGGAACGCGCGCAAACCTCGGCGGCGGACGGCTCGCCCATGTCGCTGAAACCGCGCAGATCGGCGTAGAGGCGGCCGTCGGCCAGGCCCGCGGGGTCGTGGCGGGCCCAGTGCAGGACCAGAGCGGTCTTGCCGACCCCGGCGGGCCCCACCACCAGGCACACCGGGGCCTCGCCCGCGGTGGCCCGGGTCAGCGCGGCGAGCTCGCCCGCCCGGCCGTGGAAACCGCGCGGCGCGCGCGGCAGCAGATCGGGCGCGTCCACAGTGGCCTCCGATGCCAGGGCGGGCACCGGGACGTCCGGCGACGGGCTGAGCGGTGGCGCTGTGGCGTCCGTGCTGCGGATGGGGCGGCGCCGGCCCGCGCTCGCGGCGTCCTCCAGCTCCCGGGCGCCGGCCGCATCCAGGCCCAGCGCCGTCGCCAACGCCTGCACGGTACGGCGCTGCGGCCCGCGGGAGCGGCCCTTCTCCAGGTAGGACAGGCCCCGCACACTCACCCCGGCCGCGTGCGCCAAGTCCTCCTGACTGAGCCCGGCCCGGCGGCGCAGGGCGTGCAGCAGCGTACTGAAGGAGTAGTCGGCCGGTGTGGTCGAGGCCATGCTGATGATCTTCCCGTGTTCGACGTGGCCCCGCCGAACCGCGAACCCAACCGGCAAAAGTATGCGCCACCTAGTTGTGCAGGTGAAAGTGCCTGGTTCACGCCCCTCCGCCCGAGTTGGATCGAAGCCTGAGGAAGACGGCCCCGGAGCCACCCGGAAGCCCTCCTCCGCCGACCCTTCGTCCCGCCGGGACCCGAGGGGCCCGGCGGGCGGGACGCCGGCCGCTTCCTCTCCATCCGTCCCGCGAGGACGCCCCTGCCCCGACGCAGCGGCAGGCGCTCGCGCGGGGGTCCTCGCCGTGCGGCCCACACCCGCGCGCAAGCATTCCAGGAGAACCACCCGATGCGCCTGCATCCGACATCCACCACGCGCCGAACCGGAAAGCAGCTCGCGGTCCTGCTGCTCGCCCTGGTGTCCGCGTGCAGCGTCCTCTTCGGGGCCGCCGCCCCCAAGGCCAACGCCGAGACCAGCCAGCGGTTCACCACCATCGACTGGCACCTGTACGCGATGGATACGCCGAACCGGAGCCAGCGGGCGGCTGACACCCAAATTGACTACAACGCCATGGTGAACGCGCTACGCAACGCCGCCGGCCACCAGATGCCAGGCGTCAGCAACAGCCCGGGGTACATGGACACCCCGACCCGGACCAACAGCAACCGTGTCATCCGGGTCCTGGTCTGGACCCACGAGGCGGACGGCCAACGTGCGCACCTCGCGCTGTACTGCAACGTCGACAACCTCTACTTCCTGGGCTTCTCCGCCCGCGGCCAGCACTACCGCATCGTCCCCCGCCCCAACCAGGCCGACCGCGCGTACACCAACCACCTGCCGGAGGAAATCCGCCACGCCTACGGCCTGGCGACGGCCCCCCTGTTCAACCAGATCACCGGCGACGGCAGCTACCAGCAGATGTCGGCTCCCCCGGAGTGGCGGGGGAACCAGCCCTACGACCGGACGACGCTGTACACGCAGGTGCAGAACCTCACCAACGCCACGCCGGACAACCGCAACTCCACCACGGTGAACCGGGCCATGGCCTACATCATCCAGGCCACCTCCGAGGCCGCCCGTTTCGGCTGGATCCAGAACCGCATCGCCGAGAGCATCTACTCTGGCCGCGACATCTACGCCCCGGGTTATCCGGCTCACATCGGCGCCTTCGGCACCGGCCTCGAAACCAGCTGGAGCGACCTGTCCCGCATGGCGCACAACACCGCGGCCCACCGCACCGACCGGGGCGTGACGATCGACGGGCGCTACTACGGCAACGTGACCCAGATCGGGAACCCCACCAATGGTCAGCCCCGCCTGACCCCCTTCCTCGGCCTGTACGCCAGCGGACAGCTCTAACCGCCACTCTGCCGAGATGCCGGCCGAGCCCAGTCCACCACGGACCGGGCCCGGCCGGTCGCATGCACTCCCACGCCCGCAAGCGAGCAGGCGCCCCGCACCTTCAACGCCCGCCCGACGGCGGAACGCCCCAAACAAACCGCGACGCCCCAGGCGTCAGCCACATTGACCAAGCACAGCAGGGAATGGAGCGCCCACTGCCTCATGTGCCTCAACGGATCAGATGGCCGCTGATCTGCGAAGATTTGCACTCAACCCCAGATAACAATCGAAGCATGGGATTCCGAACTCAGCTCCAATGCGCGTCAGTTGGGGGGCCATGCCGGCTGTCTCGCACCACAGCTCCAGCCGGACGGGCTGGCCCTCCTGGCGGTCGACGGTAGTCGTCGACCGCCGCTTCCACGGCTGCCCAAAGTCTTCGGGGCTGGCGAAGGAGGGCGGGGCGTCCACGGCGATCTGGGTGTCGTCGCGGATCACGTCCCAGTGGATCCGTCCGGATCGGCGGGCCATGCCGACGTACTCGCACATCCGCTTGTAGTCGCGCTCCGACTTCTCCAGCACGCCGTCGCTCAGGAGCACGTAGAACAGCTGGCGGAGCGAGACGGGCAGGTGGTCGCGGTAGCGGTCGAGGACGGCGTCGACCGCGGTCAGGACCCGGAGTATCTCCCGCTTGGGCCGCCAGTGCGGCTGCGGCCCGCGGGGGCGCTTGTTCGGCATCGTGGCCTCCTGCGTTTAAGAGTCCGCCATGGCGTCCTTTCACTCAAGCGGGCGGTGACCTGGGGTTTCCTCCGGAAGGAGGTCGCGTCCTCGGTTGAGCTGGGCCATCAGTTCGCGATTGGCCGCGCGAGCGGCGGCCAGGTCGTCATCGCGGTCCTGGAGCTTGAGCTCAAGGTCGACGACCTGCTGTTCGAGGGTGGTGATCCGGGCCTGGAGCTGTTCGGTGTCGTCGGGGCCTCCGATGCCGGACTCGCGCCAGACCTGCTCGCCCAGGACCTCGCTGAGACGGCCTTCGAGGCGGCGGACCTGGGCGGCGAGGCGTGCGGTGCGGGCGTCGGCTGCCGCCAGGTCGGTCCGCAGCGAGGCCCGGCTGACGGCCGGCCCCCGGCCGCCGGGGACGGTGGGCGGCTCGGCGGCCTGTGCGTGGATCTGGCCGAGCAGGTCGCGGTGGCGGTAGAGGAAGGTGCGGTCGACGCCCGCGCGGCGGGCGATGGCCGCGACGCTGGTCTCGGAGCCGTCCTTCGCGGCTTCGGCCAGGGCAGCGAGGACGCGCTGCCGGCGTCGGCCGGTATCGGCTCGGCGGCCTTCCAGCATGGCCTGGACGCCGAGGTCGGGTGGGGTCATGCGGGTCGCTCCGGTCGCAGGTCGGGCAGGGGCTGGGGGATGCGGGGCATGCCGAGGAAGCCCTGACGGGTCTGGCGGACCATGGCCGCGGCCTGCTGGATCTCGGCGCGTTCGGCGTCGGTGAGCTGGTCGACCTCCTCGGTGACGCGACGGATCAGCCGTCGGACGCGCGCGATCTCCTCCTCGGACGGGGTGGCCTCGGCGCGGGCCCAGTCATCGGCCTCGGTCATCGACCGCAGCCGCTCCCGTTGCCGCAGCAGACCGTCGAGGTAGGCGCTGAGCTCGGGGAGGTAGGAGATGTCGGTGGAGTAGTGGTCGCAGCCCATGCAGCGGAACCGCAGGGGGCAGGCGCCGCCGCCGGCCGCGACGTTGGACGGCTCGGAGCAGGTGCCGAAGGGGACCTGCACCGAGCCGATCGCCAGGCGGATGCGTTCGGCGTCCAGCAAGGCGGTGACCGCTCCCCAGACACGTTGCCCGTGACGGTCGAACTGCATGGTGGTGACCTTGTCGACGGCCTCGCGCAGACGTACTTCCTTGACCCGGTAGTAGCAGCGGGTCGACTGGTAGGAGTCGTGGTCCATCAAGGGTGAGAGGACCTCGATGGGGACTCCGGCGTCCGAGTGGCGCTGGGCGAAGGAGTGCCGGTAGGCGTAGGGGAAGACCTTCTCCTCGTCGAAGATGGTCCCGTCGTCCAGCAAGAACGCCGGCAGCTCGTTGATCCAGTCACGGTGCATCCCGCTGAAGTGAGTGGCGTCGATGCCCTTGGCACCAAGCTGGTTCATCACCGACGACGGCAGCAGGGCCAGCTGGGACAGCGGCCGGTCGGGGTAGAAGAGGCGTACGCGCTCTTGCTGCTCGCGGATCAGCCGGGCGGTGGGTTCGTGGATCGGCAGCTCGCGGCGGATCCGCTGCTCTTTCCAGTTGTTGTAGACCAGGACGGGCTTGCCTTGGCGGTCCCGGCTCAGGCAGTGGTACTCCAGCTTGCAGATCTCCTCCGGCCGCCGGCCGGTGTCCATCATCAGCTCCACCGCGACCCGCAGTTCGCGGCAGGTCATCTCCTCGAACAGGTCCAAGTGAGCGCAGAGCTGACGCAGCACCTCCGGCGGCAGGTCCTGGCCCTCCTCCGACGGCTCCGGCGGCTTCGGAACGTCGTGCCGGGTGATCACGAAGTCGTCGGGCAGGCCGGCCAACGGGCCATCCGCCCTGGTCAGGCCCATCACACGGGACTGCCTCAGCACGTTGCGTGTGGCCCGGACGTAGCTGACGCGGGTCGTCGCGGCGATACGGCCGTTGGCTGCCAGGAACGTCATCCGGTTCAGGTAGTTCTCGATGTCCGCCCGCCCCAGCGCCGCCCGGTCCAAGCCGCGGTCCGGCCGCGCGTCGAGACTGCGCGACAGGAAGGCCAGCGCGGTCATGTGCTGGCGGGCGTGCGAGGAGGTGCTGCGGGAACGCACGCGGGTCAGGTAGTCGCGAGCCCAGCGCTTTGCGGCCTCCTTCAACCACGGCTGCTGAACGGCGGTGAACTCCACCGTGCCGCGGTGCCCGAAGACCGCCAGGTCCCAGCTGTCCTTGCCGTACTCGCCCTCGGGGGACTTGAAAGCCCGCTGCGCGTAGGCGGTCAGCCGGTTGAGGAGGATGACCGCGGTGCTGTTCACCCCCGGCCGGGGAACGTCCTCCAGGCGGCCCGCCTGCGAGGGGCGGATCGTGCGGTCGATGAGCGCGCGCAGGCCGCCCACGTCGCTCTTCGCCCCGCGCCGGCAGCGGTCCTGCAGGCCGAACAGCAGCTGCGCGACGACCAGGTCCGGCAAGCCCCGGAAGCTGATCTCGGAGCCGTTGCAGCCCGACGGTGCCGTCCGCAGCCACATCTGCTCGTCGACGGGCCCCTCCTTGCGGAGCTGGTTGAGCTGCTTGCCGTGCGGGTGACAGAGCCGGTGGCCCACGGCGGTCACGGCCTGGCGGGTGCAAGCGAGCGTTCCGCAGTCGCCCAGGCCCGGAAGCGCCCGCGCCGCCGGGTCGGTGAGGAACTCGGACAGGGTGCCGCCGGACTGCACGTACTGGTACCAGTGCGACCGACACAGCGGCTGCTTCTGGGAATTGATCCAGGTCCGCTCGCATCCGTCGACCCGACACTGCCCCGGGACGACACGCGAGGCGGTGCGCGGGAGCTCGATGAACTCCTTCAGCGGCAGTCCCGACTTACGGTGCTGGTCCTGGCAGGTCCGACACAGACCGCGCGCCTTCGACGGCAGATCGCATCCCGGCACCGGGCAAGCCCGCATCCCCAACATGGGGTGGTCGAGCGGCGCGGTCAGGACGCGCCGCTCGCCGTCCCAGCCGACCTCGGTGAAGAACTCGGGCTCGATCAGCGACCACAGGAACGCCGCGCTCTCCTCCGCGGTGGCCCCCGGCGCCGGCGGCGCGGCCGGCAGCGTGGCGGTCATCGGAGTCCACCCGCCAGCTCGCGCGGCGAGGGCACCCGGTCGACCGCCTGTCGCAACCGGTCCGGATCGGGGTGCAGATACGGCTCGGCGCTGGACAGCCATGCATGATCGAGCAGTGCGGCCACCTCGTCCAGGCTCCCGCCGGCGTCCACAACGTTGCTGGCCATCGCGTGCCGGAGCATGTGCGGGGTCACGATGCGCGACAGCCCGGCCCGCTTCGACAGCCGCTGAAGCAGCTCGGTGACGCCGTCCGGGCTCATCGGGGCGCCCAGCGGTTCGGCGAACAGGTTCACCAGCACGAAGTCGCTCGCCGCCCCGTGCGGCAGTGCCATCCGCTCGATCACGTACTGGTCGTGGGCCTGGACCACCAGGAAGTCGACCGGCTTGGCCGTCCCCGGCGCAGCGGACTGCTGGCGCTTGGCCCACGCCCCGTTGAGGGTTCTCCCGCCGCAGCACGTGCAGGTGCGAGCCGGCCATCCGACAGCCCCGCACGGTGGAGTCCGGCATGAAGTGCATGTCCTCGCGCCGCAGGCCCGCCGCAGTGCCGCGGCGCAGTCCGGCGCGGGCGAGCAGCAGCACGATGAAGCGGTCGCGGGCGTTGTGGCAGGCCATGAACAGGGCCACCGCCTCGGCGTCCGTAGCCCGGTCCCGGCGCTTGCGCGGCACCTGCACCCGATGGCGGGCCTTGAGCCGGTAGCCCATCCCCTCGCCGCGGGCTTCCTCGGGCAGGTCCCAGTCCTCGGCCACCTCGTAGAGCTGCACCAGGACCTCCGACGGCACGCTCTTGGCGGCGATGGCGTGCAGCAGGAACTGCCGCACCCCGGTCAGCACGTTCCCGATCCGGCCCGGCTGGCGGTAGGGCTCCGTCCCCGGCCCCGCCATCACCACCCCGCGGCCCGGAACCGGCCGCTCGATGCCGGTGGCCTCCGGCGTTCCGTACTTCAGCCACACGGTGAACAACCCGAGGTCCTGCGCTGCGGTCCTCCAGTCCCGGCCGGTCCGGACACACCAGCGCAGGTACAGCGCGACGTGCCCGGCGTACGTACGCGTCGTCAACTCCGCCTGATCCCGGCCGAACCGGACGTACCGCAAGAACGCATCCGCCGCCGGCACCACCGCCAGCTCCTCATCCAGCACCGTCCAGTACCCGGCACCCGAAGGCAACTGCACCCGAAACGCTCGCAAGGCTTCCTCCACTCCATCTGCAACGTGTCGCAACGATCACGACAGCTCCAGAGATGCGAGGAAGAACCCCAGCTCACACGATCAGACGCAGCGTCCCGCCACACATCGAAGCGCCCGGGAGAACGAGGAGCAGCCCGCCGGTCAGCGCCGTGCTCCCGGCCCCGAACGGGTCGAGCCAGCCGACGGACGGGCGCAGCGCGCCCGGTGAGCCGGTCCCGGCGTAGACCCGGTACAGGGCGACGGCCGCGAAGACGAACAGGCAGACGGTCTGCAGCAGCACGAGGACGTTCTGCAGACGGGCCGCCGCCTGGGTGTCCCGGACGCACAGGGCCGCCATCGTCACGATCACGAGCACGGTCAGTGCCTGCCGGACCAGCGAGTTCCCGGCCCAGCCGTCCAGACCGACGGCCAGCAAGCCGAAATTGACGGCGACGTCGGCGAGCGAGCCGACCACCAGGACGCCGGTCATGGTGATCGCCCAGCCGCCCAGCCAGCCGGTCGTGGGCCCCAGCGCACGCGTCACCCACGAAAAGGTCGTGCCGCAGTCGGGGTCGGCCCGGTTCAGGTAGTAGAAAGCGGAAGCGATGAGCACCATCGGAACGAACGACGTGAGCATCACCCCGGGGGCGTGGACGCCGACCAGGGCCACGATCGGCCCGATCACGGCGGCCAGGGAGTACGCCGGCGAGGTCGCGTTCAGCCCGATGGCGAGGGCGTCGGCGAACCCGATCGCGTTCGGTCTGAGCGTGGCGTCGGCGGCAGGCGTCCGCGGGGTGTCTTCGACCATGGTCCCTCACTGGTGCACGGTGAACGGGGCGTGAATGCGATGAGGAAACCCGTGCTCCGCACAGGGGTCAATGGTGTTGGCATAAGGCGCCCGGAAGGCCGGGTCAGCCGCGCCCCGCCGCGCCCCCGCCCCCGGCGCCCGCCGCGTCCGCGAGCTGCCTCTCGGCGGTGTCCAGCAGCATCTCCAGCGCTACCGGGTACGCGCTGTGGGGCATCCGGGCGGCCAGCAGACCCGCGGTGGCCGCGATGTTCGGGTAGGCGTCGGCCGACAGCCGGGCGTACGTCGACTCCCACCGCTCCTCGTCCGACTCGCGCGCCTTCTCCGTCAGTGCGAGCGGCCCCGCGTCGAGCGCCGCGAAGGCCAGGGCCTGGTCGATGTAGGCGTGGTAGATCCGTACGGCGTCCGCATCCGCGAAGCCCGCGCCGCGAAGGCTGCGGAGGATCGCCTCGTCGGCCGCGATCTCGCGCGGCCGGCCGCTCACCCGGCTCGCGGTCAGCAGCGCGGCCTGCGGGTGCGCGAGGTAGGCGCCGTGGATGCGCAGCCCCAGTGAGCGCAGGTCCTCGCGCCACCGACCGGTGGGGACCCAGCCGTCGAGCGCCCGGCCGATCAGCTCCTCGCCGATGGCCAGTGTCAGACCGTCCATGCCGTCGAAGTACCGGTACAGCGTGCTGGGGTCCGCCCCCAGAGCGGCGCCCAGCCGCCGGGCGGACAGGCCCGCGCTCCCGTGCTCGCGCACCATCCGCAGGGCCGTCTCGACGATCAGCCGCTCGGAGAGCACCGTCCCCTGCCGGGTCGGGCGCCGCCGCCTGCGGGCCTCCTCCGGGACCACGTCCTTCGCCATCGCCCGCCTCCGTCCTCCTTATGCCAACACCATTGACCTTAACTCGGACGGAACGGTTCCATCAGCCCCCGAGGCGCACGCCTCACCGAGAAAGGACCTCGCCATGCGTGTTCTGCTTGTGGGTGCCGGCGGTGTCGGGAGCGCGATCACCAAGATCGCCGCCCGCCGCGACTTCTTCGACCACTTCGTCGTCGCCGACTACGACCTGGCCCGCGCCGAGGCCGCCGTCGCGGCCCTGGGCGGCGAGGAGCAGCGGTTCAGCGCCTGCCGCGTCGACGCCTCCGACGAGGCGGCGGTCAGCCGGCTGCTCACCGAGCGCGGATGCGACGTCCTCATGAACGCCACCGACCCGCGCTTCGTGATGCCCCTGTTCGGCGCCGCGCTCGCGGCGGGCAGCCACTACCTCGACATGGCCATGTCCCTCTCCCGCCCCCACCCCGACCACCCGCACAGCCAATGCGGGGTGAAGCTCGGCGACGAGCAGTTCGAACGGGCCGGGGAATGGGAGAAGTCGGGCCGCCTCGCCCTCGTCGGCATGGGCGTCGAGCCCGGACTCTCGGACGTCTTCGCCCGCTACGCCGCCGACCACCTCTTCGACGACATCGAGGAGATCGGCATCCGCGACGGAGCGAACCTGGCCGTCGAGGGCTACGACTTCGCCCCTTCCTTCAACATCTGGACGACGATCGAGGAGTGCCTGAACCCTCCCGTGGTCTACGAGCGCGAGCGCGGCTGGTTCACCACCGAGCCGTTCAGCGAGCCCGAGGTCTTCGACTTCCCCGAGGGCATCGGCCCCGTCGAGTGCGTCAACGTCGAACACGAGGAGGTCCTCCTCGTCCCGCGCTGGGTCGGCGCCCGCCGGGTCACCTTCAAGTACGGCCTCGGCGACGACTTCATCGGCAAGCTCAAGACCCTCCACGCCCTCGGCCTGGACTCCACCGCCCGGGTCGCGGTCCGCGGTCAGGACGGCGCCGAGGTCCGGGTCTCGCCCCGCGACGTGGTCGCCGCCTGCCTGCCGGACCCGGCGACGCTCGGGGACCGCATGACCGGAAAGACCTGCGCCGGCACCTGGGTCAAGGGCACCAAGGACGGCCTGCCCCGCGAGGTCTACCTCTACCACGTGGTCGACAACCAGTGGTCCATGCGCGAATACGGCTCCCAGGCCGTCGTCTGGCAGACCGCCGTCAACCCGGTGGTGGCCCTCGAACTCCTGGCCACCGGCGTCTGGTCGCAGTCCGGCGTCCTCGGCCCCGAGGCCCTGCCGCCCCTTCCCTTCCTCGACCTGCTCACCGCGTACGGCTCCCCGTGGGGGATGCGGGAACAGGGCGGGACCCCGGGCAACTGACCGTCCGGCACACCGGAGGGGCAGCGCCGAAGCCGGCGCGCCGCCCCTCCGAACCGTGGCCGTGATGGGCGGCGCGGACTGGGAACGCTGGATCGACCACCTGGCCGGCCGGGGACTGCTCGGCCAGGCTTCGCCACCGCCGCGCTGTCGTACCTCGGCTCGCCGCTGACCGCGGCCATCTACCGGCAGGGCACCATCGGCGCGGCCAAAGCCCACCTGGAGGCCACCGCCCGCACCCTGAACGAGCGGCTCGGCACCACGCTGGGCGGGCGGGCCGTGACCTCCGTCAACGGCGCCGCCGTCACCCAGTCCTCCACCGCCATCCCCGGCATCGCCCTGTACACCGGCCTGCTGCGCGGCGTCCTCGGACCTGACCTGGTGCCGCCGGTGCGTCAGCTCGCCGCCCTGTGGGACCGGCTCACCGGTGCGGCCCCGCTCACCCTGGACGACGAAGGCCGCGTCCGCCTGGACACCTGGGAACTCACCGACGAGGTCCAGGCAGCCGTCGCCGAGCGCTGGGAGAGCGCCACCAGCGACACCATCGCCGCTCTCGCCGACCTCGACTGGTTCCACGCCGAGGTCCAGCGCCTGTACGGATTCGCCGTGCCGGGCGTCGACTACACAGCGCCGGTGGCCACCCAGGTTCCCTGGCCCGTTCCCGCCCCCTGATCCCGGCGCGGCCCCACCGCCGGTCTCCCGACCGGCAGCGGGGCTCGCAGGGCCTCCGACGGGAAGGCGGCGGTCACTTCACCGAACCCGCCATCACCCCCTGGACGAAGTGCCGCTGGAAGGCGAAGAAGACGATCAGCGGGACCACCAGGGACAGGAACGCCCCGGGCGCGAGGACGCCGATGTTGCTCCCGAACTGCCGCATCTGGGACTGCAGCGCGACCGTGAGCGGCTGGGACCCGCTGTCCGCGAAGAGCAGCGCCACGAGCATGTCGTTCCAGACCCACAGGAACTGGAAGATGGCCAGGCTCGCGATGGCGGGGCGGCCGAGCGGCAGCACCAGCCGGGAGAAGATCCGCCACTCGCTGCCGCCGTCCATCCGGGCGGCTTCGAGCATCTCGCGCGGTATCTCGGCGAAGTAGTTGCGCAGCAGGAAGATCGCGAACGGCAGCCCGTAGGCGACGTGGAAGAGGACGACGCCCGCGACCGTGCCGAACAGCCCCACCGCACCGAAGAGTTTGGCCACGGGCAGCAGCCCGATCTGTACGGGCACCACCAGCAGTCCGACGACCACCAGGAAGACGGCGTCCCGGCCGGGGAACTCCAGCCACGCGAAGGCGTATCCGGCGAGTGCCGCGATGGCGACCACCAGGACGGTGGTCGGCACGGAGATCAGGACGGTGTTCCCGAAGGCCTCCGCGATACCGGAGTCCTTCAGCAGGGCGCCGTAGTTGTCCAGGGACAGCTGGGACGGGTCGGTGAGCGCGGTCCACCAGCCGCCGGAGGCGTTGTCGCCCTCGGAGCGCAGGGAGGAGACGAGCAGGCCCGCCAGCGGGGTGATCCACACCAGGGCGACCAGGATCAGCGCGCCCTGGACGAGGGAGTTGCTCAGCAGGCGCGACAGACGCTTCCCGCGCCGGCGCCCGGGTCCGCGTACGGGCCCCTGCGCCGGCGGGCCGGGGACGGGGCGCACCGCCGCCGTCCGCCGGGACGGCCGGCGCTCGATGGTGCCGTGACCGCTCATGCTCCACTCCTTCGGAAGCGCCGGATGTTGAAGACCATCGCCGGGACGACGAGCAGGAGGAGCACCACACTGAGCGCGCTGCCGAGCCCCTGGTCGTTGCCGCCGCCGAAGGAGACCAGCCACATGCGGGTGGCCAGCACGTTCGCCTCCTCCTGGACCGGTCCGGGCGCGATGATGTAGACGAGGTCGAAGACCTTCATCACGTTGATCACCAGGGTCACGAAGACGACGGTGAGCACCGGTGCGAGCAGCGGCACGGTGATCTTGCGGAAGATCTGGCCCTCGGAGGCACCGTCCATCCGCGCGGCCTCCAGGGCGTCCCGCGGGATGGCCGCGAGGCCGGCGCCGATGAGGACCATCGCGAAGCCGGTCCACACCCACAGGTAGGCGCCGATGATGGCCGGTGTGACCAGCGCCGGACCGAGCCAGTTCACCCCCTGGTACGGGGCCGCGAAGTTGGCCGCGGGCAGCCTGACCGTATACGGGCCGTCGGCCAGCCCGGCGAAGCGGAACGACCCGTCCTCGGCCGTGACCGCGGTGGCGGCGACCCGGCCGTCCCGTACGGCCTCGACCGTCATGCCGGGCAGACCGTTCTCGCCCGGGTCGATGCGGCCCGGGGTGCCGGCGCCGCCGGGGGCGAAGTCCAGGTAGACGACACCCCCGATGGTGTCCGGCCGGGGCTCCGCGGGGGCCGCGGCCTTCGCTCCGGCCGGCATCGCGCCGGGTGCCACCCCGATGAAGCCGAGACCGATCGAGCGGCCGGGAAGGACAGCCTCCTCGGTGCTGTACGGACCGCCCGGCCCGCCGGTGAGGCCCTGGCCCTCCCGGGCACGGGCCGTCGGATAGGCGGCGGTGTCCACGAAGCTGTCGTGGACACCGGTGACGGCGGCGTTGAGCACGCCCCGGGCCGGGTCCTGGTCGTAGGCGAGCCGGAAGATGATGCCCGCGGCGAGGAACGACACGGCCATCGGCAGGAAGAGCACGAGCTTGAACGCGGTCGCCCAGCGCACCTTCTCGGTGAGCACGGCGAGCATCAGCCCGAGTCCGGTCAGCAGGGTCGGGGCGACGACGACCCACAGGGCGCTGTTGCGGATCGCCTTGAGCGTGGCCTGGTCCTGCACGATCGCCGCGTAGTTGGCGGCTCCTACGAAACGGTCGCCGTCGGCGTCGAAGAGGCTGCGGCCGACGGAGAAGAGGACCGGGTAGACGACCAGCGCCCCGAGCAGCAGCAGGGCGGGCAGGACGAAGACGACCGCGAGGCGGCGTTTCCTGCGCTGGGCCCGCCGCCGCCCGTCGGCCGCGCCGCGGGCGGCGGTCATGGTGTCAGCCATGGGAGCCGCCTCAGTTCCCGTAGGCCTTGGCGGCCTCGGCCTCGAGCTTCGCGGCCGTGCCCCGCGGGTCCGACGGGTCGCGCAGGAAGTCCTGGAGGAGCTTCCACTCACCCGCTCCCTTGGTGCCGCCGAACGCGGCCGGGGCCTGGTCCGACATGTCGAAGCGGATCGAGTCGCCCGCCGCGATGAGCGAGTTGGCGGTGCTGCGGGTGATCTCGTCACCGTACGAGGCGATGTCGAGCTCCTTGTTCGGGGACAGGAAGCCGCCGGCGCGGGCCCAGACCTCGGCGGCCTCGGAGCCGGACAGGAATTCGAGCAGCTTCATGCCGGCCTTGCCGTTCTTCGCGTCCTTGAGGACGACGGCCGCGTCTCCGCCGCTGACGACCGGCGCCTTGCCGCCGTCGACCGCGGGGAACGGGAAGAACTTGGCGTCCTTGCCGAGCTTCTTGCCGAACTGGTCCTTGGCGATGCCGCCGACGAAGTCACCCTCGTAGACCATGCCCGCCTTGGGATCGGGGCCGAAGACCTGTGCGACCGACGCGGGGAAGTCGGTGCCCAGCGCCGTCTGGGCACCGCCGGCGACGAGCTGCTTGTCCTTGAACAGCTCGCCGAGGGTGGTCAGCGCCTTGACGACGCTGTCGTCGGTCCACTTGATCTTGTGCTGGGCGAGCTGGTCGTACTTCTCCGGTCCGGCCTGGGAGAGGTAGACGTTCTCGAACCAGTCGGTGAGGGTCCAGCCGTCCTCGCCGGCTATGGCGAAGGCGGGGCGGCCGGAGTCGGCCAGGGTGCGGCCGGCCTTCAGCATGTCCGCGTAGCTCGTGGGCTCGTTGACACCGGCCTGGGCGAAGGCCTCCGGGGTGTACCAGACCGTCGACTTGTGGGCGGCCTTGAAGTAGAGGCCGTAGTACGTGCCGTCGACGGTGCCGTAGTTCTTCCACACCGGGGCGAGGGTGGAGCCGGCCATGCGGGTGGCCTCGTCGGACAGGGGCTGGAGCCAGCCCTCCTTGGCGAACTGCTGGAGCACGCCCACCTGGGGAACCAGCACCACGTCGGGCGCGTTGCCGCCTTCGATCTTGCTCCCGACGAAGGTGGAGACGTTGTCGCCGGAGGGTACGAAGACCGTCTTGGCGCCGGTCTTCTCGGTGAAGGCGTCCAGGACCTTCTTGAAGTTCTGCTGCTCGCTGCCGGTCCAGACGCCCGCCACGGTCACGGTCTGGCCGCTCAGTTCGCCGCCGCTCGCGGGTCCGGTGGCGTTGCCGCAGGCGGTGGCACCGAGGGCGAGAGCGAGGGCCGCCGATGCGGTGGCCGCGGTCCGCCGGGTCGTCTTGCTGGGTCGTCGCATGAGGGAGTCCTTGTCTGGAGGGCAGGAAGAGGAGGCGGAAAGAGGGGAGGAGATGGGGGGAGGAGATGGGGGGAGGGGGAGGTCAGGGGCCGGGGGTCACGGCCGGGCATTCGGCCGTCCACCAGGCGGCGGTCGCCGCGGGCAGGACCCCGTCGGGACAGGGGCCGCTGGCGAGCAGCGGAGTCCCCGGGACCGGGGCGGGTACCGGTTCGGTGCCGAAGTTCACCGCGCAGACCAGGCCGTCACCGCGGGTGATCGCCAGTACCTGGGGAGGCGCGTCCAGCCAGCGCAGGGGGCCTTCGCCGAGCTGCGGCAGGGTGCGCCGCAGCTGGAGCCCGTCGCGGTAGAGGTGCCAGAACGAACGGGTGTCGGCCAGCGCGCGGTCGGTGGCGTGCTCGGCGAACCACTCGGGCTGCGGCAGCCACGGCTTGGCGCCGGCCGCTTCCCCGGAGAAGCCGAACGGGGAGGCGTGCCCGGACCAGGGCAGCGGCACGCGGCAGCCGTCCCGGACGTGCTTGCGGCTGCCCGTACGGTGGAAGATCGGGTCGGTGAGGACCTCGTCGGGCAGGTCGAGGACCTCGGGGAGGCCGAGCTCCTCGCCCTGGTAGACGTAGGCGGCGCCGGGCAGCGCGAGCATCAGGAGGGCCGCGGCGCGGGCGCGGGCGGCCCCCAGTCCGCTGCCTTCCACCCCGGGCTCGCCCGCGTACCGGGTGACCGTGCGGACCTGGTCGTGGTTGTTGAGGACCCAGGTGACGGTGGAGCCGGTCCCGGCGATGTCGCGCATCGCATCGGTGATCGTCGTGCGGAAGGCGCCGGCGTCCCAGGGTGCGCTCAGCAGGTCGAAGAAGAACGCCTGGTGCAGTTCGTCGGGGCGGACGTACTCGGCGTGCTCGCGCGCGGTGGGCACGGACACCTCGCCGACCAGCAGCCGTTCGCGGCCGTCCCGGGCGGTGTACTCCTCGCAGACCGCCCGCCAGCGCCGCCATACGCCGTGGACCTCGGGCTGGTTCCAGGCCAGCTGGTTGACGGCGTCGCGGGCCCGCTCGTCGGCGCCGGGGTCGTCCGAGTCGGGCAGCTCGGGGTGCTTGAACAGTCCGGCGGCGACATCGATGCGGAAGCCGTCGACCCCGCGGTCCAGCCAGAAGCGCAGCACCTCCTCGAAGTCGTCGCCCACGGCCGGATCGCGCCAGTTCAGGTCGGGCTGCTCGGGCGTGAAGAGGTGCAGGTACCACTCGCCGGGGGCGCCGTCGGGCCCGGTGGTCCGGCTCCAGGCGGGACCGCCGAACATCGCGCGCCAGTTGTTGGGGGGCTCGGCCCCCTCGGGGCCGCGGCCGGGCGCGAAGTGGAAGCGGGCGCGCTCCGCGCTGCCCGGCTCCGCGGCGAGCGCGCTCCGGAACCACGGGTGCTCGCTGGAGCAGTGGTTGGGAACGATGTCGAGGAGGAGCTTCAGCCCGAGCCGGCGGGCGTCTGCCACCAGCCGGTCGAACTCGGCGAGGTCGCCGTAGACCGGGTCGACGCCGCGGTAGTCGGCGACGTCGTAGCCGTGGTCGTGCTGCGGCGACGGGTAGAAGGGGCTGAGCCAGATGCCGTCGACACCGAGCTTGCGCAGGTAGGGGAGCCCGGCCCGGACGCCGGCCAGGTCGCCGATGCCGTCCCCGGTGCTGTCGAGGAAGCTGCGGACGTAGACCTGGTAGATCACCGCGTCGCGCCACCAAGGGGCCGATGGGGTGGCGGTGGGGGAGGTGCGGCCGGTGGCGGCCGGAAGGGTGCTGAGCATCTCGCGTCGACCTGTCTGCTGAATGCGAGAGCGCCCCGGATCGGTGCGCTGTTATGCATGCATGTTAAGTAGCAGCGACGGGAAGGTGTCAACGATGTGTCCAGAAACAGCGAAAAGCTGGGGTGTTTTGTACAGGAATGACCGCATGCACGAGGAAGGGTCTCTACTTAACGTGTAAGTAGAGACCCTTGAGGGGAGGGGATGAGTGCGATCAGCCCTTGCGGGAGATGGTCCCGAGCTCGCGCGCGAGCCGAGCCGCCGCCTGCTCCGGCGTCTGGCGCAGCGCCAGCACGTCCTGCGCCACGGCCTGCACGGCGAGGCTCACCTGGTCGTAGCGCGGGCTCTTGGGACGCGGCACCGCGGACAGCACGCTCTGGCGCAGCGTGGGCAGGTACGGGTACGCCCGGATCAGCTCGGGATCCTCGTACAGCGCGGCGCGCACCGGAGGCAGCGAACCCTTGGTGAGCACCTGCCGCTGGACCCGCTCACTGGTGAGGTAGGAGATCAGGTCGGCCGCCGACGCCGGATGCCGCGCATGGCTGCTCACGGCGAGGTTGGAGCCACCCAGCACGCTGGTGCCGGGCCCGTCGCGTCCGGGCAGCGGCACTGCATCGAACCTGCCCGCGACCTTCGACCCCTCCGCGCTCGCGTGCGCGTACACGTAGGGCCAGTTCCGCAGGAACAGCAGCCGGCCGTCCTGGAAGGCCCGCCGCGACTCCTCCTCCTTGTAGCCGAGCGCGTCGCGGGAGATCCAGCCTTCCCGCACACCGTCCGAGAGGAACCGCAGCCCGGCGCGCGCCGCGTCCGAGTCCACGGTCACGCGGGCCCCGTCGTCGCGCAGAATCGATCCGCCCGCCGAGTGCACGGCCTCGGTGACGTTGACCGTGAGCCCCTCGTACGGCAGGAACTGGCCGGCATAACCGTCCAGTCCGTACTTCGGGGCGATCGTGCGCGCCTGGCGCACCAGCTCGTCCCAGGTGCGCGGCGGCTGCTCGCCCTCCCGGTCCAGGATGTCCTTGCGGTAGTAGAGCAGCCCCGCGTTGGTGACGTACGGGACCGCGTACAGCCGGCCGTCGAAGGTCGCGGTGTCCACGACGGGCCGCAGGAAGGAGTCCAGCGGGAAGCGCTCACGCCGGAGCGGGGAGATCCACCCGGCCGCCGCGAACTCGGACGTCCAGGCGACGTCGATGTTCAGCACGTCGAACCGGTCGCGGCCCGACCGCAGCTCACTGATCATCTGGGCCCGGGTCTCGTCCGCCGAGTCGGGCAGCTCGACGAGCGTGACGCGCTCGCCGGGATGGGCCTCGTTCCAGTCCTCCAGAAGCGGAGGGAGGTAGTCGGTGAGATCGCCCGCCGTGACGAGCGTCAGGGGGCCGCGGTCGCCGTCCTCGGAAGCCACGCCCGTCCCGGCGCGGACACCGAGACCCGTGTATCCCGCCAGTACGACCGCCCCGACCAGGAGAGCTCTACCCGCGGCACGCATCCACCGCATAGATTCCTCCCAGTACACGATCCGGCTGCGTCGCCGACCATCGTGGCCTATATATACCCGTTAGGCATGGGCGATACTAGACGCCCAGGCAGACGAGACGGACGGCGGCGCAACTCGGCCCGCTGCCGAGTGAACCGTTGACTACGGAGCGGGAAGGAGGGGGCGAGTGCGGCTGGCGCTCCTTGCGCTCCTCACCCGTAGCCCTGCGCACGGTTACGAGCTGAAGCAGGACCTTGAGAAGCTCCTGGGCGCCGCGTACCCTCAGCCCAACGTCGGCCAGATCTACGTCACCCTCGGACGGCTGGAGAAGAGCGGCCTCATCGAGGGCGAGGACGTCGAACAGTCGGGACGCCCCAACAAGCGCACGTACAAGCTGACGGACGCCGGACGCGAGGCCGTGCTGGCCTGGTTCGAGGACACCACCGAGGAGCCCCGGGTACGGGACGAGTTCTTCATGAAGCTCGCCCTCGCACCGCAGTCGGGACTGGCCGATCCGGTCGCACTGATCAACAAGCAGCGGCGGCAGTACCTCAACACCATGCGGGACCTGTCCAAGCTGGCCGCGGCCGAGGACCGCGACAACAAGATCTCCCAACTGCTGATCGAGGGCGCCATGCTGCACCTGCAGGCCGACCTCGACTGGCTGGAACGCTGCCAGGAGGAGCTGGAATGAGCGACGACGCCACCACCGCCGCTCCTGGCGTGTCCGCCGAGCCCATCGTGCGGGCCGAGGGCCTGACCAAGACGCACCACGGCGAGGGCGTACCCGTGCACGCCGTACGCGGGGTGGACCTGTCCGTCGGACCCGGCGAGTTCGTCGCGGTCACCGGGCCCTCCGGAGCCGGCAAATCCACGCTCCTGCACCTGATAGGCGGCCTCCAGCGCCCCGACAGCGGAAAACTGTGGATCGGCGGAGAGCGGGTCGACGAGTACCGCGAGGCCCGCTGGGCGGTCCTGCGGCGCCGCAGCATCGGCGTCGTCTTCCAGTTCTTCAACCTGGTCTCCAACCTCACCGTCGCCGACAACGTCGAACTCCCCGCCCTGCTCGCCGGGGCCTCCCCGAAGGCCGCCCGCGCGTCCCGCGCCGAACTGCTCGCCGAACTCGGCCTCGAAGGCCGCGAACGCTCGATGCCCGGCGAGCTGTCCGGCGGCGAACAGCAGCGGGTCGCACTCGCCCGCGCCCTGGTCAACCACCCCGCACTGCTGCTCGCCGACGAACCGGCCGGCAGCCTCGACAGCAAGGGCACCCGCGAGGTGCTGCGGCTGCTCTCCCGGTTCCACCAGCGCGGCCAGACGATCATGATGGTCACCCACGACGCCCGGATGGCCAGCGCCGCCGACCGCGTCATCAGCTTCTTCGACGGGCGCATAGCCGACGACGCGCAGCTCGGCGGCGGCGGCCGCCGCGGGCCGGCCCGCGGCGTCTCCGGCGTGCTGGACCTGGACCTGGAACTCAAGGAGTGACCGTGCGGGCCACGCTGCGCTGGGCGCACGCCGACTTCCGCGCACACCGCGGCGAAGCCCTCTTCGTTGTCCTGGCCAGCGCCGGGATCATCGCCTCGCTCCTGCTCGCCGGCGCACTGTTCAGCTACGCCGCCAACCCCTGGCAGCGCGTCTTCAACCAGTCCCACGGCGCACACATCTGGCTGCACACCCGGGCCGGCGCGGACACGGCCGCCCTGTCCCGCGTGGACGGGATCGCCGCCCTCTCCGGGCCCTACCGCACGACGGCGACGACGGTCGAATCGCGCGGCGCCCGGGTCGGGGTGACGCTGCGCGCGGCCGCGACGGAGCCCCCGGAGACCGGACGGCCGCTCGTCACCGACGGCACCTGGCTCACCCGGCCGGACACCACCGGCGACGGCACGGGTGCCGGCAACGGCGCCCTCGTACTGGAGGCCTCGGTCGCGCGGGCCCTCTGGGCCGAGCCGGGCGACACCCTACGGGTCACCGGACCGGACGGAGCCCCGCACGCACTGCAGGTCAGCGGAATCGCCGAGGTGGCCGAGCCCCGCTACCACCCGGGCGGCGGGCCCGGCATCGGCTGGGTCCTCGACGACACCCTCGACGAGGTCGCCCACGGCGACACCGGGCAGAGCGTGGGCCTGCGCCTGCGGGATCCGGACGACACCGACTTCACCGTCCAGCGGGCCGTGACCGTCCTCGGCGCCGACCGGGTCGCCCAGGTCACCAAGTGGCAGCAGGCACGGGCCGAGGCCGGCGGCGACGACCGGCTGCTCGGGCAGATGTTCGCCGTCTTCGGGCTCGGCGCGCTGCTCGCGGCCGCGCTCGCCGCCGCCGGAGCGATCGGGGCCCGCGTCCGCGGGCAGCTTCGGGACATCGCGATCCTCAAGGCCGTCGGCTTCACCCCCGGCCAGGTGACCCGCGGCTTCCTCGTACAGCATCTGGCCTTCGCCCTCCTCGGCGTGACCCTCGGCACGGCGGCGATCGCCCTGCTGGGCGCCCGGATACCCGGGCGGATCGGCGAGGCGACCGCGGTGTGGCAGGATCTGCCCGGCCACACCGCGCTCATGATCGGCATCCCGTGCGGCGCGGTGCTGCTGATCGCGGCCGCTACCGGGCTCTCGGCCTGGCGCGCCGGACGGGTCCCGCCGGTGCCGGTGGCCCGTGCGGCGCTCCCGTCCGCCGCGCCGATGACCGCGCTCGGCAGGCGGGCCCTCGGCGTACGCGTGCCGCCCGCCCTGGTCCTGGGGTGGCGCGCGGCCTTCCCGCGGCGCGGCCGGACGCTCGTCCCCGTCGCCCGGCTCGCCCTGCCGCTGGTCCTCATCACGGTCGCACTCGTCGCCTGGTCGACGCTGGACCAGTTCCGCAGCCGGCCCGCGCAGATGGGACTGCCCGCGGCACTGACCGTACGGGCCGCGCAGCCGGGCGGGGCGTCCGACGCGGAACTGGAGCGGACCCTCGCCGAGGTTCCGGACGTCGCCGAGGTCCACCCCGGCGCCGAGATGGCGGCGCTCGTGCCGGGCCAGACCGGCACCATCACGCTCCGGGGCCTGGGTACGGCCCGGGACCCGTACCCCTCCAAGGTGGTGGAAGGGCGCGCCGTCAGCGGACCGGACGAGGCGGTGGCCGGACAGGGGCTGCTCGACCTCCTCGGGGTACGGGTCGGCGCGTGGGTGCGGATGACCGTCGAGGGACGGCCACAGATCCTGCACGTCGTCGGCCGCACCATCGAACCCGAATCCGCGGGCCGGGTGATCACCACCACCGTCGACGCACTGCGCGAGCGCGATCCGGGGCTGCGGCCCGGCTTCCACGCCCTCGTCCTGCGCCAGGGCGCCGACCCCGTGACGGTGAGCTCCGCACTTGCCGCGGTGGCGGGCGGAACCCTGGAGGTCCGGGAGACGCCCAACCCGGCCGACCGGCTGGAACCGGCGCGCGCGGTGATCGCCGCACTGATCGCGGTCCTGGCGCTGATCGGGCTGATCGAGCTGCTGACACTGATCGGCACCGGCGTACGGGACCGGGGCCGGGACCTGCTCGCGCTGAAGGCGATCGGGCTGACGCCCCGGCAGATCGGCGCGATGATCGTGACGGCCGCCGGACTGACGGCGCTGGCATCCGCCCTGGTCGGCACGGTGGTGGGGGTGCTGTCCGGCAGATGGCTGGTGGACACGCAGGGTGCGTCGAGCGGCATCGGCGCGGGCATCGCCCAGCTGCCCCCGCTCCCCGTGCTGCTGACGGTGATCGTCGGGGCGGTGCTGGGCGCGGTGCTGGCGGCGGCGCTGCCGGCGACACGCGCGGCACGGCGACGGCCGGCCGACTCGCTGAGCGAGACACTCTGACGCCAGATGCTTGTGGAGCGCGTCCACGCCCTCGGCTTCTCAGCGGAACATGTGGCGTTCTCCTCGGCCCACTGCCGGAACGGCCTGCCCGGGGAGCCGGTGATGTGTGAAGCCGTGTCGCGCCCTGCCAGCAGCTCGCTGTTGACGTCTCCGCCCCTGACATCGAGCACCGCATCGGCGGCCTCCTCCCCGAAGACCGCGGCCATCCGGGCACGAGCCTCCCGCCGGCCGATCTCGATGAAGGCCGCATTCCGTCCGAGAGCTGCCCCGATGGCCTCGACCTGCTGCCGGGCCGTCACCGGCTCCGGACCGGTCAGGGCATACGTGCGCCCCCGGTGGCCCGGCGCGGTCGGCGCGACGCGCGCCACCGACGCGATGTCCGCAAGGTGGATCGTGGGCAGCCCCGTGTCCGCACGTTTCCGGTGGCTCCGGTCAGGAGGATCATGTGCGTGGTCTCCCGCCGTCGGCTGATCAACTCGACGACACGCTGGAAACTCGATCGCACTTGAGGTCAACAAGCCTCCTGGCGCCCCGCGAGGCCGGTGTCGCGCATGATGCGTTCGACCGTCTCGGCCAGTGTGCTGTCGGCTCCGATGACGGTCTCGAGGCCACCGGGGAGGAGATCGCGCTCGCGGTACCAGTCGCGCAGTTCTCGTTCGGTGACCTGCGCCAGATAGTCGGGGTCGGCCTTCGAGGCATGGCGGGTCAGCGTCTCCTCGATCGGGATGTCGAGGTAGTAGCAGCGGGACACTCCACGATGGTCGCCGAGCAGGCCGGCCAGCATGTCGCCGTACCGGTCGGCGTACAGGATTCCCTCGACGACCACGTGATAGCCGGCGTCCAGAGCGTGGCGGGCGACCGTGTCGATCAGCCCGATGTTCGCGCCGCCAGGCACGTCACGCTCCCTCAGTACGATCCGCCGCACGTTGTCCTGGCCGACAAGAGCCAGGCCACGGCCGAAGCGGTCGCGGATCCCCGCCGCCACGGAGGACTTGCCCGACGCCGAGTTCCCCCGGAGGACCACGAGCCGCGTCTGCTCACTTCCCACGATCATTCGGGGCCCGCTACCGACCCCCGAGAAGTCCGCGGCGCAGCGTTCGAGTTCCGTCCCCTCGGGCGGGGGCGGGGGCGGGGGCGGGGGCGGGCCGGGCAGGAGACGGGTACGGTCGATGCGGTCCGCGGCGTACTCGACGAGGTCGCCCGGCTGCTGGAAGTGCACGGCGGCGGGCAGGCCGGCCCGGTAGGCGTCCAGGCCGGCCCGGCAGTACGCCACCATCGGCTCCGGCAGCGCGCCCAGCGGATACCAGCCCATGCCGTCACACCGGTCCGGCTCCCGCACCCGGGGCAGGCCCGCCCACCGCCGTACCTCGAAGAAGACGCCGATCCGGGAACTGCCGCCCCGGGGAGGGCGGTGGTGGACGGTGACCGCCGCGGTCACGTCCGGGGCCGCGATGAGGACACCGGTCTCCTCGCGGGCCTCCCGGATCACCGCCCCCACCATGTCCTCGCCCGGGTCGAGGTGCCCGGAGGGCAGATGCCACTGACCGGTCGCGTACACGGGCCCGGCCCGGCGCGACAGCAGCACCTCCGGGCCGCGGGCGCCGTCGCGGCGCAGGACGAGGTGGACGTCGACGGGCACCGTGTGCCGGGGGCCGCCGCTCACGATGCGGTCCGGGAGCGGCGGCGGCCCCGGCAACGGCCGGTGCGTGGAGCGGAGGCGGGGATCGTGGTCATGGGTGGTTCCTGCCCGGTTTCCTGCCCGGTTCCCTCACCAGGTTCATGTCCAGCCGAGCTCGCTGTAGAGGCGGCCGGCCCGGATGCCCTCGACCGCGGCACGGGTGTACGGGACGACCGGTTCGGGGAGCTCGTCGGCGGGCCACCAGGCCCAGGACAGGCAGCGGTCGGGCTCGCGCACCTCGGGTGCACCCTGCCACCGCCGGGCGCGGAACACGAGCTGGATGCGGGGCCGGCCGCCCGGTTCGTCCACGAGGTGCACGACGTGGACCAGTTCCACGTCCCCCGGGTCGATGCCCAGGCCGGCCTCCTCCCGTGCCTCCCTCACCAGGCAGGCGACGGCCGATTCCTGCTCACAGTGTCCGGCGAGGAAGTGGTGGGTGGACGCGGCGAAGGCGGAGTCCGGGTGACGCAGCCCGAGCAGGATCCGACCGTCGCGTTCGAGGTAGAGGTGAACACCGACGATGTTCCGCCGTGCCCGGCCGCCCGGCCGGGCCTGGGCCGGTACGGCCGGGGCGAGGCCTCGGGCCTGGTGGAGCTCGATGACCTCCGTCGTCCACGGGCACATCGTCAGAAAGGGGATGGTGGCCGCGTCGAAATGGCGGAACATGATGCCTTCGGGACACGGGAGTTCGTCGGCGTCGCCGTCCCACGCTCCCAGATACACCTGGATACGGCCCTCGGCCGGCCCGTCCGGCCCCGGCCCGTGGCAGCCGACGATCGTGAAGGGCTCCAACGGCACCGTCAGGCCGGTCTCTTCCAGGAGTTCCCGCTCGACTGCCTGCGCCGCCGTCTCCTCGCCCTCCCGGCCTCCGCCCGGGATCGACCACGTGCCCGGATCGCAGATGTTCTTGTTGGCGTCGCGCAGGTGCAACAGGTACCGGCCTCGTGAGTCGACCAGCAGCGCGGCGGTACCGTGCGGTTCGTCGGATTCGGTCATCGAAGGCTCCTTCGCTGGTGCCCTGAAGAACGCTCCGGATGCGGGGCCGTCACGGCCGGACCCGGGGGCAGCGCACGCGTTCGAGGCGGCGTTCGAGGCGGCGTGCCCGGCGGGCGGGCCGTCCCCGCCGGGCCTTCCGTCCCCACCGCGAAGTTCCGGCAGTGGCACAGGAGTCAGGCGTTCCACCACTCCTCCGTGCCGCAGCCGACCTCGTAGTGCCACCACCCTTCGTCCCGGCCCTGGTCCAGGAGGGCCTTGATCCCGGCGAAGTCTGCGCCTGCCTCCGCGGTCACGGCCAGCATGGGGAAGTCCTCACTGAAGACCTCGCCGCCCAGCCCGAACGCCGAAAGGCGCTGGTGCACCGCCTGCGGGCTGCGCCCCAGGGGACCGGTGGGCACGGGCACCACACGGATCGTGCAGTTGCCCGAAGAACTGACCCGCCCGACAGCCCAGTGGAGCCCGTCGGAGTCGGTCCGGTACCGCACCACATCGCCCTCGGCCACCCCGTCCTGAAGGAAGGGACAGTTCTCCACACTCGCGGTGTCATCGCCGAGCTTCGTCGCCCACAGGCCCTCGGTGTCCTGTGGCAACCACCCCTCGCGCGGGACGAACCGGAACCACACCTTGATCTTGTCGACCGCCATCTCCATGACAGCCATCATGCGCTGATCGCCGACGACACCGCGGACCGGCCCGCGCCCCTGAGAGGTGAGAGCCGGTCCGGCCAGGCCCCGGGATCAGCGGGAGCCGGGGCGATGGACACGGGCGTGGTCGGCCTCGAAGCGCTGGAAGGCAGCCTCCTGCCGCCACTCGACCTGCGCCTTCGGGCTGGCGTCCAGGAACCGGGCACACCGCTCGCTCGGGCGCTCGGCGCCCTGCTGCTCGCGGGCACACGCCCCGGTCGGACGGTAGCCGGTGCGGACGTCACGGTTCCACAGACCCCGGCCGGGCAGGAACGAGTGTTCCAGGGAGGCGCGGGCCAGGTCCTTCAGCTCCGGGTAGCCGAGTCCGTACATCTCCGCCGCCCGGCGGTACTCGTCGGTGATCTCGATCCGCGACACACCCGGGTCGTCGGTGGCCAGGACGACCGGCACGCCGTGGCGGCGGTAGGTGGCGAAGGGGTGCGCGTCGCCGGAGACGCGCAGGATCTGCTCGTTGCTGTGGAAGGGGACCTCCACCGCGATGCGCCGCTCGGCCATGTAGCGCATGAGTGACTCCCAGCGGTCCTCGCGCAGGACCGACACACCGTGCCCGATCCGCTCGGCGCGGCCGGTCTGGGCGGCCTCCCTGATGTGGAAGGTGAGGTCCTCCGGCTTGACCAGGCCGGGCACCAGCTCGCCCGCGTGCAGGGTGATGTGCGCCTTCGGGTACTGGGTCTTGAGGTAGTTCAGCATCCGCATGTGCAGGCGGTAGTCGCGCAGGGCGACCGGGTCGTCCTCCGGCTGCACCAGGTTGACGGCGACGAAGCGCGGGTCGCGCTCGGCCAGCCGCATGCCCAGCGCCATCTGGGTGAACACCCGCTCCGGGGTGCCGGCGCGGGCGACCTGGGAGATCCACCGGTACGGCAGTGAGCACGCCTCGTCGGGCTGCGGAGTGTCACAGTGCGCGGCGCTGCGGAATTCGGCGTCGGTGCTGTCGGCATCGGCGCGGGCCTGCCGGACGACCGCGTCCAGGCCCCCGCCTGCCAGGAGCTTGTCGTGCATGCGGTCGAGGTCGGCGTCGTAGCCGACCCGGTCGGCGAGTGTCCGGGCCTGGCCGGAGGCCGGGGAGATCATGGTCTCCAGGTAGAACTGGTTCTGCCGGGCGGCGGAGCCCGCGACCTCCGCGAGCATCCGGCCGGGGTGTCGCCAGGTCACCTCGCCGAACTTGCCGAAGGTCGCGAAGAAGTGGTCGTGGCCGTTGCCGTCCGCCGGGAAGTCCTGCATCGACCAGGCCCGGATCACCTGCTGGCGGAACGCCGCGTCGGCGACGGCGTCGGCGGCGGGCCGGGTGCCGGCCCCGCACGGCGGGGGCACCGCGGTGGTGGTGTCGGTGGTGATGCACAGGCCGTCCTCGGCGGCGAGTTCGATCAGGAACTCGGTGGTGACCGCCCCGGACAGGTGGTTGTGCAGATCACCCCCCTTGGGGAGGTCGGCGAAGAAGTCCCCGGGCCGGTCCGGCGTGGCAGCCGGGGGCGTGACGGAGGCGGGGGCGGAGGCCGCGTACGCGGAGGCGGGTGCGAGCAGGGCGAGGGCGGAGAGCGCGCCGATCAAGTGGGATGGGATCACGGGCACATGGTGGAGAAGCGGACAGCCGCGGGTCGGTATGCCGGGCCGGGCGCCTCCCCCTGTCACCCGGGAGGCCCCGCAGAGGATCGTTCCTTCCGGCGGGGCCTGAACCCACCACCCGGGAGATCGCCGGCCGGTGAGGTGTGGGGCGGCGCGAGGCGACGTCTTCAGGACGGGCTGGTGGCTGTGGCCCTTGGTGCCCGCCCGGATTTCGCCGTTCAGCTCTTGCGGGCCAGCGGTTGCCCGGCGAAGCTCACCCCTTCCAGGCCATGGGCGATGAGGTTGCGAATGTTGGCGTGATCAGTGTCGTTCGGCGTCGCCAGCACACTGCGATAGTGCTCACCGAATGCCAGCAGCGCCTCTTGGTCGCTCAGCCCTTCCAGCAGGGCCAGTCCCAGCGTCTTGCAGGATCCTTCGTTCTCACCTGCCGCGTTTTCCAGTTCTCCGTTTCGGAACGCCTGCGGCTGATAGTCGTAATGGGCGGCGACGAAGGCCAAGGTGTCGGCGAACGGGTGCTCACCTGACGCAAGGCTTGCCCGCAGCGAGTTCAGATCAGTCATGTCGGTTCCCCTGGGTTGAACGGACGAGCCGATCGCCGTCCGTGACCGGGGGACAATAGCCTCTTCAGGCCATCCGGTAGGAATCGGGCCACATGCCGGAACGAGCGGCGTCTCCGCAGGTCACGATGCGCGCTTCCGCGGCCTGCCGAGAGCCGGTTCCGGCTCGGGCGATCGACCGCGAGGGCGGTCCCGGCGCCGGCGGCGCGGCGGGGCCGGGGCGGTGGCACGACGTCACCGCCGAGGTCCGCGAACACCGTCCCGAGTCGCGGTGCGGGGCGTCCCGGGACGGCTGGACGGACGGAACGGGGCGCGACTCGCCCTGGGTTCGGTGCCACGGGCCCCGGCAGTACCGGCCCAGGCCGGGACGTGGCGGTGGTCCCCCGCGTACAGGCGGACGGACAGCCTGGCGTCACAGAGGCCCGTGGTTGAACCAGGCGCGGCTTTCCGGCTGGTTCGGGCGGACGATCGCCAGGACCGCCGGCACGAGCCAGGCGAATCCCAGCAGGGGTATCACCTGGAAGAACGCCCAGCTGAAGGGCAGGGCCGTCCACCCGTAGGCGAAGGCGGACACGCGCAGATTCCGATGGCGCGTGGGGAACTTGAGGGCTGTGGTGACACCCCACGCGGAGACCGCGAGGACGAGCAGGCCGGCGAACACGACGATCCCGGCGTGATCCTCGCCCGGCGTGGTGCAACACGGCGTGGAGGCGTCACCGTCGCCCCAGATGGCCGTGGCGACGGCCACGCTGTTGGTCACCAGGGCGACTCCGAGGAGGGCCTGCATCCCGCCCAGGACCATCATCAGCATCCGCAGGTTCCGCACGGCGTCCGGCATCCGCGCGCCGGGGGGAATCGGTTCGTGCGGGAGTCCGCCTGGTGCACCGGGGCCGCCTGGTCCCACCGGGCCCGGGTTGCCGTTCGCGGGTAACCGCTGCCAGGGGCGCCGACCGCCTGATTTCCCGTCGTCCACGTTCATCCTGACGGTCCTTCCGCTCGAAAGGCCTCGAACCTGCGCGCCATGCTCCGGCGGATCGTGCCGGGTGTCCAGCCGAGATCAGGCCAGCGCCGCCCGTGCACCCCCAGGCCGCGGCGTGGAGCCCCCGCTACAAGGTGAGGCGGTAGCGAACCTCGGTGACGGAGACCCCGTCGTAGTCGTCGGCCTGGACGGCACCGTCGGCGGTATAGCCGGCTCGTTCGTAGAACCGACGCGCCCGGGTGTTGTCGGTGAGCACCCACAGCAGGACCGAGCCGAAGCCGCGGGCCAGAGCGTCGGCGTGCACGGCATGCAGGAGCGTGCGACCGATGCCGGACCCGATGAGCGAGGGCCGCACGTACAGGGCGTAGAGCTCGCCCCCGGCCGTGGGGGAGGGCCCGAGGCAGGCCCAACCCACGACCCCGCCCCGGGCGTCCACCGCCACCAGATCGACCGTGGCCTTGTCCGGCCTCGTGAAGTACTGCCTGCGCCGCTGCGCGTCCGCTTCGACCGTCATGCGATCGAGGTAGGACTGGGGGACGATCCCGGCATACGCGGCCTTCCAGCCGTTCACCCGTATCTCCGAGACAGCCTCGACATCGGCTTCGGTCATCGCTCGTACAGTCGACATCGCAGCACTGTACGAGACCTGCCATCGCTGCCACCTGGGAATTACGTGCGGACGGGCGTCCCACCGGCGGTGCGCAGGGGGTTCATGCCGTGTCGAGCTGGTGGTCGGCCCAGACGTAGCTTTCCGGGAGCAGGTCGGTGATGGCGAGGGTACGGGGGCGGTCGTCCGTGCCGACGATGACCTCGATGGCGGGGAAGTAGTCGAGAAGGACCTGGCGGCATCGGCCGCAAGGGGGAACGATCCCCCGGTCGCGGTCGCCCACGGCGACGATCGTGTCCAGTACGTACGCGCCCTCGGCGGCCGCGGTGCCGATGAGGACCAGCTCGGCGCAGGGGCCGCCGGTGAAGTGGTAGGCGTTCACGGCGGTGATGATCCGGCCGTCCCGGGCGCGGGCCGCGGCAGCCACGGTGTGGTTGTCGCCGTGGCACCGGGTGCGCGCGGTGTGGGTTGCGGCCCGGATGAGTTCCTGGTCGACGGGGTGGGGAGGTGCGGTGGTCATCGGCTCTGCCTTCGTTCGGTTTCGGGGCCGACGCTGGCGTGAGTGACGGATGGTGCGCAAGTGAATATCGGGAGGTCAATGCGGCCTCGGGCCCCCGGGTCGGGCCGCCGGGGTCAGGGGGACCTCGGAGTGATGTGGGTGGTGGGTGTGTTCCAGCCCGAGATCCGGACCCGCAGCGCCGTACCGGCCGGACCCGCCGTCCGGTGGTGGGCCGTCAGGACGGCACTCTCACCGGGCCAGAGACTGATCTGGTTGTCGTTCCAGCGGACCGGCAGCACAGGCGCGTCCCGGCCGTCGACGAGATGGAGATCGGTCAGGAGCGCAGGCGTGTTCCCGCTGCTGGTGTTGCGGACGGTGACCGTGGTGGTGGAGTACGAGCCGGTGTGGCGCGTGGTGCGGGCGGTCGCGGTCACCGTGGCGGCCGCGAGGGAGTTCAGACCGGTGAGGTCGCCGTAGGTGGTCGTGGGGGTGTGGTACCAGTCGGTGGCGTCGTAATCCAGCACGTCGGGGCGGGTGGAGAGCCAGTAGACGTTGCGGCTGACCTCACGGCCGGCGCTGTCGGTGAGCGTGAGCCGGGCGAGGTACGTGGAATCCGGGCCGTCCGCGGCGGCGACCACGGCGGGAACGGTGACCGCGGTGGTCCGCGCGCCGTTGCCGCCGACCCGCAGCCCGCGCACGGTGCGGTCGTAGAGGGAGGCCCCGTCGGTGCCGAACAGGGTGACCCGCGCGGTGAGACCGGAAGCGGCGTCCGGCCTGCGGTTGACGACGGCCACGGTCCGGTCGTCGTAGGAGTACTGGATGTGCAGCGGCTCGTTGGCCTTCTTCGCTCCGTAGTAGGCACCGCCCTGGTCGAGGTAGCGGTCGACGAGCTGCCAGTGCAAGGAGGTCCAGCCGCTGTTGAACATCCAGTAGACGAGACCCGTCGACGGGTCGGAGGAGTCCGTGGCGTTGCGGGCGTAAGCCTCGAACTGGGCGCGGACGTTCTCGTACTGGCCGAGCTGGGCCTTGGCCACGTAGTCCCGCAGGCTGCGCGGCGCGCCGTAGCGGTGCGCGAGGGCCTCGTTGAACAGCTTCAGCGTGTTGAAGGTGCGGGAGGGGGAGCGGTGGTACTGCGGGGCAGAGGGGGACTTCCACAGGGTCTCGAGTTCGGCGGGCGAGAGCGTGCGCCGCAGGGTGTCGAGGGTGGGGATCGAGGGGCCGGCGCTCGTCTCGGAGTTGAAGCCCGTCGCGCCGCCCTCGCGTTTGCCGTACCAGTACGACGGCGGTACCCAGTCGTAGGGTCCGGTCATCCGCATGCCCGACGGGCCGCTCAGGGCCGTGGTGACGGCGGAGGCGGCCGGAACCACCGGGGTGGGCCAGTCGGCGGCGCGCAGGGCGTCGAGGTAGTCCCGCTCGGTCCGGGCGTCGGGTGCGAAGTCGCTGCCGATGAGGAAGGACAGGACGCTGGGATGGCCGCGCAGCCGGGCGGCCTCGGCGGCCATGGAGGCCCGGGCGGTCAGACGGTCGGCGTCATCCCACTTCTCGCCCGTGCCGGTGGGGTTGACCGGCCCCTCCCACTTGTCGCAGCACTCCCAGCCGGGCAGCATCAGCATTCCGTGCCGGTCGGCGAGGTCGAAGAACTCGTCCGGCTCGATATGGCCTTCGAGGCGGAGCGTGTTCAGACCCGCGTCGAGCGCGGCCTTGATCCGGTCCTCCGCCGCGGTGGTGTCCCAGCGCAGCAGCTCGTCGGCCGACCAGCCGGCGCCCCGGATCAGAAGGGGGCGGCCGTTGATCACGTACCGGCGGGCGCCGGCGGAGTCGAGGGGCGCCTTCACGTCACGGATGCCGAAGGTGTGGCGGACGGAGTCCGATCGGCTGCCGGCCACCGTCGCCGTCAGGTGGAGTCCGTACAGGTTCTGGGGGCCCATACCGGCCGGCCACCACAGGGCGGGCCGCTGCAGGCGCAGTCGCGGGTGGCGGTCCGGGGCGAAGACGAGCGTACGGGTCTCCCCGGCGCGCAGGGTGACGTCCTCGCGCAGCACGATCGCGGTGCCGCTGATGGCGGCGGTGACGGTCGCGGTGGCGGCCTCCGGCGAGTCGTTGCGGACCCGCGCCTTCACGGTCAGCTCGGCCGGGCCCGTCTCCGGGGACGGCACGTCCAGGCTGGTCACCACGTGGGCGTCGTGCAGGGAAACCGGCCCCCGGCGGCGCACCAGGACATCACGGACGATGCCCATGTTGGCGTCGGGCGGTGGCTGCAGCCAGTCCAGCCAGCCCAGTGTGAGGTGTTTGCGCGGATCGTTGGGCTGGATCCGGAAGGCGACCGTATTGGTGCCGGCCCGCACCAGAGCGGTGATGTCGAGTTCGTGGCGCGTGTACACACCGGCCACCCCGGCCGCCGGGGCGGCCTGCCGGCCGTTGACGTACACGTCCGCCGCGGAGATCACCCCGCTGAAGTCCAGCGATGTGCGCTCCGAGGTGTCGGGAAGCGTGAAGTCGCTGCGGTACCACCAGGGATCGGCGAAGTCACGGCGCGGGATGCGCTGCTGGTCGGTGGAGTAGAAGGGGTCCGGGTGCGTGCCGTCGGCGACCAGCGCGGCGAGCACCGTGGAGCGGGGTCCGGCCCGGTGCCAGCCGGTCGTCGCATAGCCGGGCGTGGACACGGCGGCCGCCGTGTCGGGGACCTCGGCCGCCGACCGGATCGCGTACCCGCGCAGCGCGGCGGTCCCGCCCGGCGCCACAGCCGTCACGGCGGGAGCGGAACCCGGACCGGCGGGGAGGCGGGGGGCCGCGGCCGAGGGTACGGCGGCCGGGGCGAGCAGCAGACCCAGCAAGGCCACGGCCACGGCGGCCGCCCGGAGTCGCCGGGTGCGAGCGAGGTGGGGGAGATGGGACACGGTGGTCTCCGGGGGAGCTGGTCGGACGTCCGCGCGACGCGAAGATCAGGTAACGGACCGTAACCCACCTGACACGCAGGATGGGTGGTACGCCCGTACGGCGAGCCGCGCGCCCGCGCCCACCCCCACCCCCACACGTGGCCGGAGCCGGAACCGCCGACGCCCCCTCGGACGCACATCGGCCGGAGGCCGAAAAATATCTGTGCCGGCGCGATGAGAATTAGACGAATCACGCCATGAGGCTTTTTCCCGCAGCGGGCGAAGTGAAATGTTTCACCGTACAGGGGGTCTCGATTCGTGCTACTGTCGATCTCAGTTGCAGTTGTGGTTCCCAAAACTTACAAGTGCCCCCAGCAGGTGTCTGCACCCACTGGGAGTGCTTTTACTTTTCCGGTCATTATCGGGCGGGGTAATCATTGCGGCGACACGGAGTCCACACAGTGTGGACTCCGATGCACTGCCCCAAAGGAGATATGACATGGCTACTGGAACCGTGAAGTGGTTCAACGCGGAAAAGGGCTTCGGCTTCATCGAGCAGGACGGTGGCGGCGCTGACGTGTTCGCCCACTACTCGAACATCGCCGCCCAGGGCTTCCGTGAGCTGCTCGAGGGCCAGAAGGTCAGCTTCGACATCGCGCAGGGCCAGAAGGGCCCGACGGCCGAGAACATCGTTCCCGCCTGACGCTGACGCGCACTTCGTAGCTGGGGCCCGCATCCTTCGGGGTGCGGGCCCCAGCTGCACGCATTTTCCGCCCCACCCCGCCCCACCCACCCGGTGCCGGCTGCGGGGACGGCGCCCAGGAATCCGCAGTCCTCCGTACGCGGATCACGCCCCGGCCGATACGCCGGTTGTGCGCCCTGACGGCGTCACCTCTCTTTCCGTACCTGTACCCGCCAGGAACTCCGGCCGGACAGGTTCGTCTCGCATTTTCATTCGGCCCGTTTCTTGCAATTCTCCGCGCAGTGCACGCCCGCGGGAATTCCTTGATATGCGCCGTATCGAGGAAGGTTCCGCATGAACCGCACGCGCACCAACGACCGATTCGCCCGTACGCGCAGCAGCGCAGCCGGATCCGGCAAGAGCGGCGGCCGCTTCGGCGGTTCCGCCCCCAGCCGTTCCGGTGGTCCGAGCCGCTCCGGTGGCCCGAGCCGCTCGGGCGGCTACGGCCGGCGGCCCGCCGCGCTGCAGGGTGAATTCGCCCTGCCCAAGACGATCACCCCCGCACTGCCCGCCGTCGAGGCCTTCGCCGACCTCGCCATGCCCGCGGAACTGCTCGCCGCACTCACCGTGCAGGGCCTGAGCGTGCCGTTCCCGATCCAGGGCGCGACCCTCCCGAATTCCCTCGCGGGCCGCGACGTGCTCGGCCGCGGCCGCACCGGCTCCGGCAAGACCCTGGCCTTCGGCCTCGCCCTGCTGGCCCGTACCGCTGGCCGGCGCGCCGAGCCCCGTCAGCCGCTCGCCCTGGTCCTCGTACCGACCCGCGAGCTGGCCCAGCAGGTGACCGACGCCCTCACCCCCTACGCCCGCTCGGTGAAGCTGCGTCTGGCCACGGTCGTCGGCGGGATGCCCATCGGGCGGCAGGCCGGCGCCCTGCGCGGCGGCGCCGAGGTCGTCGTGGCGACGCCGGGCAGGCTGAA
>NZ_JBVIWA010000010.1:0-254513 GCF_055595065.1 Streptomyces sp. NPDC040545
CGACGGCGGGCAGTGCGGGGGTGATCGTCTTGGGCAGGGCGAATTCACCCTGCAGCGCGGCGGGCCGCCGGCCGTAGCCGCCCGAGCGGCTCGGGGCGGAGGAACGGCTCGGGGCGGAGGAACCGAAGCGGCTGCCGCGGCCTGAACCGGCGGCGGAACCGGAGGTGAAACCGCCGGTGCGGCTGCGGGTGCGGGCGGAGCGGTTGTTCGTACGTACGGGGTTCATTCAGAACCTTCCTCGATACGGCGCGCATCAAGGAATTCCGGCAGCCGAAGAACAGCGCGGGGAATCGCAAGAACGGGCCGAATGGAATGCGAAAGCGAAGCCGTCCGCAGGGAGTCCGTGCGGGCGCCGCTATGAAAATGGGTGACGCTGGACGTGAAATCCCCGAGGTCGACTCGGGTGCAGGTCCGAAGTGGTCCGCATGCCGGAGCAGGGTCTCCGGCCGGTGATGGGCATCCCGTAGGTGAACCCACTGCGGGAGGTGCCTGCAGCTGGGGCCCGCACCCCGAAGGATGCGGGCCCCAGCTACGAAGTGCGCGTCAGCGTCAGGCGGGAACGATGTTCTCGGCCGTCGGACCCTTCTGTCCCTGCGCGATGTCGAAGGTGACCTTCTGGCCTTCAGCCAGCTCGCGGAAGCCCTGGGCGGCGATGTTCGAGAAGTGGGCGAACACGTCGGCGCCGCCACCGTCCTGCTCGATGAAGCCGAAACCCTTTGCCGCGTCGAACCACTTGACGGTGCCAGATGCCATGTCAGATCTCCTCAGGGGCAGTACACCGGCATCCGCACTGCACGGACACCGTGTCGCCGCGATGATGCCCCGCCCGGAAAACGACCGGGAAATACGAAGCACACCCATATGGCACGGAGACCGACTGGAGGCACTTGAAGTTTTGGGAACCACGACTGCAACTGAGATCGACAGTAGCATGCCGTACCGATCGGCGTACGAATAACAATTCACCATGGCCGCCGCACTAAAAACCCTCTCCACATGGACCGCTAAATCCTTGCATCGCGGTGACAGATATTGGCAGCCCGGGCTGGGCGCTTTCCCGGCAGAGGATCCGGAGACCACCTCACCGCTGTGTACAGTCGGCTCGCCCCAGCGGTTGCCGGACGTGTGGGGCGGCGTCCCCGACCGGTCAGGTGGAGTCATGACGAGTACAACCAGCGGGTCGCGACTGTCCGGCGGGGCGGCCATCGCCCCGGCGCTGTCGGTGGCCGAGCGCAAGCAGCGGATGCGGCGCCGTCTCGAGCGGCTGATCGGCATCGCCGCCACCGAAGGAAACTCGTTGCTCGCCCTGCGCAACGGCGACGAGATCTTCACTGCGATGCTGGACAGCGTCCGCGCCGCCGAACACACCGTCGACATGATGACGTTCGTGTACTGGCGCGGCGCGATAGCCCGGCAGTTCGCCCAGGCGCTGGCGGACCGGGCCCGAGCGGGCGTCCGGGTGCGGCTGCTGCTGGACGGCTTCGGCAGCCGGCTCATCGAGCAGGAGCTGCTCGATCTGATGGAGGACGCCGGGGTCGACGTCGCATGGTTCCGAAAGCCCCTCTACCTCTCCCCGCTCAAGCAGAACCACCGCTGCCACCGCAAAGTGCTCGTCGTCGACGAACAGACGGCGTTCACCGGTGGAGTCGGCATCGCCGAGGAATGGTGCGGCAACGCCCGCAACGAGAACGAGTGGCGCGACACCCACGTCCGGCTGCGCGGCCCCGCCGTGGACGGCGTAGCCGCCGCCTTCGCACAGAACTGGGCGGAGTGCCACGACACCCTGTTCGACGACCGCGACCGCTTCACCGAGCACGCACCGCAGGGCGGGGCAGTGGTGCAGGTGGTCCGGGGATCGGCCAGCATCGGCTGGCAGGACATGCAGACCCTGATGCGGGTCGCCATCGAATCCGCCCAGCAGCGCTTCCGCCTGTCCACCGCCTACTTCGCCCCGGACGCCTACTTCATCGGGCTGCTGTGCGCGGCGGCACGCCGGGGCGTCGAGGTCGAGATACTCCTGCCCGGCCCCCACACCGACAAGCGCGTCTGCCGGCTGGCCGGTCAGAACTTCTACGCAGACCTCCTCGCCTGCGGGGTGAGGATCTTCGAGTACCAGCCGACGATGATGCACGCCAAGGTCATCACCGTCGACCGGATCGCGGCACTCATCGGCTCGACCAATTTCAACCGTCGCTCCCTGGACCATGACGAAGAGGTCATGCTCGCCGTCCTGGACGAAGACTTCACCGCAACCCTGGACCGCCACTTCGACGAGGACGTGCAGGTCAGCGAGCCGATGGATCCAGCGCGCTGGAACCGCCGCTCGGCGGGGCAACGTCTGCGCGAGCTCGCGGTCACCCCCATCCGCCGGTTCCTGTGACTCCCGCACGGCGACGGAAGGCGTCCACGCTCCGGCACCTCCCCTAGCAGAGCCGGAGTTCCACCCTGCCTCCGTCCAACGGGTTCACTCCTGACGGGGACGGCCGGTGCGGGAGATGACGGCGCCGGGTAGGGCGGGATCATGCCCACCCCGGGGCACGCCGCGGGCTCCGTCTCCGTTCTCACCGAGGACGGGGACCTCGCCGCCGGTGACCTCGTGGCCAACTCCTTCATGGGCCTCATCCCCGGCAAACCGTCGAACCCGCCCTTCCCGTGCCGGAGACGGAGGCGGAGGCGGAGGCGGAGACGAGTGAACGACGGGCTACGGACGTGTGCGCGCAGCGCATGGTCGCCCCGTGGGCGGATGGACGTCGCTCGCGCTCGGGGCCCGGACTCGTCGAGTCCGGGCCCCTCCCTCATGGCGCGTCAGGCGAACGGGCCGCCGAACGGGCCGGCGGGACCGTAGTAGAGGGCCAGCTGCTCGCGGTAGCCCGCGTCGCCGAGGTGCGTGTCCCGGTGGAACTCCGGGGAGTCCTTGATCTGTTCCTTGGTGCGCTCCACGTGGATCGTCCGCTGCTCCGGGTCGATCGAGATCACGGTCCCGGCCGGCAGGAGTACTTCCTTGCCGAAGATCCACACCCCTGTATCGACGACCAGGTAGGCGTCACCGACCTCGTCGGAGTGCTTGTCGACCTTGCCGATGCTTCCGTCGACCGCCTCGACCTTGTAGCCGGTGAGATCGGTACCGGCCAGGTGGCCCGACGTCGACTTGTAACTCCACACATGCTCGGTCACGTGAGAACAACTCCTCCGGTGTGAATGAAAGGATCAGCGAACCTCTTGAACGGCGTCTGCCCCGGCTTTCCCGTTGTGCACGTACGGTTTTCCCCTCGCACCCGATCACGGGAAGAACGGACGGTTGCTCGCGGGCGTTTCGTGGTCGGCCGGCGTCCTGCGGTGGCCGTCAGCCTTCACGGCCCGGCAGGAGCTCCTTGGCCTTGGCCACGGCGAAACCCCAGCCCTGGGCCACGGTCGGTTTGCCGGGCACGGCCACTTCCTCCGGGTTGGTGAGCACGTCCAGCAGGACCGGCCCCGGCGTCTCGAAGGCCCGGCGCACGCCCTCGTGGAGCTCGGCCGGGTCGGTGATCCGGATCCCCGTCAGGCCCAGGGCCGTGGCGACCGCGGCGAAATCGGGGTTGTCGAGTTCCGTGCCGAATTCGGGCAGGCCCGCCTGTTCCTGTTCCAGCTTGACCATGCCCAGGCGGCGGTTGTCGAAGACGACGAGCTTCACCGGCAGCCGGTACGTCTTGATGGTCATGAGGTCGCCGAGCAGCATGCTCAGCCCGCCGTCCCCGCAGAGCGCGACGATCTGCCGGTCGGGTGCCCACAGCTGGGCACCGAGGGCCTGGGGCATGGCGTTGGCCATCGAGCCGAGGTTGTACGAGCCGATCAGGCGGCGGTCGCCCCGCATGGTGACGAAGCGGGAGAGCCAGACGGTGGCCATGCCGGTGTCGGAGGTGAAGACGGCGTCGGCGTCGGCGTAGGCGTCCACCGCGGCGGCCAGGGCCTCGGGGCGGATGGCGTGCTCGCGGTTGTCCAGGACGGCCCGCAGCTTCCCGGTCCAGCGGTGCTCGTGTGCGGGGTCGGCCAGCCGCTGCTGTCCCTCCTGCCAGTGGAGGAAACGGTCCCGGGCGTCGTCGAGGTGCGCGCGGTCGGGGACCGCCTTCAACAGCGGCAGCAGGGCCCGCAGCGTGGCGCCGACGTCGCCGGCCAGGCCCACGTCCACGGGGGTGCGTCGTCCCAGGTGGTCCTCGCGGGAGTCGACCTGGATCACCTTGGCGTCCTTCGGGTACCACTCCCGGTAGGGGAAGTCGGTCCCCAGCATGAAGAGCACGTCCCCGCTGTCGAGCGCGTGGGCGGCGGCGGGGTTGCCGATGAGGCCGGTCTGGCCCACCTGGAAGGCGTTGTCGTCCTCGAAGCCCTCCTTCGCCTTCAGCGTGAGCACCATGGGGGCCGCCAGCAGCTCGGCGGTCCGCAGGACCTCGGTACGGGCCTCGCGGGCGCCCTGGCCGACGAGGAGGGTCACCCGGGACGCGGCGTTCAGCAGCTCGGCGGCCCGGGCGAGGGCCGGGTCGTCGGGCCGGGTGACGGCGCGGTCCAGGGCGAACCGCGTGGGCCTGTCGTCGCTCAGCTCCTGATCGCCAAGGTCGCCGGGGACGGTCAGGACGGCCACTCCGCCCTGGGTCACGGCGGCGCGTACGGCCGATTCGAGCAGGCGCGGCATCTGGTCCGGGGAGGTGACGGTGGCCCGGTGGACGGCGACGTCGCGGAAGAGGAGGTCGTTGTCCACCTCCTGGAAGTAGTCGCTGCCGATCTCGGCGAGGGGGACCTGGCCGCAGATGGCCAGGACGGGCGTGCGGCTCTTGGCGGCGTCGTAGAGGCCGTTGAGCAGGTGCACGGATCCGGGTCCGACCGTGCCCATGCACACCCCGAGGGTCCCGGAGAGCTGGGACTGCGCCGAGGCGGCGAAGGCCGCGGCCTCCTCGTGCCGGCAGCCGATCCAGTTCAGGCCGGCGGATGTGCGGATGGCCTCGGTCAGCGGGTTCAGGGCGTCTCCGACGACGCCGAAGACGTGCTGGACGCCGAGTTCCTCGAGTGCGTCGACGATGACGTGGGCGACGGTACGTGCCACGGGACTGCCCTTCGTTAGCCGGTTCAGGCGGTGGTTCAGGGGGTGGTTCAGCGGGTGGTTCAGGGGGTGGAGTGGGTGAAGCGGCCGGGGTCGGCCGCCTTCCAGTCGGCTGCCCAGCTTTCGGGGGGCGAAGCGATCAGTTCTCCGGGGGCGAGCCAGGCGTGCAGTTCGGCGTACGAGCGGACGGTGTGCGGGTCCACCCGCTGGAGCAGCATGTGGGGGCGCAGTCCGCGCGCGTCGTCGACGCCCATGGCCGCCATGATCTGCAGCGCGCTCTTGACGGTCGCCTCCTGGTAGCGCCGTACGCGCTGCGCCTTGTCACCGACGTCCAGGGCCCGGGCGCGCCGCTCGTCCTGGGTGGCGACCCCGACGGGGCAGGTGTTGGTGTGGCAGCGCTGGGCCTGGATGCAGCCGATCGCGAACATCATGGCGCGGGCCGAGTTGGTGTAGTCGGCGCCTTGGACCAGGCGTTTGACGAGATCGCTTCCGGTGGCGATCTTTCCGGAGGCTCCGATCCGGATGCGGTCGCGCAGCCCGGAGCCGACGAGGGCGTTGTGGACGGTCATCAGGCCGTCGCCGAGCGGCAGGCCGACGTGATCGGCGAACTCCAGGGGTGCCGCGCCCGTTCCGCCCTCCGCCCCGTCGACGACGATGAAGTCGGGGGTGACGTCCGCCTCCCGCATGGCCTTGCACACGGCGAGGAACTCGCGGCGCGAGCCGACGCACAGCTTGAACCCCACGGGCTTGCCGCCGGCGAGCTCCCGCATGCGGGCCAGGAAGCGCACCAGCTCGCGCGGGGTGGAGTACACGCGGTGGAACGGCGGCGAGATGACGGTCTCCCCCTGCGGCACCCCGCGCACCTGCGCGATCTCCGCGTTCACCTTGGCACCGGGCAGGACACCGCCGATGCCCGGCTTGGCGCCCTGACTGATCTTCAGCGACACGCATTTGACCTGCGGGTGCGCGGCCTTCTCGGCGAACTGCCGCTCGTCGAAGCCCCCGTCGCCGGTACGGCACCCGAAGTATCCGGTGCCGATCTCCCATATGAGGTCGCCGCCGGGGCGCCGATGGTACTCGGACACGCCGCCTTCGCCGGTGTCGTGGGCGAAACCGCCCAGCTGTGCCCCGGTGTTGAGGGCGAGGACGGCGTTGGCGGACAGGGAGCCGAAGCTCATCGCCGAGACGTTGAGCAGGGACATGTCGTACGGCTGGGTGCAGTCGGGTCCGCCGACCCGGACCCGGGGCGGATCGGCGCGCACCGGGTGTGGGGCCATGGACGGCGTGAGGTATTCGCTGCCGGGCCGGAGGAGGTCGCGTTCGGTGCCGAACGGCTCCTCCGCGTCGGTGCCCTTGGCCCGCTCGTAGACGATGCTGCGGGTGTCTCGGTCGAAGGGGCTGCCGTCGATGTTCCGCTCGATGAAGTACTGCTGGATCTCCGGCCGCAGCGCCTCCAGGGCGAACCGGAGGTGACCGAGCAGGGGGTAGTTCCGCAGGAGGGAATGCCGGCGTTGCAGGAGGTCGTGCGAGGCCACCAGGACGAGCAGCAGCGACGGCACGGCCACGGCCCACCACCAGGGCGAGGAGGCGACGGCGGCGACCGCGGCGAGCGCCGCTGCGGCGCCGGGCAGGATCAGGGTCAGTGTCTTCAGCACACCCCGCTTGTGTCCCGAAGACCGCGCGCCAAGCCTTCCCGGGAGTGCAGGGGTCGCTCCCGCGCGTGGGAGGCGTGGTTCGTCCCGCCGCCTGCGGGGAGCGCGCGGCTCCGCCGGCGCAAGAGGTCCGGCTTTCTTTCCGCAGTGACTCATGATCCGGCCCGCGCGGGGAACACGGCCGTCACCGACCGAAAGGGGCATGGACATGCTCGGCATCACCGCCGCAGTGCTGTTCTTCATCGCGTTCCTGATCAACGCCGCCACCATCAGCACGAACGAAGTGTTCAGCTCCACCAACTTCATGCTGATCGGTCTCGCCGCGCTCGCCCTCCACGTCGCCGGCATCGGCCACGGATGGGCGGTCCGCGGACGGGGCCGGGGCCGTAGGCGCTGACCCCGTGGCATCGAGGGTAAGCAGGAGCGGGGTCCCGCGGCGCGGCGCCACGCTCGGGCGCGATCTGGTGCTCGCCGTGGGACTCGCCGGTACGACCGTGGGCGGACTGGCCGTCTTCGTCAAGGCCGCCTCGGCGGCCGGGACGCGGATGCCGGTCCTGCCGGTGGCCGCGGCGGTGGTGCTGCTGATCGGCGTGGCGTTCGCCGGATGGAGCATGTCCCCCGTCAGGCGTCGTCCCACGGCACCGCCCGACCCGGGCGTGCGGCCCGCGACGGATCCGCCGGATGTGGGACCCGACGCGCTGGACCATGGCGCGGTCGATGCCGACGGCTTCGAGCACACCGTCGCCGCTCTCTGCGTACGCGACGGCTGCACACCGGTGGAAGTGGTGGGCGGTGCGGGCGACCTGGGCGCCGACGTGATCGCCACGACCCCGGACGGGCTGCGCGTCATCGTGCAGTGCAAGCACTACGCCGAGGACAACCGGGTCGGCTCGCAGGACCTGCAGCGTTTCGGCGGGACGTGCTTCGCCGTCCACGACGCCGACGTCGCGATCATCGTCACCACCGGCTACTTCACCGCACCCGCCCTTGAGTACGCCGCCACGTGCGGCATCGTCTGTGTCGACGGCGAGGCTCTGGCGGCCTGGACCGAGCCGGGTGTGCGGCCGCCGCCCTGGGAATCGGACGCTGTCCACTCCGGCGGCTCCGCCGACGGCGCCCGGGCCGGCCGTTGAGGGGAGGTCCGACGGGCCGACAGGATCCGCGCCGCGTCGTGGCTGAACGGCGCCAGGTGGTGGTCATGGCGGCGCCCTTGGGAGGGAGCCGCCGGTCCTGGTGGTCCGACCACTGCTGATGGCGGTCTCGCTCGCCGGAACTGTCAGCCCCCGTCGGTCGCCGTGCGGGCTCGTACCTCCTGCGGGGTGAGGTAGTGGTCCGTGTACTCGAAGTCGCGCAGCGTCCCCGGCTTGTACGTTTGGAAGCCGGTCCGGACGAAGTCGTCGCCGGCCACGGCGTTCAGGAGCCAGTTCGTCATCACCCGGGTCTTCGCGGCCCCGGTGCGCAGCGCCGCCCAGTGGTAGCCGCGGGCCACGGCCTGGGCGGGCATCCCGCGCAGGTCGATGCCGAGCGGCCGGGAGACGCCGTCGCGGCCGCCGAGGTCCACGACCAGTCCGAGGTCCTTGTGGACGTAACGACGCAGCGGCGTGCCCCGCAGCGTGGCGACGACGTTGTCGGCGGCGACCCTGCCCTGGCGCTCGGCGTGCTGCGCGGTGGGCGGGCACACCGCACCGTCCCCGCCGCCGGCGAGGTCGGGCACGGCGGCCGCATCACCGAGCGCGAACGCCCCGTCCGCCCCCGGCACCCGCAGGTCCGGAGCGACGACGAGCCGGCCGCTCTTCGCGGTCTCGGCGCCCAGCGTGGCGATGAGCGGGCTCGCGGCGACGCCGGCGGTCCAGATGAGGGTGCGGCAGGGCAGCACGCGCCCGTCGGTGAGGGTGACGTCCTCGGGGCCCGCCTTGGCGACGGAGGCGCCGAGCGAGACCTCGATGCCGCGGCGGCGCAGCACGTCGAGGGCTGCCCGGCCCAGCCGGTCGCCGAGCTCGGGCATCAGCTTCGGCGCCACGTCCACGAGGTGCCAGCTGATCTCGCGCCGGTCCAGCCGGGGGTAGCGGCCTGCGGCGTTGGTGGTGAGCCGCTCCAGGGCGGCGGCCGTCTCGGTGCCCGCGTAGCCGCCGCCCACCACGACGAAGCCGAGCCGTGAGACCCGTTCCGCCGAGCCCGGTGCGGCGGCGTCGGCCAGGTCGAGCTGGGCGATCACGTGGTCGCGCAGATGGGCCGCCTCGGCCAGCGTCTTCATGCCGCGGCCGTGCTCCGCCAGGCCTGGGATGTCGAAGGTGCGGGTCACACTCCCCGGCGCGAGCACAAGGTGGTCGTACGGCTGGTCCACCAGCTCCCCGGTGATCTTCCGGATGACGCAGACCTTGGCCCGGGTGTCGACGCCCACGGCCCCGCCGGGCACGATCCGGGTCCGGTGGCGGCGGCTGCGGCGCAGCGACACCGCCACGGACTGGGGGGTGAGTACCCCGGAGGCCACCTGCGGCAGCAGGGGCAGGTAGAGCTGGTAGGAGAACGGGGTGACCAGCAGGATCTCCGCCTCCCCGGGTGACAGCGTCCGCTCCAGGCGGCGTACGCAGGAGACGCCGGCGAAGCCCGCGCCGACGACCACGATCCTCGGTCGTGCCATGTTGTCCGTCCCTTCTCAGGTGTACGGGTCCCCGGCACGCCTTCCCCGTCCTGCCGCGCCCACCCGCACGGGGCAGGCTTTTCCTTGCCTGCATGTCAGCCGGCGAAGAACTCGTCGCTCCAGGAAGCATGCGATCGCGCGCATCTGCCGGTCGAGGTACCAACGGGCCAGGGCTGTGGGGCGAGATGGATGCTGACGATCTGTACAGAATGGAACGGCCCCGGTGGGGCCGTTCCATTTCCGTCGGGCGCGGTGGCGGAGGGCTGCCCGGCTTCCTCGCGGAACCCGGTCTTCGTATCAGGTCAGGTGTTCAGGAGCCGGTTGAAGAACGACCGGTAGTGCTGCAGCGCCAGCCGCAGTTCTTCTGTCGCTACCTGCCCACCCTGGCTCCACTGCCCCTCCAACCCCTGCTTGTGGGCGGAGAAGGTACGCGCGAGGCTCTGCATCACTTCCGCCACGAGGGCGTCCGCCGACCTGACCGCTTCCTGCGGGTCGTCGACGAACCGGCCCTGTATCTCACTCCACCTCTTGTGGTACTCCGCGGCGTCCTCCGCACCCAGCAGCGGCTCGTCGGTGCCCGCCTGCGCCGGTCCGGTCCCCGCCTCGCGGTCCGTCGGGCCTTCGTCCCCGCCTTCGCGGGTCCCGTCCTCCCCGGCGGCCGCGTCCCTGGTTGCCTCCCCCGGGTACACGGGTGCCCTCGGGCCGTCGACCGCCCCTTCGCCGGATTCGGTCGTCGTGCCGGTGTCCGTACCGTCGCCCGCGGCCGGCGCCGGATGGGCTATGTCCTCCGTCGTGATGCCGGCGTCGCCGGCTCGCTCGTCACTGCTCGCGTGGTTCCGCATGTCACCGGCTCCTCTGGTCACTCAGCAGGTCGTCGAACAGGGCGCGGTAGTGCACCATCGCCCCTCGCAGTTCCTCGGTGGTCGTCTTCTGATCAGTGCTGCGCACCTTGACGTCGTGGGCAGCCCGGTAGTGCTCCAGGGTGCGGCCGTGTTCGACCGAGAGATCTCGCAGCTGACCGCGGTAGTCGTCCGTGGGATAGCCTCGCTCGCGCATCAGCCGCGAGACCAGTTCGTCAGCCTCCTCCACGGAGCCTTCCGGCCGGTCCACGAAGTGTTCCTGAACACTGCTCCATTCAACGGCGTACTGGTCGCGCCGTTCGGCAGGGAGCTCCTTGATCTCAAGCTTGTCGTGGCGTTCCTCGCGGGCTCGCAGCTCGCGTTCGGCGGCCATGCGGCCGCCCTCCGCCTCGACCGTGCGGTTGTACTCGGGGCCGAACTTGTTCTGGAGACGACGTCGGCGGGCCGCCATCCACAAGCCGACCGCGAGCGCGATCACGATGACCGCGGCGATGGCAACGATTGCTATGAGCGTGCTGGTTGACATGGTTGGCCTCCAACTCGGAGCCCTCACTGGGCGGCACTCACGCGGCTACCCCGGTCCGCCGGGGCCATTCCCGACCGGGCCCTCCCGCGAAGACTTCGAGCGCCGCCACGAACGGTGACGGGGCTCGGTTTCATTTCCCCGGTCGGCTCGTACGGGCTCAGTCGGGAGGTTCCGGCACCGTCGGCCGTTCGGTGGTGGAAGGCTGCTCCGCCGGCTCGACCGGGGGCGGCTTGTCTTCGGGACCGGCGGGGTGCGGGTCGCGAGGGACCGGATCCGGGCCTTCCGGAGTGGGCCCGGGGCCCTCGGGTTCCGGCTCGGTGGATCGTTCCATGTAGCTCACCTCGTGGTACGGCTCGTTCTCGTACGCTGCGCCTACCCAGCGGGTCATCGCTCAAGCGGTGGGGTCCGGCGGTCTTCACCTGTCGGCGAACGGACTGGTGTCGATGTGCGCGAGCAGATCGGCGGGGTGCCGGTAGACGGCGCGCGCCCCGGCCTCTTCGAGGTCACGGCGCGGAATGCCGCCACAGAGCAGCCCCACACATGCGACGTGGGCCCGGGAGCCCGCTTCCATGTCCCACACGGTGTCACCCACGAACACGGAGTCACGGGCAGTGGCGCCGACGAGGCCGAGTGCATGGTGCAGTGGTTCCGGCGCGGGCTTGCCCTCGCTCACGTCCTCGGAGCTCGCCGTCGCGGTGATGGCGTCGTCGGCGTCGACGGCCCGCCTGAGCGCGTCGAGCTCGGCGTCCGTAGCAGAGGTCACGAGCACGACCCGCCAGCCCCGTCGGTCCAGCTCGCGCAGCAGATCCGCCGCCGCGTGCAACGGGGGCAGCCGGTCGAAGTACGTGCCGTAGAGGGTGCTGTGCGCGGCATTGAGCGCGTCGTCCTCGCTCGTATCCCGGTGCTCGCCCAGCAAACGGGCAAGGAGGTCCTCGCCGGGCAGTCCGATGGCGCGGTGGATGTCGTGCATCGCGACGTCGTGGCCCGCCTGCCGCAGGGCCTCCCACCAGCAGACCACGTGCAGGTGATTGGTGTCGGCGAGGGTGCCGTCGACATCGAACAACGCGGCGCGGTTCATGTCCGCCTCCCGCAAGGCTCGGCAACCGAGCTCTCGCCTGAACCCGGCCCGTGCACTGGGGAGGCCGTTGTCACAGCTCCTCCAGAGCCGGCAGCAGCCTGGTCCGGGACCAGTCTAGGAAGGGCTCCTGCTGGCCGCCGCCGATCTGGATCAGGGCGACCTCGGTGAATCCCGCGTCGACGTAGGGGCGTACCGCATCGACGAAGGCGTCCACGTCATCGCCGCAGGGCACGGCTTCCGCGACGTCCTCGGCTCTGGTGTGCTGCGAGGCCTGGGCGAAGGCCGCGGGGCCGGGGAGTTCCGCATTGACCTTCCAGCCGCCGAGCGCCCAGCGGAACTGGTCGTGCGCGCGGGCCACCGCCGCGTCGCGGTCGGGGTCGTAGGAGACCGGGAGCTGGGCCACACACGGTTTGCCGGAGCCTCCGTAGGCGCCGAATGAGGTCAGCAGCTCCTGCTTCGGCTCGGTGGCGATGAGCAGGTCGCCGTAGTTGCCCGCGATCTCGCAGGAACGGTCTCCGGAGACGGCGATCCCGATCGGGGGCGGGTCGTCGGGGAGGTCCCAGAGCCTGGCGTTGTCGACGTCGAAGTGGGTGCCGTGGTGGGTGACGTACCCGCCGGCGAACAGGGAGCGGATGATCCCCACGGCTTCCTCGAGCATGTCCAGGCGGACGTGGGCGGCGGGCCAGCCCGCGCCGACGATGTGCTCGTTGAGGTTCTCTCCCGAGCCCAGCCCCAGCCGGAAGCGCCCCTGGGACAGGAGCTGCATCGTGGCCGCCTTCTGGGCGATCACGGCGGGGTGGTACCGGAACGTCGGGCAGGTCACGTACGTCATGAGCGGGATCCGGGAGGTCGCCTGTGCGGCGGCGCCCAGGACGCTCCACGCGTAGGGCGCGTGCCCTTGGGCCTCCAGCCAGGGGAAGGAGTGGTCGGAGATGACGGAGAAGCCGAAACCCGCCCGCTCCGCTGCCACCACGTGGTCGACCAGTTCCCGGGGCCCGGCCTGCTCGGTCATCATCGTGTACCCGATTCGCACCATATTGGGCGGCTTACCGTTTCGGCCCCTTTGAAACCTGCCCGGCTGAAACCTGCCCGGCCCCGGCAAACGAGGCGGCGGCGGGGCTCACAGGCCCAGGCGAACCAGCGCTCCGGCCGGCCTACGAGGCCCGAAGCAGCCGGTGCGCCCCGAAGGACGCCGGCGTCAGCGGTCCTCGGAGTTCTTCTCCTGCCGCTCGTCATCGGGGTGGGTCTGCTCCTCACGGCCGATGCCCGGACGGTGGCGCTTGGCACGGTGGCCTCCGGCATCCGTGTCGTCCTCCGCCGCACCCGAGCGCTGGACGACGGCGTCGTCCGCCTGCTGCCGGGCCTCACGGTCACCGCTCTCGCCCACGGCCTGGGACGGCGTGGTCCGCCGCGCGTGCTGCCTGGACTTTTCGTGGTCCGTCATCGTGTCCTCCCTCGGTGGTGCCTATGTCCCGCGGCTACCCCGTCGTATCGCCTGTAGTCCGTCGGTGGCCCCGCACCCGGTGCCCGTCGTCACCGGGCAGGCCGGGGCCGCGTCCCGGTCGCCCGCGGGCGACCGGGCCGATTCGGCGTGGCGCTCACCAGGCATGGCACGCCGACAGCGCGGGACACGCCTAGGCTGAAAGGAGAGTCACAGCGAAATCGGAGGTGCCCATGATCATCCTCGGCGTCATTCTCCTGGTCATCGGCTTCGTCGCGGGAATCAGCATCCTGTGGACCATCGGCGCCATCCTCCTCGTCATCGGAGTCATCCTCTGGATCCTGGGGGCCGTCGGGCACTCCGTCGGCGGACGCAAGCACTACTGGTAACCGCATCTGGACGCGCTGGCCGCGGGCGGGCTGCTGCAGCAACATGCACACCACCGCGCTGTGCTCGCCGTGCCGTCGCGTCCTGCGCCATCACGGGCCGCAACCCCACCGGATCGCGGCCCGGATCCGGGCGGAGGCCCCGCAAGGTCGCTCGTGTCATCGGCTCACGCCCAGGTATTTCTGGGAGCTTGGAGGGCATGGCGAAAACCGCACTTGTCATCATTGACATGCTGAACACGTACGACCATCAGGACGCGGATGACCTGGTCTCCTCCGTCGAGCAGGCCCTGCCCGCTGTGGCCCTCCTGCTGGAGGAATCGCGCCAACGCGGACTACCGGTGATCTACGTCAACGACAATTTCGGGAAGTGGCGTTCCCACCACGGGGAGATCCTCGAAGCCGCCCTCGCCGGCCCCCACGCCAACCTGGTCGAACCCGTACGGCCGGACGAGAACTCCTACTTCATCGTCAAGGCACGCCATTCCGCCTTCTACGAAACCCCCCTCGCATATCTGCTGGGAACACTGGGGGTCAGCGACCTGATCCTGTGCGGGCAGGTGACGGAGCAGTGCGTGCTGTATTCCGCACTCGACGCCCACATCAGGCACCTGTCCGTCACCGTCGCTCGCGATGCCGTCGCCCACATTCGCTCGGACCTGGCAGACGCCGCCCTGAGAATGATGGAAATCAACATGGGGGCCCGCATCGTTCTCGCGGCAGAGGCCTTCAGCTGAAGAAGCACCGCCGGCACGCTTCGGCGGTAGCGTCTCCCGCCGGAGTGGTCCTGGTCGTCCTTCTGATCGGCTGCGTTCTGGTACGGGAGTCGACGCAGGCGCCGCGAGGCCCCCCAGCCCAGCAGAACCCCGCCGCGCAACGCCGCGAGGACTCCTGGCAGACCCCCGGAGAGCATGCGCGCGATCAAAAGGACCAGGAATATCCCCACCATGAACCGGACGCGCAGGACCGGCTGATCCGTCGAGTCATTTGCGTTCGGCCGCCGACGATCAATGAGGCCCTTTCTGCGGTCTGCTGCTTCATGACGGCCTTCTTCTCCTTGAGCTGGGCCTTGATGTCGGCCTCGGTGGTCAGTACCTCGATGCTCTGGCCGAGAACGTCGCGGGGACGCCCTACCTTCTTGCTCAGCTCTGCGGGGGTGGTCGTCTCGGAAGGAATGCCGGGTGCGGGTCGAAATTGGTCGATGACCGGTGTGCCTCCTCGTTGACCTCGGCCAGGTCGGCCTCGTTGCTGTCCAGGGCCTGCTCGGGAATCGGGGCGGCGGCCCTTGCGATCCGACGCTTCCCGCCCAGTACGGTCACTGCGGCTACGGCCACCAGTACTCCGGAGATGGAGAGCGCGGCCGCTCCATGGGCAGGATCGGGCGATGGCGGTTCCTCCGCATGAGATGTGCATTCTGTGGTCCAGGCGCGCTTACCCGGCATCGCCTCAGCACCCACCCCACGAGGGAGGGCTCTGCGCAGGTTGGCGCAGCGGCAGGTCAGGGGGCCAGCCGGAGCAGCACGGCTGTTGAAACCGCGGCTCGGCGGCCTGTCGTTCGGGTGCAGTCGAAGCCAAGGCGGGATGGCCGCGGGGCAGCGGGTAGGCGTCGTGTATGAACTCAAGCGCTCTCGACGCCTCACCCGCGGGCGGGCACACCACAGCACTCGCCACCGCCTCGGCATGCTGGCTGCACACTCTGGACCGGCTCGAGCGGACAACAGCGGCCGACCCAGCCATCAGGTTGCTGCAGGGGGGAATCCGCTCACTTCCCCTGGGCAACATTCGCGATCTCCTGCGCGGCAGACCCCTGGGCCACCCGGTGCACCCCGTCCTCGTGCAGCTTCCTATTGGCTGCTGGCTGTCGGCCTCGGTCCTCGACTTCGTGCCCGGTACACAGCATGCGACAACCACCCTGACCGCCGTCGGACTGGTCGGCGTCGCCCCGGCAGCGGTCGCCGGCTGGGCGGACTGGGCGGACCTGCCACCCGAGCAGGCCCGGGTCGGCCTGGCCCACGCGGTCTCCAACCTGGCTGCGGTGGCCTGCTACACCGCGTCTTTGACGGCGCGGGTCCGCGGCCGCTCGGCTAAGGGTCGATTGTGGGCCCTGGGCGGGATGGCTGCCGTAGCCGTCAGCGGTGCGCTGGGCGGCCACGTGGCCTACCGACAGGCCGTCGGAGCCCACGCCGCAGCATGACAAGCCCCTGCGCGCCTGCTAGTGGCGTGTCAGCCCTCCTGGAATTCAAGCACCTCAGCCAACGCCGCGTCCTGTTCCTCCACGTCCCCAGCACTCCTGGCGATCACGGCATATCGCCAGGACCGGCCGTCGGGCGGTGCGTCCGCGTACAGAACCACGCCCTCGCCGCGCTCCGGGTCGAACGCCAGGCGGGAAGCGCGCAGCCGGACGAGGGCTGTTTCGAAGTCCATGGGGCTGCGCGTCCAGCCCTTCGACACCGACCATGCCGGGTGGGGCTCGGCCGATCCCGAGGTCAGTCGCGTGACCATGGCGTGGGGGGTGGTGGTCGCCGTACGACGGATGTTGCTCTCACTCGCGTACACGATGCCGTCCGTGTCCACCAGCCCGTCGAGCCCGAAGGGCCCGGCGTAGCCGTGTTCGGCCAGATGGCGGCCCAGGGCCGTGCCCCACTCCTCCAGCTCGCCGGCCACATGCGCGCAGGACGGTGGCAGTGGAGAGGCGTATCCGGTGAAGGAACCCTGAAGCGTCCGCATCGCACCGCTGAAGAGCGCGCGCGTTCCGGATGCGGTCACCTCCATCTGGATACTGACCGACTCCGCCACGTCGAGGCACTCCTCCACCACCCACAGGCCCTCGGGCCCGCCGACCGTATCGAGCCGCAGGTTCGCCCCGCCCCTCAGCTCGTCGCGGGACACGAAACGCATCCCGTGCCCTCCCGCCGAACGGTCGGGCTTCACCACCACGCCCTCGTGGTCCCGCAGGAGCTCGCGCACCACGCTTTCGGTCTCCGGGCGTCGGCACATCCGCCCCGCGGGCAGCCGCATGCCCAGTCGTCCGGCCGTCTCGCGGAAGCCGGTCTTCGTGTTGAGCAGCATGGTCATCCTCAGGGCGGCCTCGGCGGCCTCGACCGTGGGGTACGGGTGCACCGCGATGCCGATGTCGCGGGCGAACGCGATCGCCGACGCGTCGAGCGCCGTCGGCAGCAGCGCCGCACCCCGGTCACCGGCAAGAGCCCGGACCTGCTCGACGAGGCCGGCCTCACGCACCGCCCGCGCCAGCGGGACGGCTCCGGCAGGCGGAACCTCCACGACCGCCACCGAATCCGGAGGCACCCCGGTCAGGTCGTACACGTACCGCAGGAACTCCCGGCTCAGCGGCACGGGAGTGACGAACACATCTCCCGGCCGGAGCAGCCACGCCTTCCGCGGCGCCTGCTGGGCCCACGTCGTCAGGATCTGACCCTCGTCGAGATCCACCGCCAAGTCCGAGAGGAAGTTCGCGAACACGACCATGGGTACCGTCTCAGTCACCACTCTGCTCCTCCGGTCGCCGCGCAGCCGTCCACGGTCAGCGCGGGTTCACCCGCTCAGCCCCTACCCGGCGCGCTGGACGTGGAACACGAAGCCACGTCCCCCGGGAGGTCCGGGCAGCAGCTCCCTGGTTCTTGCCGCCCGGCGCGAACGGCATCGCGCGACCCGCTACGGTCGCCCTCCCAGGAACCGACCGCCGAGCACACCCCCGGCCGGAGTCCCCACGAGGCGTCGCCACCTGGAACGTGGAGCCGGTCAGGGAAACGGTTCCCACGCCTCGGGGCCGGCCCCCCTCCACTCCACGAAGTCGGGGTCGGTGAGGTCGACGTCCTCGGCGTTCTCCATCCCGGCAGCGGCGAGGAAGGCCCGAACATCTGCTGGACGGTGTGCCACTCCGATGGCGACGCCGTCATAGCGGACACGGCGCCAGCCCTGCTGGTCCGGCGGGTAGATGATCAGCTTGGCGGCCATGGGCCCAGCCTCTGCCGCACCAGCCGGATCGGCACTCCTTCGCATCCGATCGGGTGACCTTCACCGGGCGGCATCGCCTGGGCGACGTCCGCGGTCGGTCCACGCCGAACACGACCGCACCCACCACTTGTCCTTACGTCCTTCCCTGCACGACCGTAGGCAGACGGTCAAAGCCGGACAGCTCCGCGGGAACCACGGGCTTGTCGCCGAGGAGTCGCGCGGGAGGCGCCCTGCCCCGCGCGGGCCCCAAGCACGGCAGCAGCGAGGATCAGTGGTTCGGGCCGGCGGGGGTGGTGCGGGACCGGTGAGCCGGTGGGGCGATCAGCTGTTCGGCAGCGGTCAGAGGGTGGTGGACGCTGCGGTGGCCGAGCAGAACGCGCTCCGACTGCTCGCTCTCCCCGCCCAGCAACCGCCAGCTGGCGTCTATCGCTGAGTAGCTACGGTGCTCGCGGAGGGAGGCTGACGTGCGGGTCTTGTTCGTCGCGTGTCTGGTGACGATTTTTCCCGTGTTTTCAGGGCGTGGAAGCATCAGGGGCCACCGCCTGGGAATACGAGGTCCATGTCCGGAGACCACGCACGTTCCGCGAGCGCCCTCTTCCGTTCGACCCCCCGTCTCGTCGCGCCACCGCATGCCGCGAGGCACGGGCGCCGCGAAGGGCTCGGTAGGCGGCTGCGCCGCAGGATCCGCGCCTACCGCTACGTCGAATTCCTCTCCACCCACATCCCTGGCGACCCCGATCCAGGGCAGGAGTGCCTGCTCCTCGTCCACGGCCGTAAGGTCGTCGGCCAGGTCCGCTATCAGATCTGCACGGCCTGCCGCGACGGGGTGATCACCGGCGTCGACATCGACGAGTACTTCCTCTCCAGCGGCCTCGGCAACCGTGCCCTGTCGCACCTGAGGGCCCGCCACCCGGGCATCACCTGGCGCAGCACCCTGACTCTGCGGACCACACGCGACCTCCTGCGGCGCATGCGCATCCCCGCCGCCCCGGCCGACATCGCATGTGTCCACGGGCTCGCCACAACGGCATCGGTGGCAGCAGGCTGAGGCAAGGGCAGTGGTGCGGTGTCTCCTCCGGGGCCTGCTCCTCCCACGTCATGCGGTGACCAGCCCCGGGGTGCTGCGGAACCGCCACCGCTCGACCATGACGTAGCCACTAGCTCGGGAACCCTGCGGCCGCTGAGCCAGCTCGTCCTGTCGTCCTGGCCCCACGCCCCCCCCGGGGGCGCTGCGTGCCGGCCGCCATGGCAGGTCGGTTCGCGGTCCGTGCCGAGAGGGAGGGGCACTGCAGGGTCCGGCCCAGCGGTACGCCTGGCCGCGTCGGCAGACGGTATGCCCGGCCGCGACGTTGGGGGCAGGGACCCGACCCGACCCTCGTTGTCGCCACAGCGGGTTGGACCACACTGCCGTGCCTCTACGCCGGCCGGGGTGCAGGGTCAGAGAGCCAGCACGATTCCGTAGACGAGGAAGAAGAGCGCCACGAGGACCGCGACGGTGAGGATGAGCGCGAGCGGCCCTTTGGACCAGCCGCGCTTGAGCGGGCGGTACGGTCCGGCGCCGGAGGTGGTGCTCGCCTCGGCGGGAGGGGTCTCGCCGGGCGGCACCGAGCCTCCGTGATCCAGGCCAGGAGTGGTGCGGGGATCAGGATCCGGATTGTTGATACTCATGTCTGGCGGGTCCCCACAATCGGGGCAAGTATGCCCAACCGGACGGCCCCCACGATGTTGCGCTCGGTGAGCATCCCGTTTCTACGGGTGCGGCGGATCAGGACAGTCCGGCGCCCTGGACCTCCAGCCGTTGCAGCAGCTGGGGCCGGTGCAGCACCGCGATGCCTTCCAGGAGGTCGGGGTGGCGCAGCAGGGCTGCGGCTTCGCTGTCGAGGACGCTGGGGTGCGTCAGTCGTTGCAGGCTGCCGGTTTCACTGTGGTGCTCGGTGGTGGCCAGGGCCTGCTGGGCACGTGTGGCCAGGGCGGGATCGGCCAGGAGGCAGGCTGCCCAGCTGACAACGGTTTCGTCGACCCAGGTACGCCAGGCGGTGTCGGTGTCGTCCTCGCGCGGTTCGCATCCGGTGAGCCAGTCCAGCCGGTGGGATCCGCTCGGGGCGAGCAGGTGGAGGAGCTGGACGTCCACGCTGGTCGGGTAGCACAAGGATGCTGCCAGGGTGGTGGCCTGCCGGGCCTGGGCCTCGGCCAGCGCGCGGCTCAGCGCGCCCGTCGGGGGCTGGTAGGCCGCCAAGAGCCAGCGGGCGGAAGCGGCTATGAGCGCAGTCAGGTCGGAGGGCACGGGCGATCGGTCCTCAGGGGCGAGCTCCCCGGGATCGGCTTGCCGGCGGTGAGCTGTTCTGTGCGGAGCCGCGCTGCCCCGCTCGTGACCGACCAGTGTAGGCGGGAGTCACGCCGCGGGTGGTGACCCGCGTCACACCGCCCGACCGGGCTGCGTGGGGGCGGCAGCATTCGCCGGCCGCCCCCACGTGCCGGGGATCCCCGCCGGGTCGGTCAGGACTTTCCGCGGCCGGTGACGAAGTCTCGGGCCCGGTCGACCAGACCGACGCCAGGGGCGAGGAGCTTGTTCGCAGGCGGGGTGCTCGGCGCGGAGGGGTGCGGGCGGGTCGGAGCCATGGCCTTGGCCCGCCGGACCTTGCCCCCGAGCTCATCGAGCTTCTCGGCGGAGCAGGTGCGCCGCAGCATCGGGAAGAGGTTGTTCTCCTCGTCCTGCACGTGGGCGGCGACCTCGTTCATGAGCTGCTGCAGCACCGGGCTCATCTGCGCATCGCCGGTGTCCATCTTCTCCAGCTGCTTGAGGATCTTCTCGACCCGGCCGTGGTCCTCGATCTCCTTGTCAGCCAGCCGGTCACCGCCTTCGACATACTCGCGGACGGCCGGGTACAGGTACTGCTCCTCGGCAACCGAGTGCCTCACCAGCTCGATGGTGACCTCGTCGACCAGGTCACGCAGTTCCTGTCCCTCGCCGGCCATGGCCTGGATCCGGGCGAAGATCTCCTCGACCTCCCGGTGATCCGCCATCAGCTCCTCCAGCACATTCCCGCCATGTCCCATCCCTCATCTGCCTCTCACTGGTTATGGTTCAGGACCGGGCTATTCCGCCCGGCAGACAGTGATCCCCCACAGGGCAGCGCATGAGCGCCGGACCGGTCCACCCCCACCCGATCGAAGACTGTTGCCGGTCCGAATGGCTCCAGCCACGGCCCCATGGCGTTTCGGGCCGCGCGTCGCAATCGCCCCCACCCGATCACGCGATCGTCGCGGAACCTGGCAGGCAGGAGGGGTACCCAGGGGCGTGCCAGGGGGTACCAGGGGTACCTCACCCGGGTGGTACGTACGGGACCACGCAGACCAGTGTCCGCGAGCCGTCTGCGGCAGTGGCCTACGGCGAAGATCGCACCCTTGCAGTGCGAGTGGCGTCTGGGGCCCTGATACGCCTACCCCACAACCCGGCCGTCACCCGCTCCGCCCCGCAACGCTACCGGCCTCACATGCGAAGTCCTGCGGAAGGGGGTTCGCCGCCGCCGAGCCTGTTCCTGAGATTCCGCTTCTCGTGCCTCCGCTATGCATCCGGCCGCCCCCGGCGGTCCTGCTCTTCAAGGACACCGGCCACCTGTCCACCGAGCTCCACTGGACCGGCCTCGGCATCAACCACGCCAATGCGACCTTCACCGTCCCACGCTCACTGCCGCATCCGGTTGCATCGCGCAGGCGGCGGAACACGCCCTGCACCTCGGCGAACACATCTCCGTGGCCCGGCAGTTCCAGGAAGCCATGCTCACGGCGGCGACATGATCGCGACGGCGCACCTGGGCCCCGGAGACGACGTCGTCGTGTCGGCCCCGCGTGTCCCCTGACATCGCTACCAGTAGTGTCGGCGGCCGCCGACGGCGTGACCGGCCGCTCCCATGATCCAGAGAATGGCCCCGATGATGACAAGAATGATCCCTATCGTCCATAGGATCGAAATTCCGGTCAAGAAGCCGATGACGAGAAGAATGACGCCAAGGATGAGCATCACGCCCTCCATTTCGGTTGGCGGTTCATAACCAGGATAGGTGCCAGCGGTGTCGCCAGCTTGCCGGGCGGGGATCCGAGGAGCACTGTTCTCCTCGTACTCATTTTTCTGATCCGCCGCCGTCAACCTGGCCGGAATTTTCGGCAACATCAAAGCAGGGCACAAGCTCGATGTGGGCGTTGCTTCCCAGTTCTCGGCTACTACGCCACTGCTTCACCTTGATCTCTCCTCTGCCCGGACGATCGGGAACGTGGCCTTCCCGGGCCTGAGCCTGGTCATGATCGGCGGTCCACAACAGGCGCCCCTGCAGCGCAGCGTCGATTACAGGCGGTGCACGATGCGATTCCCCTTCCGGTTCCGGTCCCCCCGGCCCGCGCCCCCGAGGCGCGGCCGACGGCCGGCCTACGGTTCCTGGCTGGCGGGCACGCTCAGTGGGGCGGGCGTGACTCTGTTGCCTGACCGTGGGGACGGCGCCGTGGTTCTCGTCCTCGCCGGGGAGTTCGACAGCGGAACCATGGCGTCATTCCGCAGCGCCTTGCGCGATGCCCGCCTGGCCCGCGCCACGCGGACGATCATCGACGTGTCCGGGGTCGTCTACGCGGACTCCTGTCTGATCCGGCTCCTCGTGCATGCCCATCACCGACTCCCCCGCTTCATGGTGGCAGGCCCTCTCCCGCCTCAAGTGCGCCGACTCCTGGAACTCAGCGGAGCAGCGGCGATCCTGCGAATTACGCCGGGCATCGAAGCGGCGCGCCGGGCCTAAGGCCTCCGCTCCCCTGTCCCGTAACCGGCGGCCGCCCCTCTCTGGTCAGGCACCGCGCTACGTACGGATGCGGCCGCAGGCTCACACCCCGGCCAGAAGCGGTGCGAGCGGACACGCAGGACGGGGCCCCACGACACAGAGGCCCCCTCCGCCACCCGTCCCGCGGTCCCAGGCGTGGCCGTAGGGCTCACCGTGTCTTTGCTGCGCCCGAGTGGAGTAGAGCACCAGCTCGGCGCCGGGAATCCAGCCATTCGACGCGCAATCATCACAGCAGGGGTCCTTCGACCACTGGCTCACTCCGAGGAGCGGGGGGGCCAGCTCGTCGGCGTACCTGAGCGCACCAGCAACGAAGCCGCGGCCGTGACGGCCGGGATGGAGAGCACACCGATGACCAGCCAGCAAGACGGTAACGAGTCCTCTTCCCCTTCGAGAGAGCCGACAGAAGCCCAGGTCACACAGAGCGAAGCCGGCCAGGCTGACGAGCCATCGGCCGGAGCCGACGGCAAGACCAAGGCCAAAGAGAAGGCTGCCGCGGTCAAGGAACACACCATCGCCAAAGCCAAACAGGCCACGGCCCAGGCCCGTGAGAAGGCTGGCCGTACGACTGAGCTGGCGAAAAGCAAGGCACCCGAGCCGCTCCTGCACACAGCCGCCCAGACCGCAGAGCACGTCCGTGACGCCGCATCGCGGGCCGGACACCTCGCAGCCGACAAAACCCCCGATGCAGTCCGTGAAAAGGCTGCTCGCGCAGCGCACGCAGCAGGATCCAAGTGGACCCCACTGCTTTCAGCGGGGATCGCGCTCGTCGTCTTTCTCCTCATGCGCCGCATGCGGCGGAACCGCTGAAGCATCGAGAGGAGCCGGGCGTGGGTAATGTCGGCACAGCTCGCCGGCTGGGCCGAACTGCAGAACAGGAGCCCGCCGCTGGCGGCAGTGAGGACCATGGCCTTGACGGCGTACTGCGTGGTCTTGCCGAAGATGAGCTTCTCCCGGTCCTTGCAGCCGACGGCGCCCGCGGACCCGGATCTCGGTGCCGTTGCCTCGCCGCATGACCGTGATCATGTACGCGCCCCGCGGAAACTGAACCGCCGGAACCGCGTCGCAGCCTTCTCAAGGCTTCCGGATCACGGGGGGGCAACTCCCACGATTCCCAACGAGGGCCGCAGGGCCGCGCAACGGGCACGGGAGCCGGTACCGACGGCCAAGAGGACCTCCACGCCACCGGCCAAGATCCGGGCCTTGGTCGCCGGCGCCGACGCCGGCGACCATGGTGTAACCGTTTCAGCATCTCCGAGCTCCCGCCGCGCCTCCGGGCGGCCACCCACAGAGTGAGACCCAGCAGCCACACAGGCCGCCGAGGTCGCGGGCCACCGAGGTCGCGGTCACAGCCGACGAAGGCCGGTGGCTATGCCCCAACCACCGGAGAGGGTTCGGCGAGAAGATGGACGCGATCGGCAACAAGAACTGACCGTCGGCGCGTCCAGTCTGGAGCTCCCCCTACAGGGCGGCCCGCCCTCCTGGCGGAGGGTGCCTTTCATCAGCGGCGTGCGCAGGTCCAAGCCCTCATGCCCTGGATCTTGGCGAGTCTCCTCGCTGTCGCGATCTGCTCCGCCTTGGTGGCGAGGTCCGCGCGTGGTGCGTACTTGCGGCCCCCTGCCGCGTTCCAACTCGACTGGGTGAACTGCAATCCGCCGTAATGGCCGTTGCCGGTGTTCGCCCGCCAGTTTCCACCGGATTCACACCGTGCGATGGCGTCCCAGTCACGGTTCGGTCTGGAGTGCACCGTAGCGGCGTCAGCCTCGGAGGCATTCAGCAAAGCCACAGTCAACAAGACTGCAGAGGCCAGTAGTTGGCCGATCGTGCTCCGGCTTCGCCGGTCCTTGCGTTGACGTGACATCAGTCCTCCTTCGCTGTTGGGGGCGGGCCTGCCGCAAACAGCGGGCGGGCCCGCGAACGACCACCTTCGGGCCGTGGCCACAGCACAGCACGGACAGACTCACCTTCAGCGGCACTTACCGTCGGCGAAGGAGTAACGCCACCCGAACGGACGCTCCGCAGCCCCCTCGGGAGGTCGCCCCTGGGCAGAGAGAACCCGCCCAGAAACGTGACACGTCGAGGTGACGGCTCCAACCAGCGCGCCCCCTCCACGCCGACCCCGGCACCGCCATCGCCGTCACCGGCGAGCACAACGCCCGCAAGAGGACCCTGCTACGCACCCGCCCTCCTCGGTCTCACCCCCAGCCGCTCGCCGAACTCCGGCTCGGCGGAACCGAGTTGCTGCACCTGCCCCCGCACCAGCGCTGCATTGTCCGGCCTACCGCAGGGCGGGACCTGTTGCGCCACGCCGTCGGCGTCAACCGCGCCTGGCCTCACCGATGATCGTGACGGTCAGTCCGCTCCTGCGGACATCTCCTCGACCAACGCCACCAGTTGAGGTCCGGCAAACATCGGGCGGCGACAGTCACTTTGGCTGCAGAGGGCACGTACCCAGGAGACGCTTCACGATCCAGTCTCGATTCCGCTGACGCCTGAGGCAGTCCCTGATCCCCGCCGCAGGGACATCGTCCTGCGGCGACGTTTCGCGGCCGCCTCGCCGATCGTCCTGGCTCGCTCCGGTACGCATGGCGGCCGGGGATCGGGAAGACGTATCGTGCAGGAAGATACCATTACCCACCCAATTGGTGTATATACACCAAATCGGACGAGGGAGCGGGGATACTGTCATGAACTTCTCGGTTCGACGGAGTTCCGGCGACACCACGTGGCGCCGCCCCAGCCCGGGCTGGTTGGATCCCCGGCATCCTTTCGGGTCCATGCGGCACCAAATGGGCCACTTCCTGGAGCAGGCGACCCTCGCCCAGGCCAGTCAGGGGTGGACACCCTTGACCGAAGAGGAGGAGACCGAGGACGCGTACGTGATCAAGGCCGAGATGCCTGGTATTCCCCGCGAGAACATCACCGTGGAGATGAACGGCAACGATCTGTGCATCACCGGCGAGCTCGACAAGAGGTCCGACAAGGTGCTCACCCAGCGCAAAGGCAGGTTCTGTTACCGCGCCAGCCTGTCCGGGGGTATCGACGGCGACAAGACCGAGGCCACTCTCGACAGGGGCGTCCTGACGGTCCGGATCTCCAAGGCAGGTGAATCCAAGCCGCGCCAGATCCCCATCGCCGGCGGTGACGACCAGCGCGCCTAGGCCCAGCGCAGCAGGAAAGAAGACCGACGAGTTCAAGTGTCCTCGTCACTCCATGATGGTGATCGGAGCCCTGAAGCTGTCCTCGGTGAGCAGGTCCAAGTCGAATACTCCGTCATTGGCCTGCTGCCAGACGCGTACGTACTTGGTTCTCGCCGCCCAGGTGCCGAGGTCGGCGGTATCAGCGCTGTACTGCTGCCAGGTCGTTCCGTGCTCGTCCAAGTGATCCGGCCAGGCGTCGGGCCTGTACGCCCACACGGTGACATGGGTGACGCAGCCGATGGCCTGGCGGAACGGGTTGTCGGAGTCAGCGGCCTCGAGGGGGGCTTGCAGGGAGCCGAGGCGCCGCAACCCGAGGTAAGCGAGGGAGTACACGACGGCGCCCTCACCCGTGTCCCATCCATCGGGGCGCACCGTGACAGCGTTCCCCTGGTAGTAGGTCGCGTCGTACAGCCTCGCTCCGATCTTCAGGCCGGGGTTGTTCGGCATGTCGTACTCCCGCGCCTCCGGGCTTGCGGTCCGGTGTCTCTGCCGTCGCCGATCCCTGGGGACTGAATCGTCGAAATGCCGAGATTCGGCCGCATGCAGGGTGGTCGCTCCTCCTCGTCGGCGTGCATGGGGAAGTGGCCGAACCAGCTTCCCACGTATTGGGCACACTGCCGTGATCCGCCGACTGTCGGCCCTCGTATGTCGTATTCCGGCTCGGTCGCCAACGCACAAGTTCAAGCGCTGAATCCTGGGGCAATCCCGCCCGTCCGGCTCGTGCGCGCCTCCTCGGACCGGTGGCGTCCGACGGGACGAGAACCCCTGGAGGCGGGGCTGTTTTCCTTGCCACAGCACTCCCTCGCGAGCGATAGGGTGTAACTCGCGAGGAGGAGGCTGTCATGGGTGAAGCAGCTTCGACGACTACCCCCCGTGAGCGGTACCGCCAGCAGGTTCGTTCAGAGATCAAAAATCGGGCCTGGGAGCAGATCACTGCTGCCGGAACGTCCGCGCTCTCCCTCAACGGGATCGCCAGGCTCATGGGCCTGAGCGGCACAGGACTCTACCGATATTTCACGAGCCGCGACGAATTGCTCACAGAATTGGTTCATGACGCCTACCAGAGCCTGGTGGGGGCACTCAGGAATGCGGCTGCCCAGGGAAAAGGGGATCTTGCGGGCCTCGGACAGGCTCTGCGTATATGGGCGCTCGAAGACCCGCAGCGGTATTTCCTCGTCTACGGACCTCCGGTGCCGGGATACCGCGCCCCCGCTGACGTCGCCGCGTTGGCGGCGGAGATCATGGGCATACTCACCGATGCCTGTGCCGATGCACCGGACGCGCCCGCGAGTACGCCCGAGAACCCACTGGCGGATGGCCCTGAGCAGTCGGCAGGGCGGGCCGAGACGGCGTCGGCGCAGCGCCTGGCCATCTCCTTCCGCACCCGGCTGCACGGGGTGCTCTCCCTGGAACTCAGCGGTCACTTCGCCGGCATGGCATGCGACCCCGCCCTGCTGTACCAGGCCGAGCTGGACCTGCTCGTGTCCCACTGAGCGCGAGGCCGCCCGCAGCCCGCCCGTTCAGCTTTCAGCTCGGGTGCCGAGGAAGGGGCACTGCTGGGCCGCCGTGCGTGCAGGTGGTCGGGGGGCATCAGGCGCGGGGCGGAAGGAGGGGGCCGAGGGGGCCGAGGTCGAGGTTGAGGTCCTCCAGTGCGTAGCCATGTTCTTCGCAAAGGTCGGCGAGGCTGTCATGGAGGGCGAGGAGGGTGGCGCCGAGTTCTTCTTCCTGTTCGTCGGTGAGATCGCCGGCATCGACGCGGCGCAGGGCTTGGCGTTCGATGAGCTGGCGCAGCAGCTCAATGATGGTGAGGACAAGCTTCAGGAGGTCTTCTCCGACGGCGTCCGGGTCGGTTGTCAGGCGGTGGGCGGGGCGGGCGGGTTTGTCGTGAGGGTCGGGGGGTGCCTGGATGAGCCGGAAGGCCTGGGACAGGCTGTCACCGAGGTCTTGGACTCGGCCGGGCCGGGGGTGCGGGGGCGGGGGGTGTTCAAGGCTCATCGCGTCCGCCCTCCTGTGCCCCGGCGGGGGCGATCTCGGAGCTGACGGAGACGATGAGGGCGCGCAGGGAGATACGGACGAGGTCGATGTCGGCGATGGACAGGACGATGTCGCCGGTGAGGACGACTCCGCCGCTCAGGAGCCGGTCGAGGAGGTCGACGAGGGCGACCTGGCGGCCGGGCAGGGGCTCGCCGTGTTCGCTGACGGTCATGGTGGCGGCTCGGGGGCGTCGGTCGGGCCGGGTGCCGTCATGGCGAAGGAGTAGGGAGCCCAGGGGCCGGTGACGTCGATGCGCAGGTCGGGAAAGCGCAGGGCGGCGTCGGCGATGGCAGCCTGGAACTGCCCTGCCTGGTCGTCGGGGATGAGATAGGCGTCGTTGAAGACGTTCTCCTGGGGACCGGTGAGTCCGCCGCGCTGGGGTGCATGTCGTACACGCTGGGTGGCATGGCGGGAGGCGATGGCCTCGATGGTCTCGGCAGCCCGCTCTGCCTGCTGATAGACGGCGTCCCGGGAGTGGCGCTGGGCCCTGCGGGCCTGCAGATAGGCCTTGCCCGGGCTGGCGGCCGGGGCGGGGGCCTCGGGAGGGGGCTGGGTGGCCTCGGGCGTGAGGTAGATCTTCACCCCGTACTCGGTGTGGGCGCGCAGCTGGTCGAGACGCTGACCGAAGACGCCCTGTCGGGCAGAGAGCGCTAGCCGGGCCCGGTGGTCGTCCTGGTAGACGGTCGCCATGCGCAGGGGCAGGACGGGGGCCTGGGCGGCGACGGCCTGGACTACATCGTGATGGGTGCGCGCGACGTACTCGAGCCAGTCCAGGTCCTCGAAGTGGTTCTTGAGGGCGGTCTCGTTGAAGTCCTGTTCGGGTACGTCGCTGGCCACGAAGACGAGCGACGCGAGCGAGGGACTGGGGGCGGGATCGGTGGTGTCGGTGGTGAGCGGAAGAATCCTGAGCGGCGCCTGGCCGATGCCGTGCAGGCCGGCGAGGGCGTCGCCCAGCGGGCCCGTCCGGTGGGTGACCGCGTAGACGTACGTGAGGCTGCCGGGGGTGTTCACGAAGGGCCCTTCCGCCGTCGGCTGGCCGGTCGGCCACCCGGTTCCTCGCCCGGGACCTCTTCTTCGTCGTGCGCACCGGGTTCGAGTCGGCCACGGAGGGCGTCGAGTTCGGCACGCAGCCGACGATTCTCCTGTTCCAGCGGACTGCCCGTGTGCCGGGACGACAGGGAGGGGTCGTGCTCCCACCAGTCGATGCCCATCTCCTTGGCCTTGTCCACGGAAGCGATCAGGATGCGGAGTTTGATGGTCAGTAGCTCGATGTCGAGGAGGTTGATACGGATGTCGCCGGCGATGACGATCCCCTTGTCCAGGACTCGCTCGAGGATGTCGGCGAGGCTGGAGGTGGAGGACTGCCCGTATGGCATCGGCGCGCGGGAGGCGAAGCTTCCGGGTCGGCCGGGCAGAGGTTCGGTCACGGTGGCCCCTCATTCTTCGACTGAGGGCAGCTGCTGCCGGTACGCTGCGATCTCTTCCAGGCGGTCGATCAGCTCGTCCTCCTGGCGGTCGAAGGTCTCCTGATCGATCTCTCCGCGCAGCAGCTGCTGCTCCAGCTCCGCCAGCCCGCGCCAGATCGGAGCGGGGTCGTAGTACTCCTCCTCCGCCTGGTCGACCACGCGCTGGGCGACCCAGGTGACAGCGCGTACCGGTGCGACGGGGAGCGTCAGCAGGTGAGTCAGGAGTCCCATAGCGTTCCCCTTCCGTGGGTGTGGTGATCACTGAACGAAGCTGTAGGGGGGCAGCGGTCCAGAAAAGCGCAGGTCGACGTCGCTGCCGATCTCCCGTGCCAGGTTTGCTTCCGCGGTACTCAGGGCCTTCTTGTGCTCGTCGGGCACGAGGAGAGAGAGGTTGAGGAAGTCGCTCCCCGAGGGCGGGTGGGCCAGGTATTCGCGGGAGAAGGGGACGAGCGCCTCGGTCAGTCCGGCCGCCAAGGCCTCCTGCCGTACCTGCACCTCGCGAGCGACTATTTCGCCCAGGGCGAGCGGCAGGCCCGGATCCCGGTCTCCGCCGCGGATCCGGTCATTGAGGTCGCTCGCCTCGGGCACATCCTGAAGGATCTGCTGCAACAGGGGTGCCTCATCGGCCTGCGAGGCCCTGACGTGGTACTCGGCACACCCCTCCAGACGCCCCAGGGCCCCGAGGTAGCTCTCCGCGTTGGACTCGAGGGCCTGGCGGACCGCGAGGTCGTCGGTGGCGATGTAGCCGAATTGCAGCGGCAGGATCACCCCGTCGGCCATCAGCCGCTCTTGGACCTGTTGGTGGGCGTTCAGGTCGCGGCGTTTGGGCCGGATCTCCTCGGCGATGTCGCTGACCACCGCGCACAGGGGGCCGGCAGTGACCGTGCGCAGCGGGGAGGGATCGGAGCCGACGCCGCTTATGCCGTCCAGCTGGTGGGGGTGGTCCTTCGCGGCGATCGAGTACACGTAGAGCGGCATTGGTTACTCCTTCTCCCGCCGTACGGGACGCCGGGCGGCAGGGCGGCGCCTCCTGGGTGCCTCTTCCTCCGCCTCTTCCTCTTCTTCCGGCTCCTTGGACTTGGAGGACTTACCCGTCAGGGAATCGGTGACGGCATCAACGGCTCCGCTGATGGCTCCCTTGCTCTTCCCGCGCGCCCCTCCTTCCATCATGTTCCCCATGACGTCGGGAAGCTGGGCGGGGGCCTTGCGGCCTGCTTCCAGGTCGAGGCGGTTGCAGGCCTCCGCAAAGCGGAGGTAGGTGTCGACGCTGGCGACGACGATCCGCGCGTCAATCTTGATGAGTTCGATGCCCACCAGGGAGACGCGGACGAAGACGTCGATGACCAGCCCGCGGTCGAGGATGAGTTCCAGGACGTCGTAGAGGCTGCTCGTGCCCCCTCCTTGCCCTCGGGCGACGGGGCCACCGCCCTGCGGCACCATGGTCATGGCGCCTCCTTCCGCCGGCCGGCCTGCGCTCAGGTCGGCCGGTCGATCATGCCGCGGGTGTAGCGGCGGGTGCGTGCGTAGGAGATCAACTCGCCGTCCTCGTCCAGCGCGACCCGATAGCTGGCCATCACGCTGGTGGTGTCCGGGATGCGTTCCAGCTCCACCACTTCCACCTGCGCCTCCCAGCCGTCCTCGGTCGGCTTGAGCGAGGAGACAGAATCCGGAAGCCGACCCAGCAGTTCAGCGAGCTGCTGCGCCGCGGCACGCATCGCCGCCGCCGCGCCCGTCTTTCCGGAACGGCGCCGGGGCGCAGCGCGCCTGGGCCCTTCCCTGTCCTGCCCTTCGCCGGCGACGCGCGAAGAGCCCCGCCGGGGGCGTGCAGGTTCCGCTGCGGCCATATGGCCCTCCCTTGGGGAGACGGCCTCACAGAAACTAGAATGTCACCAAAGCCAGGTATAAGCCCCATATCGGGGCAGAAGCCTTTTCGGGGACGGCCTCCGGCCGGACCTCCTTCTCGTCGGCGGGCAGTGCGTACGCGCCGATCCACTGCCCCCGGGCGACACCACCCAGACCGAAAGCGCCCTGGCAGGGGATGATCATGGAGGACACCACCAAGATCGCGCTAGCAGCCGCTGTGGCTGGCGGATACATGCTCGGCCGAACGAAGAAGGGCCGCTTGGCCTTCACCGTGGCGACCTATCTCGCCGGTCGCCGCTTCGGGCTCGAACCCGGACAGCTGCTCAAGGAAGGCGCCTCCCGGCTCAAGGAGATGCCACAGTTCGAAGAACTTGCCGAGCAGCTGCGCGGAGAAGCTCTCGACGCCGGCAAGCAAGCGTTGGCTGTCGCGGCCAACCGGAAGCTTGCCGACCTCGCCGGCGTACTGCACGAGCGCACCCTCGAGCTCACCCGCAGCGGTCAGGACGAGGATGAGCAGGGCGAGGACGAGGACGAGGAACCGTACGAGGACGAGGAGGAGGAAGAGGGCGAGGACGAGGAGGCCTACGCCGAGCCCGAGGACGAGCCCGAGGACGAGGTCGAGGAGGAGGACGAGGAGGAAGAGGGCGAGCAGGGACCGGAGGCCGAGGAGGAGGAACCCGAGGAAGAGGAAGAGGAGGAGGAAGAGGAAGAGCCGGAGGAGGAAGAAGAGGAGGAGCCTCCCCCGCCACCGCGCCGGACTCGCACCTCGGCACGGGCACGCAGCGGCAAGACCGCGGCACCCGCCCGAAGGACCGCGCGGCGCCCCACCCCGGCGAAGAAGTCAGCACCTGCGAAGAAGGCGGCACCCGCAAAGAAGGCCGCCCCTGGAAAGAGGACGCCCGCGAAGAAGACAGCGCCCGCCAGGGAGGCCGCACCCGCGAAGAAGGCCGCGGCGAAGAAGTCCTCCCCCGCCAGGAAGACGGCGGCGAAGAAGACCGCCGGCGCCCGGCCGGCAAAGAAGGCCGCGCCCGCCAAGAAGAGCGCCCCGCGCAGGGCGGCCGCGAAGAAGACCAGCGCCCCGCCGCGCAAGCGGAGCACAGCCCAGAGCCCGGCACGCAAGAGCGCTGCCACCAAGGCCACCGCCAAGAAGACCACAGGCCGCAGCCCGGCACGCAAGACGGCCGCCAAGAAGACGGCGGCGCGCAAGCCGTCCACGCGGAGGTAGGCCATGGCAACCTCAGACCGCACAGGCTCGTCGGAGTCCCTCTCCGGGATGGACAAGCTGCTGAAGGAACTCACGGGATACCTCGCCGCCCAAGCCGACCAACTGGCCGACAAGGCGACCGACAAGCTCTCCGACGTCACCGGCCAGCTCTACGACGTCGCCGACAACAACGGCAGCCTCTCGGACGTCGCCGGCATCGGGAGCCGGATGTTGCAGGGCGACTCCCCCCTGAAAGCGTTCGCCGGCCAGAAGCTCGGCAACCTCAAGGACAAGGTCACTGAAGCGTTCGGTGGCGGCAAAGGCCGCGGCCGCAAGAGCAGTGGCGGCAAAATCGTCAACATCGTCGAGGCCCTCGACGTCGGCCTGCCGTTGCGCACGGTCTACGACCACTGGACGCAGTACGAGGACTTCAGCGGATTCACCAAAGGCGTCCGCGACGTCTCCCGCGACGACGACACCACCAGTGACTGGAAAGTCAAGGTCGGTCCCTCAACGCGAAGCTTCAAGGCAACCGTCCAGGAACAGGTACCCGACGACCGCATCGTGTGGACCTCTCAGGGCGCCAAGGGAACGACCCGCGGCTGCGTCACCTTCCACGAACTCGCCCCGTCGCTGACCCGCATCGTCATCGTCGTCGAGTACTACCCCTCAGGACTGTTCGAAAAGACCGGCAACCTGTGGCGTGCCCAGGGCCGCCGACTGCGCCTGGATCTGAAGAACTTCCTGCGCCACGCCATGCTCACCACCGACGAACCGGAAGGCTGGCGTGGCGAGATCCGCGACGGCGAGGTCGTCAAGACACACGAAGAAGCCCTCGAAGAAGAAGAGGCCGAAGAGCCGGAGGAAGGCGAGTACGAGGAAGGCGAGTACGAGGACGGCGCCTCCGAGGAGGACGAGGAGGAGGACACGGACGGCCAGGAACAGGGCGAAGACGGGGACGCCCAGTACGGCGACGAGGAACTGGAAGACGAAGAAGAGGAACCTGAGGAAGAGGAAGAAGAGGAACCTGAGGAGGAACTGGACGAGGAGGAAGGGGAGGAGGAAGAGGAGGAGGACGACGAGCCAGCTCCGCCTCGCCGACGCCGGCACCGGCAGCCCGCGTGAAGCCGTCCCTCGACAGCAGCGATCGACGCGTGTGAGGGCCGGCGGGAGATCTCCCGCCGGCCCTCACCCCCATATCACCTCGCGCACCAGCTCACCTCGGCGTGTCAGTGCTTCAGTGTGTCTTTGGCTTTCTGGGCTGCCTGCTTCGCGTCACCCAGCATCTGCTCCCTCTGCCCCTTGGCCTCCAGGCTCTCGTTCCCCACTGCTTTGCCCGTGGCTTCCTTCACCTTGCCCTTGGTCGTCTTGCCGACGTTCTTGACCTTCTTACCTGCGCCCATTTGCCTCACCTCCCGGCCGCTCGCGCTTGGCAGTGCAAGACTGCTCAGCTCCTACCCCCCGCAAGAGCAGATACGCATTTCGTGGCATTGCAGCATAAAGAGGGACGATACGGCGGCTGCACGGCCCACCCAGGTGCCCGCCGGTTCCTGTGATGTCCGGTGAGAGCCCCACGCGCCACCCCGCTGTCAGCTCGCGCTCTGGACCGCGGGCAGGATTCCTATTCGGCACGGTGGGGTTTGTGCGGGGTCAACCGCAGGTGCGCCTTTGCAGGCAGGGTCCGACCCGTGGACTGGCCGGCCCGTTCCAGCGGCCCGTCGCGCAGCGCCTGCAGGACGGGGCCGGGCTCGGCGTCGGGCGTGAGGGTGAGGGCGACATGGGCTTCGGGATGGCTCGACGAGCCGTCCATCCGTGCGTGGGCCTGGTGCACACCGGGCAGGTGCCGGGTGTCGGCGGCCAGAGCGTCGCCGAGGGCGCCCTCGCGCAGTTCCACTCCGTCCACGGGGTGGGCTCCTCCGACGGACAGGGCGCCGGGGTGAGTGCGGCGCACCTGCGCCAGCAGCCACCACACGGCGAGCAGGGTGACGATGGCCAGGACGGCGATGACTGCGGGCCACCACCATCCTTCGTCTGTCCAGCGGGTGCGGTCGGCGTCGGCGAGCAGGATGTCGTCGGGAGAGGTCAGGGGCCACCCGCCGGGTGGTGTCAGTGACCCGCGTCGGTACAGGTCGAAGCCGCCCGCCAGGATCATGAGGCCTCCGCCGAGCAGGACGATGCCTGCCAGGGCCAGCAGAACTCGATTGACTGCGGATTTTCTTTTCATCGGATCCCCTTCTGCCTTCTGCTCGGCGGCGGACGGCCCAGGCGTGACTACTTGCGACGTGGGCGTACCCGGACGTCGAGCGTCGGAGGGCGTGCGAGGGCGAGTCGGTCGAGGGCCTCTTGCAGGGCGGCCAGGAGATCGGCCTTGACGTCGACGGGGGCGCGGAATCGCACATCCGCGCGCGCCTTGACGCGGTGCTGGAAGACCCGGATCTTGGCAGCGCTGACCCCGGGGACGCGCATCGCGGCATCCCGCAGCTTCAGTTCAGCGGCCTCGCGGTCCAGTACGGCGCGCATCTGCGCGTCGGGAGTCTCAAGGGGCAGCTGGTGGCGAAGGCCCGGGCTCAGGGCCAGGATGATCAGCCAGAGGCCGATAACGGCGATGGCGGCGGCCCCGATCTGCAGCGCCGGGTCATCCAGCGGGCGGGCAGCCAGTTCGTCGGCCAGGCGTATGCGCCAGCCTGCGGCAGCCTGGCCGGCACGGACCCTGATGACGTCGAACAGGAGGGTTCCCGCCGCGCCCGCGATGATCAGGGCTGTGAGTGCCGCGGGTATACGGCGCGCGGACCAGGGGCGCCGAGCAGCCGTGCGCGGTCCGGCCGAAGGACGCTCGTCCGGCAGCCCCGACGTGCGGGAGGTGGCCTCGTCCGTCGCGGTGGGCTCCTTCTCGGCCAAGGGGTCTTGCTCGCGTTCCATGCCGGCTCTCCTTCCCGGTGGGAATGCGGTCCGGTTCACTGCACGCGGCGGCGCTCCAGGCCGTCGGCGGGAATCAGGTGCTCGATGGCAAGGGTGACTTCCGTGACGCGCATACCGGTCAGGTGAGCCACCCGCTCACTGACGTATTGCTGTAGCCGGCGGGAGACGCCGGCGAGGTCCACCGGGTAGGGCAGGTCCAGAGTCAGTCCCAACCGGGCCATGCCGCTGCTGACGGTGACCGAGGCGCGCGGACCGGCCAGTTTCGCGTGAGCGCCCGAGGTGTCCGTGGCCGTGGCCAGGGCCTCTTTCGCGGCGCGGGCCGCGATGCGGGCGACCACCTTGTCCGGGATCACCGTGGCCCCGCGTTCGGCCGCCGGCAGCGCCAACCGGGTGGGAGCTGCTGCACCGCCCTGCGGCGCAGCCTCGGGTTGCGGGGTCACTGCCGGTTCCGGGAACGCGTGAAGTCGGACAGCTCCAGGTCACCCTGCAAAATGCGGCCGATGATCAGACCCACCAGGCCCAGGAACGCCACGAGCAGGAACGCCCAGAAGCCGCCGAAGAATGCGGCGAAGCCCAGGGCCATGCCGGCAATCAGCCCCACGGTTGCTGCGCTCATTTCACTCACCTGAATTTCACATCGGTTGTTTCGCGGCCCGCTGAGTCCGGGGGCTGCGAGGAGTCACTGCACACGTCCCTCGACTTCGTCCTCGTCCTCCTCGTCGGGCAGGTGGACGTCGTCGACGGCGATGTTCACCTCGACAACTTCAAGGCCGGTCATGCGTTCGACAGCGGTGATGACGCTGGTGCGTACCTCGGCGGCGATGTCCACGATGGCTACGCCGTACTCCACGACCACGTCGAGATCGACGGCGGCCTGCCGTTCGCCCACCTCGACCTTCACGCCGCGGCTCACGCTGGGACGGCCGCCGGGGACCTTGTCGGTGACCGCCCCGAGCGTCCGGGCCATGCCGGAGCCGAGGCTGTGGATGCCCGGCACCTCGCGAGTGGCCATTCCCGCGATCTTCTCGACCACGCTGTCGGCGATGGTCGTCCGGCCCCGCGACTCGGGCGCGGTTCCGGCGCCGGTGGGGCCCGTGAGGGTCTTGCCCGCAGGACGGGACGCGCCTCCGCCTGAGGTGGGGTTGATGGTGTCCGACATGAGGGCCTCCCCAGGGTGGATGTCGGGCGCCGATGCGGCGCCCCTCATGCTTAGGACACCTCGCGTGGACATTCCTCACGCGGCTCGCGCGGGGCGGCCCGCCTACCATCGAGGAGTACGTACGCAGCCCGCAACGAGCGTCTTCGGAAGGAAGCGAGCGGCGGATGCGCAACCGGACCGACCCCTCCCCCCAGCGTGGCGCAGACCTCCCTCTGCGATCGGCAGCGCTGCCGATCGCCGGCGTCACCGCGGAGCAGGACGGTGTCGGCGCACTGGACGACGGCGTCCTGGCCATACGAGCCTCGGAAGGCGACGAAGACGCCTTCGCCGTCCTGGTCCGCCGGCACAGCAGCCGCCTGCTCGCCCTCGCCCAGCATCTGCTCGGCAACCGGGCGGACGCAGAGGACGCGGTCCAAGATGCCTTCATCAGTGCTTGGCGGCGGCTGCCGGAATTCCGGCACAGCGCCTCGTTCAGCACCTGGATGTATCGCATCGTGACGAACCGCTGCCTCAACGCTCTGCGCCGCCGGCCCCGTCCGTTGTCCCTGGACACCGTCCCCGAACCCGCTGCCGCGGATGCGAGCAGCTCACCGCCCAAGGTGGCCGAGACGGACGCGGCGACGGCCGCCCTGACCCAAGCGCTCCTGGCACTGGGCCCCGAGCTCCGGGTGTGCTGGGTGCTGCGGGAACTGCACGGCCTGCACTACGAAGAGATCGCCCACGTGGTGGGCAGCAGTGAACAAACAGTGCGCGGCAGACTCTTTCGCGCACGACGCGCTCTGATGGAGGCGATGCGCCCATGGCGCTAGACGACCCGCATCCGGCCTCCGGCGACGAGCCCGCGGGCGTGAGTGCCATAACGGCCGAAGCGCCGCTGCATTCCGACGCGGAACTGCTGGCGGGTGCGGAACTCCTGCCCTGCGGACGCCCCCTCGGCCGTGTCTGGCAACAGGCCCGCGGCGCGGGCGGCACCTCGGACCCGCACAGCAGCCGCTGTCCCCACTGCCTCGAGGCCATCGAAGGGCTGACAGCCCTGGACCGGGCGACCCGTGCTCTGCGCGCCGAGGAACAACCCGACGGGCGCAGCCTCGCCACCCGGGTCATCAACGCGGTCCGCAGCGAGGTACGGCTCGGCACCATGCTGCTGCTCGACGACGCCGGTCACGACCTGCGCATCGCCGAGAGCGCGGCCGCGAAAGTGCTGCGCCGGGCCGCCGACACCGTCGCCGGCATCCGCGCCGCCAGCTGCCGCGTGGCCGCGGCGAAGGACGACCGCGCCGTCCATGTCGTGGTCATCACGGTGGCAGCCACGCTCGACCAGCCGCTGCGAGGGCGAGCCGAGGCAGTACGCCAAGCCGTCCTCCACGCGGCCGAACACGTGCTCGGCCTCGCCGTCACCACCGTCGACGTGGAAGTCAGCGCCGTGCTGGGACACCCCCGCGTACCTGGTGACGCGTGGTCCGAACTGAGCGGACCATGAACGTCTCCCACTGCGAGAACATCCACCGAGCGGCAGCCCGGGCCGCCCTCGACGTTCCCGGCGTGGTCGCCCTCCAGCCCGCGCTCGCCGACCGGCTGGCACTCGCGGCCTCCCGCGTGTACGAAATCGTGGCCGCAGGTACCACCGGGCGCCAGCAGGCGACCGGCGTCCACTGCGAACTCACCCCGGTCGGGGCTTGGTACCTGGAGGTGCGCTGCATTTTGGACAAGGACCACCGCGTCGTCGACGTCGCCCGACGGGTCCGCGAAAGCGTGCGCACGGCCGCCACCTCCTACCTGGCCCAGCACGGCAGGGCGGCGCCCGTCACCGTCGTGGTCACCGTCACCCGCACCGTGTAGCCCGCCGGGCATGCCATCCGCGAGGGTTTCCCTTATGCGCGCTGCTTCGCCCATGCGGTCGTCGGCACCCTGGTTGGCCTGCTCGCGTTCCCGCTGTTTGAAACCGGGTAGGTGGCACACAGGGACTTACAGAGGGTTCTCCCATTGATTCGGAATTGGTCCTGCCGACGACACGAGGCGCCGGCCCGTAGCTGCGGGAGGCAAGCGTGAAGTTCACCCCGGGGCGGCACCGAAATAGATGGAGACGGGGTTGGGCGCTTGTTCGCTGGATGCGACGACCTCTCGTGGGTCGGATCCTCTTGCGACTGACAGCATGGGGTTTGCGAGTGACGGTGTGGGCCGCTCGACGGGCACTGCGCCGCAAGATGAAGCGCGTCCTGCATGGGTTACAGACGCCCGCGACACGCTCGGGCGGGGATGCCGGGTTCGATTGCGTCCGCCGGCAGGGGGCAACCGCTCGCAGCGCTGACCTCACCCGGCTCGGACCACAGTCAGCCGTGCGTGCGGTGAACGCAGGAAACGGCTTCGCCCGCTCGCGCAGGGAAGCCGTTTCGCGTATCAAAGGGACCGGCATAGGGACCGGCATACGGTTGCCGTTTCCTGCTAGTGCCTAGCACTCCTGAAGAGGCGGAAGATGCCGAGGAGGATGAGGGAGCCGACGATGGCGGCGACCCACGTCGAGATCTCGAAGAAGCCGTCGATGGAGTCAACTCCGAAAATCACCTTACCGAGCCACCCGCCGAGCAGGCCGCCCGCGATTCCTATCAATATGGTGATGATAATACCGCCCGGGTCCTTCCCGGGCATCAGCATTTTGGCGATGATGCCCGCGAACAGCCCGATAAGAATCCAAGCAATTATGCCCATAATTCCTTCCTGTCTCTTTCCGCGTCATCGCGGCGGAGCCAACGCCTGCGAGCCGCTACCCGCGTCAACACCTTCGACCACGTCCAACGACCAACGATCCGACGCCGTCAACTCAACGCATCCTTGCCCTTCTCCTTGACGCGCCGGGCATTGCCCCGGGCTTCCAGAGCGGCGCCCTTGGCGGCCAGCGTCTCCTTGCCCATGGCATGGGCTGCCTTCTTCACAGCCCTTCCCGCAACTCGTTCTATCTCAGCCTTCGCTTTCTCACCAGCGCCCATATCGTCCCCTTAAACGCCTTACGCTATGCATATGTCCGCACCGAGGGCTCCCAAACGATTCACGCGAACCCGTTCTCGGTGGCCTCAACACCAGGCGACGAGATCACAGGTCCAGGGGCGCCTTACCTGCTCGTCCCTACGGCGCGCTGCGGCCTTCATCTCCGCGTTCGACCCGCGAAAGCGCCCCGTTGCCGCCGGTAGCGCCGCTGCTGGAGCTGTACGGGTTCCACGCGGAGGTGGTGCAAGTGCCGGCCGAACGCGGCGTGCCGGTGGCGCGGGCGCCCGTCGGAAACTACGTCACGTCGCTGGACATGGCGGGTGTTCGGTGACGCTGCGCCGGGCCGGCGAGGAGGTGCTGCGGCTGCGGGACGCGCCCGTCCGGACCGCGGCGCTGCGCTGGGGTCTGTGAACGTATGGTGTCGGTGGGACTGACCAGACGGGTGCGAGGCGAGGAGATCCGGTGCGTGACGCAGAGTTCTTCCGGCGCTGGATGGCGGCCGCCGCGGCCGCGGTGGAGCGGGAGGCGGACCGGCTGACCGAGCTCGACTCCCCCATCGGCGACGCCGACCACGGGAGCAATCTGCTGCGGGGCTTCACGGCCGTGCTCGCCGCCCTGGAGGCGGAGCCGACGGCGGCGACGCCGGGCGCGGTGCTCCAGCTGGCCGGCAGGACGCTGATCTCGACGGTCGGCGGGGCATCGGGGCCGCTGTACGGGACGCTGCTGCGGCGCACGGGCAAGGCGCTCGGCGAGTCGGCCGAGGTGTCCGACGAGGAACTGCGTGAGGCCCTGTCCGAGGGGGTCGGGGCAGTGGCGCAGCTGGGCGGGGCGGCGCCCGGCGACAAGACGATGCTGGACGCGCTGGTGCCGGGGGTGGCCGCGCTGGGTACGTCGTACCGGGCGGCCGGGAGCGCGGCGGAGAACGGGGCGCTGGCGACGGTGCCGATGCAGGCGCGCAAGGGGCGGGCCAGCTATCTGGGCGAGCGGAGCATCGGCCACCAGGATCCGGGGGCGACCTCATCGGCGCTGTTGCTGGGGGCGCTGGCCGACGTGGCGGAATCGGCGGGTGCGCGATGACGGGCGGGCACGCGGCGCCTGGCACCGGCTCCCACTCCGATTCAGGCTCCGACTCTGGCTCCGGCCCGGCCCCGGTCGGCATCGTGCTGGTGTCGCACAGCGCGCGGGTCGCGGAGGCGGTGGCCGAGCTGGCGCGCGAACTGGCGGCCGGCGGACCCGTGGCCCCGGTGGCCGCGGCGGGCGGCACGGCCCTCGGCGGGCTCGGCACGAGCACGGAGCGGATCCTCGCGGCCGCCCGGGAGGTGGACCGGGGCGCCGGGGTGGGCCTGCTGGCCGACCTGGGCAGCTCGGTGCTGACGGTGAAGGCCCTGCTGATGGAGGACGAACTCCCGCCGGGGTCGCAGCTGCTGGACGCACCATTCGTCGAGGGCGCGGTGGCGGCGGTGGTGACCGCGTCCACCGGAGCCCCCCTGGCGGCGGTCGCGGCGTCCGCCGCCGACGCGTACACGTACCGCAAGACCTGACCGCAAGGCCTGGACGCCGGAGGGCGGGGACCCTGAGGGCCCGACCGCGGGCGTCGCGGGCGGGCCGACCGGCCGGGACCTTGCGGGGAGACCTCTACGGACGTCCGCGGAGGACTTCGATCTCGCGGCGCTCGCGCTTCGTCGGGCGGCCCGCTCCCCGGTCGCGGATGCCGACCACGGCGGCCTCCACAGGCGTCGGCGGCGGCGGGCTGTTGTCGATCAGGCATTCGGCGGCGACCGGTGCGCCGACCCGCTTGGACACGGGCCGCTTGACGACGACGATCCGCTCGCGCCCCGCGTGGAAGAGCCGCACCTCGTCCCCCGCGCGCACGGGCTGCGCGGGCTTGGCGCGCTCCCCGTTGACCTTCACGTGGCCCGCCCGGCAGGCGGTCGCCGCGATCGAGCGGGTCTTGGTCAGGCGCACGGACCAGATCCACGCGTCGACCCGCACCGTGCCCGTCCCAGTTCCAGTTCCCGTTCCCTCATCAGCCATGCCCCCGACTCTAGCGAGCCGGGCACGGCGGAACGGAATGAGTTTTGGCAGATGAACCAAGAAGTATGGCATCTGCCATGGAGATCAGGCCAAGAGGATTGCAAATGCGCCACTGGTGGCCCTACGTTGTCGCCCATGCAGTCCTACACCATCGGACAGGCGGCGTGTCTGCTGGGCGTCAGCCCGGACACCGCCCGCCGCTGGGCCGACGCCGGCCGGGTCGTGACCCATCGCGACGAAGGCGGCCGACGCCTGATCGACGGACGCGACCTCGCCGCGTTCTCCGTCGAGGTGGGCCAGGGTGCCCACATCGAGGACGGGGAGCCGTACACCTCGGCGCGCAATGCCTTTCCCGGCATCGTCACGGCCGTCAAACTCGGCGACGTGGCCGCCCAGGTCGAGATCCAGGCAGGTCCCCACCGTCTGGTCTCCCTGCTCACCCGTGAGGCCGTCGAGGAGCTCGGGCTGGAGGTCGGCATGCAGGCCACCGCCCGCGTGAAGTCCACCAGCGTGCACATCGACCGCACCTGATCCGGACGGCGCCGCCCGCCGTCCGGTCCACCCCCGCGGTCCCCGCACCACCCGCTCGGCATCACCGAACGTCCCCACCCGCTCCGCCCGTCACCGGCGCGGGTCACCACCGCGCGGTTCCGGCACCAGGCCGGCCGCCGACCCGACCGAGGAGCATCTGCTCATGTCCCCGATCTTGATCCGCCGTCGTACCGCCGCCGCCGCGCTGACCGCCGCCCTGCTCGTACCGCTGGCCGCCTGCGGCAAGAGCGACGACAAGAAGGCCGCTGCCGACACGACCCCCGAGCCGAAGGCCGTGAACCTCACGGTGCTGGCCGCCTCCTCCCTCACCGACGTCTTCAAGACCGCGGGCGCGGAGTACGAGAAGACCCACCCCGGCACGAAGATCACCTTCTCGTTCGCCGGCTCGCAGGAGCTCGCGGCCCAGGTCAAGCAGGGCGCCCCGGCCGACGCGCTGGTCACCGCAGACACCAAGACCATGGACGGGCTGAAGGCCGAGACCGGCGACGCCACCGTCATCGCCAAGAACCGCCTGGTCATCGCGGCCGGCAAGGCCAACCCGTTCAAGATCGACGAGCTCAAGGACCTCGCCGACACCAAGATCAAGGTCGTGCTCGCCGCGCCCGAGGTCCCGGTCGGCCGCTACAGCAAGCAGATCCTCGACGCCCAGAAAATCGAGGTGAAGCCGGTCTCCCAGGAGCCCAACGTCCGGGCCGTGCTGAGCAAGGTCGAGCTCGGCGAGGCCGACGCCGGTCTCGTCTACAAGACCGACTCCGCCAAGTCCGGCGACAAGGTCGTCACCGTGGAGATCCCGGACGACCAGAACGCCGTGGCCTCCTACCCGGCCGCCACGCTGAAGCAGTCCAAGAACGCCACGGACGCGGCCGCCTTGGTGGCCTGGCTGAGCACCCCCGAGGCGCAGAAGATCCTCCAGGACGCGGGCTTCCAGAAGGCGTAACCGCCGCACGCGCACGCCCCCTGAGGGGCTGCCTGACCGGGGGGGACAGGCAGCCCCTCTCGGCGTTCTCGCGGACAGGCCCGCGGACCCGCCTCCGGCCGCCTACGCTTCCCCCGCAGCCGACACCCCAGCCAGGAACAGCCAGGAACCCTCATGAGCAGACTCCGCAGCCGAACCGGCACGCGCAGCGGCACACGCGTCCGCACCCGGGCCCGCACCCGGCCCCCGTTGGCCCTGGCGCTCCCCGCGCTGCTCGCCGTCGCGTTCCTGTTGCTGCCGCTCATCGGCATCCTCGTCCGCACGCAGTGGGGCGAGCTCGGTGCCCACCTCACCAGCCCCGGCGTGGTGGAGGCCCTGAAGCTCTCGCTCGTCGTGTCCTTGTGGGCCCTGGCCCTCTCGCTGCTCCTCGGCGTACCGCTCGCCTGGCTGCTCGCCCGCGTCGAGTTCAAGGGCAAGGCCCTGGTCCGCTCGCTCGTCCTGCTCCCGATGGTGCTGCCGCCGACCGTCGGCGGTGTCGCCCTGCTCCTCGGCTTCGGCCGTCGCGGGCTGCTCGGGCCCTGGCTGGAAGGCACCTTCGGGATCACCCTGCCGTTCCACACCTCGGGCGCCGTCGTCGCGGCCACGTTCGTCGCCATGCCGTTCCTGGTGATCAGCCTCGAAGGCGCCCTCGGCGGTCTGAGGCAGAGCTACGAGGAGACCGCCGCCTCGCTCGGCGCCTCACCGGTCCGGGTGTTCTTCACCGTGACCCTGCCCATGGTCGCGCCCGGCCTGATCGCCGGTGCGGCGCTGACCTGGGCCCGCGCGCTGGGCGAGTTCGGGGCGACCATGACCTTCGCCGGCAACCTGCCCGGCACCACCCAGACCCTGCCGCTCCAGGTGTACCTGCTGCTGCAGGACGAGCCCGAGGCCGCCACCTCCGTCTCGCTGCTGCTCCTCGCGATCGCCATGGGCGTACTGATCGCGCTGCGCGGACGCTGGACGGGCACCCCGGTGGCCCGCGAGGCCACCGCGGCGCCGGTCCCCGAGGAGCCGCCCACCTCGTCCGACGTCCGCACCACCACCGGCGACGACGGCACCGCGGCGCCCCGCGGCAGCGGCCGCTGGCCCCTGCACGCCACCGTCACCGGTTTCAACGAGCTGACCCTCGACGCCGAACCCGGCACCACCATCGCCGTGGTCGGCGAGAACGGCGCCGGCAAGACCACCCTGCTGCGCGCCCTGCTCGGCCTCACCCCGCGCGCCCACGCCGCACTACGGCTCGGCGACACCGACGTCACCGCCCTGCCCCCGCACAAGCGCCAGGTGGCCTGGGTACCGCAGGACGGGGCGCTGTTCCCGCACCTGACGGCCGTGGCCAACACCGCGTACGGGCTGCGCGCCCGCGGGGTGCCGCGCGCGGAGGCCCGCCGCGAGGCCGGGGCCTGGCTGGACCGGCTGGGCGTCCTGCACCTCGCCGACCGCAGGCCCGCCCAGCTGTCCGGCGGCCAGGCCCAACGGGTGGCGCTGGCCCGGGCGCTGGCCGCCCGCCCCCGGCTCCTCCTCCTGGACGAACCGCTGGCCGCACTCGACCAGACCACCCGGGCCCGCGTCCGGCACACCCTGCGCACCCACCTGGCCGGCTTCGGCGGGGTCTGCCTCATCGTCACCCACGATCCCGTCGAGGCCGTCTCCCTGGCCGACCGGGTCCTCGTACTGGCCGACGGCCGGGCCCTCCAGGACGCGCCGCCCACCGAGGTGACCCGGCACCCGCGTTCGCCGTGGGTGGCCCGCATGCTCGGCCGCAACGCCTGGCCGGGCACGGCGTCGGCCGACGGGCTCACTCTCGCGGCGGGCGGCCGGCTGGTGGTCGCCGAGACGCTGCCCGAGGGGGCGGAGGCGCTGGCGATCATCGCTCCGGAGGCGGTCTCGGTGCACCGGGACCGCCCGAGCGGCAGCCCCCGTAACGTCTGGCCGGGCACCGTACGGGAGATCACGGCGGTCGGCAGCCGGCTGCGCGTGCTGATCGCCTCGGCCGCCGCGCCGGACCTGGTCGCCGAGATCACCCCCGACGCCGCGGCCGAACTGGGCATCGTGGACGGCGCCGCGGTGTGGACGAGCGTGAAGGCCACCGAGGTCACCCTGGTACGCCTCTGACGACGCGGGGCCGGGGCTCCGGATCCCAAGACTCCGGACACCAGGGCCCCGGGTCCCGGGGGCGTGCCGGGTCCGGACCGTCGTGCCCGGCGGCCGTCAGCCGGCGTCCTCCGGGGCGGCCAGGGCGAACTCGCACCACACGCACTTCCCACCGCCCCGGGGCTCCACGCCCCACTCGTCCGCGAGGCGGTCCACCAGCATCAGCCCGCGCCCCGAGACCGCCCAGTCGCCCGCCTCGCGCCGCCTCGGCAGGGCGCTGCTGCCGTCCTCGACCTCGATCCGGATCCGGCCCTGCGCCGTGAGCCGCATGCTGACGTGGCCGCCGCCGTCCGTGTGGACCAGGGCATTGGTCATCAGCTCGTCCGCCGCCAGTTCGATCTCGTCGGCCCGGTGCCGCGCACCCCAGGCGGCCACCGCCGCCCGGATCAGGTGCCGGGCCAGCGCCGGGGCCTTCGTGTCACCCGGTTCCAGCCGCTGCTGCAGCGGACCCCCACCGCGCGGGGCGGGCGTGCCTCGGCGGCGCAGGACGAGCATGGCCATGTCGTCCCCGCCGCCCGAGTCGCCGACCAGGTCGCACAGCACGTCGGCGAGTTCCTCCACGTCGATCGGGCCGCTGTGGACCGCCGCCATGAGTTCCCGCATGCCGGAGTCCGGTTCCGCGCCGGGGCGTTCGATCAGGCCGTCGGTGCACAGCAGCAGGGTGTCCCCGGGGTGCAGTTCGAGGCTGGTGACGGGGTAGCCGGAGCCGGTGCCCGGCTGCTCGCGGGCCGGCAGGCCGAGCGGCAGTCCGCCGGCCACCTGGACCCGGTGGACGCTGCCGTCGCCGCGCCGCACGACGGGGTCGAGGTGCCCGGCGCGGACCAGCCGGGCCATCCCGGTGGTGAGGTCCACCTCGGCGTAGGTACAGGTGGCGAACCGTTCCGTCTCCAGGTCGCGCAGGAAGGCCGACGCCCGGGCCATCGCCGCGCCCGGTGTGTGCCCCTCGACGATGTAGGCGCGCATCACGATGCGCAGCTGCCCCATGACGGCGGCCGCGTCCGTGTCGTGCCCCTCGACGTCGCCGATCATCACTCCGACCCGGCCCTCGCCGAGCGGGACCACGTCGTACCAGTCGCCGCCGATGTCCCGGCCCATCCGCGCGGACCGGTACCGTACGGCGATCCGCGCGCCCGGCACGTCGGGGATCCGGCGGGGCAGCATGGCCCGCTGGAGTCCCTCGGCCAGGTCGTGCTCCTGCTCGTAGAGGATGGCCCGCTGGAGGCTCTGCGCGACCCCGCTGCCGAGTGCCATCAGCAGGTTCCGCTCCTCGGTGGTGAATGCGCCGTCCCGCGTGTAGAGCAGCCCGAGTGCCCCGATGGGCCGCCCCTGGGCGATCAGCGGGAGATAGACGCCGCTGCGGACGGACAGCGGCTCGATGTACGGCCACAGGTCCGGGTAGTGCTGCTGGAACTCCTCCCGGGAGACGAGGAAGACCGACTGCATGGTGCGTACGGCCTCGCTCATCGGGAGCTGTGCGTCGATCCGCGTGTACTCGATCTCGGGTACGTACGAGCCGAGCTGGCCCTCGGCGACCAGGTGGATGCGGCCGCCGTCGACGACGCCCAGCATCACGCTGACGGCGCCGAGGTGGCCGAGGGCCTGCGGGTCCTTGAGGATGTCGGTCACATCGTTGACGGTGCGGGCGTGGGCGAGGATGGCGGTGGTGCGCTCCACGACGCCGGTCATCCGGCGCCGGCCCTCCATCTCCTCGCCGGCGGCGCCGGGCTCGCCGGGGTCGTGGGCGGCGTCGCGGAGGATCCCGATGACGCGGTACGGGCGGCCGGACGGGTCCCGCAGGATGTGCCCCTGGATGTGGGTCCAGGACGGTGAACCGTCGCGACGGCGGCTGCGGACGTAGGCCCCGTAGTGGCTTCGGCCGTCCTTGATCGCCTGCGCGACCCTGGTGTCGAGCCGCGCCTCCTCACCCGGCGAAAGGCGGGTCCGGAGGCCCCCGGGGGTTCCGTCGTACTCGTCCGGGCGCAGGTCCAGTACCTCGAGGGCGGTGGGATCGAGGTACATCCGACCACTGTCGAGGTCCCAGTCGAATGTGCCCATGCGATTGAGCGCGAGGCTTGTATCCGGCCGCGCGGGCCAGCCGACGTCGGGGTTCTCTGCCCTACGGGCCATGCAGCCAGGGTCTCACTCCCGCCCGCCGGTGTCCCTGCGGGAGGCCCGGACACGCTCCGTGTCCGGCCCGGCACGCCGGCGGGAGCCCCGGTAGCGGCCCGGCCGGCGCGGTCGCGGACGCGGCGGAACCGGCGGCCGGACGGTTCAGTGCCGTCCGCTGTCCGGCAGGGTCGCGTCATGGACCAGCAGGGCGATCTGGACCCGGTTGTCGAGGTCGAGCCGGGTCAGGATCCGGGACACGTGGGTCTTGACCGTGGGCAGCGCCAGGTGGAGCTCCCGTCCGATCTCCGCGTTGGACAGGCCCCGCCCGACGGCCAGGGCCACGTCCCGCTCGCGCCCGGCGAGCAGCGCCAGCCGGGCGCGGGCGGCGCTCGCCCGGGCGTCCTGGCCGAAGTCGCCCGCCCCCTGGTCGGTGGATACGGCGCATGTCCTGGGAATCTACGCGGGCGGGCGCGGGAGCTGGCGTCCGTGTCCCGTACCGAATACTTACGTACGAACGCGCGCAGCCCTCAGGCCGATGTCCGGCCCGGCGCCCGGCTCCTAGCGTCGGAGCACGACCTCCACCTCACCGAAGTCCCCGAAGTCCCCGCTGGCCTCCGTGACGGGGTGCGCTCTGTTTCGTCCTCGTCGTCGGCGGCGCGAGCGGCCTGCTGCACGCGTGGCTCGACTGGATGCACTTCATGGGCTTCGTCCGGTTCCTCCCACCCGACGGCTACGAGATCTACAGCTACGTCGTCATGATCGTCCTCGGCCTCGCGGTGGGCGTCGCGTGCGACACGCTCACCCGCCGTGGCCAGGCCTGAGCCCCGGGCTGCTGCCGCAGCGCCCCATGACCGTGCCTCCTCCCCCGTGCGGGGGAGGAGGCACGTCCGCGTACAGGGGGCGGTCAGCTCTCCTGGGCCGGGCCCTCAGGCTCGGGCTGCGGGGCGGTCCTGGCCGGTTCCGGCTCCGGCTGCGGAGCGACCGACGGCGGAGCGGACGGCGGCGGGGCGACCGACTGCGGGACGGACGGGGGCGGCGCCGACGGGCGCGGGGCGGGAGACGCCACGGTCGCCGGTGCCGTGGGAGAAGCCACCGCGGTGGGAGCTGCGGGTGTAGCGGGCGCGGACTTCGGCGTCGGTGACGCCGCGGCCGGCGAGGAGGGCGGCTTCGACGGTGTCTCCGAAGCCGGCTTCGAAGGCGGCTTCGACTCGGCGGACGACTGCGAGGGCGACACCGAGGGTGACTCGGCCGGGGTCTTCTTCGGCGACTCCGACGGGGACTCGGAGGGGGTCTTCTTCGGCGACTCCGACGGAGACTCCGAAGGGGACTTCGAGGGCGACTTCGACGGGGACTCCGAAGGAGACTTCGACGGGGACTCGGACGGGGACTTCGTCGGCGACTCCGAGGGCGACTTCGACGGCGTCGGCGTCGTCACGGACGCGCTCGGGGTCGGCGACGTCCCGGACGGGGTCGGCCTCGGCGACGTACCGGACGGGGTCGGCCTCGGCGACGTACCGGACGGGGTCGGTGTGATCACCGGACTCGGGGTGAGCGGCGGCGTCGGGACGGGCGGCGGCGGAATCGGCCGGTCGGGCCTGGACTTGCCCTGGTGGTCGCCCTTGGGGCGCTCGTACCACTGGTGGTCACGGTGGTCGTAGATCACGATCTTGGTGACGACGGTCGGCGCCGGAGCGATGGCCACCACCTTCGCCGGCTGGTACGAGGGCCAGGTCTGCCCGAAACGCTTCGGGGAGGCCTGGAGCGGCACCGGCGGGCCCAGCGGGTTCCCGCACGCGCAGCGCACCCGCGGCACGCCCCGGTCGTCCACCAGAACGGCCGTCCCGGCCTGGAGCACCGCCTGGTAGGGGACGAGCTTGCCGTCCCGGTAGCTGTGGTTCGTCACCCGGGTGTCCATCCGCAGCTGCACCGAGGTGAGCGAGCGGAGGTAGCCGGGAACGGCGGCCGGCTGAATGCCTTGCGCCTGGGCGAAGGCCGCGTTCTTGGCGGGATCCGCGCTCAGCGATCCGATCAGCTTCTCGACGTCACAGCTGGCGACGTTCCTGGTGCCGCCGTACACGCCCGGCGCGGAACCGCTGACGCTCCTGGTACCCACCGGACCGGTCGGGCTGGCGCTCGGGCCGACCGTGCCCTGGGGAGAGGGCGGCGGGCTCTCCGGCGGGGGCGGCGCGTCCTTCACCACCGCGGACTCCGTGAAGGGGTCGGGGCCGGTGGCGGCGACCGGCTGGAGGAACACCTCGCCGCCCGCGTTGTCGGTCTTCCCGCCGGGCCGGGTGAGGACCACGGCCAGAGCCACGACCGCCGCCACCGCGACCAGCGCGGTGACGAGCCGTGGCACGGAGCGCCACCAGGGGCCTCCCGTCGGTCCGGGGGCCGGTCCTCCTCCTCCGGGCCCACCCGGCGGTGCCGGCGGCGGTGGTGGCGGAGGGCCCTGCTGCCCGCCCGAGAGCGGGCCCGAAGGCGGCCCGGTGGGGCGTCCTGAAGACGGCGGTCGGCCGGCGGGTTGTGTGGTCACGGGCTCTTCTTCCCAGGAGGAGTGAGTTCCCCGGGGACCATTGTGTGCGCCGTCCGGGTGGTGCCCGCAAGCCGGGGATGTCACGGTGGCAGGGTGAGTCGGACGCCGGAATCGTCATCGTCGGGGGGCTCCGCGAGGGCATGGCGGGACGCCCTCGTCGCCGTCGTCGCGGGATTCGTGGTGATGGGCGCGGTCGCCGCCGCCGGGCTGATGTGCGCCGGCGCGGGCGGCCTTCCGGGCGGCGCGTTCCCGCACGTGGTCGCCGCGGTCGTGGTGATGGCTGCGGGCGGTTCGCTGGAGGTGTCGGGCGGTGCCGGTTCACTGGCGGGGGCGGAGGTGAGCCTGTCGGTGGTCCCCCTCTCGGTGAGCCTGGCCGGCGCCCTCGTGACCGGTCACCTCTTCCTGCGCCCCCTGCACAACCGGGCCGTGGCCCGGCCCCGCGAACTCGTCGGCCGCGCGGTCCCGTTGGTCGTGCTGTGGCTGCTCGCCCTGACCGGCGCCGCCTTCCTCGCCCGCGAGACCTTCGGCATCTCCACCGGCGACTCCCCCATCGGGACCATCACCGAACTCCTGGACTCCGCGCCGACGGTGGGCTTCCAGGCCGACCTGCCGGCCACGCTCCTGTACGGACTGCTGTGGATCCTCGGCCTGTTGCTGATCGCCCTGCTGGTCTCGCGGCGTGCCCCGCTGCCGGCCCGGCTGGTCCGCTTCCACACGGCGCTGCGCCCGGCCGCCTTCGCCACGATGCTCCTGCTCCTCGCCTACGTCGTCCTCGGCATCGGGGTCGGCGTGGTCGTGGCCGCCACCCAGGGCCATGCCGACCGGACCTTCGCCGTGATCCTGCTCGGGCTGCCGAACCTCGTCTGGCTCGCGCTCACCCTGGGCTTCGGCGGGGCCTGGGAGGGCAACGTCGAGGGACCCTTCGGGCTGCCGATGCCGCAGTTGCTGGACCAGGTCCTGCGCGGCTCCGACCCGTCCCGGATCGACGTGGCCGCGCTCGCGGAGCAGGACTCCCGGGCCTGGTGGCTGGTGGCGGTGGCCGCCGTCCTGCTGCTCGGTACGGGCGTACTGGCGGCCGTACGCTCCCCCGCCCATGTCCGCCCCTGGCAGCACGCCCTCCACCTGGGCGTGGCCCTGGCCCTGGCGACCCTGGCCGTCTGTCTGCTGGGCCGGATCCAGGCGCAGTTCGGTCTCTCCCTGCTGGGTATCGGTGAGGTGGACGGCCTCGGTGGCCAGGTCCAGCTCCAGCCGGTGCTGTGGCTCAATGTCGGTCTCGGGCTCCTGTGGGGCGCGGTGGCGGGATTCCTGGGCGCCCTGCTGGCCCGTCCGCTGCACCGCGGCGGGCGGGTCGACGAACCGGCCTCAGCGACCCGCGCGACACCCGAATAGCCGAACGAGGCGTACGAGCCGAACCGAACGTGCCGGACCGGCCGGGAGCGGCTCAGGCCGTCCCTCTGGAGGCCGGCAGGCGGAACACCGGCAGGGCCCATGGCGGAACCGGCGGCGGGGCGGGCAGCTCGGGCTGCGCGGACCGGACCGCGCCGCCCGCCGCCTCGTCCACCGCCCCGTCCGCCCCGTCCGCCGTCGGCGGCCCGCCGGCCTCCCCCGCCCGCCGCAGGGCTCCGGTGAACTCCAGACAGCTGTTCCACCGGTCGTCCGGCGACTTGGCCAGCGCCTTCGCCAGGACCGCGTCCACCTCCTCCGGCAGCCCGGGCCGGCGCGAGCTCAGCGGTGGCGGGGGGTCGTACTGGTGGGCCCACAGCAGGGCGATGTCGTCGTCCCGCTGGAAGGGCGGTTCCCCGGCGAGGGCCTCGTAGACGACGCACCCCAGGCTGTAGATGTCGCAGCGGCCGTCCACCGGTTTCCCGGAGATCTGTTCCGGCGCCACGTAGGTCACGGTCCCGACGAACTGCCCGTCGGTCGTGAACCCGGTCAGCGACAGCGACTTCTTCGTCAGCCCGAAGTCCGTGAGGTAGGCGTGCTCGGGGTGGTCCCGGTCCGTGCCCGGGGCGATCAGGATGTTGCCCGGTTTCACGTCCCGGTGGACCAGGTCGTGGGCGTGGGCGGCGTCCAGCGCGGAGGCCACCTGGCCGGCGATCCGCGCGGCCGTCTCCACCGGCAGCGGGCCCGTCCGGTCCAGCATCACCCGCAGGTCCGGTCCCTCGACGAGGCGCATGGCGATGTAGAGCAGTCCGTCCGCCTCCCCCGCCTCGAACACGGGCACGATGTGCGGGTGCTCGATGGTCGCGGCCACCTTCGACTCATGGGCGAACCGCTTCCTGAAGGTGTCGTTCCGGGCCAGCTCGGGGGCCAGCAGTTTCAGTGCCACCCGCCGGTCGAGGCGCAGGTCCCGGGCCTCGTAGACGACGGCCATGCCGCCGCGCCCGATCTCGCTCTCCACCAGGTACCCGGCGATCTGCTGCCCGCGCAGGTCGGTGGGGGACCCGCCCGCGCGCTCCGCCCGTTCCTCGTCCACCGTCAGTCGCCTCCGGGGTCCCGGGTGTCCACGATCCGCGTCGGGTCATGGGCCGCCGCCCGGTCGGGCTGCTTCCCGGGGGCTTCGCGCGGGATTTCGACCGCGTCGGTCGGTGGCGGTTCCCTGCGTACGGGGGGCCCGCCGCCCGGATCCGTGTCCGCGGGCGGCGGCGCGGGCGGTGGCTGCGGCGCGCGTTCGGGCGCGGACGGGCCGCCCGGGCCGGCGACGACCGCGTAGGTCGCCATGCGGTCCCCGTCGTCGTACAGCCATCGGCCCGACTTCTCGTCGTAGAGCCACACCGACTCCCCGTCGATGACCACTCCGGCCCGCAGCCCGCGCAGCGAGCGGCGGAAGGCGTCGGCGTCGATCCGTCCCGAGGCGAGCTCGTCCACGGCCCGCCGGTAGCGTTCCAGGGCCTCGGAGCCGCGGGTGAGCAGCGGCCGCGGGTCCTCGGAGCGGACCGGGGGCCGCCCCCCGGCCGTCGGCGGCGGGTGCGGCACGGCGACCAGCAGCCGCCCGTCCACCCAGGCGGACCACCCGTTGGCACACAGGACCTCCCCCCACTCCCCGCGCCGGGACAGCAGCTGCACGGGCAGGAACGGGTCCAGGGGCACGGTCGGCCGGGTGACGTCGGGGCCCTCCCAGGCGGGCAGTCCCTCCTGGGGCACCACATGGGTGGGCCGGAAGTCAGCCACCTCGCCTCCGGGTCCCAGCGGGATGCTCATGAGGCCTACTTCCGCATGATGGTCGGCTCGTGGCGGCGCAGCAGCCGGACGACCAGCACGCCGAACAGCACGGACAGGACGACGAGCATGCCCATTTCGAGGAGCCACAGGTGGGCCTCGTGATCGAACAGCGGGTCCTGGGTGATCTTGCCGGGCACGATCGCGCCGAGGTCGATGGTGCCGGCCATCGCTCCCATGGCCCACCGGGCCGGGACGAACCAGGCCAGCTGTTCGATGACGGGGACGCCGGTGAGTTTCAGCAGGGAGCCGCAGAAGACGACCTGGACGATCGTGAGGAGGACCAGCAGCGGCATGGTGACCTCCTCCTTGGTCACCAGGGCGGAGATCAGCAGGCCGAGCAGCATCGCGGTGAGGGACAGCAGGGCGACGGCGAGGGTGATCTCGAGTAGTGGTGGCATGAAGAGGCCGCGGCCGCCGGGGGCATTGATGGTGACGCCCGCGAGGCCTACGAGGGTCAGGACCACGGCCTGGGCGACGGTGATCGCGCCGAGGACGACCACCTTGGACATCAGGTAGGCGGAGCGTGACAGGCCGACGGAGCGCTCGCGCTGGTAGATGACGCGTTCCTTGACGAGTTCGCGCACCGCGTTGGCGGCGCCGATCAGGACTCCGCCCACGCACAGGATGAACAGGGCGTTCAGCGCGGTTTCGGCGTTGAGGGTGTTGCCGGCCAGTGCGCGGGTCATGGCGCCCATGACGAAGGGCAGCGCGACCATGATGATCAGGAAGGTGCGGTCGGATCTGAGCACTGCGGCGTACCGCCGGATCAGGGTGGAGAGCTGGGAGCCCCAGCTCTGGGCCTTGGGCGGCGGCTGCGCCGGGACGCCGGCGGCCCGTTCGGCCTGCGCCGTGAGGGCCGGCCGGCCGGCGGTGACGTCGACGTGGCGGCGGTGCAGCGGCGAGGCCCGGTACTCCCCGGCCCAGTCGCGGTCGCGCTGGTTCTCGAAGGCTTCGAACGCCTCGGGCCACTGGTCGAAGCCGAAGAAGTCGAGGGCCTCCCCGGGGGCGCCGTAGTACGCGATGCGCCCGCCGGGCGCCAGGACCAGGAGGCGGTCGCAGCCTTCGAGGTTGAGCACGCTGTGGGTGACGACGATGACCGTGCGGCCGTCGTCCGCGAGGTCGCGCAGCATGTTCATCACCGAGCGGTCCATGCCGGGGTCGAGTCCGGAGGTGGGCTCGTCCAGGAAGAGCAGGGAGGGCTTGGTGAGCAGTTCCAGGGCGACGGAGACGCGTTTGCGCTGGCCGCCGGAGAGGCTGTGGATGGGCTGGTCGGCGCGCTGTTCGAGGCCGAGTTCGCCGATCACCTCGTCGACCCGGGCCTGGCGCTCGGCCTTGGCGGTGTCCTGCGGGAAGCGCAGTTCGGCGGCGTACGTGAGGGCGCGCCGGACGGTGAGCTGGGAGTGCAGGATGTCGTCCTGCGGGACGAGGCCGATGCGGCTGCGCAGTTCGGCGTAGTCGCGGTAGAGGTCGCGTCCGTCGTACAGGACGGTGCCCTGGTCGGCGGGGCGCAGACCGGTCAGTGCGCCGAGCAGCGTGGACTTGCCGGCTCCGCTGGGTCCCACGACGGCGAGCAGGCATTTGGCGCCGACCGGGAAGGAAACCTGGTCGAGGAGGGTCTTACGGCCGTGGTCGACGGCGACGGTGAGGCCCTGGACATCGAGGGAGACCTCTCCGGTGTCCACGTACTCCTGGAGCTGGTCGCCGACGAGGCAGAAGACCGAGTGGCCGATGCCGACGATGTCGCCCTCGCTGACGGGGGTGGCCCGGGTCACGGCGACGCCGTTGAGGTAGGTGCCGTTGTGGCTGCCGAGGTCGACGATCTCGTAGCTGCCGTCGGCGAGGGCGTGCAGCTCGGCGTGCCGGCGGGACACGGTGAGGTCGTCGACGACGAGGTCGCTGTCGGGGGCGCGGCCGATGCGGACGGCGGTGCGGACGGGCAGCGGACGTACGGTCGTCGGCTGGCGGAAGGTGCCGGTCATGGCCGGGTTCGCGACCTGGGAGGGGCGACCGGCGCCGGGCGCGGAGGGTGGTGCGGGCGCCGGCGGCGCGGGGCCGATGACGGCGGCGCGCGGCCCGTCCTCGACGCTGCCGAAGCGCAGCTCGGTGCCGACGCCGACGCTCCACTCGTGGACGCGGTGACCGTCGGCGAAGGTGCCGTTGGTGCTGCCCTCGTCCTCGAGCGTCCAGTGGTCGCCGTCCGGGCGCAGGATCGCGTGGTGCCAGGAGACGCGGGCGTCGTCGAGGCAGATTTCGCAAAGGGGGTCCCGACCGACGTGGTAGATCCGGTCCGGATCCATCTCGGTGGCGCCCCAGTCGGTCACCAGGACGAGCTGGGGCGCGGTCGGCACACTTGGGCGCTGGACCATGACCAGATTTTCCCACGATCGCGAAGGTCCGGCACCGGCCGGGCATCGTCGCAGGTCAGAGCCCTCTTATGGGTAATGACAACGGTCCCCGTTGCAGCCTTTGCCGATCCCGCCGGGGTGCGCTTCACTTCACGCGACGGACCCGAACACACGGGCGCCGCGACGAAACGGGGGACGCCATGAGTGGGCACGACCACGCGCACGACGGCCACGGGCACGGGAACGGCAAGGGACGCGGCCACGGGTCCGCGGGCCACGACCACGGCCACGGTCCCGGCGGGCACAGCCATGGCGTGGCGGCCGATGCCGACCGGCGCTGGCTGGCGATCGCGCTCGCCCTGATCGGCGGGTTCATGGCCGTCGAGGTGGTCGTCGGCGTCATGGCCCACTCGCTGGCGCTGATCTCCGACGCGGCCCACATGCTGACCGACGCGGTCTCGATCGTCCTGGCGCTGATCGCCATGCGGCTGGCCGCGCGCCCCGCCCGCGGCGGCTTCACGTACGGCCTCAAGCGGGCGGAGATACTCTCCGCCCAGGCGAACGGGCTGACGCTGATCCTGCTGGCGGTCTGGCTGGCGTACGAAGCGGTGCGGCGGCTGATGGACCCGCCGCCGGTGGAGGGCGGGCTGGTCGTGGTGACGGCGCTCGCGGGCATCGCCGTCAACGTGGCCGCGGCCTGGTGCATCTCCCGGGCGAACCGTTCGGCGCTCGTCGTCGAGGGCGCCTACCAGCACATCCTGAACGACCTCTTCGCCTTCATCGGCACCGCGATCGCCGGTCTGATCGTGCTGACCACCGGTTTCCGGCAGGCGGACGCGATCGCCACGCTGGTCGTGGTGGTGCTGATGCTCAAGGCGGGCTACGGGCTGGTCCGCGAGTCCGGCCGGATCCTCCTGGAGGCCGCCCCGGCCCATGTGGACCCGGACGCGGTCGGCGACCGCCTCGTCGGGCACCCGCCCGTCACCGAGGTGCACGACCTGCACATCTGGACGATCACCTCGGGCCAGGCGGCACTGTCCGCGCACGTGCTGGTGGAGCCGGCGGGCGACTGCCACGCCGTCCGCCGGGACCTGGAGCAGCTGCTCGACAAGGAGTACGGGATCACGCACACCACCCTCCAGGTGGACCACGCGCAGGACTCCCTGCTCACGGTCGGCCGCGCGGGCGGGGGCCGGTCCGACGCGCACTGCGCGGACGCGCACGGTCCGGTCCACCGGCAGGGCCCGCACGCCCACTGAGCGCTGCCTCCTGACCCCTGACTTCTGACTGCAGAACCCGTACCGGTATCACTGGCCCGGGTCCGTACGGGGCATGGATGTACCCATGACGCACAAACGCAGTGCCGGACTGCTCCTCTTCCGGCGGACCGGTCCGGAGCGGGAGCCCGGTGTCGAGGTACTCCTCGGACATATGGGCGGTCCGCTCTGGGCCGGGCGGGTGGCCGGGGACTGGGCCATCCCCAAGGGTGAATACGGGCCGGAGGAGACTCCGCGGGACGCGGCTCGCCGCGAGTTCACCGAGGAGATCGGGCTGCCCCCGCCGGAGGGCGAGTACCTCCCCCTGGGCGAGGTACGCCTGACCAGCGGAAAGCTGGTGACCATCTGGGCGGTGGAGGCGGATCTCGACCCCGCGCTGATGGTGCCCGGGACCTTCTCGATGGAGTGGCCTCCGCACTCCGGGAACGTCCAGGAGTTCCCGGAGCTGGACCGGGTGGCCTGGTTTGCTCCGCCAGTGGCGCAAAACATGCTGATGCCCTCCCAACTCCCCTTTCTGGAAAGACTGTTGGAGCTCCTGAAGGTTTGACCCACACTTGCACTTGCCAACGCCCTTACCTGCATGGACATTGCACACATGACGAACGTCGTGCTGGTGGGGACCTTGGACACCAAGGGTGTGGAGTACGGCTGGCTGCGGGAGAGGCTGCTGCGCGCCGGCGTCGAAGTGGTACTGGTCGACACAGGAATCATGGGCGAACCCCGGGTGCCCGCCGACGTGCCGCGTGACGCGGTGGCCCGGGCCGCGGGAACGGAACTGTCGGAACTGCGCACGGCCGCCGACCGGGGGGCGGCCGTGACCACCATGGCGAGGGGCGCGGAGGCGACCCTCTTACGCTTGCACGCCGAAGGCAGGCTGCACGGGGTGCTCGCCATCGGCGGGAGCGGCGGCACCTCCATCGCCACCCGGGCGATGCGCGCCCTGCCGCTGGGCGTACCGAAACTGATGGTCTCGTCCATGGCGTCCGGGGACGTCCGCCCCTACGTGGGGTCCTCGGACATCACCATGATGTACAGCGTGGTGGACGTCGCGGGGATCAACAGCATCTCCGCACCGGTCCTGGCGAACGCCGTGGCGGCGATCACCGGGATGGCCCGGGCCTACGCCCGCACCACCGCGGAGGGCCACCCGCCCCGGCTGGGCGAGGGCGGCCGCCCCCTGGTCGCGGCGAGCATGGCGGGCGTGACCACGGCCGGGGTGGACGCGGCGCGCGAGCGGCTGACGGAACTCGGCTACGAGGTGCTGGTCTTCCACGTCAGCGGCACCGGCGGCCGCACCCTGGAGACCCTGGCCGGCCAGGGGATCTTCGCGGGCGTCCTCGACCTCACCCTCAGCGAGCTCGCCGACGACCTGTGCGGGGGCATCCTCACCGCGGGCCCGGACCGGCTCAGCGCCGCCGGGCGGGCCGGAATCCCGCAGGTGGTGAGCCTGGGGGCGCTGGACATGGTGAAGTTCGGCCCGCTGGAGAGCCTGCCCCGGCAGGTCCGCGACCGGGGCGTCCACGTCCACAATCCGTCCATCACGGTGACGCGTACGACCGCGGCCGAATGCGCGGAGCTCGGCCGCCGGGTCGCCGCCAAACTGCGCGCGGCGAACGGCCCCACGGCGGTCTGCGTCCCGCTCCGTGGACTGTCCACGCTCGGCGCGCCGGGCGGGCCGTACCATGACGCCGGCGCGGACCGTGCCCTGTTCGCGGCACTGCGCGAGGGGCTGCGGGGCAGTGCCACCAGGCTCTACGACTACGACACACACATCAACGATCCGGCCTTCGGGCGGGCGGCGGCCGACCGGCTGCACGCCATGATCGGGGCCCTGTCGGCCGCAGCCTGAGCCGGCCGCCGTGGTGGGGAACCGGCCACGGGGGAAACCACGTCCCAGGGGGCGTCCGGTCCGGGGAGGGCCGGTGGACGCCGGTCCGGGACCGTCGTCCGAGCGATGCGGCGGCGCCACACGGCAGGCAGGGGGCAGGAACGATGAACGACACGCGGGCGGCATGGTCGGTCCCCGGTTACACCGAGGTCCGTGAGCTCGGTTCGGGCGGCAGCGGCCGCGTGGTCCTCGCCGTCCACGACGGCACGGGCACCCCTGTCGCGGTGAAGTACCTCAGCGACCGGCTGCGCCGGGATCCGGCGTTCGTCGGGGAGTTCCGTGCCGAGGCCCGCCTCCTGGGCGGGCTGGAGTCCCCGTACGTGGTCAGGCTGTACGAGTACGTGGAGGCGTCCGGCGGCGCGGCCATCGTCATGGAGCTGGTGGACGGCATCTCCCTGCGCGCTCTGCTGAAGCAGTCCGGGCGGGCCGACGCCGAGGCCGCGCTGGTGGTCCTCAAGGGGTCCCTGCTCGGGCTCGCGGCGGCGCACCGGGCGGGCGTCGTCCACCGGGACTACAAGCCGGAGAACGTACTGGTCGCACCGGACGGCTCGTCGAAGCTGGTGGACTTCGGGATCGCGGCGAACCGGGGCAGCACGCCCGGCGTGGCCGGAACCCCCGCCTACATGGCTCCCGAACAGTGGCAGGGCCGGCCGGCCTCGCCCGCGGCCGACGTGTACGCGGCGACCGCGACCTTCTTCGAGTGCCTCACCGGCCGCAAGCCCTACGACGGGGAGAACTTCGCCGAGCTCGCCGTCCAGCACATCGAGGCGCCGGTACCGGAGACGGAAGCGCCCGAGCCCGTACGTCCGCTGATCCGGCGCGGCCTGGCGAAGGCGCCCGAGCAGCGGCCGGAGAACGCCGAGGCGTTCGTGGCCGAGCTGGAGGGCGTGGCGCTGGCGGCGTACGGGCCCGAGTGGGAGGAGCGCGGACAGCGCAAGCTGGCGGCGCTGGCCGCGCTGCTGCCGCTGCTGTTCCCCTCGGCGGGCGGCCCGGCGGCGGGTACCACCGCGTTCGCCACGACCAAGGTGCCCAGCGGTTCGGGCTGGGCTCCGGGGCGCCGCGGCTGGCTCGCGGCGGGCGTGGCGCTGGTGCTGGGCACCGTGCTGGTCCTGACGACGGACGCGATCGGCGCGGCCCCCGACGCGGCTTCGGCGGTGAGCGCCTTCGCCACGACGAGCGCGGCCCCGCCCGGCTCGGCCTCGCCGAGCGCGAACCCGAGCCCGAGCCCGACGGACTCCGCCTCCCCTTCGCCGAGTCCGAGCCCCTCGGCGTCCCCGAGCCCCTCGCCGTCCGCGTCCACGGCCCCGTCGGCCTCTCCGTCGTGGTCGACGAGCCCCACCCCGAAGCCGACGGTGAGCTGGCCGCCCACGCCGATCCCGACACCGACGCCCACACCGACGCTGAAGGTCACGGACGTCGCCGTGTCGCTCAAGACCGGCGTCTACCGGGGCGACGCGACGATTTCGGTCACCTCCCAGGGCACGGGCTCGGTCACGGTGACGGTGGAGTGGTTCCTGGGCGGCGCGCAGGGCTCCTACTCGGTCCCCGACGGCGCCGAGTCGTTCGTCGTCCCGGCCGGCTCGACGGCCACCCAGGTCAGGTCCCATACCTTCGCGCGCGACCGTGGCTGCTACGGCGGGGTCCGGGTCACCACCAAGCCCACCACCGGGAACAAGTCCGCGTCGGCCTCGCAGTACCTGCTGCGCTGCCAGGAGGTGCCCCGATGAGCGGTTCCGGCGCCCCCGAGGGCGACGACTACAGCGCCACCGTCCTCGGCAGCCACTGGTTCAGCGGTCCCCCGGACACGACCAAGAGGATGGCTCCCGAGGAGGTGGCTCCCGACCGGGTCGAGGGCTCCGTGCTCCGATTCGGGCCCGGGGTCACCGCGGCCATGCCCGCGCCGTTCCCCGTGGACGTCTCCATGGCCGTCGTACCGCCGCCCCGGCGGCGCCGCCTGGCCGGTCTGCGGCGGTACGCCCTCGCGGCGCTCGTCCTGGCAGCGGTCCTCGCGTACCTCGGGTGGCAGCGGCTCGGGCCCGGCATCGAGGTCCGGGACGTGGCCGTGCGTACCGATCCCAAGGGCCCGGCCTGTGACGCGGCGGCCGATGTGGAGGCCGTGGTGGCGACCAACGGGCGCCCGGGCGTCCTCGCCTACCGGTGGGTGCGCAGCGACGGCACCCGGTCCGAGCGGCTGACCGAGCGGGTGCCGCGCGGGCAGCGGGAGGCCCGGCTGCACCTGCTGTGGACCTTCCAGGGCAAGGGGAGCTACCCGGCGAAGGCGGAGCTGCAGCTGGTGTCGCCCGGTCGGCGCACGGCCGCAGTGGACTTCACGTACCGCTGCTCCCCGTAGCGGGCACGGCACCAGAGCCGGCCCGGGAAGGGTCATGAAGATGACGAAGCCCGTGCGGCGACGGTAGCCGAAGCGGCTGCCGCGGCCGCGCGGGAAGGCCCGCGGCCCCTTCGGGGAGTGGCCGCGGGCCGTTTCGCATTCCGCCCCCGCCGCAACCGGGGGACGGAAATCAGGGGGCTCCGGCCCGGGTCAGAACCGGGCGTGCGCGGTGATGTCCGCCTCGAACTCGCCCGTCATCGCCGGGGTCACCGTCGGGCGGCACTGCCGGACCGCTGCCAGGTAGTCCTCCGTGGTCGCGCCCAGCTGCGCGGCCGCCGCGCCCCGCGCGCCCACCGCCTCCAGGTCCCGCTCGAAGGACACCTGCGCCGCGATCCGCGCCGCGTGCTCGATGTCGGCCGGCGTGAACAGCTCGGTGGCCGCCACCAGGGCGTTCACGTCGACGTCCGCGCGGCCCGCCGTGTAGCGGGACCAGATGGCGGCGCGCGCCCCGGCGTCCGGGGTGCCGATCGGGATGAGGTAGTCGAAGCGCCCGGGCCGCAGGAAGGCCGGGTCGAGGGAGCGGATGGAGTTGGTCGCGCACACCAGCAGCCGCTCGTCGCCCTCCCGGAAGCCCGGTATCAGTTTCAGCAGCTCGTTCGTCACGCCGTGGATCCCGCCGGGCTGTGCGGGCTCGGTGCGCACCGGTGCGATCTCCTCGACCTCGTCGATGAAGACGAGTACGCGCTCCAGCTCGGCGATCCGGGCGAACGCGTCGCGCAGCGCGGCGGCCAGGTTGCCCTCGTCGGCAAGGCGGGAGGGCAGCAGTTCCACGAAGGGCCAGCCGAGCCGGGAGGCGATGGCCCGGGCGAAGGTGGTCTTGCCGGTGCCGGGCGGGCCGAAGAGGGTGATGGCGCGCGGCGGCCGCACCCCGTGCGAGGCGGCCCGCTCGGGCTCGGCGAGCGGCAGCACCACACGCCGCTCGATGAGGTCCTTCTCCTTCTCCATGCCGGCGACCTTGGTCCACAGGTCGTTCGGCAGGAAGCGGCCGCCGAGGTCGTCGAGGAGGCCCGCGGCCGGTCCGTGCAGCGGCTCGGTCTTCTCGAAGTAGGCGACGGCCGGCTGCCGGGTGTATCCGGCGTTGAGGAGGCCCTCGCCGAGCATGTCCTCCTCGGGCAGGACGTACGCGATGCGGCCGACGCGCGCGGCGATGAGCCGCCGCTCCAGTTCCACGAGCAGGGCGCTGGCCAGGCCCCGGCCGCGCCAGCCGGCGGCGATCGCGATGCGCATGACCCAGGCCCGTTCGCCGGTGACGCAGGCGAGCGCCGCGCCGATGGGGACGCCCTGGTGAACGGCGACCACACAGGGCTGGCGGTCGGTCAGCGCGCTGATGCACTCGGCGAGCGAGAAGACGGACTCCTGTCCGAGCTCGGCCGTGGTGTCGATCAGGTGGACCACCGCTGCGAGATCGCTCTCGCGGTAGTCGTGGATGAGCCAGTTCACCGGGTACCGCCCCTCGTTCGTGCTCCTGCGGCGAGGCTAGGGGCGGGGGGCCGCACGATCACGCTCCGTGGTGCACAACACCGGGTCCGGAAACCGTCCGTGGCGTCCATAGACTGGTGGGCCCTGGGGCTCGGTCGGCCACCGCGGCGTGCGTGGCGCTGGTCGCGGGGGAGCCGGGCTCTCCACGCTGCTGCTGGTCTCGTTCCTGGAGCGCGGGCCGGACCGGCGGGCCCGGCCGCGCTGGGCGGCGTACGGCTCGGGCGCGGTGGCAGGGGCGTGCGGCGGTGCCGCAGCTCCGGATAGCCGCCCATCGGCTGTCTACATCCGACATAGCGGGGCCTGTCCGGGCATGCCCCGGTCTTCACATGAGCTTCACAGGATTCACAGGGGATTCATACGGAACACCATCCTCCGGACATAGGTTCGGCGGGCAGGGTGGAAAAATGATCCACTCCACGCTCCTCCGACCGGCCCGGCGCACCCGTGCGCGGCGGGCGTCCCGGATCCTGTTCGCCATGGCCGCGATGGCCGCGCTGGTCGGCGTGGACCTGCCCGACGCCGCCGCCGGACCACCGCTCGGCGTCACCGCGTGGGCACTGCCCGGCGCCACCACCGACCGGGTGGGCGCGCTCTTCCCGGGCGGGCAGGACGGCGGACATCACTGCACCGCCGCCGTGGTGCACAGCGAGGAGGGCGATGTGGTCGCCACCGCCGCGCACTGCCTGGAGAGCCCGGACACCACCCTCTTCGCACCGGGCTACCGCGACGGCAAGGCCCCGTACGGATTCTGGAAGCTCACCGGCACGTACATCGCACCGGGCTGGACGGACCGGCAGGACCCGGACGACGACATCGCCTTCGCGACGGTGGCCCCGGTGGACGGCGGGCGGACCGGAACCGTGGAGGCCCTCGTGGGCGGTTTCCCGGTCGCCGCCGAGCAGCCGGACGACGCCAGGGTGACGATCATCGGCTACCCGCGGACCCTGGAGGCCCCGGTGCGCTGCGCGAACACCACCGGCCTGCTCTCCGCGAGCCAGCGCCGGATCGACTGCCCCGACCTCACCGGCGGCACCAGCGGCAGCCCCTGGCTGGTGAACGGGGCACTGGCCGGAGTGCTCGGCGGCTACGAGGGCGGCGGAAGCGTCCCGGAGATCTCGTACAGCGCGGTCATGGGCGACCGGGCGGTGCAGCTGTACCGGGAGGCACGGTCCTGAGGCCTTGAGGCCTGCCGAGACAGCGCTAGTGCTGTGACCGGGAAGGTTCACCGGGTCACAGCACTAGCGGCGGGCCGGGATGCGTTCCGCGTCGGGCGCCGAGGGCTGGGCGGGGAGCCGGCCGATCGACGGGCCGCGCGGGGTGGCCGACCGGATGTCCTGCATCCCGCTGCGCAGCCGGTCGCGCAGGTGGCGGCCGAGCGGGCGTTCCACGAGCCGGTGGATGAGCCAGGCGAGCAGCAGCATCGCGGCGGTCACACCGGTGACCAGGGGTACGGGCGCCACGTCGCGGCGGAAGTGATGGATGAAGGTCAGCCCGGCCATCATGTGGATCAGGTAGAGCGGGTACGTGAGCGCTCCGGCGTGCGGGAGCCAGCGCCACCGGACGCCGTCGAGGGCGCCGAGCGCTATGGCCGCCATCAGGGCGAAGCCCAGCGCGATGACCAGGTGGGCGGGCCAGGCGGGCGTCCGCTCGGTGGCGGCCCGGCCCAGGTTGGTGATCATGCGGGCGTGCACGTAGTGCTGCGCGAGGAGGAACTGGACCCCGACGACGGCCCACAGGACGGCGTTCGGCCCGAACCGGCGCATCAGGTAGAAGCCGATACCGGCGATGAAGTACGGGGACGAGGACGAGACCGCGAAGAAGGAGAGCACGCCGTTGTCGGCGGTGGGCGCCACGACGCCGGCCAGGGTCCAGGCCGCGCAGAACAGGACGCAGTTGCGGTAGGTCAGGCCGCGCATGACCACGATCGCGAACAGGACGTAGAACTTGAGCTCGACGAACAGGGTCCAGTAGGCGTCGTCGATGTTCGGAACGCCGAGGCCGGTCTGGAGCATCGACAGATTCACCAGGACGTCACTGAACGCCCTGACCTGCCTGACCTCGGACCAGGAGTACAGCACGAGGGCGGTGAAGGCGACGGCCGCCCAGTAGGCGGGGAAGAGCCGGGCGGCCCGGGACACCGCGAAGTCGCCCACCGAGCGGCCCCAGGCGCTCATGCAGATGACGAACCCGCTGACCAGGAAGAAGATCTCGACGCCGAGCCAGCCGTAGACGGCGAGGCGGTGGGCGTTCGGGAAGACGTCCGCGGGTGCTTTCCCCCAGGCGCTTTCGAGGGCGGAGTAGTGGTAGAAGAGCACGCCGAGCGCGGCGAGGACCCGCACTCCGTCGAGGACCGCCAGGCGCCCGCCGGGGACCGCTCCGGCCGACGGGCGGCCATGGCCGCCCGCCCGCGACTCTCCGGCTGAATTGCGCGAGGTCATCCCTCGACCGCCCCCTTGAATGTACGACTGTCCGATGACCGCCTTGGATCAGCGGAACCTTACAGCGCACCTCCGCGCAGCTCACACCCCCTAGGTGAGAGCGGCCGGGGCCTCGAACCAGGTCGGCTCGTCGAGCAGGGACCGGTGGATCCGGTCCAGACCGAAGGGATCCAGCGGCGGCAGCGCGTCCACCTCGAACCAGGCCACTTCGAGGGACTCGTGGTCGTTGGCCCGTGCCTCGCCGCCCGTCGCGCGGCAGCGGAAGGTGATGTCCTGGAACTGGCAGATGTCACCGTTGGGGTAGGTCATCGGCTCCGTCATCTGGACGAGGACCACGCGCTCGACGACGCAGCGCACCGCCGTCTCCTCGTACACCTCGCGCACGGCGGTCTCCGCGGGCTGCTCCCCCGGCTCGGCGATTCCGCCGACCACCGCCCACTGCCCGGTGTCGGTGCGCCGGCCGAGCAGCACCCGGCCGAGGTCGTCGAAGACGATGGCCGTGACTCCGGGCAGCAGGAGCAGCTGGTGCCCGGCGGTGGCGCGGATCCGGCGGATGAAATCGGGTGTGGTCATGCCCCGACCCTACGAGGCCGCCGGACCGAATCCCGCCTCAGGTGGCACGGCGCGAGCGGATCCGGCGGTTCAGGATCCACCCGAAGCCGCCCGCGGCCAGCAGGAGCAGTGCGTACTCCGGGAGCGGACCGACGACCGTGGCCGGGGTGCGGCCGGAGCGCAGCGGGATCTCGGCGACCAGGGCGTCCGCGGTGAACATCTCGGTCTGCGAGACGATCTTCCCGTCGGGGCGGATGACGGCGCTGACCCCGCTGGTGACCGGGACGAGGACGGTCCGGCTGTGCTCGACGGCGCGGATCCGGTCCATGGCGAGCTGCTGGTAGGTCATCTGCGTCCGGCCGAAGGTGGCGTTGTTGCTCGGTACGGCGATCACCTGGGCGCCGGCCTGGACGGTGGAGCGGACCGCGTCGTCGAAGGCCGCCTCGAAGCAGGTGACCATGCCGACACCGGTGCCGGCCATGTCGAAGACGCCGGGCTCCTTGCCGGGACCGAAGTCGCGGCGCACCCGGTCCACGTCGGAGCTGAAGAGGCGGACGACGGAGCGCATCGGGATGCGCTCGCCGAAGGGCTGGATCTTGCGCTTGTCGTAGGTCGCGGTGGGGCCCTTGACCGGGTCCCACAGGATCATCGTGTTGCGCAGCGGGCCCGTCTCCGGGGCCACCACGGCGCCGATGGCGACGGGCACGCCGATGGCCTTGACGGCCTGGTCGATGACGTCGTGGGCGTCGGCCTCGGCGTACGGGTCGAGGTCGGAGGAGTTCTCCGGCCACACGACGAAGTCGGGCTTCGGGGCGCGGCTGGCCTTGACGTCCTCGGCGAGCTGGACGGTGCGCCGGGCGTGGTTGTCGAGGACGGCCCGGCGCTGGGAGTTGAAGTCGAGGCCGAGACGGGGCACGTTGCCCTGGATGACGGCGACCACGGCGGTGCCGTCCTCGGCCGCGTCGGAGACCAGCGGGCGGGCGGCGAGGCCCACGCCGATCGGGGCGGCGACGGTGAGCGCGGTCAGCGCGGCGGTGGTGCGGCCGGGGTGGCGGCGGGCCGTGCGCAGGGCCTCGTAGAGGCCGAATCCGCAGAGGGCGACGCCGAAGGAGAGCAGGGGGGTGCCGCCGAGGGCGGCGAGCGGTGTGAAGACGCCGTCGGCCTGTCCGAAGGCGAGCTTGCCCCAGGGGAAGCCGCCGAAGGGGGCCCGGGCCCGCAGCGCCTCGCCCGCGACCCAGACGGCGGCGGCGAACAGCGGCCAGGCCGGGAGCCGGCTGACCAGGGCGATACCGAGGCCGGTGAGGCCGATGAAGAGTGCTTCGAGGGTGGTCAGTGCCAGCCAGGGCACCGGGCCGACCTCCTCACCGGTCCAGACGAGGAGCGGCAGCAGGTAGCCGAGCCCGGCGAGGAGCCCGAGGCCGAAGCCGGCCCGGGCGCGGCGGCCGTGGAGGCAGCCGGCGAGCAGGGCGAGGGCGAAGGGGGCCAGCCACCACAGCGGGCGGGGCGGGAAGCTGAGGTAGAGCAGCACGCCCGAGAGGGCGGCGAGCAGGGCACGCAGCAGCCACGGTCCCTTCCGCTTCGCGGCGGACCGGGCGGTCGCGGGGGGCGTGGCCGCCTCGGCCGGGGGCCCGTCGGCGGACTGCGAGGGCTCGTTCCCCGTCGCGCGGGTGACACTGCTGCTCATCTGGCGGAGTGTACGTCCCCGCGCCTCGCGGAGCGGTAGGCGCCCGGCCGCCCTCCGCAGGACACCTCTACCGGGCGAGGGCGCGCAGGTGGGCGCGGATGACGCGGACGGCGCTCTCGGCGTCGTCGACGGTGACGGTGAACCGCTTGCCGTCGGCGAGGACGACGGCCAGGCCCTCGCCGCGCCGGACGATGATCGCGGTGCCCTTCTCGGGGCGCCAGCGGTGGCCCCAGCCTCCCCATTGCTGCGGGGTGATGCTGGGGACGAACTCGGCGGAGGTGACCTGTGTGAGCCGGATCTTGCGGCGGGGCACCCCTATGTGGCCGCAGCGCACTTCCATGGCCTCGGCGTCGACGGTGACGGCGACGTGCACGAAGGCCAGGGTGCCGTAGAGGATCAGCAGCCCGGCGGCGAGGCAGCCGATCACGGACATGAGCAGCGGGATGATGCCGGCGGTCCAGGCGTAGTCGACGGCGAGTTCGATACCGAGCGCCAGACACGCCGCACCGACGGCGGCGAGCAGCCACTGCACGCGGTTGGAGGCGCGGCCCGCCCAGAGCGGACCCGGAGGGTGACCCGTCATGAGTAGCAGCGTACTCACGTTCCGCTTGCCCGCCACCGCCCCTCGCCCACTCGGTGCAGCGCGGCTCCCGCACGGCGGACGAGGAGGGCGGCCAGCACCGTTCCGTCGGGGCGCCGGATGCGGGCTCCCCGGTACGGGACCGCCCGCGCCCGCAGCGCGTCGCCGAGGCCGAGCCGGTCGAGGGCGGTCTGGGCGGTGGGGTGGATGCCGAAGGCGGTTCCGTGGCGTTCGAGCGCGGTACGCCGTTCGAGGACGGTCGCCTCGCAGCCCGCACGGCGCAGGCCAACGGCGGTGGCGAGTCCGCCGACCCCCGCGCCGACGATCACGGCCGTGCCCCCCTCCGCGCCCCGGTCCCCGCCCGCTCGGCGTTTCGCTCATGGCCTGCCCCTTCACCTTCGCCACACGTCGACAACCACCACAGATCTGGTACTACATCTGTGGTACCACGGTTGTGGTTAAGGTGGCGACGTGAATCAGGACCGGAGGGACCGGCTGCGCGACGCGGCCATCGCCGTACTGGCGCAGGAGGGCGGGCGCGGGCTGACGCACCGGGCCGTCGACGCGGCCGCCGCCGTGCCGACGGGCACCGCCAAGAACTACTTCCCGACCCGCGACGCCCTGCTGCGGGCCGCGGCCGAACGCTGCGCGGAGCAGTACCGGGCGCTGGCGCAGACCCTGGCGGGGGCCGGGCAGGAGCAAGCGCCGGGAGCGGAGTCCGGACCGGGGTCCGGACCCGGACCGGGACTCGGACCGGGGCCTGCCGACGCGGCGCAGCTCGCCGCTCTGCTCGCGGGGCTGCTGCGCGACACGGCCGGGCCCGGCCGCATCCGCATGCTGGCCTATCTGGAGCTCCAGGCCGAGGCGGCGCGGCGGCCCTGGCTGGCCGCGCTGCTGGACCCGGCCGCGGCGGCGGATTTCACGGCGCACGCGTACCTGCTGCGCGCGGCCGGACTGGCGGCGGGGCCCGAGCGGGCCCGCGCGCTGACCCTCGCCCTGCACGGCGCCATCCCCCACCTGCTGACCGGAGCGCCGGCGACCCTGGCGGCGGCCGGCCTGGACGACCTGGACCGCTTCACGCGCGAACTGCTGGCGTCCGTGTGCGAGGAGGAGGACCGGTGATCACCCGGCTGGACCGGGCCGTGGGAGCCGTCATCGGCTCGGCCGCGGGAGACGCACTGGGCGCGCCGTACGAGTTCGGGGCGGCGGGGGAACTGAGCGCGCGCGGCACGGAGATGGCCGGGGGCGGCGGCTGGGACCCCGGCGAGGCCACGGACGACACCCAGATGGCCGTCCTCGTCGCGGAGTCGCTGCTGGAGTGCGGCGGTCTCGAACTCCCCGACATCTTCGGCCGGTTCCAGCGCTGGGCGGCCGGGCAGCCGAAGGACATCGGGCTGCAGACCGAGGACGTGCTGACCAACGGCGAGTCCTGGGAGCTCGCCGCGGCCCTGCACTTCCAGATCAACGCACGGGCGGCGGGCAACGGTTCCCTGATGCGGGCCGCCACCCCGGCGGTCTACTTCGCCCCCGCCGGGCGGGAGGGGACCATGGAAGCCGCCCGGCGGATCGCGGCCCTGACGCACGGCGACCGGGCCGCCTGGGAGGGGACGGCGATCCTGCACGAGCTCGTCCGCGTCGCCCTGGAAGGGGCCGACCCGCTGGCCGCCCTCCCCGCGGCGCTCGCCGCGGTGCATCCGGACCACCGCGAGCGCTACGGTCGCGTGCTCGCCCCCGACTGGCATCCGGAGCAGGCCACCGAGTTCAACGGAGCGGTGTGGCCCTGTCTGGGTTCGGCCGTGTGGGCACTGCGGACCACCACCGGCTTCGCCGAGGCGGTACGGGCCGCCGTGGACCTGGGCGGGGACACCGACACGGTGGCCGCGGTGACGGGTGCCCTGGCCGGGGCCCGGTACGGCCAGAGGGCGGTGCCGGCCCACTGGACGGCGGCGCTGCACGTGCCGCTGCCCGGGTTCGGGGACCGGGTCCTGGACGCGGACGGCCTGCGTACGCTGGCTCAGCGGCTCGCGGCGGCCGGCTCCCGCTGAAGTTCCAGGCGCCGCCCCCGGAAGGACGCGCGCAGCCGCCGGTCGTGCGTGACGAGGACCAGGGTGCCGCCGAAGTGGGCCAGGGCCGCCTCCAGCTCCTCCGCCACGGCCGGGGCCAGGTGGTTCGTGGGCTCGTCCAGCAGCAGCAGGTCGAGGGGCCGCGCCACCAGCCGGGCGAGCTCCAGCTTGCGGCGCAGGCCCGCCGAGAGCGCGCGTACGGGCCGGGTGAGGTCGTCCGGGGCGAGCAGTCCGTCGTCCGCCACCCGGTCGGCGTACTCCTGGCCGAACACCTCGGCGACGGAGCGCGGTTCGCGCTGCCACGGGTCATCCTGCCGGAGCAGTCCGACCCGCGGCGGCGTCCGTACGCTGCCCACGGCGGGCTCCAGTTCACCCGCGAGCAGGTGCAACAGGGTGGACTTCCCGGCGCCGTTGGGTCCGGTCACCAGGAGCCGCTCCCCCGGCGGCAGAGTGAGCGAGACGGGCGCGAGCCGTCCCGGCAGGGCCGCACCGGCGATCTCCACCACTCCCGCCGAGCCCTCGGTGAACCGGCCGGTGAAGACCAGCGGCCGCGGGGGCGGGGCGACCGGGCGCTCGGTCAGCCGGTGCAGCCGTTCGCGGGCGGCGCGGACACGGCTCGCGGCGCCGTGGGTCCGGGACCGGGCACGGAAGGCACCGGCTCCGCTGAAGCCGCGCGGCAGCTTCCGCGGGATCGCGGCGAACCGCCCGATGTTGGTGTCGGCGAGCCGCTCGGCGTCCCGCACCTCCTCGCGCCACTGCTCGTACTCCCGCTCCCGGCGCGCCCGTTCGGCGGCGCGAGCCGTGCGGTAGCCCGCGTAGCCGTTGCCGTGCCGGCGTACCGTCCGGCCGTCCTGGTCCACTTCGAGGACGGCTGTCGTGACGCGGTCGAGGAAGAGCCGGTCGTGGGTGACGGCGACGACGGTGCCGCGGTGGGCGAGCAGACGGTCCTCCAGCCAGGCGACCGCCTCGTCGTCGAGGTCGTTGGTGGGTTCGTCGAGCAGCAGGAGTTCCGGCTCGGCGGCGAGGGCCGCCGCGAGGGCGAGCCGGGAGCGCTGACCGCCGGACAGGGTGCCGAGCGGGCGGTCCGGGTCGAGCTCGGCGCGTTCGCCGAGGCGGCGCAGGGTGGCGGCGACGCGCCGTTCGGCATCGCGGCCGCCGCGCGCCTCGTAGGCGGCCAGGAGGTCTCCATACGCGGCGAGTTCCTCGGGCCCGGCCCGGTGGAGCAGCGATTCCGCGGCGCGGATGCGGCGTTCCAGGGCGCGCAGGTCCGCGAGGGCGAGGCCGACGGCCTCGCCGACGCGGGCGGTCGGCGGGAGGTCGAGGGTCTGCGCGAGGTACCCGAGGCCGCCGGGGGCGGTGACGGCGACCTCTCCGTGGTCGGGGCGTTCCCGGCCGGCGAGCAGCCGGAGCAGGGTGGACTTGCCGGAGCCGTTGTCGCCGACGACGCCGACCCGCTCGCCGGGCCGGACCGTACAGCTGACGCGGTCCAGGACGACGCGGGTGTCGTAGCTCTTGGTGACCTCGGACAGGACGATCCGGGTGGTGGCGAGTGGAGCACGCAAGGGCGATCCCCCTTCGGAGCACTGCGAGACGGACCGTTCCGTCTCGCTACGTGGACAACCGTAGATCAGGTGCGGATCTCATGCAAGACGATTCGTCTCGCGGGGGGTGGGTCGGGCGGTCGACCTCAGTCAGCCGACGGGCGCGCCCTGGCCCGCGAGCAGCCTGCCTTCGGCGTACGCGAGCGCGGCGGCGGGCAGGGTCCCCTCGCGCCCGCTGCGCAGCACGGTCAGTCCGCCCGTGGGCGGCAGGCCGGGCTCGGGCCGCAGGCCGAGGCGCCGCAGCGCCTGGACCGCGACGGGTTCGGCGGAACCGTGGTAGACCAGCCCCGCCCCCTGGGTCCGCGCGGCGAGGGCGGCCCGGATGGGGCCTTCGACCAGTTCGTAGTGCGTGCAGCCGAGCACCACGTCGGTGACGTCGGCCGGGGTGAGCGCGGCGGCCGCGGCTACGGCTGCCGTCACGGCGGCGTCGTCGGCCGTCTCCACCGCGTCGGCGAGGCCGGGGCAGGGCACCTCGGTGACCCGGGCCCCGGCGGCGAAGTCGCGGATGAGCCCGCGCTGGTAGGGACTGCCGGTGGTGGCGGGGGTGGCCCAGATCGCCACCCGGCCGCCGGCGGCCGCGGCGGGCTTGATCGCCGGCACGGTCCCGACGACCGGGATGGCCGGCTCCAGCTCCGCCCGCACGACGTCCAGGGCGTGCACGCTGGCGGTGTTGCAGGCGACGATCAGCGCGTCCGGGCGGTGCGCGGCGGCGGCCCGGGCGACGGCGAGTGCCCGCTCGGCGAGGTCGGCGGGGGTCCGTGGGCCCCAGGGCATCCCGTCGGGGTCGGAGGACACGACCAGATCCGCGTCCGGCCGCAGCCGCCGCACCACCGCGGCCGCCGCGAGGAGGCCGATTCCGGAGTCCATGAGCGCGATCTTCACCCGGCCACCTTAGTCGACCCCCGCCCCGGCAGAACCGAAAGCCCCCGGAGCGCCGGGGCGCGCGACGCACCAGCCGCATCCGGCACGCGGAGACAGCGAGCCGTCACACCCTGCCCGAAAGGCCGGCGCACCTGGGGCGCCCGGGTACGCGAAAGGCGAGCCGGGGCCCGGTAGCGGGAGGACGGCAAAGCCGTCACATCCGGTCCGGAAGGCCGCACTCCGGCCGAAGGGCCGTCACACGCAGGCCGGGAATCCGCCGCACCGAGGCCGGGAGGCCACCCCGGGCCGGAAGGCCCACGCACCCCGGCCAGGAGGCCATCGCAGCCGGGCCAGGAGGCCACCGCACACGCGCCGCGAAGCCGCCGCACCCGGAGGGGCCGGGTACGGGACACGTACGCCCCGGCCCGGCACACTGCCGGCATGGGCCTCCTCACCGCCGCCTGCGCGGCCTACGCCTCCCTCGCCGCCTGGCTCTGGCTCACCCTCGCCCAGGGCATGTTCTGGCGGACCGACGTCCGCCTCCCGCCGCGTACGGCCCCCGCCCGCTGGCCGTCCGTCGCGATCGTCGTCCCGGCCCGGGACGAGGCCGAGGTGCTGCCACGGAGCCTGCCCTCACTGATCGCCCAGGACTATCCCGGCGAGGCCGAGGTGATCCTCGTCGACGACGGCAGCACCGACGGCACGGGCGAGCTCGCGCGCCGGCTCGCCCGCGAACACCCCGGACTCCCCCTCACCGTCGCCTCCCCCGGCGACCCCGCACCCGGCTGGACCGGCAAGCTCTGGGCGCTCCGGCACGGCATCGGGATCGCCCGCACCGCGCACGCCACCGAGCCCGACTTCCTCCTCCTCACCGACGCCGACATCGCACATGAACCCGACAGTCTGCGCGAATTGGTCGCCGCCGCCACCTCCGCGGACCTCGACCTCGTCTCCCAGATGGCCCGCCTGCGGGTGGTCGGCCTCTGGGAGCGCCTCGTCGTACCGGCCTTCGTGTACTTCTTCGCCCAGCTCTACCCCTTCCGCCGGATCAACCGGCCCTCCACCCGGACCGCGGCGGCCGCCGGCGGCTGCGTACTGCTGCGCACCACGGCCGCCGTGCAGGCCGGGGTCCCCGACTCCATCCGCCAGGCGGTCATCGACGACGTGTCCCTCGCCCGCGCGGTGCAGCGCTCCGGCGGCCGGATCTGGCTGGGACTCGCGGAGCGGGTGGACAGCGTGCGCCCGTACCCCGTGCTCGCGGACCTGTGGCGAATGGTCTCGCGCAGCGCCTACGCGCAACTGCGCCACCAGCCCCTCCTGCTGGCCGGGACGGTGGCCGGGCTGGTGCTCGTCTACCTCGTGCCCCCCGCCACCCTGTCGACGGGGATCGCGGCCGGGCGTCCGGACATCGCCTGGGCGGGCGGCCTCGCCTGGCTGCTGATGACCGGCACCTACCTGCCGATGCTCCGGTACTACCGCCAGCCCGCCGCACTCGCTCCGCTGCTTCCGTTCACCGCGCTGCTGTACCTCCTGATGACCGTCGACTCGGCCGTGCAGCACTACCGGGGCCGCGGGGCGTCCTGGAAGGGCCGGACCTATGCCCGTCCCAGTGAATCCTGAAACGGCGAACTGCCGCCCGGAACAGAGTCATCCGAGGTCACCGCGTTGTGACACTGCGTCAGCACGAAGTCGGTGCAACACCCGACCGGTGAGTACGAGTACGAACAAGATGGGGCGGAAGTGATGAATCGTGCACGTGAACGTCAAGTGAAAGGTGATGCCCTGACCTGCGAATATGCAGGTCAGCGCGGGGTTGACGACACCTCGCTATGGACCCGGTGAAGTCGTGGGCTTAACTTAGGTCCCATGACCTCCCCCCGCTCCACTTATGGCGGCGGTTACTACTCCGCGCCCTCCTTCCCGGACACCCCCATCTACGACTCCCTCGTCGCCGAACGCGGCACCCCGCAGATCGCCCCGATCCGCGTCCCGGCCGCCTACGAGTCCCCGAGTGCCGGATACTCGAGCGGCGGGTACCTGCCGGCTCTCGCATCGTCGATGCCGGCGCTGCCGCCGGCTCAGCCCCAGCAGCAACAGACCTCGGGGTACGGATACCCGTACCAGCAGCAGTCGGCCCCGCAGCCGATGCCGCTGCAGCAGGCCCCGGCCCCGTACATCCCGCAGCAGCAGCCGATGGCGGCCCGCGGCGGATACGTGCCGCAGCCCCAGCCGCAGCAGCCCCGTCCGGTCGCCATGGCCACCGGGTACGAGGCGATGCGACCGGCCGCGCCGCGTCCGATGCAGGTGCCCGCACCGGTGCCGGCCGCCTCGTACGAGGACCCGTACGGCCGCCCCTACCAGGGACGCGGCTACTGAGGGGGCTCTGAGACGCGGGGCAGCGGAAGGGCTGGCAGGATGCCCTCATGTCGAACTTGCACGTCCAGGCGCTCCACATCCATCCCGTCAAATCGGTAGCGGGGACCGCTCCCGACGAGGTGGCCGTGGAGCCCTGGGGTCTGTCCGGGGACCGGCGCTGGGCGCTGATCGATCCCGAGGGCACGGTCATCACCCAACGCCGCCATCCACGCCTCGCCCTCGCCACGGCCCGTCCCGCGGGCGGCGGCCGGATCGCGGTGACGGCGCCGGGTATGGCGGAGCTGTTCGTGGAGGTGCCCGAGCCGGGTCCGCTGGAGCCGGCGATGCTGTTCGGGAAGAAGGTCGAGACCGTGACCGCGGCGACCACCGCGGCCGACTGGTTCAGCGCGTACCTCGGGGAGCCGGTACGGCTGGTGCACATGGATGATCCGGCGGTACGCCGTCCCGTGGATCCGGACTACGCCCTGCCGGGCGAGATGGTGAGCCTCGCCGACGGCTATCCGCTGCTGATCGCCACGCTCGCCTCGCTGGACGCGCTCAACTCGCTGATCGCACAGGGGGACCATCCTGAGGAAGGCCCCCTGCCGATGAACCGTTTCCGCCCCAATGTGGTGGTTTCCGGGGCCGAGGCGTGGGCGGAGGGCGGCTGGCTCCGCATCGCGATCGGCGATGCCGTCTTCCGCGGTGCGCGCGAATGCGGCCGGTGTGTCGTCACCACCACCGACCAGGAGACGGCGCAGCGGGGCAAGGAGCCGCTGAAGACCCTGGCCAGGCACCGGCGGATCGGCAAATCGCTCGCGTTCGGGCGGCTCCTGGTACCGGTGCGGCTGGGTACGGTGCGCGTCGGCGACGAGGTGCGTGTCCTCGAGTGACGCGTCCGGTGGCGTCCTGGGGCAGGTGGGACATGAGGCGCGGGTGGGTGGTCGCGGACCGGCGACCGGCCGCCCGGATTGACACCTTCGAGGGGCTCCGCGCCCGCGCTGGAACCAACTGGCACGACCAAGCCGTTGGATCAGTCAGGACAGAGGCGCAGACAGGCGGAGACTGGCACAGGTTGGGGGAGCCGGACCGTGCGGACAGCAATGGGAGTGTGGCGTTGGCGGCGCAATCCGCTGCGCCGGCCGACCGATCTTTTCGAGGCGTGGGTGGCGTTCGCCGCGCTGGTGTGCGTCCTGGTGGTGGCTCCGGCCATCGGCTGGGTCGCGGGCCTGCAGGTGGACGGTACCCTTCAGCAGGCCGCGCACGAGCAGCGGCAGGAGCGTCATCTCGTCCCGGCGGTGGTCCTGCAGCCCGCCCCGGAGTCGGCGGCGGCCGCGGGCGCGAGCGCTTCGGCGAGCGCCTCGGCCGACACGTCGGCGCAGCGGACGGCCCCGCACCGGACACAGATCGTGGCCTCGTGGACCGCGCCGGACGGCAGCAGCCATCAGGGCACGGTGCCGGCCGCGGAGGAACCGCCGCGGCCCGGCGAGCGGTTCCGGATCTGGACCGACGCGCGCGGCCGGCTGGTGGGGCAGCCGCTCGACCCGTCCGCGGCCGTGTTCCACGCGGGGATGGCGGGACTGGCCGCCGCGATCTGCGTGGCCACGCTGGTGGAGACGGTCCGGCGGCTGGTCGTACGGCGGCTCATGCATCGGCGGTACATACGTCTGGACCGGGCCTGGGCGGCGGCGGGACCGGACTGGGGCCGAGCGGGCGCGGGCAGCTGACCTGGCAGCTCATCGGCTCCGCGCGCGCTACGGTGGAGCGGCCGGATCGGTCGCTCCAGTGACTTCGGTGGCTGCGGTGACGTCAGACTTCAGTGGCATCGGTCGTATCGGCAGCGCGAGTACGAGGGTGGGGGCACGACAGCACCATGGTTCAGGGCACGGTCCAGGTGACGCACGGCGGGACTTCGCGGTGGCGGCGCCGCTCCGGTGAGTATCCGACGCTGACCGCCGCGCTCGCCGTGGCGGGCGACGGGGACGTGCTGACCATCGCCCCCGGCACCTACCGCGAGAACCTGGTGCTGGACCATGCCGTCACCCTGCGCGGGCCCGAGGCCGGGGCGGGGTCGGTGCGGATCGCCCCGCTCGACGGGGTCGCGCTGACCGTGCGCGCCTCGGCCGTGGTCCAGGACCTGTATCTGGAGGGCCAGGACCGGGCGGCGCCCGCGCTGCTGGTGGAGGAAGGCTGCCCCGAGCTCACCGATCTGCGGGTGAGCACCCACTCCGCCGCCGGCATCGAGGTACGCGGCTCCGGAGCCCGCCCCCTGGTGCGGCGCTGCACGGTGGAGAATCCGGCCGGCGTCGGCATCGCCGTACTGGACGGTGGTGGCGGGGTGTTCGAGGAGTGCGAGGTCGTGTCCGCCGGGCAGAACGGCGTCTCGGTGCGCGGCGGCGGCCGGCCCCGGCTGGAGCGCTGCAGGATCCACCACGCCACGGGCGCGGGCATCGGGGTCACCGGCGAGGGCTCGGGGCTGGAGGCGTTGGGCTGCGAGGTGTACGAGGTCAAGGGCGCCGGGGTGCAGATCGCCGCGCGCGCCACGGCCCGGCTCACCGACTGCTCGGTGCACCGCACCTCGGCCGACGGGGTCACGCTCGACACCGACGCGGTGCTCACCCTGACCGGCTGCGACATCCACGACATCCCGGAGAACGCGGTCGATCTGCGGTGCCGTTCGGTGCTCACCCTCAGCCGCACCACCGTGCGCCGGTTCGGCCGCAACGGCCTGTCCGTGTGGGACCCGGGCACCCGGGTGGACGCCGAGTCCTGCGAGATCCACGACAGTACGGGTGACTATCCGGCGGTGTGGATCAGTGACGGGGCCACCGTCTCCCTCGACTCCTGCCGGGTGCACGACGTGCCGGACGCGCTGTTCGTGCTGGACCGCGGATCGCGCGTCGACGTGGTCGACAGCGATCTGTCCCAGGTGCGCAACACCGCCGTGTCCGTGAGTGACGGAGCCACGGCGCAGCTCGACGACTGCCGGATCCGCGAGGCGTCGACCGGGGCCTGGTTCCGCGACCACGGCAGCGGCGGCACGCTCTCCGGCTGCACCATCGACGCCGTGCAGACCGGTGTGATCGTCACCAAGGGCGCCGACCCCACGCTGGAGCGGTGCACGGTCACCTCCCCCGCCGAGGCCGGTTTCTACGTGTCGGCCGGTGGCCGGGGCACCTTCACGGCCTGCCGGGTGACGGGCAGTTCCGGCTTCGGCTTCCACGTCATGGACGGCTGCCGCACCACGCTGACGCGCTGCCACACCGAGCGCTGCGCCCGCGGGGGCTACGAGGTCCCCGAGGACGGGCCGACCGCCGAGGAGTGCACCGGCGACGAGTCGGGCGCCCGTCTCGCGGACCGGGCCGCCCCCGGCGGCGCGCCCGCCGGGGCGCGTGCGGGTATCCGTACGACCACCGGGAAGCGGAGCCCCGTGGCGCAGCCGGCGCAGACGCCGCCTTCCGTACCGCGGCCCACCGACGGGGCGGAGGACGGCCCGGCCGCCGCCGCGCGGGATTCCGGCGAGATGCTGGGCCGGCTCGACGCGCTGGTGGGCCTGGACAGCGTCAAACGCGAGGTGCGGGCGCTCACCGACATGATCGAGGTGGGCCGTCGGCGGCAGCAGGCGGGCCTGAAGGCCGCCTCGGTGCGCCGGCACCTCGTCTTCACCGGCTCCCCCGGCACCGGCAAGACCACGGTCGCCCGGCTGTACGGGGAGATCCTGGCCTCGCTCGGGGTGCTGGAGCGCGGGCACCTGGTCGAGGTGTCCCGGGTGGACCTGGTCGGCGAGCACATCGGCTCCACGGCGATCCGTACGCAGGAGGCCTTCGACCGGGCGCGCGGCGGGGTGCTGTTCATCGACGAGGCGTACGCGCTGGCGCCGGAGGACTCGGGCCGGGACTTCGGGCGCGAGGCGATCGACACGCTGGTGAAGCTGATGGAGGACCACCGGGACGCGGTGGTCGTGATCGTCGCCGGGTACACGGCGGAGATGGAGCGCTTCCTGACGGTGAATCCGGGCGTGGCCTCGCGGTTCTCCCGGACCATCACCTTCGGCGACTACGGGCCCGGGGAACTGCTGCGGATCGTGGAACAGCAGGCGGAGGAGCACGAGTACCGGCTCGGGGACGGCACGTCACAGGCGTTGCTGACGTACTTCACGGAACTGCCCAAGGGCCCGGCCTTCGGCAACGGACGTACGGCCCGCCAGACCTTCGAGTCGATGGTGGAGCGGCACGCGGGCCGGGTGGCCCAGCTCGCGGAGCCCAGCACGGACGAGCTCACCCTGCTCTTCCCGGCGGATCTGCCGGCACTGCCGGATCTGCCGGCGCTGCCGGTCCAGCCCACTCCTTGCTGACCACGACCCGCTGAGCCGGTACCTCGGCGCGTGCGGCGGCGGCCAACCGGGCGAGCAGGGCATCACGTTCGGCGGCGAAGGCCGGATCGGCCTGGTAGTCGGAGTGGCCCAGGATCGGGGCGGGCAGCGGATGGCGGGCGCTGCGCCCGTAGGCGAGCGGGTCGGCGAGCGGGCCGCGGTCCACGTCCGGCTCCGCGCCCGGCAGCGCCGGCCCGCCGATAGGGTCGGTGGCCCGCCAGAGGTTGCGCCAGCAGTCGACCTCGCGGTGCAGGGCGGTCAGCGGCGCCGGGCCGAAGTATGCGGGGAACCAGCGGCCGTAGAGGCGGCCGAGCGGGGATCCGTAGGTGAGCAGGGCGACCCGGCGGCGGGCGGGCGGCGGCAGTTGCCAGACGGCTGCCGCGGCGAGCACGCTGCCCTGGGAGTGGCCGGAGATGACCAGACGGCCGCCGGTGCGGCCGGTCCAGCCGGCCATCCGCCAGGTCAGGTCCGGTACGGCCCGCTCGGCGTAGCAGGGCGGAGCGAAGGGGTGGGCGGCGCGCGGCCAGAAGGTGCCGACGTCCCACAGGATCCCTATGGTCCGGCGGGCGGCGGGGTCCCGGTAGGCGCGGCGGCCCCAGGTGATGAAGGCGGCGATGCCCAGGCCGATGAGCCAGGACCCGGCGTCCTGGGCGGTGCGGGCGGTGGCTTCCAGCAGCGGGACGGTCCCCCGGGCGGCCTCGCCCGGGACCTTTCCGCTGAACCAGGCCCCGGCCAGCGCGCCCGCGCCCAGTACCAGGGTGATCCCGGAGACGGCCGCCACGAACCAGGGCGCGGAGTCGGTCAGCGCGGCCGCGGTCCGCGCCCCGGCGATCCGGCGGCTGCGGGCGAGGTCCGGTCCCTCCCCCGGGTACTCGGCGGCCACGGCGGCGGCGAGCCGGCCCCGCGCCCGGGCTCCGAGCACCGCGAACCAGCCCGCGAGCAGCGCCAGTACGAGGAGCAGCGGGGGCAGTACGGCGGCCTGCCAGGACAGCAGGACCGGCGGCCCGGCCAGCGGGGCGCCCGGCGTGCCGGGCGTGGCTCCCCCGTCCAGCCAGTCGGCGACGCGCTGCGCGACGCCGCCGGACATCACCCCGCCGAGCGCGCAGCCGAGCATGGCGACGGCGGGCCCGCCGAGGCCGTACAGGGCCGTCGCCGGATCGGGGGCCCTGCGGTACAGGTGGCGGGCGACGGCGGCGAGGGCGAGCACGCAGACCCCCTGACCCAGCATGAGCACGCCGAAGGCCAGGTCCCCGGGGAGCCGTCCGGTGGCGGTCCAGCCCGGGCGCGACCAGCAGGCGTGTACGAGGACGGCGGCGAGCAGGGCGAGGGCGGCGCCGGGCAGCAGGGTGACGGCGGCCCGGTCGAGCCGGTGGTCGGCCCGGTCCTCGGTGCGGCCGCGCCGGCAGACGACCCAGGCCACGGTGACGGCCCCGGCGGCGAGCAGGACGTGTGTGAGCGTGCCGAGGGCCGCGAGGACGGGTGCGCCGGCCCGGCGGTCGTGGCGGGCGGTCGGCACGGAGACGGCCACCGCCACGGTGAGCAGCCCGGCGGCGGTGTGCGCGGCGCGCAGCCGGGCCACGAGCCGGCGGCCGTACCAGAATCCGGGGCGCCCGAGCGCGGGCACGGGGGCCGACGCGGTGTCCGGATCGGCGGCGCCGGCGGGCGGGGGCTGGGACTCGTAGGCGCTCCAGGTGCGGTTCGACAGGTACCAGAGCAGCCCGGTCAGCGCGGCGGGGACCAGGGCCCCGAGGGCGAGGCGCCGCCCGGGCTGGGCCCACCAGCCTCCTCCGGGCGCGAGGAAGCCCAGCCAGGAGCGGAATCGGGAGCCGGCGCAGGTCCCGGAGCCCGCGCACTGCCAGGCGAGGAGGTCGAGCGCGACCTCGCAGGCGGCGGCGATGAGCAGCACGGTCAGGCTGAGGGCGAGGACCCGTACGAGGACCCCGTACGTGCGGACGGCGCGCGGCGCGGGGTCGGTGGCGGGCGTGGCCGGCCGGGCCCAGTGGGCGAGGTTGGCCACCATGAAGGGCAGGAGCAGCAGCCACAGGGCGCGGGCGCTGTTGCCGGAGGTGAGCCGGGACCAGCAGTAGGCCTCGGGGACGGGCCGCCCGGCGTACCGCTCGGGGTGGGCCTCGGCGTCGGCGTCCTCGGTGCGGCGGAAGACGGCGGCGGTGGAGTCGCCGGTGACCCGGACGGTGCGCGGGTCGCCGAGCAGCTCGCCGGGGGCGGCGCCGGCGACTCCGTGGACCAGGAGTTCGAGGGCGAGGGGGGTGTCGGGCGGGGAGGGGTCGGGCTGGGGGCGGTCGGGCACAGCGGCCTCCGCTCGCGGGGCGGGATCGGCGCGGATCCAGCATCCCGCGCGGCGGACCCGCTGCCCAGGTCCCGCGCGGGGATCGGCAGAGATCGGACGAGGTCCGGACGAGGTCCGAACAGGGGCGGACAGGGCCGGGCGGGTTCACTCGAGATCGGTCCGGATCGGTCGGGATCGCTACGGACTTCTCACGGGGACGGGGCTATGGTGGCGCGCACGCCTGTTCAGCACCTCACCCCAGGGGGTACCGCCCATGGCTCGCCGACTCCGACCGGTGGGGATCGACTTCATCGACCACGCGCCGGTCCGGCTGGTCCTCGCCACCGACACCGTGGCGCCGCCCGAGGCCGTGTACCAGGCGCTGGCCGAGGAAGTGGAGGGCTGGACCGACTGGTTCGGGGCGGTGACACTGGCCCGCCCCACGTACGGGGGCGCGGGCCGCGAGATCAAGCTGCGGGGCGGGGTGCGCTTCCAGGAGACCATCATGGCCGCGGATCCCGAGCGGCGCTACGCGTACCGGGTCGACACCACCAACGTCCCCGGGGTGCGGGCCCTGTTGGAGGAGTGGCGGCTGACCCCGGCCGGTACCGGCACGCATGTCCGCTGGACCTTCGCGGCCGACGGGCCGACCCCGTTCCGCCTCGGCCTGGCCGCCGCCCGTCCGGGCCTGGGCCGCTCCTTCCGCACCGCGGTCCGAGCCCTCGACCGGCGGCTCACCGCCCGGCGCGGGGCCGGTCAGTGACCGGGGCCACCGCCGCCCCCGACACGCGGTGGACCTCGGCCAGTTCTCCGTAGCCGCCCGCGCTCCGGACGGCCGTGCGGAACTCCTGCAGCGTCGTCCCCGGCCCGTCGGCGAAGTGGACCACCGCGCGGCGTGCGCAGCACCAGCCACGGGACCAGACGTCCTCGGCGGCGACCCGGCCGGCCGCGGGACGATCGCGGACGCCGGTGCGCCGGTCGCCGTCCCCGGTCTCCTCATGGAACCGGCGCTGCCCGCCGAGAGAGACGGCCGGGACGGCGCGGACCTCGTCGGAGCGCCGGCAGCTCGGGCACTCCAGAGGAGATCCCCCCGCGCCCGGCTCGGCTCTCCTCCCCGGGCAGGTCACCCGGACCGGTCGTCCGGGCCCGTGTGCGCGCGTCCCGTTCGGGTCTGCTGTCCTCGATGCCCGCCATGTCACCCCCCGGCGGTACGTGTTCCGAGTCCGCCGAGCGTAGCCAGGCAACCCCGCTGCCACCAGGGCGTTTTCGTCACGGGCCCGTCACGGCGGCGCCCGCCCCCGGGGGTCGTCAGGCGGCCGGTTCGCGCCAGACACCCGTCGTCAGCAGCGTGTCGATGGTCTTCGCGTACGGGGCGATGTCGAGCCGCTGCGCCGCCAGCCACTCGTCGGAGTAGTACTTGTCCAGGTAGCGGTCGCCCGGGTCGCACAGCAGGGTGACGACGCTGCCCGTGCGGCCTTCGGCCACCATCTCCGAGATGATCTTCAGGGCGCTCCACAGGCCGGTGCCGGTCGAGCCGCCCGCCTTGCGCCCTATGGCCGTCTCCAGCGCGCGGCAGGCGGCGACGCTCGCCGCGTCCGGGACCTTCATCATCCGGTCGATGGCCCCGGGCACGAAGCTCGGCTCCATCCGCGGCCGGCCGATGCCCTCGATGCGCGAGCCGCAATCGCTGCTCGCGTCCGGGTCGTTGTTGGTCCAGCCGTCGAAGAAACAGGAGTTCTCCGGGTCCGGCACGCAGATGCGGGTGTCGTGCTGCATGTAGTGCACGTAGCGCGCTATGGTCGCCGACGTGCCGCCGGTGCCGGCGGTCGCCACGATCCAGGCGGGCTCGGGGTACCGCTCCAGGCGCAGCTGCTGGTACATCGATTCGGCGATGTTGTTGTTGCCGCGCCAGTCGGTGGCCCGCTCCGCGTACGTGAACTGGTCCATGTAGTGCCCGCCCGTCCGGGCGGCGAGCTCGGCCGACTCCTCGTACATCTTCATGGGGTCGTCGACGAAGTGGCATGCGCCGCCGTGGAATTCGATGAGGCGGCACTTCTCCGGGCTGGTCGTGCGCGGCATGACGGCGATGAAGGGGACGCCGATCAGCTTGGCGAAGTACGCCTCGGAGACGGCGGTGGAGCCGGACGAGGCCTCGATGACCGGGCGGCCGGGGCGCACCCAGCCGTTGCAGAGCGCGTAGAGGAACAGCGAGCGCGCGAGGCGGTGCTTGAGGGAGCCCGTCGGGTGGGTGGACTCGTCCTTGAGGTAGAGGTCGATGCCCCACGCCTCAGGGAGCGGGAAGCGCAGCAGATGGGTGTCGGCGGAGCGGTTGGCGTCGGCCTGGACCTTGCGGACGGCCTCCTTCAGCCAGGCCCGGTAGTCCGCGTCGCTGCGATCGACGTCGACGGTCGTGGCAGTCGTACCGGTGGTACCGGTGGTTCTGGTAGTGCCGGTGGTGCTCATGTGCCGCGCTCCTTCGTGGGTGAACTTCGCCCCCCTTCTTCGCAATGTACCCCTCCCACCTGCACAAACGTTCGCTTTGGGGATCCATGCGAATCCCTTTCGATCGCGTTCGGTTGCACTGTGCGGCACCGTGGGTGACCCTGGTGGAGCATTACCGAGGGTGCAGCACCCGTAACACTCATGTCGGGGAGTCGCAGCCGTGATCACTCATTCCCGCAGGCACTGCGTCGTCGAACTGCAGGCCTTGCCGTCGCGGATCGGCCAAATCCGCAGAATCGTTTCTGCACAACTGCGCCACTGGGAGCTCGACCCGCTCATAGACCGGGCCGCGCTCGGTGTGACGGAGCTGCTCAGCAACGTCCACCGCCATGCGCAGCCGGACAAGACCTGCACCGTGGAGATCGAACTCCGTCTCGGGCGACTGACGGTCTCGGTCATCGACAGCGATCCGCGGCTGCCGGTCGTCCACCGGACGCGGGCGGAGACGCTGGAGACCTGCGGACGCGGGCTCGCCCTGGTGGAGGCGCTCAGCGAGGCCTGGGGGGCGCGCGAGCGGCCCGACGGCCCCGGGAAGGCGGTGTGGTTCTCGCTCACGGCGGCCCCGGCCAGGGAGACGCCGGTACGGCCGGCTCCCCTCAAGGCCTCGCCCGTACGGGAACCCGCGCGCGCGGTGCTCCTGGCCGTCGATCCGGCGGCCGTCGCGACGGGCCTGCCGGTGGCATCGCCGGTCGGCGCCCGGCCCGGGTGACCGACCGCCCGGGCCCCGGCCCGATCGGCAGGAACGGCCCGGACATGACGGCCGGGCCGGACGGTCCCGGCCTGACCGGCAGGACACCCTCTAGGCCAGGGCTCCCAGCGGGTCGTCGAGCACCGGCTGCCACGCCAGCTCCGCCGCGCCGACCAGGCTGTTGTGGTCCAGGGTGCACGGCAGGATCGGTACCCCGCCGCTGCGTCCCCACAGGCTGCGGTCCGCGACCACCGCGCGCAGCCGTTCCGGGTCGGCGTGCAGCAGCTCCCGGTGCAGCCCGCCCAGGATGATCCGGTCCGGGTTGAGGATGTTCACCAGGCCCGCGAGGCCGAGCCCGAGCCGGTCGATCAGCTCCTCCGTGGCCGCCCGTACCGCCGGTTCCGCAGGCTCGTCGCGCAGCAGGTCGCGGGCCTGCTGGAGCAGCGACACCTCGGGGCCGGGGCTGCGGCCCGCCGCGGTGAGGAAGGCCAGCGGGTCCGCCTCCACGTCCAGGCAGCCGCGGCTGCCGCAGTGGCAGGCCCGTCCCTCGGGGTTCACGGTGAGGTGGCCGACCTCCAGGGCCAGGCCCGAACTGCCGCTGTGCAGGCGGCCGTCCAGCACCAGCGCCCCGCCGACCCCGCGGTGCCCGGTGGCCACGCACAGCAGGTGCTGGGCGCTGCGCCCCGCGCCGTGCCGGTGCTCGGCCAGGGCCGCGAGGTTGACGTCGTTGCCCGTCAGGGCCGGGCCGTCGATCCCGGCCGCCTTCACGCACTCCGCGAAGATCGCCCGTACGGGAGAGCCGGCCGGCCAGGCCAGGTGCAGGGGGTTCAGCGCCGTACCGTCCGGCTCCGCGACCGCCGAGGGGACCGCGAGACCCGCGCCGACGCAGCGGCGGCCGCTCTGTGCGAGCAGTTCCGCGCCCGCCTCCACGACCGCGCCGAGCACCTGCGCCGGATCGGCGGAGACGGTGACCTTGCCGGGGGCGGTGGCCACGATGCGGCCGCCGAGGCCGACCAGGGCGGCGCGGAAGCCGTCCGAGTGCACCTGGGCGGCCAGCGCCACCGGGCCGTCCTCGGCCACCGAGAGCCGGTGCGAGGGGCGGCCCTGGGCTCCGCCGGTCCCTCCGGCTCCGCCCGGGCGGGAGTCGACACGGATCAGCCCGAGGGCCTCCAGCTCGGCGGCGACCGCTCCGGCGGTGGCGCGGGTGACCCCGAGCTCGGCCGTCAGCACGGCGCGGGTCGGGGCACGGCCGGTGTGGACGAGCTCCAGCGCCGGCCCGAGCGCGCCGCGACCCCGTTCCAGCCTGGTCCGCGCAGCCGCACCGGACGCGGATGACGTGGTCACATCCCCCACCCGCGGCGGGGCCCCGTTGCCGTTCATGGCAACGATCCTCGCATGATCGGAGGGCGCCGGGTGCCGCTGCTCAGCCCAGTCCGCCGACCCGGAGTGTGATGTTCAGCCGCCCGGTCAGCCCGAGCTCCCGCGGGCCCGTGCCCGGCAGGACCTTCGGCACCCCGTGATAGGCCAGCCGGCTCGCCTCCCCGAAGACGAAGAGATCCCCGCTGCGCAGCTCGACGTCCCGGTACGGGCGCCCGCGCGAGGCGGTGTTCCCGAAGCGGAAGACGCAGGTGTCTCCGAGGCTGAGCGAGACCACCGGCGCGGTGGACCTCTCCTCGGCGTCGCGGTGCATGCCCATGCGGGAGTCGCCGGAGTAGAAGTTGATCAGCGCGATGTCGTAAGCCGGCCCGGACCCTGGACCGGACCCGGGACCGGACACGGACCCGGGCCCTGGCTCCGGCGGGTCCCCGTACGCCGCGGTCACCGCCTCCCGCCCCAGCTCGGCGAGCCAGGGCGGCATCGGCTTGACCGGTGCCCCGTCGCCGTCGACGGCGGTCCGCGCGTACCCGTACGGGTACCAGTGCAGGCCGAGGCACACCTGGCGGGCGGTCATCACCCCACCGCCCGGGGTGCGTACGGTGCGCAGGCCGGCGGGCGGCCGGGCCCACGCGCGGCAGGCGGCCAGCAACTCGTCCTGGCGCCCCGCCCCGAGCCAGTCCGGCACGTGCACGGCGCCGGGGGCGATCACGGTCCGCTCGCGCGGGAAGAGTTCCCCGTCCATACTCTCCATTGTCGCGGGCGGGCTGGTAGGACTCAGGGTATGGAGATCACCGAACATGTGAAGACCCTCGCCCTCGAAGGCGAGCTGCTCGCCGAGGTGGCCGAACGCGCCGGTACGGAATCCGCGGTCCCCACCTGCCCGGGGTGGCGCGTGACCGACCTGCTGCGGCACACCGGCTCGGTGCACCGCTGGGCCACCGCGTACGTCGCGGACCGGCGGCTGGAGCCGGTGGGCTTCCCGGACGCGCCGGAGCTGGTCGGCGGCGAGCTGCTGGCCTGGTTCCGGGAGGGTCACGCGGACCTGGTACGGACCCTGAACGAGGCACCGGCCGATGTGCAGTGCTGGACCTTCCTGCCGACGGCCCCGCCCTCGCCGGTGGCGTTCTGGGCCCGGCGGCAGGCGCACGAAACCGCCGTGCACCGGATGGACGCGGAGGCCGCGCTCGGTGTGGTCTTCTCCGCGGTGGAGCCGGAGTTCGCGGAGGACGGGGTGGACGAGCTGCTGACCGGTTTCCACTCCCGCCCGCGCAGCCGGGTGCGGACCGCCGAGCCCAAGGTGGTGCGGGTGCGGGCCGCCGACACGGGCGCGGTGTGGACCGTACACCTGTCGGCGGAGCCGGCCCGTACGGTGCCGGGCGACACGGGCGAGGCGGCCGACTGCGAACTGACCGGCGAGGCGGCCTGGCTGTACGAGGCCCTCTGGAACCGGACCCCGCTGGCGGGTCCGGGGGTGACGGGCGACCTGGCACTGGCCCGGCTGTGGACGGACACGGCCGGAATCTGACCCGGTCGGGGCGGGCGCGGCGCGGGGGGGCTTGTGACGGGCAGTGCACGCTGTGACACTCCATGCATGGAGCGACGCACGCAGGCGGACCGGGACGCGATCACCATCGAGATCGGCTACGCCTTCGTCAGTGCCTGCTTCGCGGCCGCCCTCGCCTTCGGCGTCGTGTACGGGCCCGCGTTCGCGTTCTCCCTCTCCCCGTCGACGCGCCGCACCCTGGCCGTGGCGGGCGTGATCCTGGCGGCGGCCGTCTTCCTGCTCCGGGTCACCCACGTGCTGCTCGGATTCGCCCGCCGTCCCGAGAACGACGGGCGCTGACCATGGGCACGGCGACGTGGCGTCGGTAAGGTCATGCCCTCGACGATCACGGGGGTATGCGATGCGGTTGGCTTCGAAGGCGGTAGGTGCGGCGCTTCTCGCGGTGGCGCTGGCGGGGTTCACGGTCTCCTGCGACCTGGCGCCGGCCGCGCCGCCCACCGTGTCCGCACCCCCGGACGGGGGCGCGCTGGGCCCGTCGGACCCGAGCCCGTCGGCGCCCTCGCCGACCGGGGAGCCGATACCCCCCGAGAACCGGCCCGAAAAGGTCCGGGACGCCTTCGCAAGACTCCAGGCGACGCTCGACGACGCGTGTGTTCCGGGCAACTGCGCGTACGTGCTCGGCCGGCTCGACGACGAACTCCACCGCATGGACCGTGCGATGAAGGCCGATCCGAAGGGCCCGGGCCACTTCCCCGAGCCGATCGCCCTGATCGCGAAGCTCGACGGGGAACTCGGCGGCGACCGGAGCACGGCGAACCTGGAGAAGCACAAGGCGCTGCTGATCGACACCCGCGACAGGATCAACACCTGGATGCAGGGCCACCCCGACGACTACCGCTGACGCGGCATCCGCGAAATTCGGGTGCCGGGTCCGGGGCGGCCCGCCAGGATGACGGGCATGACCGGTGAGACGCGCGGGGGGAGTCGGCAGGGCACGGGTGAGGCGGGGCGCCCGCTCGCCTTGGTCACGGGGGCGGGGCGTTCGGCGGGGATCGCGTCGTCCGTCGTGCTGGACCTGGCCCGGGCCGGGTGGGACGTGGCCTTCACCTACTGGACCCCGTACGACGCGCGGATGAGCTGGGGCGCGGAGTCCGGTGCGCCCGAGGAGCTGCGGGCCGCGGTGACCTCCTTGGGCGCGAGAGCGCACGCGGTCGAGGCGGACCTGAGCGACCCGGCCGTGCCGGCGCAGCTCTTCGACGGCGTCGAGCAGGCGCTGGGGAACGTCACCGCGCTGGTGCTCTGCCATTGCGAGTCGGTCGATTCGAGCCTGCTCGACACCACGGTGGAGAGCTTCGACCTGCACTTCGCGGTCAATGCGCGGGCCGCCTGGCTGCTGATCCGGGAGTACGGGCTGCGGTTCCGCGGCCGGCACGGCAGCGGGCGGATCGTCAGCCTGACCAGTGACCACACCGCCGGCAACCTGCCGTACGGGGCGAGCAAGGGTGCGCTGGACCGGATCACGACGGCCGCCGCGCACGAGCTCGCCCACCTGGGAGTGACCTGCAACGCGATCGATCCCGGGCCGACCGACACCGGGTGGATGGGCGAGGAGCAGAAGGCGGACCTGATCCGTTCGACTCCCCTGGGACGCCTCGGTGTGCCGCAGGACTGCGCGAACCTCGTCACGTTCCTCTGCTCTGCCGAGGGGGGTTGGATCAACGCCCAGCTCCTGCGGAGCGACGGCGGTTCGGGTGGGCCGAGCACCTGAGAGCCCGGCTCACGGGCGCTGCCTGTCCCTGTCCCACGGCCCTCAGCCGAGGGTGGCCGCGTACGTGGTCTGGGTGCGGTACTTCCATGTCGGGACCGCGTTCCAGGGGTTGGGCATGACGGTGCTGGTCGCGTACGCGTAGCCCGCGCCGCGGTCGAAGGCCGTGCGCAGGGTGGCGCGCATGGCCTCGGGGTCGGGGACGTCGTGGACCAGGTGCCAGAACGCCGTGCCGCTCGGGTCGAGTTCGGCGCCGGAGCGGTAGCCGGAGAGGTGGTCGAAGACGTTGCCGCCGAGCCAGCCGGCGCCGGTGTACGCGGCGTAGGTGTCCTCGAACGTGACGAAGACGTCCGCGGTGCGGTGGCCCGGCTCCAGGTAGCAGTCGGCTATGGCGGTGCCGGGGTTGTTGACGACGAGGTCGGGGGCGGCCGGGTCGGCGGCGTCCATCGCCTCCTGGACGTAGTGGCGCAGCTCGGCGTAGTAGTCGCGGGTGGCGTTGGCGGGGCCGCAGTCGCGGCTGACGACGTCGAAGAAGATGCCGTCGACGTGGAGGCGGCCGTCGGGGGTCTTGAGGTAGTTGTCGACGGAGGCCTTGGCCGCGGCGATGTCGCGGTTGCCGTGGTCGGTGTGGACGTAGCCGAGCACCCGGGTCTTCTCGCCGGTGGAGGTGGTACGGGTACGCAGCGCGTCGGCGCGGGCCCGCCAGGGGGCGTCGAACGGGGAGTCGCCGTTGCCCGGGTTCAGCACGACCACCGAGGGGGCCGGTGCGGTGGCGATGAGGTCGGTCAGCATGGGGTCGTTCGCCCAGACGTAGGCGGGGACGGCGATCTCCAGGCCCCGCACGCCCGGCGTCCGGGGGGTGGGAGGCGCGTCGGGCACCGGCGGGGCGGCCTGCTGGGGCGCGTCACGTGCCGCGGCGATGATGGCGGGCGCCGATGCGGCCAGTAAGGCAGTGACCAGGGCGGCGTACAAGGCCTTCACGGCGCGAGGCATGAACGTTCCTTCGGCGGCGGCAGGGGCGACCCGAGGAACACTAGACGGGCGGCCCATCGTTCAAGGCTGAACCGCCCGCATTCATATGAGGAACAGAAGAGCGAGTCGTCCCCTCATCATGTGAATCTCCTGGATGTCCCGGACCTCCTGGACCCCCTGGGCCACCTGGACCACCTGGACCACCTGGACCTTCTGGGCGTCGGCACGACGGCGCCCGCCCGTCATACGGCCGGCAGTCCGACCCCGTGCGCGAGCTGGTCGGCGGCGTGCGCGAAGAAGGCGGCGCGGTCCTCGACGACCCGGTTGAACTGGCCGAACAGTTCGAAGGACACCAGCCCGACCAACTGGGCCCAGGAGGCGACCAGAGCGGCGGTGACCGCCGGGGGCAGGCCCACGGCGAAGTCGGCGGTCATCCGGTCGGCCTCGGGGCGCAGGGCGGGCGGCAGCGGCGGGAGGGCGAGGCCGGGGCCCTCGTACGCGGTGCGGAGGATGCCGATGAAGGTGTTGGCGACGCGGGAAGCCGGACCCACGGTGTCGATCGGGGCGCTGTAGCCGGGAACCGGGGAACCGTAGATGAGTGCGTACTCGTGCGGGTGCTCCAGCGCCCAGGTACGGACGGACTCGCAGACCGTGATCCAGCGGGCGCGGGGCGGGGCCCCTGCGGCGCGGGCGTGGGCGTCGGCCGTCTCGGCGGCCGCTCCGACGCTGTCGTACGCGTCGATGATGAGGGCGGTGAGCAGTTCGTCCCGGCTGGGGAAGTATCGGTAGAGGGCGGAGGAGACCATGCCCAGCTCGCGGGCGACGGCGCGCAGGGAGAGTTTGGCGGCGCCCTCGGCCGCGAGCATGCGGCGCGCCTCGTCCTTGATGGCGGCGGTGACCTCGATGCGGGCCCGTTCCCTGGCCCCTCGCACGGTGTTCATGCGGTCAGTCTGCCACGCGGACAGAGCACTGCCCAGGAAATGGACTGCCGCTCCATTTCGAGAGCACCGCTCTTGCTTTGGCGCACCGATCCGTGCACACTGCTCTCAAGCGAGAGCAGTGCTCTCTCAAAGCGGAATGCGGCCCCGGAGGTCACGATGAACGCGCCCACCCCCTACTACGCCCAGGCGACCCCGTTCGAGACCCGCTTCAACGCGCTCTTCGGCAAGCTGGCCCGCTTCGGCATCAGCCTGGCGGGCAGCGCCGAGCTGTCGGTACGCGGCCGCAAGTCCGGCGAGATGCAGCGGATCCCGGTCAACCCGCACACCTACCAGGGCGCCCAGTACCTGGTCTCGGCCCGCGGCCACTCCCAGTGGGTCCGCAACATGCGGGTGGCCGGCGGCGGCGAGCTGCGCGTGGGGCGCAAGGTGCGCGCGTTCACCGTCACGGAGATCACCGACCCGGCGCAGAAGGCCGACATCCTGCGCACCTACCTGGAGAAGTGGGGCTGGGAGGTCAACCGGTTCTTCCAGGGGGTCACCGCCAAGTCCTCCGACGCCGAACTGCAGGCGGCCGCCGGCGACCACCCGGTCTTCCGGATCACGCTGTCCGGCTGACGTGTCCGGCCGGTCCGCCCCGGGGAGGTTCAGGCCGTGCCGCCGGTCGGAACCGCCGGCACGGCCCGGTCCGCACGGCTGGCCGTACCCGTACCCGCCGGCCGCCGTGCCTCCTCCGCCCCGCCCCGCGCACGACGGGATCCAGTGCTGTGGCCGGGAAGGTTTGCCGGGTCGCGTCGTCCGGTGCATGGGGTATCAGGTCCGCAGGGCCTGGGGAAGCATCGCAAGGCGGAGGACCGCGGCTCGTACTGGACGTACTTGCGCGGTCCGACAACGCGGCGAGGTGCCGTGCCGGGCGTCGTGACCCGGTGAACCTTCCCGGTCACGGCACTAGCCCTGGCCACCGCCGCTGCGGGCAGCCGCCTGCCGGGCGTCCATCAGGTGCAGCGCCTTGCGGGCCAGCGGGTACGTACGCACCAGGTCGGCCAGCGTCGTCGAACCCCGCGTGATCCGGGCGAACGCCCGCCACGCCGGGCCGAAGCCGGTGATCGCCGCGTGCAGCATCCGCGGCCGGACCTCGAAGAGGTTCAGCATCCGCTTGCCGACCCCCATCTCCACGCCCAGCCCGGCCTTCACCGCGAACGCGTAGTTGAGGGCCTGGCGGCGCGCGTCCACGGCGTCCAGCGCCTCGGAGATCTTCACCGCCCACTCCCCCGCCAGCCGCCCCGAGCGCAGCGCGAAGGAGATGCCCTCCCGGGTCCACGGCTCCAGCAGTCCGGCCGCGTCGCCCGCCACCAGCACCCGGCCGCGCGAGAGCGGCGAATCGGGCTTGCGGCAGCGGGTCAGGTGCCCGGAGGAGACGGCCGGTTCGAAGCCGGCGAGTCCGAGCCGGGCGATGAAGTCGTCCAGGTAGCGCTTGGTCGCGGCGCCCTGGCCCTTGGCCGAGATGACCCCGACGGTCAGGGTGTCGCCCTTGGGGAAGACCCAGCCGTAACTGCCGGGCAGCGGACCCCAGTCGATCAGCACCCGTCCCTTCCAGTCCTCCGCGACCGTCTCGGGGACGGGGATCTCCGCCTCCAGGCCCAGGTCCACCTGGTCCATCTCCACCCCGACGTGCGCGCCGATCCTGCTCGCGCTGCCGTCCGCGCCGACCACCGCGCGGGCCAGCACGGTCTCCCCGTCGGCGAGCACCACGGCGACGGTGCGCCGGTCGGGAACGGCCGCCCCGTGCTGTTCGACTCGGGCCACGGCCGTACCCGTACGGACGGTGGCGCCGGCCTTCTCCGCCTCGGCGACCAGCCCGGCGTCGAACTCCGGCCGGTTGATGAGCCCGAACAGCATGTGCTTCGAGCGCCGGGTGCGGGTCAGCTTCCCGTCCATCGAGAAGGTGACCGCGTGGATGCGGTCCTTGAAAGGCAGCACGAAGCCCGGGGGCAGGGCGTCGCGCGAGGGGCCGATGATGCCGCCGCCGCAGGTCTTGTAGCGGGGAAGTTCGGCCTTCTCCAGCAGCAGGACGCGCCGCCCGGCCGTCGCCGCCGCGTAGGCGGCCGAGGACCCGGCAGGTCCCGCCCCGACCACGACCACGTCCCACACCTCGCCGGTCTCCCCGGCCGCCTCGTCGCCCGCCTCGTCGCCCGCCCGCTGGGCGTCCCGCCCCGTGCCCGTGCCCGTGCCCACGCCTGCGTCTGCGCCTGCGCCTGCGCCCGCGCCCGCGTCCATGCCCGCTCCTGCGTCCATGCCCGCGCCTGTGCCTGCGCCTGCTTCTGCGTCGCGTACGTCGTCGTCGCTGCTCACGATGTGTTGCTGCTCCTGATCACCCGGTTGCTCCGATGCCGGGGAAATCCTACGGCGAGACACCGGCCCGTCCCGCTGTGCGAGGATCAAGACTGTCTTTCGCCGTACCCGGCATACGCACACCCCGCGGATGCGGGCGGCGTACACGGAGAACAACGTCGCACCCAAAAGGAGCGTGCCCATGTCCCAGAATCCGATCGCCGAGACCGTCGCCTCGCTGATGCCCCGCGCCAAGCAGGAGCTGACCGAGCTGGTGGCCTTCCAGTCGGTGGCGGACTGGGCGCAGTTCCCCAAGAGCGAGAGCGAGGCCGCCGCGAACTGGGTGGCCGACGCCCTGCGCGTCGAGGGTTTCCAGGACGTGGCGCTGCTCGACACCCCCGACGGCACCCAGTCGGTGTACGGCTTCCTGCCCGGCCCCGAGGGCGCGCCGACCGTGCTGCTCTACGCGCACTACGACGTCCAGCCGCCGCTCGACGACGCGGCCTGGACCTCCCCCGCCTTCGAGCTGACCGAGCGCGACGGCCGCTGGTACGGGCGCGGCGCGGCCGACTGCAAGGGCGGGTTCATCATGCACCTGCTGGCGCTGCGCGCGCTGAAGGCCAACGGCGGTGTGCCGGTGAGCGTGAAGGTGATCGTCGAGGGCTCGGAGGAGCAGGGCACCGGCGGCCTCCAGCAGTACGCCGAGGCGCATCCCGAGCTGCTGGCCGCCGACACCATCGTCATCGGCGACGCGGGTAACTTCCGCCTCGGCCTGCCGACGGTGACGGCCACCCTGCGCGGCATGTGCCTGGTCAAGGTGAAGATCGACACGCTGGGCGGCAACCTGCACTCGGGCATGTTCGGCGGCGCCGCTCCCGACGCGCTGGCCGCGCTGATCCGCGTACTCGACTCGCTGCGCGCGGCGGACGGTTCGACGACCGTGGACGGGCTGGCCTCGGACGAGGTGTGGGACGGCCTGCAGTACCCGGAGGCGGACTTCCGCGCCGACGCGAGGGTCCTGGACGGTGTCGAGCTCATCGGCGAGGGCACGATCGCGGACCGGCTGTGGGCCCGCCCGGCCGTGACGGTCCTCGGCATCGACTGCCCGCCGGTGGTCGGCGCGACGCCGTCGGTGCACGCGAGCGCCGGCGCCCTGATCAGCCTGCGGGTGCCGCCGGGCGTGGACACCGCTGCGGCCGTCAAGCTGCTGCAGGCCCACCTGGAGGCGCACACCCCGTGGAAGGCGCGCCTCGAACTCGAGGTCGTCGGCCAGGGCCAGCCGTTCCAGGCGGACACGGACAGCCCGGCGTACGCGTCGATGCGCACGGCCCTGGAGGCCGCCTACCCCGGCCAGGAGATGCAGATCAGCGGCATGGGTGGCTCGATCCCGCTGTGCAACACGCTGACCTCGCTCTACCCGGACGCGGAGATGCTGCTGATCGGGCTGAGCGAGCCGGAGGCGCAGATCCACGCGGTCAACGAGAGCGTGTCGCCGCAGGAGCTGGAGCGCCTGTCGGTGGCGGAGGCCCTCTTCCTCGTCAACTACGCGGAGTCCAAGCGCGCCTGACCCCGGCGGGGGCGGTGCCGGCCGACCGCATCGGGTACGCCCAGGGTGCACTTCACAGTGCGCCCTGGGCGTACTGCGCTCCCGGCGAACTCGGCGCCGTACGGGGCCCGGCCGGCCGTACGTTGGCCGTATGGATCTTGTCGAAGTGCTCCCGAACCGGCTCCACATGCTCCGCTTCCCCGTCGGCCAGGCCTACCTATGGCAGGACGGGGCAGCCCTCACCCTGATCGACGCGGGCCATGCCGGGTCCGCCGACGGGATCGAGCAGGCGATACGTTCCCTCGGGCTGGCGCCCGAGCGGTTGGAGCGGATCGTCCTCACCCACTGCCACGGCGACCATGTCGGGGCGGCGGGTGAGCTCGCCGCCCGCCGGGGCGCGCAGGTGCTCGCGCACCGCTTGGACGCGCCGGTGGTCCGGGGCGAGCGGCCCGTTCCCGAACCGGTGCTGCTCGACTGGGAGATCCCGCTGTACGCGCACGCCCTGACCGCCGTCCCCGAAGCCCCTCCCACTCCGGTCGACCGCGAGCTGGAGGACGGGGACGCGCTGGGCTTCGGGGACGGGGCGTACGTGGTGCACGCGCCGGGCCATACGGACGGCAGCATCGGGATCCACCTTCCGCGCCACGGCGTGCTGTTCACGGGTGACTGCGTCGCGGCCGTGGGCCCGCTGATGCTGGGCGTCTTCAACGTGGACCGCGCCCGGGCGATCGAGACCTTCCGGCGCCTGGCCGCGCTCGCCCCCTCGACCGCCTGCTTCGGACACGGCGATCCACTGACGGAGAACACGGCGGAGGCCCTCGCGAAGGCGGCGAAGGAGGCGGCCGCTTCCGGCTGAGGTCCGCTCCTGGGGCCGCCCGCACGCTGCCGGCGGCCCCTGGGGTCAGCCCAGCCTGGGTGGTTCCCAGGCGTGGTGCCGGAGGATCATGCGCACGGCGGTGCGGGAGGGAGTCAGCCGCATCGCCGTGTTGCGCAGGGCGACGGCCATCGGATGGGTGAGCTGCCCGCCCAGCCGTCCGGCGTGCCGTGCGTCGACGGTGGCGACGCGCCGCGCGAGGCTCTCGAAGGCTTGGTCGCCGCCGCCCTGCGTCCGGCGGGGCGGGCGGATCAGCCGGTGGGGACGCCGGCCTCCAGGTAGAGGGGACGGCCGCGTTCGCGGGCGCGCAGGGCCCAGCGCAGGCGTTCGTAGCGGTGCTGCGGCAGCAGACCGGCGGCCTCGGCCTCCGTGACGAAGCGCCAGGCCCGCAGTTCGGGGCCGGGCAGCCGGAGCCGGGCCGCCGCCTCGTCCGAGAGGCGGCCGCCGTCGAAGAGCAGGCGCAGCCCGCCGTAGCCGGGCGGCTGGGGCGGCTCCCAGTCGACCACCAGCAGCCCGGGCGTCCGTTCCAGTACGACGCCCAGTTCCTCCGCGACCTCCCGTACGCCGGCGGCCGCGGGCGCCTCGCCCGCTTCGACGACTCCGCCCGGGAACTCCCAGCCCGCCTTGTACGTCGGATCCACCAGCAGTACCCGGTCCTGCTCGTCGAAGAGCAGCACCCCGGCCGCCACCGTCTCCCGGGTGGGCTCCGGGGTCTGCACGATGTCGCAGACCTTCGCCGTCTCGGAGCGCACCGCCTCGGCTATGCGCTCCGCCGTCTCCCGCGGGGTCAGCACCCCGTTGTCGATGACGTGCGCGTCGCCGGTCAGCCAGCCGAGGGCCTGCTGGTAGACCGGGATGTGGTCGTACGCCCACTGCCGGACCCGGAGCTCGACCTCCGCGGGCTCCCCGAGTTCCTGCCGGGTGGCGATCCGCTCCCGAAGGATCGTTTCCGCAGGAGCGAGCACCACATGCCGCACCGGGATCCGCCGAGCCGCCAGCCCGCCGAAGATCTCGTCCCGGTACTCCTGGCGCAGCAGCGTCATCGGCACGACGAGCACCCCGCCCAGTTCGGCGAGCATCGCCGCGGCCGTGTCCACCACCAGCCGCCGCCAGCTCGGGAGGTCCTGGTAGTCGGTGACCTCCGCCAGTCGTTTGGGCGGCAGCAGCACGCGCAGCGCGTCGCCGATGAACTCCGGGTCGAACAGGGTGCTGTCCGGCAGGATTCCGGTCAGTTCGCGGGCCGTGCTGGTCTTTCCGGCGCTGAAGGTGCCGTTGATCCAGACAATCACGTCTACCCCTTTCCCCATGGCTCGTCCGGAGCCCCCAGTGGCTTGCCCGCCCCAGCCTGCCACGAAAACCTCACGATCGGCCCAGTGCTTATCCTCAAGGTCACAGCCCCGCACGTGAGCCCCGGAGGATTCGCCACCGTGCCCCACAACCGCCGCCCGTCCGAGCCCCGCTACGGCAACCGGCCGACCATGAAGGACGTGGCGTCCCAGGCGGGCGTCGGCCTGAAGACGGTGTCGCGCGTGGTCAACGGTGAGCCAGGGGTGACCCCCGAGACCGAACGACGGGTCCAGCAGGCCATCGAGGCCCTCGGCTTCCGGCGCAACGACAGTGCGCGCGTGCTGCGCAAGGGCCGTACCGCCACCGTGGGCCTGGTCCTGGAGGATCTCGCCGACCCCTTCTACGGCCCGCTGAACCGGGCGGTGGAGGAGGTGGCCCGCGCGCACGGGGCGCTGCTCATCAACGGCTCCAGCGCCGAGGACCCGGACCGGGAGCGGGAGTTGGCGCTGGCGCTGTGCGCCCGCCGGGTGGACGGGCTGATCGTGATCCCGGCCGGGGACGACCACCGCTACCTGGAGCCGGAGATGCGGGCCGGTGTGTCCACGGTGTTCGTGGACCGCCCGGCCGGGCGGATCGAGGCGGACGTGGTGCTGTCGGACAGCTTCGGCGGTGCCCGGGGCGGGGTGGCCCACCTGATCGCGGGCGGCCACCGCCGGATCGGTTTCATCGGCGACCAGCCCCGCATCCACACGGTGGCCGAGCGCCTGCGCGGCTACCGCGCGGCGATGGCGGAGGCGGGCCTGCCGGTGGCGGAATCCTGGATCTCGCTCGGGTCCACGGCCCCGGCACGGGTCGCGGCGGCGGCCGGGGCGATGCTCACGGGCCCGGACCCGGTGACCGCCGTCTTCGCGGGCAACAACCGGGTGACGGTGACCGTCGTACGGGTCCTCGCGGCGCACGGCCGGCCGGTGGCGCTGGTCGGCTTCGACGACTTCGAGCTGGCCGATCTGCTCCGCCCGGGCGTGACGGTGGTCGCCCAGGACCCGGCGGCCCTGGGCCGGGTGGCCACGGACCGCCTGTTCCAGCGCCTGGCGGGCGCGGACCTGACCCCGACCCGCATCGAACTCCCGACCCGGCTGATCCCCCGCGGCTCGGGCGAACTCCCGCCGGCCGGCTGAGCCTTCACCGGATGAGGCTCCGCAGCACGGGAACGGCCCCGCCGGCGGCGGTCAGCCCGGCGAGCACGCAGAGCGCGGCGCCGGTGCCGCCGAAGAAGGTCAGGCCGCCGGCGGTGAGGCCGATCAGGATCGCCGCGAGCAGCACGACGGCGGTGTGCAGGGACAGGAACGGCTCGGGGTCCGTCGGGTTCTGAGGTGTGGTCATGGCCCGATTCCAGCGGATGGGCCGGACCGTCGCCGCACGGACGGAACGGATCGGCGGCCATCGCGATCACTGCCGAACCCGCCCGGACGTCCCGGGGCGTTCGCTGCTGTTCCGAAAAGTCCGGGACCGTTCGGGGGCCGCACTCTAGCCTGGTATTCCGCACGGTCCAGGGGGCGCAGATGGGTTCGGACGGCAACTTCGAGGAGGAACTGAGCCGCCTCGCGGGTGACTTGCGTCAACTCCGCATCGAACGCGGCAATCCCTCCTACCGGAAGCTGGAGGCCCGCGCGGCGAAGTCCCGGACCGGACTGCGACTGCCGGTGGCCACGCAGAGCGATGCGTTCCGGGGAAAGCGGCTGCTGGGCCTCGACACGCTGATGGCGCTGGTGCGGATCCTGTACGCGTACGACGAGTACGGCCGGGAAGTCGCCGTTCCGCCGCACAACTCCCCGCGGCTGGAGCCCTGGCGCACACGCTGGCGCACCCTGGCGGCCCTCCAGCCCCCCGCCCCGGACCGGATCCGGGACCTTTTGCCCCGGGGGAACCTTCAGGCGCCCCGGAGCTCTGCCCCGCCGCCGCCCGCACCCACCGGCGCCCACGGCTTCGTCCTGGCCCATACGCTGACCGCCGGCGCCCTCGACAACTGGGGAGCGGTGTTCTCGCCCGACGGACGGCTCGTCGCCACCACCAGGCGGGGCGGAGTGGTGCAGCTGTGGGAACCTGTCCGCGGCCGGGCCGTGGGCGCGCTCGACGCCGGACCGGCGAGCGTCCTCGCCATGGCCTTCTCGCCCGACAGCCGCATGCTGGCCACCGTGGGCGTCGACAGCACGCCGAGGCTGTGGGACCCGGTGACGCTCACCCGGGTCGGGCCGCCCATGGCCGGGCACGAGGAGGCCGTCCGCGCGGTGGCCTTCTCGGCCGACGGCCGCTTACTGATCACCGCCTCCGACGACGAGACCGTACGGCGCTGGGACACGGCCACGGGCGAGCCGGACGGAACGCCGCTGATCGGGCACTTCGGCGAGGTCGGGAGTGTGGTCTGCCTCCCCGACGGCGGCCTGATGGCCGCGCTCAAGGGCAAGCACGTGATCCGGCTGTGGGATCTCGTGGCTGGTGCGAGCGTCGGCGAGCCGCTCACCGGGCACGTCGGCGAGGTCCTCGGGATGGCCTTCTCCCAGGACGGCCGGCTCCTCGCCACCGCCGGTCAGGACGGGACACGGCTCTGGGACACCCCCACCGGCGCGGCCGTCGGCGGTCCGCTCCAGGGGCCGGACCCCGTGACCTGGGGCGCCGCCTTCTCCCGGGACGGCCGGCTCCTTGCCACCGCCTGTGACGACGGCGCCGTGCGGCTGTGGGACCCCGCCACCGGTGCTCCCGTCGGTGAGCCGCTGGTGGGGAACGACTGGTCGCTCCACGACGTCGCGTTCTCGTTCGACGGCCGGATGCTGGCCGCCTGTGGTGACGGCGACACCGTGGTGATCTACCACCGGGACCCGGCCGAGGCAGGCCCCGTACCGCCCCTCGGAGCCCGGTCCGTGGCCGCGGCGCTGCGCCGGGGGCACGCGGTGCCGCTCCCCGCCCTGTCGAGCACGAACGGGACGCCGCTGCGCCGGCTCGCGTTCGCGCCCGACGGCGACCGGCTCCTCGTCCACACCGCGGACCGGAGGGTCCTGACCTGGGATCCGGAGACCGGCGACCCGCTGCCCGAGACTCTGGCGCTGCCCGCCGACGGCCCGTGGGGGCTGGGGTTCCCGGACGAAGGCGGTGCGGCACGGCTGTGGAGCCGGGACACCGCGGGGCCCGAGCCGCTCCGCAGTCCCCTGTCCCTGGTCCAGCACGTGGCGTTCACGCCCGACGGGCGGCGAATGGTCATGACCGGCGGACGTGGCAACTGGGCGATCAGCCGGACCGCGGCCGGCGGTTCCGAGGCGATCGCCGACCCGGCGCCGGAACGTCTCGCCGTGTCCGTCTCCCCTGACGGGCGGAGTCTCGCCGTCGCCGAAGGCGAGACCGTGAACGTGTTCGACCTGACCACGCTGGTTCCGGTCGAGCGCGACCTGGGCGGCCACGCGGCGGAGGTCCGCGCCATGGCCTTCTCCCCCGACGGCCGCCTGCTGGCCACCGGCGACATCAGCGGCATCGTCCGGCTGTGGGACCTCGCCGCCCGGCCGCCGCACAGCCGCCAGGTGCTCGCGCACACCGGGGCAGTCCACGACCTGGCCTTCTCCCACGACGGCAGGTTCCTCGCCGGAGCGGCGTCGGACGGCACCGCGCAGCTGTGGGACGTCCGCACCGCCGAGCCCGCGGTCGGGCTGCCACTGACGGGACACTCCGGCACCGTCCGGGGAGTGGCCTTCTCCCCTGACGGGAGCCTGCTCGCCACCGCCGGCGACGACGGCACCGTGCGCCGGTGGGTGCTGCCCGACCCGTACGCGCCGACGGCCCGGGCCCGGTGAAGTCGGGGCCGGGCCGGGCCGTGCGCGTGGGTGGGGTCAGGCGGTGGCCGTCAGGGTGGCCGAGCGGCGCGGGATGGCGAAGGCGTCCAGTTCCGCGCGGGTCAGGCCGGTGAGGGCGGTGACCTCGTCGGTGCCCACCGCGCCGCAGTCGAGCCCGCGGACCAGGTAGCCGGCCAGGGCCTTGGCGGTGGCCGGCTCGTCCATCACGTCGCCCTCGATCTTGGCGACGTACGCCTTCAGGCGCGCGGCGGCGGCCTCCAGGCCCTCACGGTAGAAGGTGAAGACGGCCGCGTAGCGGGTCGGCAGGTGCGCCGGGTGCATGTCCCAGCCCTGGTAGTAGGCACGGGCCAGGGCACGGCGGGTCAGGCCGTAGTGCAGTTGCCAGGCCTCGTGGACGTGCTCGGTGGTGCCGATCGGCAGGACGTTGGTCGAGCCGTCGGAGACGCGTACGCCGGTGCCGGCGGCCGCGACCTGCATGATCGCCTTCGCGTGGTCGGCGGCGGGGTGGTCGCTCGACTGGTACGCGGCGGAGACGCCGACGCAGGCGCTGTAGTCGAAGGTGCCGTAGTGCAGGCCGGTGGCGCGGCCCTTGGAGGCCTCGATCATCCGGGCGACGGTGGCGGTGCCGTCGGAGGCGACGATGGACTGGCTGGTCTCGATCTGGATCTCGAATCCGATCCGGCCCGGGCGCAGGCCCCGGGTGGTCTCGAAGGCCTCCAGCAGCTTGACGAAGGCGCTGACCTGCTCGGCGTAGGTGACCTTCGGGAGGGTCAGGACGAGTCCCTCGGGGAGGCCGCCGTGCTCCAGCAGGCCGGAGAGGAAGATGTCGGTGGTGCGGATGCCGCGGTCGCGGACGTTGGACTCCATGCACTTCATGCGGATGCCCATGTACGGCGCGTTGGTGCCGTTGGAGAAGGCCTCCGACACGAGGCGGGCGGCGCGGGCCGCGGCCTGGTCCTCCTCCTCGTCGGAGCGCACGCCGAAGCCGTCCTCGAAGTCGACGCGCAGGTCCTCGACGGGCTCGCTGAGCAGCTTGGCGCGGACGCGGTCGTAGACGGGTACGGCCAGCTCGTCGGAGATGCCGAGCACCTTGGCGAAGGTGGCGGCGTCCGGGGCGTGCTCGTCGAGGGCGGCGAGGGCCTGGTCGCCCCAGGAGCGGATGGTGTCCGCGGCGAAGACGTCACCGGGTACGTAGACCGTGTGGATGGGCTGCCGGGTGCCGGGGTCGCCCGGGTAGTGGCGCGCGAGTTCCGCGTCCACCGGCGCGAGGGAGGCGCTGATGCCCTCGCTGACCGCGCCTGCGAGGCTCGTCGCCACCTTCTCCTGCTGACCCATCGTGCACTCTCCTCTTTTCCGCTTCACGGAAGCTTAGATCCGCATAGCAGAATTTAGTCACGGGGTTCCGCTCAGTCAATGGTCCCCCCTCCGTCCTGGGCAAACGACTCGGGGCCACGCGGTGACAAACACCACACAGCCCCGGAGTCGAAGAGTACGCAGGTCAGCAGCTACGGAGCCGGATCAGGCCGGGGCCGGGGCCTCCCGCAGGCGGGGAACGAGGACGGCCGTGACGAGGGCCGCGGCCGGCCACACCGCCAGCCCCCAGCCCACCGCCGCGTAGACGGCTCTGCCGTCGCCCGCCAGGATGCCGGCGAACACCACCGCGTTGAACAGCCCGGACTCCGTACCGAGCCAGGCCACCCAGGGGTCCCGCCGGGCCATCGCCCCCACCAGCCCGCGGACGAAGTGGGAGAGGAACAGCAGCACGAACCCCGAAAGGAGCAGGACCAGCACCCCCACCCACCACGGGGCCGGCGGCCAGAACAGCAGCAGCACACCGATGAGGACACCGGCCGTCAGCGCCGCCGCGACCCCCCGGCTCTCCTCTTCGGCGACGTCGGCGGAACTCCTGGAGACGAGGAACGCCAGCAGGCAGGCGAGCAGCGCGGCCCCGAGCGTCCCGAGCGTCAGCGAGCCCCATTCACCCAGGAAGACGAGTTGGGTGTACACCCCGGCGGCGGCGAGCAGCGAGCCCCACAGGAGCCGCGGCCGGGTTCCTGGTACCGACGACGCCGGAATCGGGTGGCGGGTCCCGGCGCGCACGTCGGGGGCGGGCGGAGGCGGATCGGCGCCCAGCGCGGTCTCGCTGTCGCGCCCGGGCGCCGGATCGGCGACCGTCCGGGAGCGGGACCGGGAGCGGGCACCGGTCGCCCCCTTGCGCAACCGGTCGATCACCTGTTGCGCATCGGCCGGCCGCGCCGCGGGATCCTTGGCCAGCAGCTCCAGCACCAGCCGTTCCAGCTCCTCGGGCACCGCGGGCCGGAGGTCCCGGATCGGGGCGGGCTCACCGGTGAGGTGCTGCGAAAGCACCGACAGCCCGGAGCCGGTGAACGGCGGCCGGCCGGCCAGCAGTTCGTACAGCATGCAGCCGAGGGAGTACAGGTCGCTGCGGCCGTCGATGCGACGGTCGCCGCGCGCCTGTTCCGGGGACATGTAGGCCGGCGTGCCGATGGCCGCGCCGGTGGCCGTCAGACCGGTCCCGGTCTCCTCCGCGAAGCGGGCGATACCGAAGTCACAGATGGTGACGTCGGCCTCGGCGGGCCCGTGGACCATGATGTTGGCCGGCTTGATGTCCCGGTGGACCACACCGGCCCGGTGTGCCGCGGCCAGGCCCTCGCAGATCTGGACCGCCCACCGGACCACGGCGGCGGGGTCCACACCCGAGCGGTGGTCGCGCAGCACGGCGGTCAGGGGCCGCCCCCGCACCAGCTCCATCACGAGGAAGAGCACCGGGCTGCCGTCGACCTCGACCTCGCCGTGGTCGTGGACGGTCACGATCCGGGGATGGGTCAGGCCCGCAGCCGTGCGGGCCTCTTTGCGGAACCGCTCCTCCAGGAGGTGGTCACCGGCCACGCCCCGGGAGATCACCTTGACCGCGACCTCCCGGTCGAGCCGCAGGTCCCGGGCCTGCCACACCTCGCCCATCCCACCGGCCCCGAGCCTGCGCTCCAGCCGGTATCGCCCCTCCAGTAACGCGCCCCGCATCGGAAGAACTCCCTCCCCGCTACCTGGCCCTCCCCGGGCCGATCGCAGCCTACGCCCCTCCCGCGACCTCGCGAGATGGGTTGGAGGAGAGGTCCCCCGCCCCGGGGACGAAGAGGCCGCGACGACGACGAGGGCCTCCCGGTCCGGCGTGGACGTCACCGTCCGCACCGGCCCCGGAAGGCCCTCGCTCGTTCGTGCACCCGGTACGCGTCGCGTCGTCGTTCCCGGGGTCGGGGCGACCAGGCCGTCTCTTCCGGATCTCGCCTGACCCGCGCCGCCTGGCACCGGCTTCACCGGCAAGGCCCGAAAGAGACGACCTAGCCCTTGCGCGCCTTGATCTCGTCCGTCAGCTGCGGGACGACGGCGAAGAGGTCGCCGACGACGCCGTAGTCGACGAGGTCGAAGATCGGGGCCTCGGCGTCCTTGTTGATGGCCACGATGGTCTTCGAGGTCTGCATGCCGGCCCGGTGCTGGATCGCGCCCGAGATACCGGAGGCGATGTACAGCTGCGGGGAGACCGACTTGCCGGTCTGGCCGACCTGGTTGGAGTGCGGGTACCAGCCGGCGTCCACGGCGGCGCGCGAGGCGCCGACGGCCGCACCGAGGGAGTCCGCGAGGTCCTCGATGATGTGGAAGTTCTCGGCACCGTTGACGCCACGGCCGCCGGAGACGACGATCGCGGCCTCGGTCAGCTCGGGTCGGCCGGTCGACTCGCGGGGGGTGCGACCGGTGACCTTGGTGCCGGTGGCCAGGGCGCCGAAGGTGACGGCGAGCGCCTCGACGGCGCCGGCGGCCGGAGCGGCCTCGACCGGGGCCGAGTTCGGCTTCACGGTGATGACCGGAGTGCCCTTGGAGACGCGGGACTTGGTGGTGAACGACGCGGCGAAGGCGGACTGCGTCGCGACCGGACCCTCGTCACCCGCCTCCAGGTCGATGGCGTCGGTGATGATGCCCGAGCCGATACGGACGGCCAGGCGGGCGGCGATCTCCTTGCCCTCGGCGGAGGACGGGACGAGCACGGCGGCCGGGGAAACGGCCTCGTACGCGGCCTGGAGCGCGTCCACCTTCGGTACCACGAGGTACTCGGTGAACTCGGGGGCGTCGGCGGTGAGGACCTTGACCGCGCCGTGCTCGGCGAGCACCGCGGCGGTGGCGTCGGCACCGGCGCCCAGGGCGACGGCGACGGGCTCGCCGATGCGGCGGGCCAGCGTCAGCAGCTCGAGGGTGGGCTTGCGGACGGCACCGTCCACGTGGTCGACGTAGACGAGAACTTCAGCCATGGGACTGCTCTCCTGCGATTGCGAAGTGTCTGGGGGCTAAGAGGGGGGGCCGAGGTTCTTAGATGAACTTCTGGCCGGCCAGGAACTCGGCCAGCTGCTTGCCGCCCTCGCCCTCGTCCTTGACGATCGTGCCGGCGGTGCGGGCCGGGCGCTGCGCCGCGGAGTCGACCGCGGTCCAGGAGCCCTCGAGGCCGACCTCGTCGGACTCCAGGTCCAGGTCGGACAGGTCCCAGGACTCGACCGGCTTCTTCTTGGCGGCCATGATGCCCTTGAAGGACGGGTAGCGGGCCTCGCCCGACTGGTCCGTCACCGAGACGAGCGCGGGGAGGGAGGCCTCCAGCTGCTCGCTCGCGGTGTCGCCGTCGCGGCGGCCGGTCACGGTGCCGTCCTCGACCTTGACCTCGGAGAGCAGGGTGACCTGCGGGACGCCCAGGCGCTCGGCCAGGATCGCCGGCAGCACACCCATGGTGCCGTCGGTCGACGCCATGCCGGTGATGACCAGGTCGTAGCCGGCCTTCTCGATCGCCTTGGCGAGCACCAGCGAGGTGCCCATGACGTCGCTGCCGTGCAGGTCGTCGTCCTCGACGTGGATGGCCTTGTCGGCGCCCATCGAGAGCGCCTTGCGCAGCGCGTCCTTGGCGTCCTCGGGGCCCACCGTCAGGACGGTGATCTCGGCATCGTCGGCCTCGTCGGCGATCTGCAGCGCCTGCTCGACGGCGTACTCGTCGAGCTCCGACAGCAGGCCGTCGACGTCGTCACGGTTGACGGTCAAGTCCTCGGTGAACTGCCGGTCGCCCGTGGCGTCGGGCACGTACTTCACACAGACAACGATCCTCAGGCTCACGCCGGCTCTCCTACCGCATCGTCTTTTCTGGTACCGCCTTATGCAGGCAGCATAGGCGCCTTGTCGGGCGGATCCCGGTCGGGGCGGCCCGCGCTCCGAAGGGAATGTTACTCGTCAGTACACCGTGGGTCCCGCCAAGTCGCAAGGCCGGTGAGCTGTGATCTGCCCAACGCCACCCGACCCTTCCAAGCAGGGACGATTCAGTCGCGCAACGCGTTGAAGCGCCCCTGGTGGTACAGCAGGGGGCGGCCTTCCCCGGCCGGATCCCCGACGACCGCCTCAGCGATGATCACACGATGTTCGCCGGCGGGCACACGTGCGACCACCCGGCAGACCAGCCACGCCAGTACGCCGTCCAGCACCGGCACGCCGTGCGGGCCGGCGGCCCAGCCGGTCGGCGGGCCGAAGCGGTCGGCTCCGCTGCGGGCGAACAGACCCGCCAGCTCGCGTTGGTGCTCGCCGAGTATGTGGACGCCGAGGTACTCGCTGTCGCGCACCGCGGGCCAGCTGGAGGCTCCGGTGGAGATCGTGAAGGACAGCAGCGGCGGATCGGCGGAGACGGAGTTGAGCGAGGTGGCGGTGAACCCCACCGGGCGGCCGCCGTCCTGGGCGGTGATCACGGCGACCCCCGCGGCGTGCTGCCGGAAGACCGAGCGCAGCAGGTCGGGCGAGCCGGTACGGACCGTGCCGGTGGCCGCTGCGGCGCCGGAACGGGGGGAAAGAGGGGAACGGGGGGACGGAGCCGTGGGGACGACCGGGACCGTCGGGACTGTCGGAGCAGTCATCAGGGTTCTGCCTTCTGCCGCGGGACACGCGGGCGCTGTCAGGGATCGGGGGCCGGGCTGTTCAGTGGCCCCGACAGCGCGCGCTCGCGTGGCGGACGAGGTCCACATGGACCCGTCCGTAGAGCAGGAGTTCATACCGCATACGGCCAGCGTGGCGATCTCCCGTGGACGCAGTCAAGCGAGATCGGACAGATGTCAGGCGCGTCACGCTGTGTGCGGGCGCGCGCACCGGCGCCCCCGGGCCCGCCGCGTCGGTCCGCCCGCCGGCCGGGCCGCTCGTCATACGGCGGCCCCGAGGGCGGCGATCACGTCCACCTTGCGCGGCATTCCGGCCGCCCGCCGCACGATCCGGCCCGCCGAGTCCAGGACCAGCACGGTCGGGGTCTTCTCGATCCCGAGGGCGCGCACCAGTTCGAGCCGCTCCTCCGCGTCGATCTCGATGTGCGCCACCCCGTCCACCATCGCGGCGACCTCGGCGAGGATCCGCCGCGTGGCCCGGCAGGGCTGGCAGAAGGCGCTGGAGAACTGCACCAGGCTGGCCCGCTCCCCCGGCTCCGCTCCCAGTTCGGCCGCGCCCAGCCGGGTCCGCGCGTCTTCCTGCCCGGGCACCCCGCGCTCCCCTCGCCGTATTAGTCCCTGTACATCATCCTCGTACGCTCGTCCGTGGATCGGAGCGCCCCACGGGCCCGCGACATTCCCGGCGTGATGAGAATCTCCCCTGGCAGGGGCTTCTGGACTGGCCAGCGGGCCGCGTATGGGGCACGATCCCCATGGTCGCGTACCTACGCTTCCGTAACTTCCGGCCGGGAGCACCTCCCCAGGCAGAAAGCGGGGTCTCCCCACCATGGCTGAGCTCGTCTATCCTCCCGTGATCGGCGCCGCGCACGGACTCTTCCGCGCGCTGGACATCCGTATCGACATGAAGGGCACCGAGAACATCCCCCGCAAGGGCGGTGCGGTCCTGGTGTCGAACCACATCGGATACCTCGACTTCATCTTCGCCGGCCTGACGGCGCGGCCGCAGAAGCGCCTGGTCCGTTTCATGGCCAAGGAGTCGGTGTTCCGGCACAAGGTGTCCGGTCCGCTGATGCGCGCGATGAAGCACATCCCCGTCGACCGCAAGCAGGGTGAGGCCGCGTACCAGCACGCCCTGGACTCACTGCGGGCCGGCGAGATCATCGGCGTCTTCCCCGAGGCGACGATCTCCCAGTCCTTCACGCTCAAGAGCTTCAAGTCGGGTGCCGCGCGCATGGCGCAGGAGGCCGGGGTCCCGCTGATCCCGGTGGCGCTGTGGGGTACCCAGCGACTGTGGACCAAGGGCCGCCCGAAGAACCTCAAGCGCAGCCACATCCCGGTGACGATGCGCGTGGGCGAGCCCGTGGAGGCCCCGGCCGACCAGTACGCCGGCGCCATCACCCGCCGGGTGCGCGAGCGCGTGCAGGAGCTGCTGGACGCCGCGCAGCGCGCCTACCCGGACAAGCCGAAGGGCGCCGACGACTCGTGGTGGCTCCCGGCCCACCTGGGCGGCACGGCGCCGACGGCGGCCGAGGTCCGCGACGCCGGCTGATCCCCTGCGCCCATGACGCCGGCCTCCCGGACCAGCACCGGGTCCTGGAGGCCGAGGCAGTAGCCCGGCTACCCGGTACTCAGTTCCGGGCGCCGGTGGGGGGGCTCGCACGGAGCGGCGAAGCACTGCCACACCCCGCCGTCGTCGCTCCTGCCGGGGCGGTGCCGGCCCTTCTTGTCGTGGCCGTCCCACTTGTCGTGGTCCCGCTTGCCGTGGTGGTCCCACTCGTCGTGGCCGTCCGTTCCCGGACCGGTGCTGCCCGGGGGTTCGCACGGGGCGGCGAAGCACTGCCACTGCTGCCGCCCGTCCGGGACGTGCACCCCGCCGCCGGTGCCGTCCGCCACGGCCCGGTGCGGCGCCGTCGGGGTGGCGGCGAAGGCGGTCGTGGGCAGGAGCGCGCCTCCCGCGGCGATGGCCGTCGAGGCTACGAGCAGGGCGACGCGTCGGGGACGAAAGGGGAGGGTCATGGCCGTTCTCCTCGTGAAGGAAGCCGGAGTGGTCCCCTCCAGTACGCCTCGCCAGGCGCGTCCCGTCATGCCGCTGGATCTCGTGGCTTGACGGATCGAAGAGCCAGCGCCTCAGCTCGGGTTGTCGGCGTGCGTCAAGGTCTCCCAGGCCTCGAAGGTTCTCGGTGCCCGCAAGTTTCCTGTCAGGCCCCCGCCGACTCCCCCTCCCGCCTGCGGCGGCGGTGGGCCGCGACCCGCGCCCGCGTGGCACAACCGCCGGAGCAGTAGCGGCGCACGCTCCCCGGCCCGGTGGCGAGGAAGAACCGCCCACAGTCCGCCGCGGCGCAGGCGCCCCAGGCGATCCGCCCGTACTCCGTGAGCAGTTGGGCGAGCGCGAGGGCGCCCGAGGCCAGGAACCAGTCGCCCCAGCCGGCCTCCTCGCCCCGGTCGACGTGCAGGTGCCAGGGGTGGCCGTCATGCCGGGTCAGGCGGGGGCGGGTGCCGTACTCCGCGAACAGCGCGTTGAGGGCCTCGGCGGCGCGGTCTTCGTCGCCCTCCCCGAGCACCTCCCCCATCCGCCGGGCGGCGGCGCGCAGTTCGGCCGCACTCGCCTCGGGGAACGCCTCCTCCGTGAGGTCGGCGGGACGCTCCCCGTGCCCGGCCAGCAGCTCCGCGAGATCGGCGCGCGGCAGTTCGGGAGCCGCCCGGACCGCTTCGGCGAGGTCGACCAGCCGCCGTGCCGCCGAGAAGCCGTCCCGCGAGTCGCCCATCCCCACATCCTTTCGCCCTACACACAGATGACGTAACGTCTTGTCCGTCTATCGCGTTACAGGATACCGGGGAGGGGTCCCATGGGCGGTTTCGGGCGGTACCTGGGGGCGGCACTGGCCGCGCGCATCGCCTCGGAGGGCATGGGCATGGCCGTGGTGCTGCTGGCCCTGGAGCGCACCGGGAGCGCGGCCCACGGGGCGTTCGTCCTGACGGCCTGGCTGGCCCCACACGTCCTGGCGGCCCCGCTCGCGGGCGCCGCGGCGGCCCGGGCCCGCCGGCCGCGGCTGTTCCACGCCGGCGCCCTGGCCGGGTTCGCGACGGCCGTCGCGGCGCTGACCGTCCTGCTGGGCCGGGCCCCCGTACCGCTGGTGCTGGCCGTGGCGGCGCTCGGCGGCTCCTGCGGCCCGATGGTGACGGGCGGACTGTCCAGCCTGATCACCGGCCTGGTTCCGGCGGGACCCGGCCGGGACCGGGCGTACGGCTGGGACGCCGCGACCTACAACGCGGCGGCCGTCACCGCGCCGGCGGCGGTCGGCCTGGTCGCGGCGCTGGGCTCGGCCGGGCCCGCCATGGCCGTCCTGGCGGCTTCCGGAGCCCTGGCGGCCGCGCTGGCGGCCACCCTCCCGTACGAGGACCAGGGCGCGGGCCCGGTCCCGGGCGCACCCCGGGCCGGGCTGGGCGCGGGGCTCGCGGCCCTGTGGCGGGTCCGGGAGCTGCGGGCGGTCACCTCGGCCACGACCCTGGGCTTCGTGGGCATCGGCTCGCTCACCACCGTCTCGGTGCTGCTGGCCGCGGAGCTCGGCAGCCCGGGCGGCGGCGGCGTACTGATGACGGCCTTCGCGGTGGGCGCGCTGGGCGGCTCGCTCACGCTGGGCCGCATCACGTCCGTGGAGTCCGGCCGGCTGGTGCGGTGGGCGCTGGCCGGGACCGGGGCGGCCCTCGCGGCGGCCGCGTTCGCCCCGTCGGTGGCCGTGACGGCGGCGCTGTTCGCGCTCGCCGGCGTGTGCGACGGGCCGCTGCTGACGGCCACGCTGCGGATCCGCGCGCGGTACGCGCCGGACGGGGTGCGGACCCAGGTGTTCACCCTGGGCGCGGGGCTGAAGGTGACGGCGGCGTCGACCGGGGCGGCCCTGGTGGGGGTCGCGGCCGACGCGCCCGCGGCGGCGCTGCTGACCGGGATCGCCGGACTGCTGCTCGCCTCGGCACTGCTGCACGCCCTGACGGCGGTGCGGGAGCCCGGGCGGCCCGGACGGCCCGCCCGCACCGGGGCTACAGAGCCGTCGGCAGGTTCCGCCACAACTGCGGCCGGTCCGCGGACTCCTGAAGGGCCTTGAGCGCGGCCGGGTGCGGGGCGGCGTAGAGCTCGGGGTAGTCGATCTCGCCGAGTTCCGGGCGTACGGGGAAGGCCAGCCGTTCCCGGTCGAGGTCGAACCGGGCGTCCACGCCGGGCTTGTTGCCGCGCGGGTCGATGCGGGACCAGCGCGCGCTGCCGGGCAGCCGCAGGGCGACCAGACCGTGCACGACGGGGTTCGTTCCGTCGTCGTCGGCGAGGCGCTGGTAGCACAGGGCTCCCGCGATGCCCTGGGCGCGCAGCAGGGCGACGAGGGCGTGGGCTTTGGCATAGCAGATGCCGTTGCGCGTGGTGAGCACGTCGGACGCGCGCCAGGCGACGCGCGGGTCGCCGGAATCGCCCGAGTGCGGGATGGTGTCGCGGACGAACTCGAAGGCGGCCTTGGCGTATGAATATGCGTCGCCGCTGGCGGACCACAGGGTGTCGGCGGTTTCCTGCACGACCGGATTCCAGTGGTCGATCGCCTCATCGGACGCCAAGTAGGCGTGAATATCGGGGCTCTGTTGGATCAGCTGCATGGCCGGAGCATAGGCAAACCCCCGACCGCAAATCAATAGATTTACGGTCGAGGGTATAGCTATGCAGATCTTTGTGAGTGCCCGCTAGCGCGCCAGCTCTTCCTTCAGTGCCTGGAGGAAGCCGTCCACGTCCTCTTCCTGGGTGTCGAAACCGCACATCCAGCGGACGTCACCCGCGGCCTCGTCCCAGAAGTAGAAGCGGTAACGCTTCTGCAGCCGTCGCGAGACCTCGTGGGGCAGCCGCGCGAACACCGCGTTCGCCTGCACCGGGTAGAGGATCTCCACGCCGTCCGTCTCGCGCACGCCGGCGGCGAGCCGCTGCGCCATCGCGTTGGCGTGCCGCGCGTTGCGCAGCCACAGGTCCTTGGCGAGCAAGGCCTCCAGCTGCACCGACACGAAGCGCATCTTGGACGCGAGCTGCATCGACATCTTGCGGATGTGCTTCATCTGCCGGACCGCGTCCGGGTTGAGCACCACCACGGCCTCGCCGAACATCATGCCGTTCTTCGTGCCGCCGTACGACAGCACGTCCACGCCCACCGCGTTCGTGAAGGCGCGCATCGGCACGTCGAGGGAGGCCGCGGCGTTGGCTATCCGGGCACCGTCGAGGTGGACCTTCATGCCGAGGCCGTGGGCGTGCTCGCAGATCGCCCGGATCTCGTCCGGGGTGTAGACCGTGCCCAGCTCGGTGTTCTGGGTGATCGACACGACCTGCGGCATCGCCCGGTGCTCGTCCTCGAAGCCCCAGGCCTCCTGGTCGATCAGCTCGGGGGTGAGCTTGCCGTCCGGGGTCGGTACGGCGAGCAGCTTGAGGCCCGCCATCCGCTCCGGCGCGCCGCCCTCGTCCACGTTGATGTGGGCGCTCTTGGCGCAGATCACGGCACCCCAGCGGTCCGTCATCGCCTGGAGGGCGGTGACGTTCGCGCCGGTGCCGTTGAAGACCGGGAAGGCTTCCGCGTACGGCCCGAAGTGGCTGCGTATGACCTTCTGCAGGTGCTCGGTGTAGTCGTCCTCGCCGTAGGCGACCTGGTGGCCGCCATTGGCGAGCGCGACGGCGGCCAGGACCTCCGGATGCACACCCGCGTAGTTGTCGCTCGCGAACCCGCGCACCGCCGGGTCGTGGTGGCGCCGGGCGTCGGTCTTGCCTGCCTCGGTTCTCACGGTTGCGGAGTGAGCCACAGACGCTGTCCGTTCACATCGATGGCGGGCCGCTCCCAGACGCCGGCGATGGCCTCGGCCAGCTCCGTCACGTCGGTGAAGCCCGCGAACTTCGCATTGGGACGCTCGGCGCGCATCGCCTCGTGCACCAGTGCCTTGATGACCAGGATCGCAGCTGCCGCGCCGGGGCCCTCGTCACCCCCCGCCTTGCGGAAGGAGTCCGCCATGGCCAGGGTCCAGGCCTCGGCCGCCGCCTTGCCCGCGTTGTACGCGGCGTTGTTGGCGACCGGCTTGTGCGCCCCGGACTGACTGATCAGCACGTAGCGCCCGCGGTCGCTGCGCAGCAGCCCGTCGTGGAAGGCCAGCGAGGTGTGCTGGACCGTGCGGATGAGGAGCTTCTCCAGGAAGGTCCAGTCCGCGAGGTCCGTATCGGTGAAGGTCTTGCTGCCGCGCCAGCCGCCGACGAGGTGCACCAGGCCGTCGATCCGGCCGAACTCCTTCTCGGTCTGCTCGGCCCAGGCCTTGGTGGCGTCCAGGTCGAGCAGGTCCACGGTGTCACCGGTGATGGTGGCGCCACCGTGGGCGTAGCGCGCCGCGTCCACGGCCTCCGCGAGGCGCGCCGGATCGGCGTCGGACGCGATGACCACCGCACCCGCCTCGGCGAGGCGGAGCAGGGTGGCGCGGCCGGCGGGCCCGCCGGCCCCGGCCACCGCCACCACCGCTCCGTGCAGCTTTCCGTTGCCGTTCCCGGAGCCGTTCATCTGTGCAGCCTCCTGTGGGCGAGTGCTCACGCGGCGACTCGCTCGGCCTGCTCTGCGTTCAGGGCGGTGATGCCCTTGGTTGCGGCGATCGTGCCCTTGAGCTTCTTGGCGAGCGCCTCAAAGAACATGCTGAGCGGAAACTCGTCCGGAAGCACGTCGTCCACGAGCTTGCGCGGCGGCTGCGTCAGGTCCAGGGCGTCGGCGCCCTTGGCCCACTTGGAACCCGGGTGCGGGGCGAGGTAGGTGGAGACCAGCTCGTACGCCTTGAACCAGTGCACGAGCTTCGGGCGGTCGATGCCGGCCCGGTACAGGTCCTCGATCTCGCCGCACAGCTGGTTGGTGACCTGCGGGGCGCGCATCCAGTCGATCTTCAGCTTGTTGTCCGTCCAGCGCACGACGTCGTGCTTGTGGAGGTAGGCGAAGAGCAGCTGGCCACCGAGGCCGTCGTAGTTGCGGTTGCGGTCGCCGGAGACCGGGAAGCGGAACATCCGGTCGAAGAGGACGGCGTACTGCACGTCACGGCCGTGCTCGTTGCCCTCGGACTCCAGCTTCACGGCCTCCTTGAAGGCGGTGAGGTCGCAGCGCAGCTCTTCCAGTCCGTACATCCAGAACGGCTGGCGCTGCTTGATCATGAAGGGGTCGAACGGCAGGTCGCCGTGGCTGTGGGTGCGGTCGTGGACCATGTCCCACAGGACGAAGGCCTTCTCGCAGCGCTCCTGGTCCTCGACCATGCGGGCGATGTCCTCGGGCAGGTCGATGCCCAGGATGTCGACGGCGGCCTCGGTCACCTTGCGGTAGCGGGCGGCCTCGCGGTCGCAGAAGATGCCGCCCCAGGTGAAGCGCTCGGGGGCCTCGCGCACGGCGATGGTCTCCGGGAAGAGCACGGCGGAGTGGGTGTCGTAGCCCGGCGTGAAGTCCTCGAAGGTGATGCCGAGGAAGAGCGGGTTGTCGTACCGGGTGCGCTCCAGCTCGGCGAGCCACTCGGGCCACACCATCTTGAGCACGACGGCTTCCAGGTTGCGGTCCAGGTTGCCGTTCTGGGTGTACATGGGGAAGACGACGAGGTGCTGGAGGCCGTCGGCGCGCTCGGCGGCCGGGTGGAAGGCCAGCAGGGAGTCGAGGAAGTCCGGCACCTTGAAGTCGTCGGCGGCCCACTTGCGCAGGTCGGCGACGAGGGCCTGGTGGTACGCGGCCGCGTGCGGGAGCAGCGGCGACAGCGTCTCGACCGCCGTGATCACGCGTTCCACCGCGGCCAGGACGGTGGCACGGCCGTGCGCGCCCTCGACCTCGAAGTCGATGGAGCCGTCCTTGGCCTGCCAGGGCCGGATCTCCTCCACGGCGGCCTTGAGCTCGGGCCACGCGGGGTGGTCGACCACCCGCGCTCCAGCGGTTATCACGGCGCCGCCGGTACCGGGCACAAGAGTTTCCGTCATGTCACTTCCTCCACAGGAGAACCTCACGTATGGGCAGCGTATGCGTGCGAGGCTCTCCCCCTCAAGAGGGAACTCGGGAAATTATCCTGCGTCACCCCCCATTTCACCGGAAGTCTTCCCGTTCGTCAGCGCGGAACCGACCACTCCGCCCAATTGCGCCAAGGCTTCTCGGCCAACGGCCGGGAAGCGGGCCGGGCCTGGGCGGGCGGAGCCCGACGGGCAACAGAGGCGCACATCACACATCCGTCACGCGCCCCGGAAGTACGGAATAACCTTTTCGCCCCATTGCCTGAGGGTCTCCAGGCAAGCCTCCTGCTCCACCGTGCCCATCTGGATCAGGCACATGATCTCGTCGGCGCCCGCCTCCCTGAGCCGCTCGGCGTACGCGATGGCGTCGTCGGCGGTCCCGTAGGCATGGTCGGCGTTGAAGGTGGCCGTCCCGGCCGGCCGGACCGGGATGTCCAGCTCGTGCAGCCGGGCCACCACCTGCTCGGCGGCCCTGCGCATCTCCGCGGCCTCGTCGGCGCCCGCCACCACGGCCTCGTCCGGCACCCCGGCCCCGCCGTACCAGTGGCCGATGGACTGGGCGAAGAACCGCTGCCCGCGGGTGCCGATCCGGCGCGCCTCGTCCCGGTCGTCGAGCACGATGGTCGGGCAGAGCACGGAGAAGTGGTCGTTGACCACGGTCGACACGAACCGGCTCCCGTCGCGCCCCGCGATCGCGGCGTCGTAGACGGACCTCATCCGCGCGATGGACTCGGGGCCGGCGAAGCCCATCACCAGCGCCCCGATCCCCAGCTCGGCCGCCTGGACCAGGGTCTCGCCCCGGCTGCACGCCAGGAACAGCGGCGGGTGCGGGGTCTGCCGCGGCCGCGGCAGGATCGGGTGCGGGTCGATGTCGATCAGCTCGCCGTGGTACTCCAGCTCCTCCTCCTGCCAGGCGCTGCCGATGATCCGCAGGGCCTCCTCGACCTCGGCCGTGGTGCGGCCCCGGTCCACCCCGCACAGCGAGGTCTCCTGCTCGGTGCCCCCGCGCCCGGCCCCGAGGTCCAGGCGCCCGCCCGAGAGCAGGTCGAGCATGGCGGCCCGCTCCGCGACCCGCACCGGGTGGTTGAAGTTGAACGGCATGCACACGACGCCGTGACCGATGCGTATGGTGTTCGTCCTGGCCGCGACCCAGGTCAGGAAGATCTCGGGGGCACTCATGTGGGCGTACCACTTGAGCGAGTGGTGCTCGACCGCCCAGATCCGGTCGAATCCCATGCGTTCGGCGAGCACGGCCTGCTCGACGCAGTCACGGATGAGCCGGTGCTCCCGTTCCACCGTCGGGTCGGCAAGCTGAGCTTCGAAGATCACGGAGAATTTCACTGTGCCTCCAGGGTTGCGTCGCGTACCCGGTCTCACTTCAATTCGAAATATGACTAGTAGTCAGGAGTCGAAGAAGCAAGAGCTGCCGCCGACCGCGTGGGCCGTTCTGGGTCTGCTCTCCTTCCCCGGCGAACGGACCGGATACGAGCTGAAGAAGTGGGCGGACTCCTCCCTGCGCTTCTTCTACTGGTCACCGGCCATCAGCCAGATCTACGCGGAGCTGCGCCGTCTGGAGGAACTGGGCTACGCGGCCTCAGCGCGCTCGGGACCCGAGGAGGCGCGGGCCAAGCGGCGCTACGCCATCACCGACGCGGGGCGGGGCGCGCTGGCCGGCTGGGCCGCCGACACCGGCGAGGCCGGTCCCCCCGTGCTCAAGCACGGGCTGCTGCTGCGGATCTGGCTCGGCCACCTGGCCGAGCCGCAGCGGCTGCGCGCCATGGTCGGCGAGCACCTGGAGCGCACCCGGGGCGAACTGGCCGCCGTACGGGAGGCCATGGAGCACGCGAGCGGCGTACCGGAATGGACCTTCCCGACCCTCGCGCTGCGCTGGAGCGAACGGCAGCACCTGGCCGAGCTGGAGCTCGCCGAAGCCCTCCTCGCCGACCTGGACGGGCTGGCGGAGGCCCAGGAGGACCCGGGCCGTCAAGCCGATGGGGACGCGCCCACGCCCGGGTGACGCGACAGGCGCGGCACCGGTCCCGGTGGGGCGCACAACCCTGGCGGGAAGCGGCCGGGGCGCTCCTGCGGGGCCTTGCACGCCCGGTCCCTTCGCACCCGCGGCGCACTAGCATGCGACCTCAATCGCGCGCGGCCGGTCGGGACACCGAAGCCGCGTGGGGAGCCGCCGTCGACGGAAGCGAGAGAACCTTGACTTTCCTCACCATCGGTCACCGCGGGGTCATGGGTGTCGAACCGGAGAACACCCTGCGGTCGTACCTCCGAGCGGAACGTTGCGGCATGGACGTCATCGCTCTGGATCTGCGCCTGAGCAAGGACGGAGCCCTCGTCGCCGTGCACGACCCCGAGGTGGACCGGACCACCGACGGCTCGGGGGCCGTCGCCGATCTGACCCTGGCCGAGCTGCGCGAGCTGGACGCCGGTCAGGGCGAGCACGTGCCGGTCCTGGAGGAGGTCCTGGACGCGGTCCGGGTGCCCCTCCAGGCCTTCGTCGCCGACCTGGCCACCGCCTCGGTGCTCGCGGAGCTGATCCTGCGCCACGACCTGACCTCCCGGGTGGAGGTGGCCTCCGCCCAGGAGGCGGTGCTCGCCGAGACGGCCCGGCTGGTGCCGGGCGTACGGACCGTCCTGTACGCGGCCTCCCCCGACGGCGGAGCCGGGTCCGTCGTGGACCGGGCCCTGGCCGTGGGCGCCGCGACGGTCGCCGTGGACATCCACCGGCTGAGCCTGGAGACGGTGGAGGCGGCGCACGCGGCGGGCCTGCGCGTGACGGGCCGGGCGGTCGACACCCTGGACCTGCTGCGGCTCGCGCGGGCGCTCGGACTGGACGGCGCCGCCACGGACTTCCCCGAGATCCGCAGCACCGGACGCTTCACCGCCTGACGACGGCGGCCCGGCTCCGGACTCAGCTCCGGATACGGCTACTGCTACTGCTCCGGATACGGCTCCGGCTCCGGCTCCGGCTCAGAGCGACTTGACCAGCAGCTCGAAGGCCAGGTCGTCGCGGAGCGGGACGCCGAAGCGCTCGTCGCCGTAGGGAAAGGGGCTCAGCTCGCCGGTGCGCCGGTAGCCGCGGCGCACGTAGTACGCGATGAGCTCCTCCCGTACGTGCACCACCGTCATCCGCATCTCCCTGGCGCCCCACGTCTCGCGGGCGCGGCGCTCGGCCTCGGCCAGGATCTCCTTGCCGAGGCCCGCGCCCTGGAGGCCGGGGCGGACGGCGAACATCCCGAAGTAGACGTGGTCGTCCCGGTGTTCGAGCTGGCAGCAGGCGACGAGCTCGCCCGCGCGCTCGACGACGAGCAGGACCCCGTCCGGAGCGGCGATGACGGCACGGACCCCGTCCGGGTCGGTGCGCTGCCCGTCCAGGTAGTCGGCCTCGGTGGTCCAGCCGGCCCGGCTCGCGTCCCCGCGGTAGGCGGACTCGACGAGTTCCACCAGCTCCGGCACGTCCGCCTCGACGGCGCTTCGGAAACTCAGGGCGGCGGGCTGGGCGGTCGACATCGGGCGCTCCGTTCAGTGCGGCGGCATATGACATGCCTGGAAGGCAGGGAGAGCGTATCCCGGGGCCGCGTGAGGGTGGTGTGAGAGGGGCATCTCTCCCCGTGACGCCGACGAACCGGGAGGTTCCGCCGTGCACGGTTCCGCCACGTCCCTCACCCCCTCCGTCTCCTCCTGGCTGCTGGTGCTGCTGTGTGCGGTGAGCGGTGCGTACTGCCTGCACCGGGCGCGGGGTTCGGACGGCGGCGCCGCCGGGGAGGCGGTGATGGGATTCGGGATGGCGCTGATGGCCGTGCCCCTCGGCGGGCGCGGCGAGGGGTGGCGGGCGCCCGTGCTGGGTATGGTCTTCTGCGGCGCGGCCCTGCACGCCCTGTGGCTGCTGCGGGGCGGAGCGCACCACGCGCACCACCTGGTGGGCTCGCTGACGATGGTCTACATGACCCTGCCGGCCGGGCCCGGGCAGGAGCACGGGCCGGAGCACGCCCAGGCGGCCGGGCCGCCCCTGCTGACGGGTGCGCTGCTCCTCTACTACGCCGGGTACGTGATGCTCGGCGGGACCCGGCTGATCACCGCGGGCGACGCCGTGTCCCAGCGGCCGGCCGCCGGCTGGGGCGGACCCGCCGAACTCGTCCGCGCCTGCCGACTCGCCATGGGAATGGGGATGTTGGCCATGCTGCTCACGATGTGACGGCGCCGGCGGACGTGTCCTGCGTCACCCTTCGCGCGCGGACGTACCCGCAGGTAGTCCCTCGCTCATAGGCTGGCGGCCATGATGGTCCCCGCCGTTCTCCTGCTGCTCGGCGCCCTGACCGCGGTGCTCGCCCCCCGTCTGCTGGCCCGGGCCCGATGGCCCGAGCGTGAGCCGGTCGTCGCCCTGTGGGTGTGGCAGTGCGTGGTCGGCGCCGTGCTCCTGTGCTTCGGACTGTCGATGCTGCTGAGCGCGGCGGCCGCGTGGCAGGAGGTCCGGGGCCGGCTGTTCGCCTCCGCCCCGCACGGGGTGGTCGACGCCTACGCCCTGGGCGCGGCCGGCGGGCCCTGGGCCGCCGTCACCGCGCTCGCACTGGCGGGCGGCGGGCTGTGGACCGGGGCGATGCTGACCGGTGAGGTGCTGCGGGCACGGGCCCGGCGGCGTGCGCAGGGCAGCGAACTGTTGGTACGGGCCCCGCTGCTGCCCGGGGAGGACCCGGCGGGCGCGCGGCTCGTCGTCCTGGAGGGTCCCCGGCCGGACGCCTGGTGGCTGCCGGGGGCCGCCCCGCAGCTGGTGGTCACGACGGCGGCGCTGGGCCGGCTGAAGGGCAGCCAGCTGGACGCGGTGCTGGCGCACGAGCAGGGGCACGCGGCGGCCCGGCACGACTGGCTGCTGCACTGTTCGCGGGCGCTGGCCCGGGGCTTCCCGCAGGTGCCGGTCTTCGCGGCGTTCGAGGCGGAGATGCACCGGCTGGTGGAGATGGCCGCCGACGACGTGGCCTCCCGGCGGTTCGGACGGCTGACGATCGCGCTGGCGCTGGTCGGACTCAACGAGGACCGGGGGGTGTTCGGGACCTCCTCGCCCGAGCACGCGCACGTTCCTCAGCGGGTGCGCCGGCTGTTGTCGGCGGCGCCCCGGCTCTCCCCGGGACGCCGGCTGCGGCTGACGGCGCTGGCCACGCTGGTCCCGGCGATCCCGCTGCTGGTGGCCTTCGTACCGGGGCTGAGCGCGCTCGCCCAGTAGGTGCGCTCCGGCGTTGCCCGGCGCCGTCCCACGCCGCCCGGCTGGCGACGGTGCAAGGATCTCCCCATGCGGAACGATCACTTGCGGTGGACGGGCATCGGCTGCGCCCTGCTGGCGGCGGTCCTGACGGCGCTGGTGGTCGCGCAGTGGCGGCCGCTGCTCGCCTACGACGAACGGGTCGCCCGGGATCTCCACGCCCACGCCGTCACCCACCCCGGGGTCACGCACCTGATGCAGGTGCTCAGCGACCGGGTGTGGGACCCCTGGACCATGCGGGCGCTGGCGGCGCTCGCCTGCGTGCTGCTGTGGTGGCGGGGCGACCGGGGGCGGGCGCTGCGGGTGGCCCTGGTGACGCTGGCGGCTTCGGCACTGCAACAGGGGCTGAAGGTACTGGTGGGGCGCGAGCGTCCGGTGTGGCCGGATCCGGTGGACTCGGCGCAGTACGCGGCCTACCCGTCCGGCCACGCCCTGACGGCGACGGTGGTGTGCGGACTACTCCTGTGGCTGCTCCCCCGCCCGGCCCGGGGCCGGGAGCCGGCCGTCCGGGTGCCGGTCGCCCGGGTGGTGGCCGCCTGGGCGGTGGCCGTGGTCTCGGTGCTCGGGGTCGGCTTCACCCGCGTGTACCTCGGGGTGCATTGGCCGTCGGACGTGCTGGCGGGCTGGCTCCTGGGAGTGGCCCTGGTGGCTCTCGCGACGTCCGTGCCCGTCCGCGAACGCGGCGGCGACCCGGTGGAGCGGTGAGGGTACGCCGTGCCTGCCCTGGATGATCCCCCGTGTCACCCAGAGCAGGCGACCCCGTGCGCTGAGTATATTGGCCAGGAGCCAGTCAACGCAGGAGTAAGCATGTCCCCGCGCAGCGCATCGGTCAATGAAGAATTGCGCAGACGTTCCCGGGAGCGGCTGCTGCAGTCCACGGTCGAACTCGTGGCCGAGCGCGGCTACGAGGCCACGACGCTCGGCGACATCGCCGACCGGGCGGGCTCGGCACGCGGCCTGGTCTCGTACTACTTCCCGGGCAAACGGCAGTTGCTGCAGTCCGCGGTGCACCGGCTGATGCACCGCACCCTGTACGCCGCGCTGGAGCGCGAGCCCCGCAGCGAGTGCGGGCGCGAGCGGCTCGCGCGTGCCGTCGACGCGGTCCTGGGCCTCGCCCGGGACGAACCCCTGCTGATGCGCACGCACATGGCGGGCATCCTCACGGCCGAGGGCTTCGTGCAGTGCCCCGAGCAGCAACGGCTGGCGGAGCTGCTGCGGGACACCGTCGTCCGGTACGGCTCGGCGGACCCGGACACGGACTATCCGCTGCTGCGGGCCCTGCTGATGGGCGCGGTCGTGGCGATCCTGCTGCCCGGCGCCCCGATGCCGGCACAGCGGCTGCGGGAGGAGCTGTTCCAGCGCTACGGGCTGGACTGGGAGCTCGGCGTTCCGCCGGACGGCGGGCCGCCCGGCGGAACGTTTCCCTCACCCCCTTCGCACCCCTGGCGCCCGCCGCACCCCTGAGGTCAGTGGTACTCGGGCTGGGTCTGCACGTTGAGCCGGTCCATCCGCACCCATCTGGCGCTGTCGGTACGCCGGTCGTCGAGCCGCAGCACGTCGAGGCCCTTGACGATGTCGTTCGAGTAGATGTGGCCGTTGTAGTAGTACGCCGACCAGGACCCGCCGAGTCCGAGCTGGTCCGTCGTCAGCGGTCCGCGCTCGAAGTAGGCGATCTCCCTGGGCCGGGCGGAGTCGGTGAACTCCCATACGGAGACGCCGCCCTGGTACCAGGCCTGCACCATGATGTCGCGGCCGCCGCCGACCGGGACCAGCGAGCCGTTGTGGGCCACGCAGTTCTCGGTGTCGGCCTGGTGGCGCGGGATCTTGAAGTAGCCGCGGAAGGCGAGTTTGCGCTGGTCCCCGTGGCCGGTGATGTCGTAGATCCCGTCGGCGCCGCGGTCGGGACCGGTCGCCTCGTTGCAGGTGGCGCCGCCACCGCCGCCGAGTTCGTCGGTGAACACCACTTTGTTCGCACGCTCGTTGAAGGTGGCCGAGTGCCAGAACGAGAAGTTCACGTTGTCCTGGACCCGGTCGATGACCCGCGGCTGCTCGGGCCTGCTGATGTCGAAGAGGATGCCGTCACCCATGCAGGCGCCGGCGGCCAGGTTCTTCGACGGCAGCACGGTGATGTCGTGGCAGCCGGTGGTCTTGGAGACGCCGGGGTTGGTGGGCGCGCCCGGGTTGCCGCCGTCGGGGAAGAGGACCGGGAAGGCGACGACCGCGGCCTTCGTCGGCGCCTTCTTCGGGACCTTCACGACCGAGATGCCGTCGTGCGGCGGCTTGCAGTCGGGGAAGGCCTCGTTCGGGGAGTACGAGGCGACGTAGAGGTAGATGTCGCGGTCGCCCGGCACCAGGGTGTGGGTGTGTGAACCGCAGGCGGTCTCGACGGACTTGATGTACTTGGGGTTCTTCTTGTCCTTGATGTCGAAGATCTTGATGCCCTCCCACGAGGACTTCTCCGTGGCGGGCTGCGAGACGCTGTTGCAGGAGTCGTCGCTGCGTGAGGAGTCGGTGGAGAGGAAGAGCAGGTCACCGTGGACGGAGATGTCGTTCTGGCCGCCGGGGCAGAGCACCTGGGTGACCGTCTTCGGCGCCTTCGGGTTCGCGATGTCGTAGATGGTGAAGCCGCTGTAGCTGCCCGCGTAGGCGTACCTGCCTTGGAAGGCCAGGTCGGTGTTGATCCCCGCGGGGTCGCTGCTGGGGATGTTGGCCAGGTGTGTGACGTTGGCGCTGTGCACGATCTCGTCCTGGCCGGGGATGTCGCCCGGGGCGAGCTCCCGGCCCTCGGTGAGGCCGGTGCCGTGCTGATGCGCACTGCCGGGCGCCAAGTCGCCCGGGTCTGGGGTGGCGGCCGCCGGTCCGGCCGCCAGGAGCGTGGTGAGGAGCCCGGCCGCGGCGACGGCCACCCCCACCCTCCTGTTCCGTAACCGCCTGCTGTGTAGCGAGGTCACTGTGCCCTCCCTTGAGAGCCCGATCGGCTCCGCCCGCGAGGGAGCGGAACCAGGACCCCGGCAGTATCTTCCCTTCATGGACATGGCAAAAGACCTCAGGGGCCGCCCCCGGTCCTTACCGGCACCGCCCGTCCGGTTCGCCGCCGTGGTGGCGGCGGCCGCCGGCCTCCTGCTGACGCTCTCCGGCTGCCAGGGGGACCAGGGGCCGGACCGGGCCGACGACGGACGGGCCGCGGTGCTCGCGCCGGGCAGGCCGGGCGAGAAGGCCCGTCACCTCACCCCCGAAGAGGCCGCGAAGGCGAAACCGGACGACAGTCCGAACGCCGCCGACCACGCCTACGTGTCGCGCATGATCGAACACCACCGGCAGGCCCTGACGATGAGCGCGCTGGCCCCGGAGCGGGCCTCGGCGGACGGGGTCAAACAGCTGGCGGAGCGGATCACCGCGGCCCAGAAGCCCGAAATCGGCGCGATGGAGAAGTGGTTGGCCCTCCATCCGGCGCCGGCGGCGGGCTCCGGCGGGCACGGGCAGGGCCACGACCACACCGCGATGCCGGGCATGGCGACCGAGCGGCAGCTGGCGGATCTGACCGCGGCCAGGGGGACCGACTTCGACCGGCTCTTCCTGAAGCTGATGACCGCCCACCACGAGGGCGCCGTGTCGATGGCCGGCGAGGCGCTGGCGGGCGGGAACAACGTGGCGGTGGAGGAGATGGCCACCGAGGTGGTGGCCACGCAGAGCGCCGAGATCCACCGGATGCGCACGATGGGCTGACTCCGCGGGGGGCCGGTGTCATGCTGGGACCACCTGCGGGAGGAGCTCCGCCGTGCTTCGAGTCGCCGTTGTCGGATCGGGCCCCAGCGGGGTCTACGCGGCCCAGACGCTGGTGCAGCAGCGCGAGGTGCCCGGGGTACGGGTGGACGTGCTGGACCGGCTCCCCGCCCCCTACGGGCTCGTCCGGTACGGGGTCGCCCCGGACCACGAGAAGATCAAGTCGCTCCAGGGCAGCCTGCGCACCGTGCTGGAGGACGAGCGGATCCGTTTCCTCGGAAACGTGGAGGTCGGCGGGGAGGCGCTGCCCACGGACCGGCTGCTGGAGCTGTACCACGCGGTGGTGTACTGCGTGGGCGCGGCCCGCGACCGGCTGCTGGGGATCCCGGGCGAGGAGCTGACCGGGGTGCATTCCGCGACGGCCTTCGTGTCCTGGTACAGCGGGCACCCGGACGCCGCCGCCGAGGCCTTCGACCTGCCCGGTACGGATGCGGCGGTGGTGGTCGGGGCGGGCAACGTGGCGGTGGACGTGACGCGGATCCTGGCCCGGGGCACGGCCGAACTGACGCCGACGGACATGCCGCAGCCGGCGCTCGGCGCGCTCGCGGAGAGCGGGGTGCGCGAGGTGGCGATGGTGGCCCGGCGCGGTCCCTCGCAGGGCAGGTTCACCACCAAGGAGCTGCGTGAACTGGGCACCCTGCCGGGCGTGGACATCTGGGCCGACCCGGCCGAACTGGCCCTCGACCCCGTGTACGCCGACCCGGAGGCGGCCGCCGCCCTGCCGGCGGTGGCCCGGCGGAACCTGGAGGTGCTGCGCGGCTGGTCGGGGGCCCGCCCGGACGCGGGGCCGCGCCGGATCGCGCTGCGGTTCTACCTGCGGCCGGTGGAGATCCTGGGCGGGCGGGACGGCCGGGTCACCGGGATGCGCTTCGAGCGCACCGCCCCGGACGGCCGGGGCGGGGTGACCGGGACGGGCGTGCACGAGGACATCGAGGCGCAGTTGGTGCTGCGCTCGGTGGGGTACAAGGGCGTTCCCCTCGCCGGGCTGCCCTTCGACCCCGCGAAGGGTACGGTCCCGCACGCGGCGGGCCGGGTGCTGCGCGCGGGCCGGGCCTCGGTCGGCGAGTACGTGGCGGGCTGGATCAAGCGCGGCCCGACCGGGGTGATCGGCACGAACCGGCCCTGCGCCAAGGAGACCGTGTCCTCCCTGCTCCAGGACGCGGGGGCACTGGCCCGGCGTGACCTCCCCGGGGACCCGCTGGACGCCCTGCGGGCGGCGGGTCTGCGCCCGGTGCGGTGGCCGGGCTGGCTGGCCATCGAGGCGGCCGAGGCCGATCTGGGGCGCTCCCTGGGCCGCCGCTCGGTGAAGATCCCGGACTGGCAGGGCCTGTTGGACGCGGCGGGCCCGGGCCGGATGTAGGACGTCTCCTACGCACGTGCTTCCGGGTGGCCCTACGGCCGGAACGCCCTCGGGCGGGAGTGTCGCCTGGCCGGCCCGCGCGCGCGGGCCGATCATGTCGCGGGAGCGAAGGCCCGGAGCGGTATGCGGATGGAGCGGCACGGCACCGAACGGATTGCGCCGGTCATGGAGCGGGTGGCGGCCCCGGGTCCTCGGGGTGGCGACGGCGGCGCTGCTGGTTTCGACACCCTCGTACGCCGCGGCGGCGGCCGGGGCGGCCGTAACCGGCCGGAACTGCCCTCCGCAGCACTGGCGTGACGGTGACCGCCGAGAACACGGCCACGCCCGTGACCGCCGGTGAGATCGCCTGACCCGCCCCTCACGGACCCGGTCGGCGCCCAGCGCGCCGGCGAAATGCCGGGCCACCGCCGAGCCGCCCCGTCGCGCGCGCCGCGGCTCAGGACGCGAGCCGGGCCGCCTCGGCCGCGGCCGCCGCGAGGACGCTGTCGAGGAGGCCGGGGAAGAGCGCCTCCAGTTCCTCCCGGCGCAGGGCGTTGAGCTTGGTGGTGCCGCGGTAGGCCTGGCGCACGACGCCGCTCTCGCGCAGGACGCGGAAGTGGTGGGTGGTCGTGGACTTGGTGACCGGCAGGTCGAAGTACGAGCAGGACAGGTCCTCGGCCGAGGCGGCCAGGTCCAGGACGATGGACAGCCGGACCGGGTCGGAGAGCGCGTGCAGCACGCCCTCCAGGCGGATCTCGCCCGCCTCGGGGTGGGCGAGGGTGCGGGGGGCGTCCCGTTCCGTCATGTCCCTGCTCCACTCGCTCGATCGGTCCGCTGCGGATGCTGCGTGGCCCCATGGTACGAGAGTCGTCGAAGAAGGCGGGGTCGGTCGGGGAAACCGGCGGTACGGCTCCGGGGCGGGCGCCGCCGGAGCCGTACCCGCGTCACCAGGAGCGGTGGTACTGCTCGGGCGTACGGATCTCCCCGCCCAGCTCGTTGGCGGCGCGGCGGGCCCAGTACGGGTCGCGGAGCAGTTCCCGGCCCAGCAGGACGGCGTCGGCCTCCCCGTTGGCGAGGATCTTCTCGGCCTGCTCCGGTTCGGTGATCAGGCCGACGGCGGCCACGGGAAGGGCGGTCCCGGCCTTGACCCGGGCCGCGAAGGGGACCTGGAAGCCGGGGCCGACGGGGATCTGCGCGTGCGGCGCGAGGCCGCCGGTGGAGACGTCGAGCAGGTCCACCCCGTGTTCCAGCAGCAGGTCCGCCAGCCGGACCGTCTCCTCGGCGGTCCAGCCCTCGTCCTCCAGCCAGTCGGTGGCGGAGATCCGGAAGAACAGCGGGAGTTCCTCGGGCCACACCGCCCGTACGGCGTCCACGACCTCGAGGGCGAAGCGGGTGCGGTTCTCGAAGGAGCCGCCGTACTCGTCGGTGCGCTTGTTGCTGAACGGGGAGAGGAACTCGCCGATGAGGTAGCCGTGGGCGCCGTGGATCTCGACGACCTCGTAGCCCGCGGCCAGTGAGCGCTCGGCGGCGGCCGCGAACTGGCCGGTGATCTCCCGGATCTCCTCGACCGTCAGCTCGTGCGGCACCGGGTGGTCCTCGGAGAACGCCAGCGCGCTCGGGGCGAGCGGCTGCCAGCCGTGCGCCTCGGGCCCGACCGGCCGTCCGCCCTTCCAGGTGCGGTCGGTGGAGGCCTTGCGGCCGGCATGTGCGATCTGGATGCCGGGGACGGCGCCCTGGGCCTTGACGAAGGAGGTGATCCGGCGCAGCGCCTCGACCTGGGTGTCGTTCCAGATGCCGAGGTCGTAGGGCGAGATCCGGCCTTCCGGGGAGACCGCGGTGGCCTCCTGGACGATCAGCCCGGTACCGCCGGTGGCGCGGGCGGCGTAGTGCGCGAAGTGCCAGTCGCCGGCCACGCCCGCGTTCGGGCCGAACGCCTCGGCGCTGTACTGGCACATCGGGGCCATCCACACCCGGTTCGGGATGGTGACGGAGCGGAGCGTGTAGGGCGCGAACAGGGCGGCGAAGGCGGCGGGTGCAGCACTCATCAGGCTCTCCAGATACGACCGGGCATGCCGGGGATCGATCAAGTACGAGAGATACCGTACTACGAATTTCCTCGTACTACGAGACCTCTCGTACAAGCTCGTCGAGTTCCGCGCGCAGCGCCCCCGCCAGGGCCGCCAGATCCGGGACGGCCTCCGCGTCGGCGACCAGTCCGTAGTGGACCGTCCCCTTGTACGTGGAGACCGCGACGGCCAGGGTCTGCCCCCGGGCCAGCGGGGCGAGCGGGTACACCTCGCGGACCGGGCTGCCGCCCAGGGTGAAGGTGAAGCCCGGCAGCGGCACGCTGGTGACCAGGATGTCGAAGAGCAGCCGGGCGGCCTGGGCCACGAGCGGGCCGCCGAGCCGGTGGCCGAGCGGATGGACGTGGTCGGCGAGCAGGGCGACGGCCCCGGCGCCGCGGGCGGGTCCGGCGTCCTTGTTGCGGTCCATGGCGGCGCGCACGCTGTCCAGGCGGCGCAGCGGATCGGATTCGGCGAGCGGCAGCCGGAGCAGATAACCGGAGAGCCGGTTCCCGGCGCCCCCCGAGCCTCCGGGCCCGCGGCGGCGGGACACCGGGATCAGCGCGCGCGGGCCCGCGCCCCAGGGCTCGGGATCGCCCCGCTCCGCCAGCCAGCGCCGCAGCGCGCCCGCGACCAGGGCGATCAGCACGTCGTTGACGGTGCCGCCGGCACCCTTGCGGACGAGGTTGACCTCGTCCAGGTCGAGCGCGAGGCCGGCCACCGCACGGGCGCCCGAGCCGGTGGAGCCCGCGGTGAGGGCCGCCGGAACCCCGAGCGGCAGTCCGGCGCGGGCCACGGCGGCGCCGATCTCCAGGGCCTGGCCGACGTCCTGGACCCGGGCCGCCAGCGCTCCGGGGAGACGGCGCAGGACGGAGCCGCCCCGCTGCTCGGGGACCGGGCGCACGGGCGGCCGGGGGGCCGTCGCCTCGTCGAACAGGGTGGCCGCGAGGGCCAGCGCGCCCAGGCCGTCGGCGAGGGCGTGATGGAACTTGAAGAGCACCGCGAAGGAGTCCGGATCGGGTCCGGCCAGCACGTGCGCCTCCCACGGAGGCAGCGCCCGGTCCAGCGGCCGGGCCATCAGCGGTCCGGCGGCGGCGTGCGGGACGGCCTCGTCGGTACGGACGAGGAACACGTGTCGGGCCGGGTCGAAGCCGGGGTCCGGCGACCAGGCGGCCGCGCCGACCGGCAGCAGCACGTCGCGGATCCGGCGGCGCAGGCGCGGCACGGCCGCGCAGCGGGCGGTGAGCAGGCGGGCGGCTCGCTCGGCGGCGCCGGGCCCGGCCGCCCGGAAGACGGCGAGGGCACCCAGGTGCATGGGGTGGTCGGCGGATTCGATCCGCCAGAAGGCGAGGTCGAGCGGGGACAGGTGCTCGGTGGCCACATACGTCCTCTCGCGTGCGGCGGCAGTGACCTGAAGTCAATCCATTACGGACACCCACATGCAAGCGGCAACCATTTCCGGGCGGTAAATGATCGGTATTGATCTGCTCATCAGCAGCCCCGCACCGTCCGCCGGGTCACTGTCACCGGGTGGGTGCAGACTGGCCGAAAAGATACTCCGCAGGGAACGCCCGCCGAGGGCGCCGAGGTCCGGAGGTGCCGGCCATGGCCGACGCAGTACTGCTCGTGGGAACCCGCAAAGGACTCTTCATCGGCCGCCGCCGGGGCGATGCGCCCTGGGAGTTCGACGGGCCCCATTTCAACGCCCAGGCCGTCTACGCGGTCGCCGTCGACCGGCGGGGTCCGGCGCCCCGGCTGCTGGTCGGCGGGGACAGCTCGCACTGGGGGCCGTCCGTCTTCAGCTCCGACGACCTCGGGGCGACCTGGCGCGAGCCCGCCGCGCCGGCCGTGAAGTTCCCCCAGGACACCGGGGCCTCCCTGGAGCGGGTCTGGCAGCTGCAGCCGGCCGGCCCCGAGGCCCCGGACGTGGTCTACGCGGGGACGGAACCGGCCGCGCTGTTCCGCTCGACCGACCGGGGCGACTCCTTCGAGCTGGTCCGCCCGCTGTGGGAGCACCCGAGCCGCGGGAAGTGGGTACCGGGCGGCGGCGGTGAGGGCCTGCACACGGTGATCACCGACCCGCGCGACCCGGACGCCGTGACCGTGGCCGTGTCCACCGCCGGGGTGTTCCGGACCCGGGACGGAGGGGCCAGCTGGGCGCCGTCCAACACAGGGGTCTCGGCGGTGTTCCTGCCGGACCCGAACCCGGAGTTCGGCCAGTGCGTGCACAAGATCGCCCAGGACGCCGGGGACACGGACCGGCTCTACCTGCAGAACCACTGGGGCGTCTACCGCAGCGACGACGCGGGCGGCCGGTGGACCGACATCGGCGGCGGCCTGCCCTCCGACTTCGGATTCGCGGTCGCGGCCCATCCGCACCGGCCGGACACCGCCTACGTCTTCCCGCTCAACGCCGACTCCGACCGGGTCCCGGCCGAGCACCGGTGCCGGGTCTTCCGCACCCGGGACGCGGGCGCCACCTGGGAGCCGCTGGCGCGCGGGCTCCCGGCCGGGGACCACTACGGCACGGTGCTCCGGGACGCGCTGTGCACGGACGACGCGGACCCGGCGGGCATCTACTTCGGCAACCGCAACGGAGAGGTGTACGCCAGCCACGACGACGGCGAGAGCTGGCAACTGCTCGCCGAGCACCTGCCGGACGTCCTGTGTGTGCGGGCGGCCACGTTCGGCCAGTAGAGTGATCCACCGTGGCAGCACGACCGTTGAACGAGATCGTCGAGCCGGGCTGGGCCCGTGCTCTGGAGCCGGTGGCGGGGCAGATCGCCGCCATGGGCGACTTCCTGCGCGCCGAGATCGCGGCGGGAAGGACGTACGTACCGGCCGGGGCCAATGTGCTGCGCGCCTTCCAACAGCCCTTCGACGAGGTCAAGGTACTGATCGTCGGGCAGGACCCCTATCCCACACCGGGACACGCGGTGGGCCTGTCCTTCTCGGTCGCCCCCGACGTACGGCCGGTACCGCCGAGCCTCGACAACATCTTCCTGGAGATGCACCGGGACATCGGCACCGGCCGCCCGGCGAACGGCGACCTCACGCCGTGGACCCGGCAGGGCGTCCTGCTGCTCAACAGGTCGCTCACGACCGCGCCCCGGCGCTCCAACGCGCACCAGGGCAAGGGCTGGGAAGCCGTCACCGACCAGGCCATCCGGGCCCTGGCCGCGCGCGGCAAGCCGCTGGTCTCCATCCTCTGGGGACGGGCGGCCCGCAACCTGCGGCCGCTGCTCGGCGAACTGCCCGTCGTGGAGTCCTCGCACCCCTCCCCCAAGTCGGCCGACTACGGGTTCTTCGGCTCCCGGCCGTTCAGCCGGACGAACGAGCTGCTGGTGGGCCAGGGTTCACAGCCTGTGGACTGGCGCTTGCCGTCAGTCAGTTGAACGTATCTGATATTCACCGGATAAATACGGACAGATGCCTCGCGAGAAGGCCCTGCCCGAACACCTTGTTCCGATAAGCCAGTAGCATGCGGCGCCATGAGCTCCCCCACTGGGCCCGCAAATGGCCTGCCCGTACGAATGCCGCGACCCCGCCAGACCGGACGGCACCGCCGGCCCGAGCCCGCGGTGGCGCCCGAGGGCGCGCCCGCGCTGGTGCTCGCCGTGCCCGGTGCCCCCTCGGCCGCCTCGCGAGGGCTCGCGGAAGAGATCATCAGCATCGGCCGCTCCGAGCTGCCGGGCCTCGACGCCCGGATCGGCTTCCTCGAAGGTGACGACGCCACCGAGTTCCCGTCCCTGTCCGGCGTGCTGACCGCCGTCGCGACCGAGCGTGTCGCGCGCGCGGAGTTCGCCCGCGCGGCCGGCCACGAGGTGCCCGTGCCGACCGGCCCGGACGCCGTGGTCGTGCCGCTGCTGGCCGGCCCCGACAGCGATCTGCTCCGCCGGATCCGCCAGGCACTGATGGACTCCTCGGCCGCGGCCGAGCTGGCCGACGTGCTCGGCCCGCACCCGCTGCTCGCCGAGGGCCTGCACGTGCGGCTGTCCGAGGCGGGCCTGGCCCGCGCCGACCGCGCCCGGCTCTTCACCGTGACCACCGCCGCCGACGGCATCGTCCTGGCCACCACCGGTGGCGAGGAGGCCGTACAGGCCGCCGGGATCACGGGCATGCTGCTCGCCGCCCGGCTCGCCGTGCCCGTCATGGCCGCCGCGCTCGACCAGGAGGGCTCGGTGGCCGCGGTCGCCGAGCAGCTGCGCCGCGAGGGCTCCACGCTGCTCGCGCTCGCCCCGTACCTGATCGGCCCGGAGGCCGCCGACGGGCTCCTCGACACCGCCTGCAAGGAGGCCGACTGCGCCACCGCCGAGGTGCTCGGCGCCTACGGCGCGCTCGGCAAGCTGGCCGTCGCGCAGTACGCCGCGGCGCTCGGGATCGCCCAGGACGCCGCCGCACACTGACCCGCCCGTACGACGTGAGGGGCCCCCGGGGGCCACGGGAGACCGTGGCCGCCGGGGGCCTTTCGCGTGCCCCACGCGCCCGTGTCAGCCGAGGACCACGCAGGTGGCCGCGGGCACGGCCAGCGAGCCGGCCCGGTGCGGCTGCCCGGTCAGCGGGTCCACCTCGAACCAGGTGACGTCCCCCGAGCGCTCGTTGGCCGCGTAGAGCCGGTTCCCCGAGGGGTCGACGGCGAGATCGCGCGGCCATGCGCCGCCGCAGTCCACGGCGCCGGTGAGCCGCGGCTTCCCGGGGCCGTCGGCGAGGGAGAGGGTGACGATCGTGTCGGCCCCCCGGACGGCCGCCCAGACGAATCCGCCGTCGGGTGAGGCGACGATCGCCGAGGGGTAGGCCCGTACGGCCCCTGAGACGCCCCCGGAAGCCACCGGAACCTCGCCGACCGGTTCCAGTCGCCCGGACGCCCCGTTCCAGCGGCAGACGGTCACCTGCGGCTCCAGCTCGTGCAGGACGTACGCCACCGCGCCCTCGGGATGGAAGGCGAGGTGGCGGGGACCGGTCCCGGCGCCCAGCGCGGTCTCGGCGTGCACCCGCAGCGCCCCGGTGGCCGGGTCGAGCGCGCAGACCCGTACCGAGTCGGTGCCGAGGTCCACGCTGAGCACCCAGCGGCCGGTCGGGTCGGGCAGCACCTGATGGGCGTGCGGGCCCTCCTGCCGGTCGGCGTCGGGGCCGGAACCCTGGTGCGGCAGGACGTGGGAGGGGCCGCCCGGGCGGCCGTCGGCGGCGAGCGGGAGGCTGCTGACGCTGCCGGAGGTGTAGTTGGCGGTGAGCAGCCTGCGCCCGGCCACGCTGAGGTGGGTGGGCCCGGAGCCCCCGACGCGCACGGGTGCGCCGAGCGGGGCGAGGCCGCCGGCGGTGGGCCGGAAGGCCGCCGCCTCGCCCCGCTCGGTCTCGCTCACCGCGTAGAGGACGCCGGTGTCCCGGGCGAGGGCGAGGTACGACGGATCCTCGGCGGTGGCGACCGAGAGCGGGGTCAGCGCCCCGGTCTTCGGATCCACGGCCGCGATGGTCACACCGCGGCCGCCCCCCGAGGTGAAGGAGCCGATGTAGGCCCGGTGTTCGCCGCTTCGGTCCTTGCTGTCCGCGCCGCCCACAGGAAACCCCTCTCACCGCTTTCGGATCCGTCCGGAGCCGACGGTAACAGAAGGTCTAGACCAAATCCCGTCCTTGGGCCCGCTCCTGCGCGCCGGGGTGGTGGACGTAGGCCGTACTGCTGCTGCGGTCCTCGTAGGTGCGGTGGAAGACGGGGGTCGCGGAGCCGGAGATCGGCGGCACGATCCAGGACCAGTCCGCGCCCACCTCGCGCCCCTTGCGCTCCTCCCGTTCCATGTGGGACAGGAAGCGCCGGGACTCGGAGTGGTGATCGGCGATCGTGACCCCGGCGCGGTCGAAGGAGTGCAGGACGGCCCGGTTCAGTTCGACGAGCGCGCGGTCCTTCCAGAGGGACCGGTCGCTGGAGGTGTCCAGGCCCAGGCGGCGGGCGACGGCGGGCAGCAGGTTGTACCGGTCGGTGTCCGCGAGGTTGCGGGCGCCGATCTCGGTGCCCATGTACCAGCCGTTGAACGGCGCGGCCGGGTAGTGGATGCCGCCGATCTCCAGGCACATGTTGGAGATGGCGGGTACGGCGTGCCAGCGCAGCCCCCAGTCCGCCCAGCCATTGCCGTCGGGGTGGTCGATCGGCACCTCCAGGACGGCGTCGGCGGGGGTGTCGAACCAGCGGGGTTTGTCGTCGACGCCCTGGACCACCAGCGGCAGGAGGTCGAAGGGGGTGCCGGGGCCGCCGGACCAGCCGAGCTGGAGGAGGGCCTCGGTGAGCGGGGCGTTGCGTGCGTCGCCGACGGTTATCGACGGGTGGTCGCCGTAGCCCGCGTATCTGACGAGCTGCTCGTTCCAGATCAGCGGGCCGGGCCGGTCCGGGGTATCCGGGGCGAAGACCGTGATCGTGGGCCTGACCCTGCCCCGGTTGGTGGCCTCGCGCAGGTGGTCGAAGCATTCGGCGGCGATGTCGTCGGCGTCGGTGAGCCCGCGGCGGTCGCGGACCCGCAGCGAATTCCAGTAGAGGCGGCCTATGCAGCGGTTACTGTTGCGCCAGGCCACTCGCGCCCCGTGGACCAGTTCCTCGGGGGTGTGCACATAACTGCCGGTCTCGGCGAGCTCGGCTCTCACGGCGGCGAGCCGGGCGCGCGGATCGCCGGCCTCCGCGTTCTCCCGGTGGAAGAGTCGGATGAACTCCTCGGCCGCTTCCCACACCTGAGCGGTGGTGGAGCGCTGTTGAAGAATTTCCATTCCGGGCGGTTACCCCCTGTCCGACCAGATCCACCCTGTAGGTGCCGGATGAATGTGCAATAAACAATTACCCGTTGTACATGCCGCAGGTCAGCGTGGGGTGATGGGCCATGAGGGAGCACTCCTCCGGGTGATCCCTCATGGATCGGGCTGCGGCAGGGCACGCGGGGGCGTACGATCCGGCTCATTGCGGGAGTTGGCCGTGCGCCGGGCCAGCCGTACGCCGGGGCGTGCGCCGGGTCAGCGGCAGGAGCGGCTCATGTAGAGCGCCTGCTCGCCGGCCGCCGGGGTGCCGCCGTACAGCGCGGTGTCGAGGCCACAGAAGGTGAATCCCATGCGCCGGTAGGCGTGCACCGCAGGGGCGTTGACCGAGCTGACCTCCAACCACAGGTGCTCCGCGCCCCGTTCGCGGGCGAACCGCTCGGCGCACTCCATCAGGGCGCGGCCGATACCGCGGCCCCGGTGACCGGGCGAGACCTCGATGTCCTCGATGGTCAGCCGCCGGTTCCAGGGGGTGTAGCCGACGGCGGCGAACCCGCAGAGGAGGTCACCGTCGAGGGCCACGAACGTCCGCGCGTCGGCGTCCGAGTCCTTCCCACCGCCGAAGACCTGCTCGTCGTGCTCCTCCGGCGGGAACACCTTGTGCACGGGCGGGTCCACGGGGACCTCGCGGAGCAGGAAGCCGGAGCCGGCGCCGTCGCCCGAGCCGGGGTCACTCACCTCGAAGACCGTGGCGGTGGTGAAGGAGCTGTCCAGGGCCTCGATGGCACCCGCGTCCTCGGGACGGGCGAGGCGGTAGACGATTCCGTCGGCTGAGCCGTGTGCGGTGGTCATGAGATCCACCGTACGCAAAAAATCCCCCGGCCGAATTGGCTGCCGAGGGAGAAGAGAGCGTATATTCAGTGGTTCACGACTTCGCCTGAAATGAAGTCGTGAAGAGGCTTACGAGGACACCGTATCGCGGCAGGAGTGCAATTGTCAACCGAGGAATTCCGGAAAGAGCAGCAATTCGTCACCGGGCTCTACGAGCGCCTCGACGGTCTGCGTGACCAGGCCGAACGGGCGCTCGAAGGGGCGCTGCGCGATGTCGGTACCGGGTTTCAGGCGCGGCTGGAGCGGGACGTCCTCGTCGCCGAGCAGTCCGGTCTGCTTTCCGCCCTGAATGCGGGCGAGAACGGCCTCTGTTTCGGCCGTCTGGAGTTCTCCGACGGCCGGGACCACCACATCGGCCGGCTCGGAATCCGGGCCGACGACGCGGAACGCACTCCGCTCGTCCTGGACTGGCGCGCGGACGTGGCCCGCCCCTTCTACCTCGCCACCGGTCACACCCCGATGGGGCTGCGCCGCCGGCGGCACATCAGCAGCCGGGGACGCGTGGTCACCGCCCTGCACGACGAGATCCTCGACCTGACCGACGCCGAGCGCACCGGCCACGAGGGCGCGGACGCGGACGCCGTGCTGCTCGCCGCGCTCGACGCGGCCCGGACCGGCCGGATGCACGACATCGTCCGCACCATCCAGGCCGAGCAGGACCGGATCATCCGCTCCACCCACCGCGGGGTGCTGGTCGTCGAGGGCGGTCCCGGCACCGGCAAGACCGCGGTCGCGCTGCACCGCGCCGCTTATCTGCTGTACGCCCACCGGGAGCTGCTCGCCAAGCGCGGTGTGCTGATCGTCGGACCGGGCCCGGCCTTCCTCGGCTACATCGGCGGAGTGCTCCCGGCCCTCGGCGAGACGGGCGTGCTGCTGGCCACCCAGGGTGAACTCTTCCCCGGCGTGCACGCCACCGGCACCGACCGCCCCGGGGCCGCCGCGGTGAAGGGGCGGGCCTCGATGGCGGAGGTCCTCGCCCGGGTGGTGGCCGACCGGCAGTGCCTGCCGGAGCACGTCCCCGCGGACACCGGCGAGGAGTACGACACCGTCCCCGAGCCGGCCCTGGAGATCGACCACGAGGAGTACGGGACCCTGCTGCTGGACCGCACCATGGCGTACGAGGCGCGGGACCGGGCCCGGGCCACGGGGCTGCCGCACAACCAGGCGCGGCCCTCCTTCGCCTTCCCGATCATCGACGCGCTCACCGCGCAGCTCGCCGACCGGCTGGGGGCCGATCCGTACGGCGGGCCGAACCTGCTGGGCTCGGACGACATCGCCCAGCTCGGCAAGGAGATCGCGACGAGCGCCGCCGTGCACGCGGCGATCGATTCGCTGTGGCCCTCCCTCACCCCCCAGCGCCTGATCGCCGACTTCCTGGCGGAGCCCACCCACCTGCCCGCCCACGAGGCCGACCTGATCCGGCGCGCGCCCTCGGTCCGGCCGGACTGGACCCCGGCCGACGTGCCGCTCCTGGACGAGGCGGCCGAGCTGCTCGGCGAGGACGACACGGCCCGGCGGGCCGCCGAGGAGCGGGACCGGCAGCGGCGCATCGCCTACGCGCAGGGCGTGCTGGACCTGTCCGAGGGCTCCCAGTCGTACGAGTTCGAGGACGAGGAGAACGAGTTCCTCGCGGCCCACGACATCATCGACGCGGAGCGGATGGCCGAGCGCCACGAGGAGGCCGACCACCGCAGCGCCGCCGAGCGGGCCGCGGCCGACCGGACCTGGGCCTTCGGGCACGTCATCGTGGACGAGGCGCAGGAGCTGTCGGCGATGGCGTGGCGGCTGCTGATGCGGCGCTGCCCGACCCGGTCGATGACGCTGGTCGGCGATCCGGCGCAGACGGCCGACGAGGCGGGTTGCGGCTCGTGGGAGCGGATCCTGTCGCCGTACGTGGGCGAGCGCTGGGAGCTGGTCCGGCTGGGGGTCAACTACCGCACGCCGGCCGAGATCATGGAGGTGGCGGCGGCCGTGCTGCGGACGCGCGATCCCGGCTTCGAACCGCCGCGTTCGGTACGGGCCACCGGGGTGCGGCCGTGGGCGCACGCGACCGGCGACCTGGCGGCGGCGACCCGGGAGGCCGTGGCGCGGGAGCTGCCGGCCGAGGGGCGGCTCGCGGTGATCGCGCCGCGGGCGCGGCACGCGGCGCTGGCCGCCGTACTGCCGGGGGTACGCGCGGGCGCGGAGCCGGACCTGACCGGGGAGGTGGTTCTGCTGGACCCGCGCCAGGCCAAGGGGCTGGAGTTCGACACGGTGATCGTCGTGGAACCGGACGAGTTCCGGCCGAGCGACCTGTACGTGGCGCTGACCCGGGCCACCCAGACCCTCGGGGTGGTGCACACCGCCGGCCGGCTGCCGGCGGGGCTGGCGGACACCCCGGAGGGGCTCCTCAGGCGCTGATGACCAGCGGCGCCCGGGGGTCGGTGCGCAGCGGGGTCGCCAGTGCCACGAGGGTGTGCTCCAGGCCGTGGAGGTGGGCGAGGGCCGGCTCCGCGGCGGCGGGCCGGGGGTGCGGCACGGTGGCGATCCCGGGGGTTCCGTGCGGGGCGGTCAGGGCCTCCACCGCGGCCTCGACGCGCCAGCAGGCGGCGGCCAGCCGGGCGTCGTGCGAGGCCTGCGGGTCGGCGGCGACGGCGACCAGCCCGCGCACGTCGCGGGCGCAGTCGTCGAGCAGCGCGAGCACCTGGCGGGCCCGGACCTTGCGGGCGCGCAGCGGGCTCAGCGGGTGGACGAGCGGCGCGAGCGCCATCCGGACCCGGCCCAGCAGCAGCTCCAGCTCGGCGGCGTGCGGGGCGGGGTCGGCGTCCGGGTCGCCCGCGAGGCGGTCCAGGGCGGCCGCGGTGGAGGCGCGTACGCAGTGCAGGGCGCGCTGGATCCACGCGTCGTTGGCGGCGTGGGTGGTGACCGGAAGGATGAGCACGACGGCGAGGGCGGCGCCGAGCGCGCCGATGGCGGTCTCCTGGAAGCGCAGGAGCAGCAGTCCGGGGTGCAGGACGCCGAGCAGGCCGTAGAGCAGGCCTGCCATGACGGTGACGAAGAACATCATCCAGGAGTACGAGGGCGCGGCCGTGTAGAAGATCCCGAAGACGCATACGGCGACCAGAACAGCGGTGGGCGCGGGCGCGCCGTGCAGGGGTACGGCGATCAGCAGCCCGGCGGCGATTCCGACGACGGTGCCGAGGACGCGGCGGAAGCCCCGTACGAGGGTCTCGCCCCGGGAGGCGGTGTTCACGAAGATCCACCAGGAGGTGCCGACGGCCCAGTACCAGCGGTCGTCGGAGAGCGCCTGGCCGATGCCGAGCGCGAAGGCGCAGGCGGCGGTGGCCTGGAAGGCCTGCCGGGTGGTCGGCCGCGCGAGCCCGGTTCCGGGCAGGCCGGGCGGGGCCGCGGGGGGCGGGGTGCGCCGCTCGATGGGCCACAGCAGGAAGCGCACGCCACCGGCGGCGAGGAGGGCCAGGCCGACGGCGGCGTACAGCTCGGGCAGCTGCGCGGGCCGGGCGTGCAGGAACTGGGTGACGAAGAACATCATGAAGCCGAAGATCCCGAGGGCGTGCCCGCGCGGGCCGAAGCGGCGGGCGTACACCCCGGCGAAGACGACGGCCAGGAAGGCGGCGTCCCGGGCGAGCGGCACCCCGTGCAGGGCGGTGGCGAGGGCCAGGACGGGGAATCCGGCGACGGGCAGCAGGGCGGTGGTCAGGCGCTGGGCCCGGACGTCCGCGTCGAGCACGGTGAAGAGGGCGAGCAGGGCCGCCAGTCCCCCGGCGATGGAGGCGGTCAGGGAGAGACCGCACACCTCGGCGAGGGCGACGGCGGCGGCGACGCCGATCACCGCGCGGGCCGAGTTCCGCAGTCTCATACGCCCCGGATCCGGAGCCACGAACATCCTCTTCACGGCGGTGTGCCGCCCCCCTTGCAGTGCTGCGCGCCGGCCCGGCGCCGCCCGGGGGTGGTGGGCGGCGGACGGGCACGGCGAAGGCGCCGCGCTCCGGAACCGGCTTCGTTGCCGTCCGGCGCTGCGCGGCGCCGTAAGTACATGGATAGGACACAGATAAGCATCCGGGAGCCCACTGGCTCAACCGAGGTGCCGGGCACTGGGCCATTGGTACACCGACTGGACGGATTTATCGGCCACAGTCCTGGCCAACGGACCAGCCCGGCGGGCGCGCTCGTCGTCCCGGGCACCACCCCGACGGGCCCGGCGCACCGGCCGGGCCGTGCCGTCGTGGCTGACTCTCGTCCACGTGACCACGCGCTGTTATCGTGCAGCGACCCGCGGGGCGTACGGAAGGGGACCGACGTTGGCGCGTACGGCGGAGTCCAGGGAGGCCGAGGCGTTCAGCCGGGCCGCTGTGGCGGTCTTCCGGCTGAACGGACGGTTCACGGCGGCCCTCGACCGGCTCGCGCTCGCCTCGGGGCTCAGCGCCGCGCGCTGGCAGATACTCAGTACGGTGACGGACGAATCACTGTCCGTGTCCGCCGTGGCCCGGCGGGTGGGGACCACCCGGCAGAGCGTGCAGCGCATAGCGGACCTGTTGGTGCGGCAGGGACTCGCGGTCTACCTGGACAATCCGGCGCACCGGCGGGCCAAGCTGCTCACCGCCACCGAGCAGGGCGCGGCCGCGAAACGGGAGATCGACTCCTGTCTCGCCGGGCTGGCGCGGCAGCTGTGCGAGGGCCTCGGCGGCGCGGACGAGGTGCAGCGCACGGCCGAGGTGCTGCGGGGCCTGTCCGGCGCGTTGTCGTCGATCGGATCCGGCGACTCTCGGTGAGGCCCGCGCACGGGTCCACCGCTATACGGACAAGCTGGCCTGAAACTGCCCATGTTTTTTCCAAGAGTTGACTGCGCCGAGGAACGCTCTTTGCGGTACCGTTCGCGCCTGACGCGGGGTTTCAAGGCCGGGGGACCTTTTGAATCGGTTTGTCTTCAGAGTGCTGGGGCCGCTGCTCGTCCAGACCGATGACGGTCAGCTGCGCATCAACGGCCGGCGCCAGTCCGCGGTCCTGTCGATGCTGCTGCTCTACGCCGACCGGATCGTGTCGGTGGACACCCTGGTGGACGCCGTCTGGCCGGAATCTCCCCCGGCGACGGCCCGCAACCAGATCGCCATCTGCGTGGCCACCCTCCGCAAAACCTTCAAGCAGGCCGGGGTGACCGATCTGCTGATCACCTCTCCTCCGGGCTACCTGCTGGCCAAGGGAGAGCACCGGATCGACGTCCAGGAGTTCATGGAGCGGGCCGAGCAGGGGCGGGACGCCGCCCGGCACGGACGGACCGAAGAGGCGTGCGCGCAGTTCGAGGAGGCGCTCAGCATCTGGCGGGGCTCCGCGCTGGACGGGCCCTCCGGCTCCCGGCTGGAGGCGGAGACCACCAGGCTGGAGCAGATGCGGCTCGCGCTGATGGAGGAACGCGCCGGTCTGATGCTCCAGCTGGGCCGGCACCGCGCGCTCACCGGTGAGCTCACCGAGCTGGTGGCCCGGCACCCCCTGCGCGAGCAGTGCCGCGAACACCTCATGCTGGCCCTGTACCGGTCGGGGCAGCGGGCCGAGGCCCTCGAAGTGTTCCTGCACGGCCGCCGGTTACTCACCGAGCAGCTCGGGATCGAACCGGGTCCCGGACTGCGCCAGCTGCACGAACTGATCCTGCGCGACTCCCCCGAACTGACCCGGCCCCCCGCCACGGCGGCGCCCGCGCCGGCGGCCCTGAGCACCATCCCGGCACAACTTCCCGCGGACGTCATGGCGTTCACCGGCCGGCAGCGGGAGATGACCTCCCTGGACCGGCTCCTGAAGGAGCCCTACAACCCGCACACCCCGGCGCTGGCGACCATCGTCGGCGTGGGCGGGGTGGGCAAGACCGCACTCGCGGTGCACTGGGCGAGCCAGGTCGCCGACCAGTTCCCGGACGGCCAGCTCTTCGCCGATCTGCGCGGGTACGACGAGGAGCACGCCCCGGTGTCCCCCGCCGCCGTGCTCGACCGCTTCCTGCGCGCCCTCGGGATCGGCGCGCCCCAGATACCGGCGGATCCCGACGAGCGGGGCTCGCTGTTCCGGAGCCTGCTCAGCACCCGCAAGACACTGATCGTCCTGGACAACGTACGCTCCTTCCACCAGCTCAGACCCCTGCTCCCGGGTGGCGGACGCAGCGTGGTGCTGGCCACCAGCCGGGAGAGCCTGGGCGATCTGACCGGGGACTACACGGCACTGACCCTGCGGCTGCGGATGCTGGAGCCGACCGAGGCGACGGCGCTGCTGATCAAACTGGCCGGGGCCGACCGGTTCGGCAGCGACCCGGTGGCGGTGGAACAGCTCGGCGCCCTGTGCGACTGCCTTCCGCTCGCGCTGCGGATCGCCGGCGCGCGGCTGGCGGCCAAACCCAATCTGAGCGTACGGAGCCTGGTGGCGCGGCTGCGCGACCACCGCTCCCGCCTCGACGTGCTGAGCCCGGGCGAGGGCGGGGTGCGCGCCGGCTTCCGGCTCACCTACCGGGACCTGCCGCCGGAGACGGCCCGGATGTACCGCAGGCTCGGCCTGCTGCGCACGGCGGACTTCGCCGCCTGGGCGGGGGCGGCCGTACTGGACACCGATGTGTGGCACGCGGAGGAACTGATCGACCACCTGGTCGACGCGCAGCTGCTGGAGGTGGCCGACGCCGAGCCGGGGCGGGCCGCCCGCTACCGGTTCCAGGACCTGCTGCGGCTGTTCGCCCGCGAGCGGGCGGAGTCGGACGAGCCGGAGGGAGAGACCGACGCCGCGCTGGAGCGGGCCTTCGCGTCCTGGCTCTGGCTGGCCGAGGAGGCGCACCGGCGGATCGACGGGCGCCAGTTCCCGGTGGGCCGGCCGCCGGCACCGGCCCCGCGCTTCCTGCCGGAGCTGGCCGACGAGCTGCTGGCCACGCCGATGGACTGGTTCGAGTCGGAGCGCACGGCCGTCACGGACCTGGTGGCGCACGCGGCGGAGACGGGCCGGGCGCGGTTCGCGTGGACGCTGACCGAGAGCGCGGTCCCCCACTTCGAGACGAAGAACTACCTGGAGGACTGGCAGCGCTGCGCCGAGCAGGCGCTGGCCTCGGCCCGGCGCACCGGCGACGCACCGGGCGAGGCGACGATGCTGCGGCTGCTGGGGTCGCTGGCGATCTACCAGCGGCGCTACGAGCAGGCCGAGGGCTGGAACATGGCCGCGCTGCGGCTGCTGCGCAACACCGGTGACGTGGGCGGGGCGGCGCTCGCCCAGCGGAACCTGGCCATGTGCGCGCGGTTCCAGGGGGACTGGGAGCGGGCCCTGGAGTACTGCGAGGCGGCCCTCAGCGGTTTCCACGCGTCGGGCGACATCGGGAACGAGGCCCATCTGCTCGGCTTCCAGGCGCAGATCGAGCTGGACCGGGGCAACGTGGGCGGCGCGCTGCCGCTCGCGGAGCAGGCGGTGGCGCTGAGCCGGCGTACCGGATCGGTGCGGGCGGAGGCGCAGAGCGTGTACCGGCTGGCCGAGGTCCGGCTGCGCGCGGGAGATCTGGGCGAGGCCGCGGAGGCCTTCGGCGCGGTACTGCGGCTGACCCGGGGCGAGGGCGACCGGGTCGGGGAGGCGCACGCGCTGCGGGGACTGGGGCAGACGCAGTGGAGCCAGGGCCTGCTGTCGGCGGCCGGAGCGACGCTGCAGCAGGCCCTGGAGATCACGGATGAGCTGGCGGACCGTTTCCTGTACGCGCGGGTGGAGACCGATCTGGGATGTGTGGAGGCGATCGGCGGCCGCCCGGCGCAGGCGGCGGAGAGGTTCCGGCGGGCGCGGGCCGCGTTCGGCGAGGTCGGTGCGCAGCCCTGGCGGGCGCAGGCGGACCGGCTGCTGACGGCGGTCCAGGGCGCGGCGTGCGAGCCGGGCGGTGGGAGCGCCGGTGAGCTGCCGCATCGTTCCTTCACGGCGGCGGAATTGACCTTGCTGCTGACGCACCCGGAGGGCGACTAGTGCTGTGAGTTCGCCTGTCCCCTGCCGGCGACGGTGATCTGCGCGGTTCTGGGCGTGCCGCTGGAGGACGAGCCACGCTTCCACCGCTGGATCGAGACCGCCCTGGACGCCCGCCCTGCCGGCGCAACCAGATCTTCCGCGGACCGCGGGACATCCTGGTCGACATCGGCGGCATCCGCGACCGACCCGGCGGGAGGGGGCAGGCCGCGAACCGCCGGCGGCCGGGCAGGAGCGCGGCGGGTCAGCCCCAGGGCATGTCGCCGTGCTTGCCGGCGGAGCCGGGGTGCGGGGGGACCAGCGGCTTGACGACGCCCCAGGGCATGTCGTCGTCCGCCTGCGTGGTGGTGTGCGTGTCCGCCAGGACGGCCGGCGCTCCCCCCGCGGCGACGAACACCCCCGCAAGAACGACCAGGCAGGCCGCCGCCGTCGTGTTCGCCGTCTTCACCGTCCGCGTGCTGCGCATCTGGGAATCCCCTCTCGGTGGAGCATCACTGCCGCTCGCTGCGGCACGAATGGAACAGTAGGGACGCCTCCTTTTCCTTCCGTGTTCCATCGATTTCGTGACCCGGGCCGCCCTCGAAATCGCCACGATATCGAGGAGACAACGCGCTCCACTAGCTTCGTCCAGAGATTCTTCTCCATGAATCACGGATGGGGCGGTACATGGAATTCCGAGTGCTCGGGCCAGTAGAGGTACGGCGGGACGGCCGCCGGGTCGCGTTCTCCGGGGCGAAGCTGCACACCGTGCTCGCGGCGCTCCTCGTGGCCCGTGAAGAGGTGATCTCCGACGAACGGCTGTGCCGGCTGCTGTGGGGCTGGGCACCGCCGGCCACCGTCAGCGCACAGCTCTACACCTATGTTTCCCGCTTGCGCAAGATTCTCGGCGAGGATGTTCTGATCGATCGCCGGCCGCCCGGATATGCCATGAGCATCGGTAATGCGACCCTTGACCTGAGCGAATTCGAGAAGCTGGCGCTCGACGGCCGCGAGGCACTGATCGCCGAGGACTTCGAAAAGGCCGGTGAGCTGCTGCGCGGCGCCCTGGCCCGGTGGAACGGCCTGCCCTTCGCCAACGCCACGGAATACCTCGCCGACGCCGAGGCGCCGCGGCTCACCGAGGCCCGGGCGGTCACGCTGGAGCACCGCATCGCGGCCGATCTCGCGCTGGGCCGGCACGAGCAGATCACCGGCGAGCTCACCGGCCTGGTCGCCGAGTTCCCGCTGCGCGAGCGCATCCGGTGCCAGCTGATGACCGCCCTGTGCCGGTCGGGGCGGCAGGCGGACGCCATCCACCTCTACCACCACGGCCGCGCGGTGCTCGCCGACGAGCTGGGCGTGAACCCCGGTGAGGAGCTCCAGGCCACCTACCGGGCGCTGCTGGAGGGCACGCTGGACCGGCAGCCGCGCTCCGCCCCCGCCGTCCTGGCCCGCCCCCGGCGGGACGCGTCCGGCCGCCCCGACGGCGCCCCGGCCATGCTGCCCCCCGACACCGTCGACTTCACCGGCCGGAAGCCCGAACTGGAGCTGCTGTGCCGTGCGCTGGCCCCCGATGCGCAGGGCTCCGGGCGGCCCCGCCGGGTCCTGGTCACCGGTATGGCCGGGCTCGGCAAGACCGCCCTGGCCGTCCACGCGGCCCACCGCTGCCGGCAGCACTTCCCCGACGGGCAGTTGTACGCCGACCTGCGCGCGCCCGACGGCACTCCCCGGCACCCCTCCCGGGTGCTGCGCGGGCTGCTGCGCGCGCTGGGGCCGATGGACGGCGTACCGGCCACCGAGGACCAGGAGCAGCTGGTCCGGCTCTACCGGGAGCGGACCCGGGGCCGGCAGCTGCTGATCGTGCTGGACAACGCCTCCGGGGCGGCCCAGTTGGGGCCGCTGCTGCCCAACACCCCGGAGCCGGCGGTCCTGGTGACCGGGCGGACCGCCCTGCCCACCGTGGCCGGTGCGCACACCGTGGCCCTCGCTCCCCTGGCGCCCCGGGACTCGCTGGAGCTGCTCTCGGCCGCGGCCGGTGCCGCCCGGGTGGCCTCGGCACCCGGTGCGGCGTCCGCGATCGTCGAGCACTGCGCCGGTCTGCCGCTGGCCCTGCGGATCGCCGGGACCCGGATCGCCGCCCGGCCGCACTCCACCCCGGACCGGCTGGCCCGCCGGCTGGCGGATCCCGTCACCCGGCTGCGGGAGCTGCACTCGGGCGATCTGGACGTGCACAGCTCGCTGCTGCCGTCCTGGCGGGCGCTGGACCCCTGGGTGCGGGCGGTGTTCCCGGCGCTGGCCGCGCTGGGCCCGCAGCCGTTCCCGGCCGCGGACGCGGCGATGGCGCTGAGCCTGCCGGAGACCGAGGCCGAGCGGCTGCTGGAGGCGCTCGCCGACGCGGCCCTGCTGGAGGTCAGCGGCGCGGACGAGTGGGGCCAGCCGTGCTACCTGTTCCATCCCCTCGTACGGCTCTTCGCGCTCTCCCTGGGCGAAGGGGCCGCGCCCGGCCACGGGACCGCCGCCGCCACCGCCGCCACCCCCGCCCGGACGGAACATAACCGGCGGCTAACTCGCCGCCCCTAGCCTCGCCCTGCCCCGCAGCAGGGCGCTCCGGCCCGTCACCACCTCAGGCAAGCACCAGCCAACGGCCCGTAACACCGAATGGAGTTGGACCATGACCGAGCTCCTGCCCGCTCGCGCGGACAGTGCCGCGTCCTTCCCGATGACCGAGACGCAGCAGGCACTGATGATCGGGCGAGGTGAAGCAGTCGAGCTGGGCGGTATCGGCTGCTACGGATACTTCGAATGGGAGCGTGCGGACCTCGACCCCGAGCGTTTCGCCGCCGCCTGGCGCAAGGTGGTCGCCCGCCACGACATGCTCCGCGCGATCGGCCGCACGGACGGCACCCAGTGGGTGCCGGCCGACCCGCTGCCCTTCGAGATACCGGTCGTGGACCTGAGCGGGCTGTCCGCCGACGCCTCGCGGGAGCGGCTCGCCGCGCTGCGGGACGAGATGAGCCACGTGGTCTTCCCGGTGGGCAGCTGGCCGTTGTTCGACCTGCGGATCATCCGGCTGGGCGGTCCGGGGAACCTGAGCCGGGTCCACCTCGGGATCGACCTGCAGGTGCTGGACGCCTCCAGTGCCTTCCAGGTGCTCTTCCCCGAGCTGGTCGACCTGTACGAGAACCCGGACACCGAGCTCCCGGAGCCCGGTATCAGCTTCGCGGAGTACGCCCGCTGGCGCGCGGACGCCCTGCCGCACACCGAGGCCTTCCGTGCCGCCCGCGACTACTGGGTGGAGCGCGTCCCCACCCTGCCGCCGGCCCCCTCGCTGCCCACGGGCGGCTCCGCCGGCGGCGGGCGCGAGGTGCGCTTCGACCGGCGCGAGCACCGCCTCTCCCCCTCGGACTGGCAGCGCTTCTCGGCACGGGCGCGCGAAGCGGGGCTGACGCCGTCGGTCCTGCTCACGGCCGCTTTCGCCGAGGTGGTCCGGTGCTGGGCGGAGGAGTCCGACTTCACCATCAACTACCCGGTCTTCCAGCGTCCGGCGGTGCACCCCGACATCACCGGCGTCCTCGGTGACTTCACCAACGCCGTGATGCTCGCCGCCGACGGTTCGGGCGCGACCTTCCTGGACCGGGCGCACGCCCTGCGCGACCAGCTCGCCCGCGACGCGGAGCACGGTGCCTTCAACGGCGTCCGGGTGCTGCGCGAGCTGACCCGGCTGCACGGGGTGGGCGCGCAGGCCGGCATGCCGGTGGTCGTGACCAGCCTCCTCGACTACCCGGTACGCAGGCCCGTCACGGACCTGGGCCGGGAGGTGTACTCGATCTCGCAGACCCCGCAGGTCTCGCTCGACGTACAGCTGCGCGAACTGGCCGGTGAGCTGCGCGTCATCTGGGACTTCGTCGACGGGGCGTTCGCGCCCGGCTTCGTCGACGCGGCCTTCGGCGTGTACGTGGACCTCCTGGAGCGGCTCACGCGGGACCCGGAGTCCCTGCACGCCCGGCGCTTCGACCTGATCCCGGCGGCTGAGCGGACGCTGCGCCGCCAGGTCAACGACACCGCCGGGCAGATCCCGTACACCACCTTGCACGAGCTGTTCGCCCAGCAGGTGGAGCGCACCCCCGGTGCCGAGGCCGTGGTGGACGCCTCCGGGCGGCGCCTGACCTACGCCGAGCTGGCCTCGTACGCCTGGCGGATCGGGCACACGCTGCGGGACCACGGGGCGGCCCCGGGCGAGCTGGTCGCCGTGGTGATGGAGAAGGGCTGGGAGCAGTACGCCGCGGTGTACGGGATCCTCGCCTCCGGCGCCGCCTATCTGCCGCTGGACCCGTCCGTGCCGCCGGAGCGGCTGCGCCGCCTGCTCACCGAGGCCAAGGTGGACCGGATCCTCACCCAGTCCTGGCTGGACTCCCGGATCAGCTGGCCCCCCACGGCCCGACGCTACCGGGTGGACAAGGACTTCGAGTCCGGGACCGGCACCCGGCCCGAGACCGCGCAGACCCCGGCGGACCTCGCGTACACGATCTTCACTTCGGGCTCGACCGGTGAGCCGAAGGGCGTGATGGTCGACCACATCGGCGTGGTCAACCTGATCCGCGATGTCGCGGCACGCTTCGAGGTCGGTGCGCGGGACCGGCTGCTGGCCATCTCCGGGCTGCACTTCGACGCCTCGGTCTACGACGTGTTCGGGGTGCTGACGCAGGGCGGGACCGTGGTGCTGCCGCCGCCGTTCGAGCATGCCGAGCCCGACGTCTGGGCCGATCTGGTCCAGACCGAGCAGGTCACCCTGTGGAACTCCGTGCCCGTCCTGATGGAACTGCTGGTCGGCGAGGCCGAGGTGCGCGAGCAGCGCGGCGGCGGCCGGCCGCTGGAGTCCCTGCGGCTGTCCGTGCTCTCCGGCGACTGGATCCCGCTGACGCTGCCCGACCGGCTGCGGGCGCAGAGCCCCCGGATCCAGGTGGTGGGTTCGGGCGGGCCGACCGAGACGATCTGCTGGTCGCTGTTCCAGCCGATCGGCGAGGTCGACCCGTCCTGGACGAGCATCCCGTACGGCAAGCCGATCACCAACCAGCGCTACTACATCGTCGATTCGGCCGCCTACGAGCGCCCGCTCGGGGTGGTCGGCGAGATGGCCGTGGCCAGCGACGTCGGGCTCGCGCGCGGCTACTGGAACGACGCCGAGCGCACCGCGAACCGCTTCGTGCACCTTCCGGAGAGCGGCGAACGCGCCTACCTGACCGGTGACCTGGGACGGTACCTGCCGGACGGCAGTATCGAGATCCTGGGCCGGGACGACTTCCAGGTGAAGATCCAGGGCCACCGGATCGAGCTCGGCGAGATCGAGGCGGTGCTGCGCCAGGACGCCGAGGTCGAGGCGGCCGTGGTGGTGGCCCCGGCCAGCGCGCACGGGGTGCGGCGGCTGCACGCCTTCGTCGTGGCCGGAGCCGAGGCGGCCGGGCCGGTGCTGGAGCGGCTCGCCGCGCAGCTTCCCGGCTACATGGTGCCGGCCGCGCTGACCGCGCTGCCGGAGCTGCCGCTGACCCGCAACGGCAAGGTGGACCGGCTGCTGCTGGCCTCCTCCGCCGGGCTGCAGCAGCAGTCCGCCGACGAGGCGGCCGTACGGGATGCCGGGGACGGTCCGGGCAGCGCGCTGGAGCTCGTGCTGTGCGCGGCGGTCGCCGACATCCTCGGCCTCGACGGGGTGGCGCCCGGTGACAACTTCTTCAGCCTGGGGGGCGATTCGCTCAGCGGTACCCGCCTGGCCGGTCTGCTCAAGGAGCTGCTGGGGGTGCCGGTGCCGGTGAAGACCGTGTTCCAGAACCCGCTGATCTCCGAGCTGGCCGGGAAGATCGCCGCGGACGAGCAGCACGGCGCGGAGGCGGTCGCGGCCGCCGAGGCCTTCGGCGAGCTGGAGGCCGACGAGACGACACCGCCGATGCGGACGGCTGAGGACACGAGCGGGTTCAGCACGGCCATCACGGACGATTCCGAGAGGGGACAGTCATGAGTCTCACCCTGCCCGCGCCCGTCACCGAGCCGGATCTGCCCGCGGCATCCGGCCGCGGCCCCGCGCCCGATCCCGACCTGGTCGATTTCGCCGCGCACGCCGGCACCCGGCTCAGAGAGCGCGATTCCGTCCTGTACGACCTGCTGGCCCGGGAGTCGGCGCGCCAGCGCGACACCCTGATGATGGTCGCCGCGTCCAGCGTCGCCGATCCCTCGGTCCTGGCCTGCGAGGGCAGCGCGCTCGGCAACCTGACCGCCGAGGGCTTCCCCGGGAACCGCTACCACGCCGGCTGCGGGGTCGCCGACGAGATCGAGCGCCTCGCGATCGACCGGGCGTGCGCGGCGTTCGGGGCGCAGGACGCGATCGTGCAGCCGCACTCCGGTTCCTCCGCCAACCTCGCCGTGATCACGGCGCTGCTGAGCCCGGGCGACAGCCTGCTGGGGCTGGACCTGGACTGCGGGGGCCACCTCACCCACGGCTCCCCCGCCTCGGTGACCGGCCGCTACTACCGCGCCCACGGCTACCGGGTGACACCGGAGGGGCTGCTCGACTACGACCAGATCCGCGAACTGGCCCTGGAGCACCGCCCGAAGCTGATCGTCTGCGGGGCGAGCGCCTACCCCCGCAGCATCGACTTCGCCCGTTTCCGGGAGATCGCGGACGAGGCCAACGCCTATCTGCTGGCCGACATCTCGCACATCGCGGGACTGGTCGCGGCCGGCCTGCACCAGAGCCCCGTCGACCACGCCCACGTGACCACCACCAGCACCTACAAGCAGCTGTACGGCCCGCGCGGCGGGCTGATCCTGCTCGGCCGGGAGGCCCGCAAGGCCGGACCGGAGCGCGGCACCCTGGCCGCGACCCTGCGCCGCGCCGTGTTCCCCTTCACCCAGGGCACCCCCGACCTGGCGTCGGTGGCGGCCAAGGCGCGGGCCCTGGACTTCGTGGCGAGCCCGGACTTCGCCGAGGTCGCCAAGCGGCTGGCCGACGGGGCGCAGGCGATCGCCGAACGGCTCCTGGACCGGGGGTTCCGGCTGGTCACCGGCGGTACGGACACCCATATGGTGCTGCTCGACCTGCGGGCCACCGGGGTCACCGGGGACGTCGCCGAGCAGGCCCTGGAGTCCTGCGGGATCGTCGTCAACCGCAACCGGGTCCCCGGCGACACCACGCCGGTCCGGGTGACCGGCGGACTGCGGCTCGGCACCAACACGCTGGCCGCGCGCGGGATGGACCACGCGGTGGCCGCCGAGTGCGCCGACCTGGTCGCCGACGTCCTCACGGCGCTGCGCGCGCAGGGCGGCGTACTGCCGGACGCGCTGCGCGACCGGGTGCGCACCCGGGTGTCCGAGCTGTGCGCCGCCCACCCCCTGCCGGGGTATCTGCCGTGACCTTCAGCGGCTTCCCGCCCTCGGCACTGCGCCTGTACGAGGACCTCGCGGCCGACAACAGCAAGGAGGCGGGGCGGCTGCGCCACCGCGAGCGGTACGAGCGTGACGTACGTGCGCCGATGGACGAGCTGGCCGCTGAACTGGACGCGTATTTCAAGGAGTCGACCCGAGCGGGCGAGGTGCGGGTGCCCGGCCCGGTCCGGGCCACCCGGATGTCCCACGACAAGTCCCCGTACGCGGGCCGGCTACGGGACCAGGAGTTCACCCTGGGCGGCGACCGGCTCAAGTCCCGGCCGCGGGGGTCCCGGCGGACCACCCGCGGCTGGGGCTGCTGCGCCACCGCACGATCGACGCGGGGCGCCGCCACGGTCCGGACGCCGGGCTGCACACGGCGCGCGCCGGGGAGCTGGTGCGGGAGACCTGGCAGCTGGTGCGCCCGCTGCTGGACTGGGTGGCGGCCCGCGAACTCACCCCACAGCCCCGCGAGCGAGGAGTTGACGTACCGTCATGACCATCGGGAGTTCCGACACGTTCGACACGGCCGATCTGCGCAGCGACACGGTGACCCGGCCGGGTCCCGGGATGCGGGCCGCGATGGCCGCGGCCGAGGTCGGCGACGACCTGTTCGGGGAGGACCCGACCGTCCGCGCGCTGGAGGACCGGCTCGCCGGGCTGTTCGGCTTCTCCGGGGCCCTGTTCACCCCCTCCGGGGTGATGGCCAACCAGATCGCCCTCCAGCTCCTCGTCGGTCCCGGCGAGGAGCTGGTGTGCGACGCCGAGGCGCACGTCCTGGCGCACGAGGAGGCCTCCCCGGCCCGCTACGGCGGGATCCAGACGCGCACGGTGTCGGCGGAGCGGGGGGTGATCACCGCGGAGCTGCTGGCCGGGGTGGTCCGGCGGGGGAATCCGTACACGCTCGGCACCCGTGCGGTCGAGGTGGAGCAGACCCACACCCGGGCCGGCGGTACCGTCCATCCGCTGGAGACGCTGCGTGCCGTACGGGAACTGACGGCCGGCGCGGGCCTGGCGGTCCACATGGACGGGGCCCGGATCTGGAACGCGATGGCCGCGACGGGCACTTCGGCGCACCAGTACGGGCGGACGGCCGATTCGCTGTCCGTGTGCCTGTCGAAGGGCCTGGGCGCGCCGGTCGGGTCGGTGCTCCTGCTGCCGGCCGAAAAGCTGCCGCGGGCCCGGAAGCTGCGGCACGGTCTGGGCGGCGGCATGCGCCAGTCGGGCATCCTGGCGGCTGCGGGACTGTACGCCCTGGACCACCACGTGGAGCGGATCGCCGAGGACCACGCCAACGCCGCGCTGCTGGCGGCGGGGATGCGGGACGCGGGGTTCACCGTGCGCCCGCCGGAGACCAACATCGTCCTCATCGAGGTTCCCGGCGCCGACGAGGTCGTCGCACGGGCCGCGCAGGAAGGAGTGCTGGTGACCGCGCCCGGCCCGGAGACGGTCCGGCTGGTCACTCATCTGGACGCAGGGGAAAAGGCGTGCCGGCGGGCCCTCGGGGTGCTGGTCGCCGTGATGACCGATGTCGTCGCCGGGGCGCGGGACACCGCGGCCGCGGGACGTTCGTAAGAAGCGGAAGAGAGCGAAGTAGCAGCATGAGTTTAGAAGTACGGCCCGCCACGGCGGATCTGTGGGACGACATCCGCCAGGTGCTCCAGCCGAAGAAGAGCGCGCACACGTGCTGGTGCATGGCGTGGCGGCTGTCCACGGGCGACTACGGGCGGCTCACTGCGGACGAGCGGGGCGAGCACCTGCGCGGCCTGATGGAGAAGGCCGATCCGCCGCCCGGGGTCCTCGGGTTCCTGGACGGCGAGGTGGCGGGCTGGTGCAACGTGGCCCCGCGCCGCCAGCTCGACCGGCTGACCTCCTCGAAGACGATCACACCGGTGGACGATCTGCCGGTGTGGTCGGTGACCTGCTTCGTCGTGCGCAAGGACTTCCGTGGCAAGGGGGTCGCCTCGGGCCTGCTGGAGGGGGCCGTGGAGCACGCGCGCGCCCACGGTGCGCCCGCCGTCGAGGGGTATCCGGTGGATCCGGAGGGCGGCCGGGTCAATCCGACCCTCGCCTATGTCGGGACGATGGACATGTTCGAGCGGGCGGGCTTCCGCCGGGTCCACCGCACCGAGGCCAAGAGCGACAAGCGGCACCGCTGGGTCATGCGGCGCGACCTGGTCTGACCGTCCTGGTCGTACGAGGAAGGGGCTCCCGCGGTGCGGGGGCCCCTTCCTCGTGGGCGGCGGTCAGGGCGTGTGCGCCGCGATGTCCCAGAGGTGGGCGGGGCGCCCGCAGCGCATGGCCTCCCAGGCCGCGCGCCGGTAGCAGGCCGCCACCAGGCCGTCGCGGACCAGGCCCGAGGCGCCGTGCAGATGGACCGCGTCACGGGTCACGTCGAGGGTGGTCTCCGCCGTGAGGGCGATCAGTCCGGCGGCCTCCCCCGCGGTGAGCCGGTCCTCGTCGAGGTCCCGGGCCGCGTCGCCCACGGCCCAGCGCACGGCGTCGAGGCGGGCCAGCAGGCCCGCCACGCGCAGCCTGGGGCCCTGGTGCTTGACCAGGGCCTGGCCGAACTGCTGCCGGCCGCGGATCCGGGAGACGACCGCGGTCAGGGCGGCCGCCGTGATCCCGGCCAGCAGCGAGGCCTGGTGGACGGCGGCGCGCAGCCCCACGCGGGCGAGGGCCCGTTCGGCGGCGAGGCCGCTCAGCAGCACCGCCTCGGCAGGCAGCCGTACCTCGTCGAAGACGGCACTGGCCACGGCTCCCCCGCCGTGGTCGCGCAGCGGGCGGACCTGGACGCCCTCGGTGGGCAGCGGTACGAGTGCCACGCACGGGCCGTCGGGGCCGCCGGCCAGGACCAGCAGGGCGCCCGGGCCGACTCCGGCGGCGAAGGGGCCACCGGTTCCGGTGAGGACGACGGCGCCGGTGTCCGGGTCCGGCTTCCAGGTGATGCCCGGCGGTACGGTGCCGCGCGGATCGGGCAGCCGGCCCGGCACGGCGAGTTCCAGTTCTCCGGTGCGTACCCGGTCCAGGAGGCTGTCGGCGGCTTCGGGGGCCAGCGGGCCGAGGCCGGAGATCAGGTCCAGGGCGAGGAGGGTGTCGGTCAGCGGGACGGGCTGCATCGCGTTGCCCGCCTCCTCGCACACCATGGCGATGACCGCCTGGCCGAGGTCGAGGCCGTCGTGGCCGATGGGCAGGGCGAACTCCCACGCGCCGACCTGGGTCAGCGCCTCCCAGGCGCCGGCCGGGGTGTCCCCGTCGACCTCCAGGCCCTGGCGTACGGTGAGCCGGAGCTGGCGGAAGAGCGAGTCCTCGTCCTCCCGCTCCCGCCAGCGCTCGGACGCCGCCGCCGTGCCCTGGCCGCCCGTGCCGTTGCCGCCTACCGCCTGTGATGTCACGGCCGTACCTCCGCCCCTGAGTCGAGACGCAGCCGGGCCAGCGTCTCCAGCATCATTTCGGCGGTGCCGCCCGATATCCGCATTCCCGGGGCTTCGCGCAACGCCGCGTCGAGTGGGTGTGCCACCCCGTCGACCTCGGGGTCGTCGAGGGTCATGCTGCGGTCGCCGTCCAGTTCCGCGGCCCACCAGGCCACCTCGGCGGCGAGCTCGGTGGTGTACCACTTGGCGGCGGCGGCCTCGTCCTCGTTGAGTTCGCCCCGGTCGAGGCGGGTGAGGACGCGGCGGACCAGTGTGCCCGCCGCGAGCAGCCGGGCGTTCAGTTTGGCCAGGCCGATCTGGTCGTGCTGGCCGGCCTCCAGCCGGTCGGTGTGGACCTCCAGCCGTTCCACGGCGGCCCGGTACCAGCGCAGCGCCTTGACGTAGTAGTCGAGTCCGGTGCGCTCGAAGGCGAGCGTCTTGACGACGATCGCCCAGCCCTGGCCCGTCTCTCCGACCACGTCGTCGGCCGTCACGGCCACGCCGTCGAGGGTGACCTCGTGGAAGGCGTCGTCGCCCATGCCGGGGATCTGCCGGATGGTGACCCCGGGCTGGGCGAGGGGGACGAGGAACAGGCTGAAGGCGTCGTCCTCGCCGCGGGCCAGGCACAGCCCGTAGTCGGCGAGCCGGGCGAAGAGCGAGTGGACCTTGGTGCCGTACAGCTTGTAACCGCCCTTGCCGTCGGAAACGGCGCGGGTGGAGAGGATGTTGAGGTCGGAGCCGGCCTGGGGTTCGCTGAACAGCACGCAGCCGAAGGCGGTGCCGGCGGCGAAGCCGGGCAGGTGCCGGGCCTTCATCGCCGGGCTCGCGACATTGAGCAGGGTGGATCCGACGATCTGCACGGTGAGGGTGTGCAGCAGGTCGGGGACGTCGTGCATGGCCAGTTCCTCGACCAGTACGGCGGCCGCGACCTGGCTGATGCCGCGGCCGCCGTACTCCTCGGGCCACTGGGGCGCGAGGAGGCCCCGCTCGCCCAGGGCCCGGTGGATGGGCCGGGGGTCGCGGGTGCGCCGGGCCTCGGCCACGGGGGCCGAGACCAGGATGTCGTGGATGTCCTCGCGCAGGGCCCGCATGGGGGTGCGGGGCACGTCGGCTCCGCTCCGTACGAGCCCGCAGTCCGCGGGCGCGCGGTAGAACTCGGTGGTGAGCACGGGCAACTCCCTAGGTGGTGAGCGGGGATGCGGGCGCGGCGACGGCCCGGTCCAGCACGTCCTCGATTCCGGTGAGCAGCCCTCGCACGTCCTCGGGCGTGGCCGCGTGGCGGTTGTACTCGGCGGTGCCGCCGATCGCGCCGTCCCGTTCCACGAGGCCGATGCAGGCGAGGGCGGCGGCCGGGTCGGGGCTGTAGAGCTCCAGGTGCCGGGCGGGGGGTCCGGGCAGCTGGCCGACCTCGATGCCCGGCAGGTCCAGGGGGACCGAGGGGTAGTTGTGGAGGGCGAACAGGACGTTGTACGGCGGGGGCGTTCCGCCGCCGAACAGGACGTCCACGGGCAGGCGTTGGTGGGCGAGGGCTTCGGCCACCGCGGGCCGGGCACGGTGCAGCAGTTCCCGGAAGGTGGGGCCGCCCGCGAGGTCGAGCCGGATCGGTACCACGGTGGTGAACTGCCCGACGGCGCCTTCGAGCGCTCCGGCGAAGCGGCCGGCCGCAGGGGTGCCGATCACCACGGAGGTGCGGCCGTCCCGGCGGGCCAGTACGACGGCCAGCGCGGCGAGCAGGGTCATGAACGGGGTGGCTCCCTCGGCCGCGCCCAGCTCCAGCCCGGCGTCGACCGGCCCGCGGGCGAGCCGTACGGGCAGGTGGCCGCGTTCGAATCCGCCGGGCGCCCGGGGTGCGGGCGGGTCGGCCGCGAAATGCGCCCGGCGGCGGGCGAGTTCGGCGGAGCCGTCGGGTCCGGCGAGCCACCTGTGCTGCCAGTCGGCGTAGTCGGGGAACTGGAGCTCGGGCGGGACCGGCCCGCCCGGGCCCTCGCCCTCGCGGTAGCCGGCGGCCAGGTCCCCGAGGAAGATCCCGGAGGACCAGCCGTCGAAGACCGCGAGGTGGGAGGCGAGGATCAGGACGTGCTCGTCGGGGGCGAGCCGCAGCAGCCGGAACGCGCTGGTGCGGCCGCTCTCCAGGTCGAGGACGGTGGAGGCGCTCTCGGTGCTCTGCAGGGCCACGCGTTCGGCGGCGGCCTGCGGGGTGAAGCCCGAGAGGTCGGCCCGGGTGAGCCGCAGCACCGGTTCCTCGTCCACGTGCAGCCTCGGCTGGCCGGCGGTGGAGACGGTGAGCCGGGTGCGCAGTGCCTCGTGGCGGCGCAGCACCCCGGTGAGGGCCTCGGTGAGCCGCCGCGGGTCGAGCGGGCCGGTCAGCCGCAGGGCATGCGAGCCGGTGGCGACGGCCGGGTGGGTGCGCTCGCGGCGCCAGAGCCGGGACTGGAGGGCTGTCGGGGGGACCGGCCCCGCGCCGGAGCGCGGGGCCGGGTGGGCGGGTACGGGCTGCCGGGCGGCCAGCATCAGGCGGGCGAGTTCGCGCTTCGCCTCGGGGAGCGCGGCGAGCGCTCCTTCGAACCCGGCCGGGTCGGCCATCAGGGACCGTCCGGGTGCTGGAGGGAGCCGAGGAGGGCGGCGGCCTCGTCGTCGCTCATGTTCTCGATCTGCTCGAAGACCGCGAGCAGCCGGTCCTGTTCGCCGGCGGCCTCGGCCTTGGCGGCGCGGACCAGTTCGGCCAGTCCCGCGACGGTCGGCCGGCCGAAGAAGTCGGCGAGGGCGATGTCGATGCCGAAGAGGGCGCGGACCCGGGAGACCACGATGGTGGCCTGCAGGGAGCTGCCGCCGAGGGCGAAGAAGTCGCCCTCCACGTCCGGGTTCTGCCATTCGAGCAGCGGGGTGAGGATGTCCCGGCAGATCTGCTCCTCGACGGCGTCCCGCGGCGGGGTGCCGCCTTCGCCCGACTGCTCGGTGGGCTGGGGCAGTGCGGCGGTGTCGACCTTGCCGTGCGGGGTGAGGGGCAGTTCGTCCAGGACGACGACGACCGGCACCATGTAGCCGGGCAGCCGGCCGGCCGCGTAGGCGCGCAGACCCTCGGCGTCGGCGACCTCCGAGGCGTACGAGCCCACCTGTTCGACGGTGACGTAAGCGGCCAGCATCCGCTCGCCGCCCGCGGCGGGCTGGGCCACCACCACGGCCTGCTGCACGGAGGGATGCCCGGTGAGCACGGCCTCGACCTCGCCGGGCTCGATGCGGTGGCCGCGCACCTTGAGCTGGCGGTCGGTGCGGCCGAGGAAGTCCAGGTTGCCGCCGGGCAGCCAGCGGACCAGGTCGCCGGTGCGGTAGAGGCGGGCGGTCTCGGGGCCGTCCGCGTAGGGGTTGTCGGCGAAGCGGTCGGCGGTGAGGTCGGGGCGGCCCAGGTAGCCGCGGGCGACGCCGGGGCCGGCGACGCAGAGTTCACCGGGTACGCCGGGCGGGACCGGGCGCAGCCGCTCGTCGAGGACGAACGCCTGGTGGCCCGGCATGGGGCGGCCGATCGGCGGGTTGCGGTCGTAGCTGCCGGTGCAGTCCATGAGGGTGACGGCGACGGTCGCCTCGGTGGGGCCGTACCCGTTGACGAACCTGCGCTCCCCCGCGGTCCATTCGGCGACCAGCCGGCCGGGGAAGGCCTCGCCGCCCACCGAGACCAGACGCAGGTCCGGCAGGGCGGCCTGGTCGAGCAACGGCAGGAGGGCGGGCGGGAGTTCCGCGACGGTGACGGCGTCCTCGCGCATCCGCGTCTGGAGCAGGGCCGGGTCGCGGCGCTCGTCGTCGGTGGCGATGACGAGCGAGCCGCCCGCCAGCAGGGTGGTGAAGATCTCGAAGACGGAGACGTCGAAGGTGAGCGGGGCGAACTGCAGGACCCGGTCCTCGGCCCGGATCTCGTAGGCCTTGGCGATGGTGCGGGAGAAGTGGGTGACCGAGCGGTGCTCGATCATGACCCCCTTGGGGGTTCCGCTGCTGCCCGAGGTGTAGAGCACGTAGGCCAGGTCGCCGGGGGTGGCGGTCGGCGCGAGGGAGGGGACCTCCCGGACGGGGGCCGCCGTTCCGGTGGTCACCAGCTCCAGCGGTACGGGCAGCTGCGCGGCCTCGTCGACGAGCGCGTGGCGGACCTTGGCGTCGGCGAGGACCGTACGGGTCCGCTCGGCCGGGGCGGCCGGGTCGACCGGGATGTAGTGGGCGCCCGCCTTGAGCACGCCGAGGACTCCGGCGACGGCGGCCGGGCCGCGGGACACGCACACCGCGACGGGGTCGCCGTGGCGGACGCCGCGGTCGCGCAGCCGGTGGGCGATGGCCTCGGACCAGCGGTCGAGGGCGGCGTAGTCGAGCCGGGTGGAGCCGTGGCGGACGGCGACGGCGTCGGGGTGGATCGTGGCCCGCTCGCGGAACGCGCGGTCCAGGGTGGTGGTCCAGGCGGCCTCGTCGACGGGGCCGCCGCGGGACAGCTCGCGGGCGTGCCGGGAGGCGGCCGGCTCCTCGACCAGGCTGATGTCGCCCACCTGGAGGTCGGGGTTCTCGGCGACCTGCTCCAGGACCTGGCGGAAGGCGGCGAGCAGGGCGCTCGCCGTGCCGTGCCGGTAGAGGGAGGTGTTGTATTCGAGGGAGAGTTCCAGGCCGTCGTTCTCGCCGACCAGGAAGCTCATGTCGAACTTCGCGGCGCCGTCGTGCAGTTGGTCCATGGTGAATTCGACGTCCGCGGCCTGGGCCCGGTGGGTGCCCCAGCGGCCCAGCGAGGTGAACTCGATCTGGAAGAGCGGGTGGCGCAGCGGGTCGCGCACCGGGCGGACGGCCTCGACGACCTGCTCGAAGGGCAGCTCGCTGTTGGTGAAGGAGTCCATGACGGAGGACGCGGTGCGGGTGACCAGCTCGCGGAAGGTGAGCTGGTCGGTGACCTCGGTCCGCAGGGTGATCATCTGGACGAAGCAGCCGATGACCTGCTCCAGGTCGGGGTGCGGCCGGGAGGCGCTCGCCGTGCCGACGACGACGTCCTCGGTGCGGGTCCAGTGCCGCAGCAGCGCGTTGAAGGCGGCGAGCAGGGTGGTGAAGACGGTGGTGCTGTTGGCGTCGGCGAGCTCGGTGAGGCGGTCCAGCAGCTTCTGGTCCAGGGTCAGTTTCAGACCGCGGCCGTCGCCGCGGGTCTCAGGGCCGCGCGGGTGGTCGGGCAGGACCTCGGTGGCGACGGCGCCGGCCAGGATCTGGCGCCACTTGGCCGCGAGCGCCCGGCCGTGCTCGTCGTTCTCCAGCTTGGCCCGCTGCCAGGCCGCGAAGTCGGCGTACTCGACGGCGAGTCCGGGGGCTTCGGGGCGCTTGCCCGCGGCGGCCGCCGCGTAGCTGGAGGTCAGTTCCTCGGTGAAGATCCGGGTCGAGCCCGGGTCCCAGGCGATGTGGTGGACGACCCAGAGCAGGACGTGGCGCTCCGCGGCGAGGCGTACGAGGTGGGCGCGGACGGGCGGGCCGGCGGCCAGGTCGAAGGGGGCGGCGGCGCAGCTCGCGGTGAGCTCGGCGAGTTCGCGGTCCGCGTCCTCGCTGCCCGACAGGTCGGTGCTCTGGACGCCGAGCACGAAGGAGGGGACGGGTTCCTGCCAGGGGACTCCGTCGATCTCGACGAGTTTGCTGTGCAGCACCTGGTGGCGGGCGACGACGGCGTTGAGCGCCTCGTGCAGGGCGGCCCGGTCGAGGGGGCCGCCCAGGCCTATGGCCAGGGCTATGTTGTTGCGGGCCTTGCCGGCGCCGAGCTTGTCGACGAACCACATCTGCTCCTGCTGGAAGGAGGAGCGGGACCGCGGCCCGTGGTCGGTGCGCCGCAGTTCGATGCGGCGGCCCACGCCGGCCGTCATCTGGTTGCGCATCCGTCCCAGCAGCCGGGAGCGCTGTCCCTGGGGCAGACGGCCGAGCCGTTCGGCGAGATCAGACATGGGTTCCTCCGTTGCGGTGCAGGTCGGCGAGGAGAGCGGCGAGCCGGTCGGGCAGGTGCTTGGCGAAGTAGTGGCGGCCCCCGGGGATCACGGCGAGGCGTACGTCGGCCGCGTACCGGCCCCAGGCGCGGTAGCCGTTCTCGTAGCCCTCGGTGGCGTCGTCGGCGTCGCCGATGATGCAGGTGAGCGGGGTGGCCAGGGGGCGGTCGTAGCCGCCCGGGGTGCGGGCGAAGAAGCGGGCGGCCTCGGTCATGTCGTGGCGGACCATCCGCAGGACCGCGGTGAGGTCGCTGTCGTCGAGGACGCCGTCGAAGCCGTCCATGGTGGTCAGGTACGCGACGAGGTCGTCGTCGCCGGAGACGCGTTCCATCTCCAGGGCGTACTCGGGGTCCTCCTCGGGGAGGGCCGCGGCGAGGTCCAGGGCGATCGGGCGCTGCCCCAGCCGTTCCAGTACGTGGGTGGTCTCCAGGGCGGTGACGACCCCGGCGCAGTGGCCGTAGACGGCGTACGGTCCCCGCACGGTGCGGGCGATCTCCTCGGCGGCGAGTTCCGCGAACTCGGGGACCGGGAGCATCGGGCCGGGCCGCAGCGGGTCGTGTCCGGGCGGGGAGACGGCCAGGAGTTCGATGTGCGGCGGGAGCTGGGCCGCGAGGGGCTGGTAGGCGATGGCGTCGCCGCCGCCGTGCGGGAAGCAAACGAGGGTCAGCGTGGTGGTGCCGGCGGGGCGTTCGGGGGTGAGCCGGTGCAGCAGGCTGTGCGCCCGGGTTCCGGCACCGCCGAGTTCGGCGCTGCGGGCGGCGAGTCCGGCCGGGGTCGGGTTGCTGAAGAGGTCGACGACGCGCAGGGCGGCGGCTCCGCCGTCGGGCAGGGCGGTGGCGACGGCGCGGACCGCGCGCACGGCGGCGAAGGAGTCCCCGCCGAGGGCGAAGAAGTCGTCACCGGGGGCCACTTCGGCCACGCCGAGCACCTCGGCCCAGACGGCGGCGATCCGCAGCGCGACGGGGTCACCGTCCGCGGGCGCGGCGGCGGGCCGGTCCGGGGCGGCGGCGGGGAGCGGGCCGGGCAGGGCGCCCCGGTCGACCTTGCCGTTGGGGCTGAGCGGCAGCCCCTCCAGCAGGACCAGTTCGGCGGGGACGCAGTGCGGGGGCAGGACGGCGGCGAGGGCGGTGCGCAGGGCGGCGGTGTCCAGGTCGGCGCCCTCCTCGGGCACCACGTAGCCGACGAGGCGGTCGGAGCCGGCTGCGGAGCGGCGGGCGGCCACGACGGCCTCGCGGACGCCGGGGCGCTCGCGCAGCGCGCTCTCGACCTCGCCGGGCTCGATGCGGAGCCCGTTGAGCTTGATCCGGAAGTCGGTGCGGCCGAGGAGTTCGATGGTGCCGTCGGCGCCGTAGCGGGCCAGGTCGCCGGTCCGGTAGAGGCGTTCGGTGCGGCCGGGTGCCAGCTCGACGTGGACGAACTTCTCCTCGGTGAGCTCGGGCCGGTTCAGGTAGCCGCGGGCCAGTCCGGCACCGCCGAGGTGGAGTTCGCCGGGGACGCCGACGGGGACGAGGCGGTCGTGCGGGTCGAGGATGTAGGTGAGCTGGTTGGCCATGGGCCGCCCGTACGGGAGCTTCGTCCACTCGGGATCGACCCGGCCGACGGGGAACTCGACCGAATGGATCGAGGCTTCGGTCGCTCCGCCGAGCGCCACGAAGGACAGGCCGGGGGCGAAGGCGCGGATCCGGTCGGGCTGGGTGACGGGGATCCAGTCGCCGCCGAGGAACGCGGTGCGCAGCTTCGGCAGTCGGGGCCCGCCGGCGTGTTCGAGCTGGTCGGTCAGGAGGCCGAGGAGGGCGGGGGCGGAGTTCCAGACGGTGACGCCGTGCCGCTCGACGAGGTCGGCCCAGTGCGCCGGGTCCTTGGCGGCGGCCGGGTCGGGCAGGACGAGCGTGCCGCCCGCGGCCAGGATGCCGAGGGTCTCGTAGACGCTCATGTCGAAGCTGGGCGAGGACAGGGCGAGGACCGAGTCGCCGGGCCCGATGCCGTACGAGCGGTTGAGGTCGAGGATGTTGTTGACGACGCCCCGGTGTTCCAGGGCGATGCCCTTGGGGGTACCGGTGGAGCCCGAGGTGAAGATCACGTAGGCCAGGTCCCGGGAGGTGACGGGGACGGCCGGCCGGGTGGCGGGCAGCTCGGCGAGCGCGGCCCGGTCGGTGTCGAGGAGCACCTGCGCGGTGCCGTCGGGGACGGGCAGCCGGCCGATCAGCTCCGCGTCGCAGACGACGATGGGCGGCGCGGAGTCCCGCAGCAGCAGGGCCAGGCGCTCGGCCGGGTAGTCCGGGTCGAGGGGGACGTAGGCCCCGCCGGCCTTGAGGACGGCGAGGATCGCGGTGACCAGTCCGGGGCCGCGGCGCAGGCACAGGGCCACGGTCCGGTCGGGGCCCGCCCCGGCTTCGACGAGCCGGTGCGCGAGCCGGTTGGCGCGCTCCTCCAGCTCCCGGTAGGTGACGCTCCAGCCGCCGAGTCCGCCGAGGATCACGGCGGGCGCGTCGGGCCGCCGGTCGGCGTGCTGCTCGAACAGCTCGTGCAGGCAGGCGTCCTGGGGGAAGGGGGCGCGGGTGGCGTTCCAGTCGTCCAGGGCGGCCCGGCGCTCGGCGTCGGTGAGCAGCGGCAGGGCGGACAGCGGGGCGTCGGGGCGGTCGAGCGCCCCTTCGAGGGTGGTGAGGAAGTGGCCGAGCAGCCGGTCCACGGTCACGGCGTCGAACAGGGCGGTGGGGTATTCCACGAGGGCGCGGACGGCGGTGCCGGTGTCGTGGACGCTGATCATGAGGTCGTACTTGGTGGCGTGCGAGGAGAAGTCGATGGGCTCGGTGGTGACGCCCGCGAGGCCCGGGGCGGTGTCCGGGGTCTCGTCGAGGAGGAACATCACGGAGGTGAGCGGCGGCCTGCTGGGGTCGCGGGGCAGTCCGAGGGCGTCGACGATCAGGTCGAAGGGCAGTTCCTGGTGCGCGTACGCCTGGAGGGTGGTGTGGCGGGTGGCGCGGACCAGTTCGGCGAAGCCGGGGTCGCCGCCGGTTCTGATGCGCAGCGGCAGAGTGTTGACGAAGAAGCCGATGAGCTCGCCGAAGGCCGGGTGGTCGCGGCCGGAGACCGAGGTGCCGACGACGATGTCCTCCTGGCCGGTCCAGCGGCGCAGGGTGGCGGCGAAGCCGGCCAGCATCGTCATGTAGAGGGTGGCGCCCTCGGACTTGCCGAACTCCCGCAGCCGGGCGATGAGCCGGGGCGGGAGGTCGATGTAGCGGGAGGCGCCGGCGTGGCCGAAGACGGGCGGTCTGGGCCGGTCGGTGGGCAGGTCCACCGGGGTGGCTCCGCCGAGCTCCTCGCGCCAGAAGGAGGTGAGGTTCTCCAGCCGGTCCCCGCTGACGCGGCGGCGCTGCCAGGTGGCGAAGTCGGCGTACTGGAGGGCGAGCGGGGCCGCTGCCTCGGCGGGCGCCCCGGTGCGGGCGGCGTAGGCGCGCTCCAGTTCGGTGTAGAGGACCCGCATGGACCAGCCGTCGGTGACGATGTGGTGCAGGTTGAGGACGAGGACGTGGTCCTCGGGGCCGATCCGGCCGAGCCGGGCCCGCAGCGGGACGGCGCCGGCCAGGTCGAAGGGGGCGCCCGCGTCGGCGTCGTAGAAGGGCCGGGCCGCCTCCTCGTCGGGCAGTTCGGTCAGCGGCAGGGGCAGCCGGTAGCCGTCCACCACGCGGGGGACGGCCTCGGTGGCGCCCTCCTGGTAGGTGTAGACGGTCCGCAGCACCTCGTGGCGGTCCACGATGTCCTGGAGCGCCGCGTGCAGGGCGGGGACGTCGAGCGGGCCGCGGATGCGGGTGGCGACCGGCACGTTGTAGGCGGGGCTGCCGGGCTGCAGCTGGTCGATGAACCAGAGGCGGCGCTGTGCGAAGGAGAGCACGGGCGCTTCGGCGGGGTCGCGGGGTGCCGGCTCAGGGTCCTCGCGTACGGCGGCGCGCCCGCCGCCTCGGCCGGTCAGGGCCTGGAACAGTGCCCGGCGGGACTTGGGCAGTGCGGCTATGCGTTCGGCGAGGGACTCGCTCACCTTGAGCCTCCGTGCGTCTTCGGGAGTCGGGAGAGGGATACGGCGAGGTGGCGCCGCGGGGTGCGCGGCGCGGACGTGCAGGGTGCCAGCTGTTCGGCCCCGCCGGGCGTTTGAGGCGCGGGGTCCGGGGCGGAGCCCCGGCGGCGGCCCTGCACCCGCGTGCTGGGAGCGGATGCCGATCGACGTGGCACCCGCTCCCGATGGCCTGGACCGGTCAGGCGGTGATCTTGGAGGCCTCGCCGGCTTCGGCGGCCTCGGCGGGCTGCTCGGCGGCGCCGCCGCCCGGCATTTCCTTGATCTTGGCCACCGGACCGGTCAGCAGGGTCAGACCTCCGACGATGGTCACGGTGCCGGCGACCGCGAGACCTGCGGTGAGGCCGACGCCTTCGCCGAGGGCGCCGCCCGCGAAGTAGCCCAGCGACAGGGCGCCGTAGACCGCGGAGAGGGCGGTGCCGCTGACGCGGCCCATCTGCTCGTTCGGGGTGACACCCTGCACGAGGCTGAGGACGTGGATGTCGAACATCGGGGAGACGAAGCCGATGACGGCCTGGACCACGATCAGTCCGACGAAGCCGCCGATCGCGCCGCCCGTCGGAACCAGGATGTAGCCGGCGCCGAGCACGACCGCGGTGATGACCAGGAGGCGGCCCACCGAGAGGCTCTTGGAGACCACCTCGGAGAGCACCGCGCCGACGATGACGAAGACCGACATGACGGCGAAGGCGACACCGACCTGGCCGGGGCTCAGGTCCAGGACCTTGTACGCGTAGACGATCAGCAGGGCGTCGCCCATCGCGGCACCGAGGTTGACCACGACGTTGGCGGTGAACAGGCCGCGCAGGACCGGGTTGCCGAAGAGGGTCTTCATGCCCTCCTTCATCTCCGCCTTCGCGGAGGCCTTGCGCTCCTCGGTCCGCTCGCGGGTGTCCCGGTGGCGGATGACGAGGAGGGCGATCAGCGAGACGAGGAAGGTGAAGGCGTCGGCGGTGACGGCGCGTGCGGCGCCGAGCAGCTGGATGAGGGCGCCGCCGGCGCCGGCCCCGACCGCTTCCGCGACGCTCCGGCTGATCTGCAGTTTGGTATTGCCCTCGATGAGGTTCTCGGTACCGATGAGCTGGGGCAGCCAGGACTGGTACGAGACCTCGAAGAAGGTGGTGAGGCAGCCGGTGATGGCGGCCACGATGTAGATGTGCGCCATGCTGACGGAGTCGAGGGCGAATGCGAGCGGAATCGTGCCGAGGGCCAGGAACCGGCCCAGGTCGGCGACGATCATCACCGTGCGCCGCGAGACCCGGTCGGCCACCAGCCCGGCGATCGGGGCGAGCAGCAGGAAGGGGAGGAAACGCAGCGCGCCCAGCACGCCGACCTCCAGGGCCCCGCCGTCCAGGACCACGACCGCGAGGGTCGGAAGGGCCAGGAGGGAGATCTTGTCGCCGAAGTTGCTGACGGTCTGCCCGAACCACAGGCGATTGAAATCGGAATGCCGACCGAGTGCCATGTCGACGCCCTTTTCTGATTGGGTACGGAATTGTCGGACGGCACTGACGCTATGGTCCGGGAGTTAGACCCCGGTTATGGATTCCGGGACTATAGACCGCTTGTAGACATGCGATGAGTTCAGCTGGAGAACCGTGCGATGTCGGCGCTCTCGCGGGCGATTCCGGCCGCCACGGCGGGGGTGTGGGGCTCGGCCCCGGGGAAGGGTTCGACCGTCACCGGCGCCCCGCGGCGGCCTCCGGACCAGGTGCCGACGGCGAGGCCGTCGACCAGCACGGTGGCGCGGATCTGCCCGCCGCCGGGCCACACCCGGCGTTCGTGTGCGGCGGGTACGGACAGGTCCCGGCTGCGGTAGCCGACGAGGTAGTTGTCGTAGGCCGGCAGCAGGCGCACGTCGGGCTCGCCCGGGGTGGGCACCGGCTCGGGCCCGGTTTCCCGTACGGCGGCCCACGCGTTCTTGCCCGTGGTGGCCTTGAGACCCGACCAGTGGACGAAGTCCAGGGCGTCGGAGGGGCCGTACGCCGCGCGGTAGCGGCGCGCGAGTTCGCGTTCGGCAGCGGCTGCGGTGAAGGGCAGGGGTCCGGTGACGGGCAGCCAGTCGTCGAGGAGGACGAAGGTGGCCTCGCCGCCCCGCTGCGGTCCGTGGCAGATGCGGCCGTTCAGGGCGGCCCGGCGGATCAGGTGGAAGGCGGACTGCCCCTTCGGCTCCACCCCGAGGGTGGTGAGCCGGTCGGTGAGCTGGGCGCGGGTCAACGGCCCCTCGCCGTCGATCGCTTCGGTGATGAGGCGTTCCGAGCGCGCGCACAGGGACTCGTCGAGGCCCAGTTCGCGCAGCCGCCGGGCGGCGAGCGCGAGGTAGACGGGCCCGAAGAGGGCCAGCAGCCAGCGGGCGTCGGCGGCCGGCACCAGCTGGAGGGTGCCGCGCATGAACCAGCCACGGACGACGCTGCGTTCGGTGTCGGTGGCCCGGCGCACCGCGTCCCGGGTCAGCCCGCGGGCCCGTACCCGGAGCCCGAGCTCCGCCGCGGGAAGGTCCTGCGCCTGGACGGCGAGCACCCGGTCGAGGACGGCGGCGACCGATTCCTCCCGGACCTCGCCCCCGATCGCCTGTGCGCGCGCCCTGAGCAGCCGGTCGGTCGTACGTCGTTCCACGTGTCCAGTCTTTCAGCCGAGCGGCCGTGGCCGCATCTTCTTCCTCTCCTTCCTCGCGGGGAGGACCGCCGCGGCTCCGAACGACGCCGAGGCCCTGCGCCGGGCGGCGTGGGCCGTACCCGCAAAGTAGCGCCGGCCGCCCGGAGGACAGGCGGGACTTTGCGGACACGGCCCAGGAGCCGCCCGGCGCAGAGCCGGGCCGGAGCGTACGGCCGTCAGCGCTTGCGGCGCAGCACCGCGTAGTAGCCGGGCAGCCGCAGCGCGTCGGAGTCGGACCGGGGGTCGATCGCGTGCAGTTCGATCGCCTCGTCCTCGACGACCTCCCACGCGTCCGCGCCGAACGCCTCGGCCAGTTCGGGCCGGGTGAAGCGGTGCGAGTGCCGGACACCGGCCGCCTCCAGCGGGCCGACCAGGTCCTCCGCGCGGCCGCGCTTGCCGCCGACGAAGCCGAGGTAGCCGAAGGAGTTGCTGGAGTAGTCGGGCTCGTGCACGATCAGCGTGCCCTCGGCGCCCAGCAGCCGGCCGGCGACGGCGGCGAGCCGGGCCCGGGCCTCGCTGTCCAGGACGTGGAAGACACCGCGGACGAAGATGTTGTACGGCCCCTCCCCCAGGACCGCGGCCTGCTCGGCGTCGGTCATGTCGATCGCCAGGTAGTCGACGTTCGGCACGCCCTCGGCCTCGCGCTTGGCGTGGTCGATCGCGCTGACCGATACGTCGACGCCGATGACGGAAGGGTGGTGCGGGGCGAGTTCGCGGCTGTAGCGGCCGTTGCCGCAGCCCAGGTCGATGACCGGCAGGTCGCTGCGGAAGTGGCGCTGCGCCTGGTCCAGCAGCCACTGGAACTCCTCGCCGCTGTCGGCGTCCCAGATGACGTCGCCGCCGCGTCCGGTGCGCCGGATCCCGGCCCAGTACCGCTCCCAGGCGTCGCCGGTGTCGCGCTCCTCGGTCTTGCCGGGGGCGGCGCCGTCCTCACCGGGCGGCGGGGAGTGGCGCTCCCAGATCTCGTCCTCGGCGAGGGCCTCCAGCAGGGAGGTGAACTCCTCGAACATGGCGTCGATGAGTCCGTCGGGGTAGACGGCGGGCAGGAAGTCCCAGTTGAAGGTGAGGCCGTCGGGCTTCTCGAAGACCTGGAAGTCGAGGGAGACCTGCGGGGTCTGGGAGATGCCGTAGACCGGGGCGCCCAGCTCGGTCTCCTCGTACTGCGGCGGGTGGCCGGCCAGGCTGGTCATCACGACGGGCATGGCCGGGGCGAGGGAGCCGCGCAGCTTGGTCAGCTCGCGCAGCACCTGCACCCCGCTGAAGTAGCGGTGCTCCAGGTCGGCCCAGAGCCGGCGCTGGACGGCCTGGGCCCGTCCGGCGAAGGTGCTCTCCGTCTGCTCGACGGCCAGCAGCAGGGTGGTCGTGGTGTCCGCGAGCAGCGAGTTGACCTGCGGGTGCAGCGGAAGGCGGTTGAACAGCGGGAAGTTGATGGTGAAGCGGGCCTGACCGGCGGCCCTGCCGAGGATCTCGGCGTAGGCGGCGGCCAGCACCCCGGAGGGGGTCACCTCGCGGGCGTGCGCGCGCTCCTGGATCCGGCTCCACCGCTCCGGGGCGACGACGTGGCTGCGGCGCTCGAAGCGGACCGGCAGCTCGGGGGCGTCGGCCGGGCGCGTGGGCAGTCCGGGGGCGGGCGGGAGGGTGGCGAGGCGGTCGCGCCAGTACCACTCGGAGCGGCGGTAGAGCTCGCTGTCGCGCAGCGAGTTCCCGACGGCGAGGACGTAGTCGCGGAAGGTCAGCTCCAGCGGGGCGAGTTCCGCGCCGGGTTCCACGTAGTAGGTGACCAGGTCCGGGATGAGGACCTGGAAGTAGCTCCAGGCGTCGGCGACGAGGAAGTCCAGGCAGAGGTGGATCCGGGCACGGCCGCCGCCGAGCAGGCTGATCCGTACGTCGAACAGCGGCCAGGCGTCGGCGTCGAGGACCTGGTGGGAGAGCCGCTCGCGCAGCGCGGCCAGCTCGGCCCGGCGGGACTCCTCGTCGAGGCCGCCGAAGTCGGTGACGGGGATCTCGTACGCCGGGATCTCCTCGAAGACCTGCTGGGTGCCGTCGGGCAGGACGCGGGTGCGCAGTGCGTCGTGGCGTTCGACGAGCCGGCGCCAGGCGCCCTCGAAGCGCGCCACGTCGAGCTGCTCGCTCTCCCACTCGAAGTAGCCGTGGCAGCCGACGTTGCCCAGTTCCACGAGCCCGCCGCGGCCGATCCACAGGGCCTGCTGGCTCTCGGTGAGCGGGAAGGGCTCGAAGCGGGCGGCGGGGTCCGGGACGATCGCGGGAAGACCGCCGAAGGAGCCGCGGCCGCCCGTTCGTTCGGTGGTGACGAGGGTGGCGAGCTCGGCGACGGTGGGGCAGGTGGAGAGGTCGGAGAGGCTGAGCTCGACGCCGTAGCGGCGGCGGATCTCGTCGATCAGCTGGAAGGCGAGCAGCGAATGCCCGCCCAGCTCGAAGAAGTTGTCGTGGATGCCGACGCCGTCGGTGCGGAACGCCTCGGCCCACAGCCGGCTGAGCCCGTCCTCGACCTCGTTGCGGGGGGCCTCGTAGCCGGTGCCGACCGCGTCGCGGCCCTCCGGGGGCTCGGGCAGGCTGCGCCGGTCGACCTTGCCGTTGGGCAGGCGCGGGAGGGCGGGCAGCACGACGACGGTGGCGGGGACCATGTAGTAGGGCAGGGTGCGGGCGACATCGGCGCGCACGGCGGCGGAGTCCGGTTCGGCCGCGCCGGCCGGGGACACGTAGGCGATGAGCCGCTTGTCCCCGGGACCGCGCTCCTGGGTGACGACGACGGCCTCGGCGATGTCGTCGAGGCGGGCGATGTGCGTCTCGACCTCGCCGAGCTCCACGCGGAAGCCGCGGATCTTCACCTGGGAGTCGGAGCGGCCGAGGAGTTCGACGGCGCCGTCCTCGCGGCGGCGGGCGAGGTCGCCGGTGTCGTAGAGCACCGGGTGCGGGTCGCCGGGGAGGAAGTTGGGGTGGAACTTCGCGGCGGTGAGTTCGGGGCGGCCGTGGTAGCCGGCCGCGACCCCGGCGCCGGAGACGTGCAGCCGGCCGACCTCGCCCTCGGCCACCGGGCTGCCGTCCTCGTCCAGGAGGTGGACGCGGAGGTTGGCGATGGGCACGCCGACCGGGACCTGGCGGCTGGCGCGGACCTCCTCGGAGGTGGCCTGGCTGGTGAAGTCGATGCCGGCCCCGAGGTCGAGGCAGGACAGGACGTTGGTGGTCTCGGTGGTGCCGTAGGTCATCACGACCCGGAACGGGGTGTCGGCCGGCGGCCAGCTGTGGACGCGCTCGGCGGTGGTCACCAGGATCCGCAGCGCGGTGTCCCCGGGCCAGTCCAGGCCCCAGGCGGGCTCGGCCAGGGCGGCCACCAGCATGGTGTGGGTGATGCCCTCGCCGACGAGCCAGTCGCGGATCTGCTCGGGGGTCTGTGCCTGCCCGGCCTCGGGGATGTGGATCGCCGCGCCCGCGGGCAGGTAGGCGAGCCACTCCATGATCTGGACGGCGAAGCCGGGGGTGGACATCCAGGAGGCGCGGTCGCCGGGCCGGACCCCGTAGGCGCGGGTGGTCCAGTGCACGAGGTTGGTGAGCGCACCGTGCCGTTCCAGGACGGCCTTGGGGGTGCCGGTGGAGCCGGAGGTGTAGATGAGGTGGCTGACGGTGTCGGGGCCGGTCACGACGGCGGGCGCGGTGTCCGGGAGGTCCTGTCCGGCGGTGGCGACCTCGGCCTGCGGCACGTCCTGCGGTATCCGGCGGCCGAGGCCGGCCGGGGTGAGGACGAGCAGCGGGGCGGCGTCGGCGATCATCGCGGCGAGCCGGTCGTCGGGGTTGACCGGGTCGAGGGCGACGATCGCGGCGCCCGTCTTGAGGATGGCGAGGGAGCCGATGACGTACTCGGCGCTACGGGGGTAGCAGAGGCCGATCCGGGTCCCGGCGGCGGCTCCGCGGGCGATCAGCGCGTGCGCCAGCCGGTTGGTGGCGGCCTCCAGTTCGGCGTAGGTCCAGCTGCGGCCGCCCTGCGCGAGGGCGGTGGCCCGGGGGGTGCGAGCGGCCTGTTCGGCGAGGAGCTGCGGATACCCCGTGGCGGGGAAGGCGGCGTCCGAACGGTTGAAGTCGACGAGTGCGGTGGTCACAGTGCGGGCCCTTTCTTACTTCGCGAAGGCTCGGCTGCGCAGCAGCCGCACGGGGAGACTGTTGATCCCCCAGGTGAAGTTGGAGGAGTTGAAGGTGACGGGTCCGGCCAGTTCGAAGCCGTCCAGCACGCCGAGCATCTCGGTGAGCAGGGCGCCGAGTTCGAAGCGGGCGAGCCGCGCGCCGAGGCACAGGTGGCGGCCGTGCCCGAAGGCGACGTGCCGGTTGGGGCGGCGGTCGACCCGGAAGGCGTGCGGGTCGGCGAAGACGTCCTCGTCGCGGTTGGCCGAGACGTTCCACAGCGTCACCCGGGCGCCCTCGGCCACCGGGATCCCGTTGATCTCGGTGTCGCGTACGGCGGTGCGCAGGGCGTGCACCCCGGGGGTGGTCCAGCGCAGGATCTCCTCGACGGCCGGGGCGATGCCGCCCTGGCCGAGGCCGCGCAGCAGCCGCCACTGGTCGGGGTGTTCGGCGAACATGTGGACCGCGCCGGCCGCCGAGTAGCGGGTGGTCTCGTTGGCCCCGGAGAGGACCCCGTTGAGGTTGAAGACGATCTCGTGGTCGCTGAGCGGGCGTTCGGTGCCGTCGCCCTCGTCCACGAGGGTGTCGTGGGCGATCTGGCTGACCAGGTCGTCGCCGGGGCGGACCCGGCGTTCGGCGAGCAGCTCGATGAAATAGAGGAAGATCTCCGAGTGCGCGTTGGTGCGTACCTCGTCGTCCGGGGAGTCGAAGGCGTCGGTGGTCAGTGCCCCGATCCAGGCCCAGTCGGCGCGCGGGATGCCCATCATGGCGCAAACGACCCGGTTGGGCAGTTGCTTGGCGAGGTCGATGAAGTCCAGTTCGTCGCGTTCGGCGGCCTCGGTCACCAGCTCGCCGACCACCTTCTCGACCATCGCCTCCAGGCGCGGCATCTGCTGCGGTCCGAAGGCCTGGTGGAGGGCCCGCTTGAGCCGGGTGTGGTGGGGGACGTCGGAGACGATGAGCATGCGCTGGGCGACGGCGGCGACGGCCGCCGGGTCGCTGCCCAGCCGCATCCCGCGGGCCGAGCTGAAGGTGTCGCTGTCGGCGTACACCTTCATGATGTCGCGGTGCCGGCTCAGCACCCAGAAGCCGCCGTCGTCGCTGCCGGGCTCGGGGTGCCAGTGGACGGGCGAGTGGGCGCGCAGCCAGGTGAAGGTCGGCCAGAAGTCGTTGCGGCCGAAGGGGCCCGGGTCGAGCAGGTCGATCTCCATCTCAGGCTCCTCGCAGGCTGAGCGGGCGGGTGTCGGGCCATCGGGCGTCCACGAAGCCGGCGCATTCGTCCTCGGTGCCGTCGAACCCGGCCGGCGTCCAGCCGTCGGGGGTCTCACGTGTGGCGGGGTACAGCGCGTACTGCCCCTCGTGGTTCACGAGGACCTGGTGGGTGGTGGGCACGGTGTCCTCCGGACTCGGGCGGGTGGGGACGGCCGGGCGCTCAGGCGCCGGTCGCGGTCGCGGTGGGGGCGGGGGCCGGGGCCGGCGCATCGGCGCCCTCAGCCCGCAGCAGGGTGGTCAGGTGGTCCAGTACGGGCCGCGGGCGGCGCAGTACGGCGTGGTGGCCGCCCGCGGCGGTGTGCCGGGTGAAGGCGGCGGTGGTGATCTCGGCCCAGCCGTCCAGGTCGGCGGAGCTGACGGTCTCGTCGCCGTCGGCCCCCCAGGCGTGGACGGGCACGCCGAGGCGGACGCCCGGCTTGTGGACGTAGCTCAGGGACAGCTGGGCGTCCTTGCGGAGCATGGCGACCATCAGGGCGCGGGTGTCCTCGTCGAGCAGTTCTGGGTCGAGGCCGGCCGTGTCGAAGAGCTTGTCCAGCTCCTCGCCGTCGTCGACGATGCCGCGGCCGGCGCCGTCCCAGTGGCCGGGGGCCCGGCAGCCGCTGACCACCAGGGTCCGCGGGGCGACCCGGCGGGAGACCTCGTAGCCGAGGAGGCCGCCGAAGCTGTGGCCGAAGACGATCAGCGGCCGGCCGGTGGCAAGGATGTCCCGCAGTTCCGCGGCGATGGCCTCGACGGCCTCGTCGAAGGTGTCCGGCATCGGGTCCCGCCAGCGGTTCTCCCGGCCCGGCAGCTGTACTCCGTACACCTGGGCGGTGCCGACCAGTTCGGGCTGCCAGGAGCGGAACTGCTGGCAGCCGGCCCCGGCGGGGGGCAGGCACAGCAGCACGGGCAGGGTCCGGTCGGCGGGGTCGTCCGTCCAGGTGGAGATCCAGGCGCCCATGGCTCAGCCCCCTTCGGCGGGTGCGTCGGCCGGGGCGGCGGAGGCCTCCCGCTCGGCGGAGAGCCGGTCGAGTTCGGCGGCGAAGTGCCGGGCCGTCGGCTCGGCCAGCAGCGCGCCGAGGCCGACGCGCAGTCCGGTGACGCGGCGCAGTTCCGACACCGCGCGGGCGGCGGCCAGGGAGTGGCCGCCCAGCTCGAAGAAGTCCGCGTCGGGGCCGGGGATCTCGGTGGCGAGCACGTCGGCCCAGACGGCCATCACGATGCGCTCGCTCGTGGTCGGGCCGGCGCCCGGGGTCATCACCGGTGCGCCGGGCGTCCGTTCCGGCGCCGTCAGGGCCGTGGCCAGCGCCTCGCGGTCGGCCTTTCCGGTGCTGAGGGTCGGGATCCGGTCGAGCACCCGTACGGTGCTGGGCACCGCAGCGGCGGGCAGCTGCTTGCGGCAGCGTTCCACGACCAGGCCGGCGAGGCCCGCCGGGTCGGCGCCGGGGGCCGCGACCACGGCGAGGCCGAGGGTCTGCCCCGAGGCGAGCGGGCAGCAGGCGGCGGCGACGACCTCGGGGAGTTCGGCGGCGATCCGCTCCACCTCGCCCAGTTCGATGCGGTGGCCGCGGATCTTCACCTGGTCGTCGCGGCGGCCCCGGTACTCCAGTTCGCCGCCGGGCCGGCGGATCACCACGTCGCCGGTGCGGTACATGCGGGTGCCGCCGCCCTGGAAGGGATCGGGCAGGAAGCGGCTCGCGGTGAGCCCGGGGCGGCCCCGGTAGCCGCGCGCCACGGCGGGGCCGCCGAGGTAGAGCTCGCCCTCGGTGCCGGCGGGCACCGGGCGGAGCTCCTCGTCCAGGACGTACGCCCGGTAGCCGGGCAGCGGTCGTCCGATGGTGGTCACGTCGTCCCCTCGTCGGCTGTCGGCCCAGGTCGCGGCGATGGTCACCTCCGTCGGTCCGTACACGTTGAGCAGCCGGCGGCCGTGGGCGAACCGCTCGGCCAGGGCGGCCGGGCAGGCCTCCCCGGCGACCACGACCACCTCTGCGGTGTCGATCCCGGCGCCGTGGGCGGCGAGCAGCGACGGGGTGAGGGAGACGGTGCGCAGGCCGGCGGGCAGGGGTTCGCGGCCCTCGGCGGCGGCCTGGCGCAGGCCGTCCAGGGAGAGGTCGGTGAGGGCGACCCCCTGACCGTGCGTCAGGTAGAGCAGGGTGCACCAGAGCCAGCCGTCGAAGGCGGGCGAGACGGCGTTGAGGCCGAGGCCGCCGGGGGGCAGGCCGAGGGTGGCGAGGGCGTCGACGAAGGTGTCCAGGCCCCGGTAGGTGACCTCGACCCCTTTGGGGCGGCCGGTGGTTCCGGAGGTGTAGACGAGGTACGCGCAGCTGTCGGGGGCGGGTACGGACACGGCGAGCGCGCCGGGGGCGCTGCGGCGGACGTCGGCGGGGGCGAGCAGGGCGATCCCGCCGGGCTCCAGGCCGGTGGGTACCTCGGGAGCGACCAGGACGGCGGCCCCGGCGTCGCGCAGGACGCGGCCGAGGCGCTCGACGGGATGCGCGGGATCCAGGGGGACGGCGGTCCCGCCGAGGCTCCAGACGGCGAGCAGGGCGGGCACGCTCTCCCGGGACCGACCGAGCAGCAGCCCGACGGAGGTCTCCGGTCCGACTCCGGCCCCGGCGAGCGCGGTGGCGTACCGGGCGGTGCGGGCGGTGAGCGCCGCGTAGGTGAGGGTGCCGTCGAAGGCCTTGACGGCGGTCTCGTTCGGCTGTTCGCGGGTCCACCGCTCCAGGCGGGCGAACAGCGGCGGGAGTGCCCCGTCGGCCCGTCCGGCGGGGCCCGGTAGGGCCCGTGCCGCCCGGGGCGGTGCGTCGTCGGCCGGTACGCCCGGGGCGGCGGCCCCGGCGGACTCGGCGTGCCGGTCGGTCATCCGTCGTTCCTCTCGGTGTCCGCCGGGCGGGTGGCCGCGGTGGCCCGCAGGCGCGGGCCGACCACCTGGCCTCCCGTGCCCTGCGGGAGCTGCATCGACTTGGTCTCCAGGAAGGCCTCCAGCCCGGCGGCGCCGCATTCGCGCCCGATCCCGGACTGCTTGAACCCGCCGAACGGGGCGGCCGGGTTGAACTGGCCGCCGTTCACGTCGACCAGGCCGGAGCGGAAGCGCCGGGCGATCCGTTCGGCGCGGGCGCCGTCGCCGGACCAGACCGCGCCGTGCAGCCCGTAGCGGGTCCCGTTGACGATCCGGACCGCCTGGTCCTCGTCGTCGTAGGGGATGACCGAGAGCACCGGCCCGAAGATCTCCTCCTGGCCGATCGTGCTCAGCGGGTCCACGTCGGCGAAGATCGTCGGCTGGACGTAGTAGCCGGTGTCCAGGCTGGCGGGCCGGTCGGGGCCGCCGCGGACCAGCCGGCCGGCGCCGTCGTCGATGCCGCGCCGGATGTGGCCGGTGACGCGGGCGTGCGCGGCGGCGGAGACCAGGGGGCCGAGGTCGGTCGCGGGGTCGCGCGGGTCGCCGGTCACGTACCCGGCCATGGCCTCGCCGGCGAGCTGTACGGCCTCGTCCTGGCGGTCCCTCGGTACCAGCAGCCGGCTCCACTGCAGGCAGGTCTGGCCCGTGTTGAAGAGCATCTGGTCGACGGTGGCGGCCACGGACGCGGCCAGGTCGGCGTCGTCGAGGACGAGGCTCGCGTTCTTCCCGCCGAGTTCGAGGTGGACGCGCTTGACGGTGTCGGCGCCGAGCGCGGAGACCTCGCGGCCGGCCCGGGTGGAACCGGTCAGGGAGACCACGTCGATCAGCGGGTGGGTGACGAGCGCGGTGCCGACGGCGGCGCCGGTGCCGACGACCATGTTGAAGACGCCGGGCGGCAGATCGGCCTCGGCGATCGCCTCGGCGAGCAGCCGGGCGTGCAGCGGGGTGATCTCGCTCGGCTTGTGCACGACCGTGCAGCCGGCCGCGAGCGCGGGGAGGATCTTCTGCACGGTGAGCAGCAGCGGGGTGTTCCACGGGGTGATGCACGCGGCCACCCCGGCGGCCTCGCGCACGACGAGCGAATGGCCGACGCGCTCCTCGAAGGCGTAGGAGGCGGCGGTCTCGACACAGTGCGCCGCCATGCCGAGGGAGAGCCCGACATGGGTCTGGCGGGCCATCCGGGCGGGCGCCCCGACCTCGGCGGTGATGGTCTCGGCGAAGCGTTCGGCGCGGACCTCCATGGCCTGGACGACCCGGCGGAGCAGGGCCGTACGTTCGCGCACCGGGGTGGCGGCCCAGCGCGGGAAGGCGGCCGCCGCGGCGCGCGCGGCGAGGTCGGCGTCCCGGGCGGTGCCCGCGGGCACGGTGGCCAGGGCGCGCTCGGTGGCGGGGTCGGTGACGACCAGGCGGCCGTCGGCGTCGGAGGCGACCCAGGCGCCGCCGATCCACTGGTCGGTGTAACGGGGCGGCAGGGGGGCCGCGTCGGGCTCGGCCCCGGCGGGTCTGGAGTCCTGTGGCTCGGTCGGCACGGTCAGCACGGTCACGGTGGGGTCCTCACTCGGTCGCGGGATCACGGGCTCGCTGAACAGCTGGGTCGGTGTCACGCGGTCGCCTGGTCGGCCGCGCGGGCCAGGGCGGCCGTGGCCCGGTTGTCGGGCCTGGCCCGCCGCACGGGGCGGGCCAGGGCGGTCGTACGGGCGTCCGGGCTCCAGGCGGGGGTCCCGGCGGGAGTCCCGGCCCGGCGGACCGCCGGCCGCAGCGCGCGGACGGTGGCGGGCGGGGCTCCGGTCACGGCGGAGACGGGGGCGGGGGCGGAGGCGGCCCTGGCGCGCGCCGCGGCCGGGATCAGGGTGTCCAGCAGCCGCTGGGTCTCGTGGCCGGGTGCCACGGCCAGCTCGTCGCGCATCCGGCGGGCGCACAGCTCGTACCAGCGCCGGACGCAGGCGAGTTCACCGCGCCGGCCGTGTGCGGTCATCAGCGCGCGGTAGGTCTCCTCGTGATGGCGGTCGATCTCCAGGGTGCGCTTGCAGACCTCGATCAGCTCCACGAAGTCCTCGCGCGCCTCGGCGTCGGCGCGCAGCACTCCCAGGGCCCGCAGCGCGAGCGCCCTGAGGTACTCGCGCTGTTCGACGACCCAGTCGGCGCTCTCGCCCCGCAGGAACTCGCCGCCGTAGAGACCGATCGCCGCCCGCAGCCGGGTGCGGGCGAGCGGGGCGTCGCCGGCCGCTGCGGCGCGCAGGCCGGTGTGCACCAGCTCCTGGAAGCGGTCGAGGTCGGACCACAGCCCGGTGATGTGCAGGACATAGCCGAAGTCCCGGTAGACCAGCCGGATCCCGGAGTCGCCGGGGCGGTCGGGGTGGGCGTCGAGCACCCGGCGCAGTGCGTGGGCGGCGACCTTCAGGGAGCTGCCCGCGGCGGCGTCGGCGCCGGGCCACAGGGAGGCGTAGAGCCGGTCCCGGGTGAGCATCTGGCCCCGGTGGACCACGAGGTACTGGAACAGGCCACGGGCCTTGCCGGCCCGCCAGCGCTGGACGGGGACGCCGTTGACGGTCAGCTCGAAGTCGCCCAGGAAGCGGACCCGTACCGCCGGCCCCGCCGTCCCGTTCGCTGCGGTGGTCATCGCGTCCTCCCGGTGGTTTTCAGCCTGCCGCTCTGCCTGCGAGGAGTGTGTCCGGGAGGTCTACGACGGCCCTACAACGGCCGGATCCGAGCTGTGTAGAGCGGTGATAGGGCGTTTTTCGACACTGATGAGCACGACCACCCGAACCGCCGAATCCGAAATGAGGGCTGTTTCATGACCAGCAGCGACACCCGGCTTCAGAAGGTCGTCATCCTGGGCGGCGGCACGGCCGGCTGGATGACGGCCGCATACCTCGGAAAGGCGCTGCAGGGAACGGTCGACATCACCGTGCTCGAAGCGCCGACGATCCCGCGCATCGGTGTCGGCGAGGCCACCGTGCCCAACCTGCAGCGCTCCTTCTTCGACTACCTGGGCATCGCCGAGGACGAGTGGATGCGGGAGTGCAACGCGAGCTTCAAGATGGCCGTGCGCTTCGTCAACTGGCGGACCGACGGGCAGGGCGAGTCGACGGCCCGCGAGCTGCCGGGCGGCGGTCCGGACCACTTCTACCACCCGTTCGGGCTGCTCCCCGACTACGACCAGACCCCGTTGTCGCACTACTGGTTCAAGCGCAAGTACGAGGGCCGCACCACCGAGCCGTTCGACTACGCCTGCTTCCGCGAGCCCCCGGTGATGGACGCGATGAAGGCCCCGCGCTGGCTCGACGGCCGGCCGGCCACCCGGTACGCCTGGCACTTCGACGCCCAGCTGGTGGCCGACTTCCTGCGCCGGTTCAGCACCGAGAAGCAGGGCGTGAACCACGTGCAGGACGAGATGGTGCGGGTCGAGCAGGACGAGCGCGGCTACGTGACCACGCTGCACACCAAGGGCGGACTGGCCCTGGACGCCGATCTGTTCGTGGACTGCTCGGGCTTCCGCGGCCTGCTGATCAACCAGGCGATGGAGGAGCCCTTCATCGACATGAGCGACCACCTGCTGTGCGACAGCGCGGTGGCGACGGCCGTCCCGCACGACGACGAGGCGAACGGTGTGGAGCCGTACACCTCGGCGATCGCCATGTCGTCCGGCTGGGCCTGGAAGATCCCCATGCTGGGGCGCTTCGGCACCGGCTACGTGTACTCCAGCAAGTTCACCGACCAGGACACCGCCACCCGCGAGTTCGCGGACATGTGGGGCCTGGACCCCGAGGTGACGAAGTTCAACCACATCCGTTTCCGCGTCGGCCGCAACCGCCGGGCGTGGGTGAAGAATGTCGTCAGCATCGGCCTGTCCTCCTGCTTCCTGGAGCCGCTGGAGTCGACGGGCATCTACTTCATCACCGCCGCGATCTACCAGCTGGCCAAGCACTTCCCGGACAAGACCTTCAACGACGGTCTGATCAACAGCTTCAACCACGAGATCGAGGTGATGTTCGACGACACCCGCGACTTCATCCAGGCGCACTTCTTCTACGCGCCGCGCAACGACACGCCGTTCTGGCAGGCCAACAAGAAGCTGACCCTCCCCGACAACATCCAGCAGAAGATCTCCGCCTACAAGGCCGGCCTGCCCATCAACTCGCCGATCACCGACGAGTCGACGTACTACGGCAACTTCGAGGCCGAGTTCCGCAACTTCTGGACCAACGGCAGCTACTACTGCATCTTCGCGGGCCTCGGCCTGGAGCCGGACGCCCCGCTGCCCTCCCTGGCGCACCGGCCGGACTCGGTGGCCAGTGCCGAACCCCTCTTCGACACGGTCAAGCGCCAGCAGCAGAACCTGCTGGAGACGCTGCCCAGCGCCTACGACTACCTGCGCCAGCTGCACGGCGCGTAAGGCCCACCGCTCCCACGGCCCGGCAGTACGGCTCTCCCGCCGGCTGCCGGGCCGCAGTTGCTTCAGCCACCTCAGGAGTCAGACATGCCCCACCGCTCCGTGCCCCATCCCGCAGCACCGGACGAGTCGGCCGGGGTCCAGCCGGCGGACCTCCGTCCCTTCATGGCCGCCTTCCCGACCGGGGTGTCCGTCGTCACCACCCTGGATTCCGATTCCGTGCCGCACGGCCTGACCTGCACCTCCCTCGCGAGCGTCGCCCTCGAACCGGCGACGCTCGTGGTGTGCATACGGGCGGCGAGCCCGACCCTCGCGGTGCTGCTCGCCGAGGGCCACTTCGCCCTCAACCTGCTGCACGAGCGGGCCCGCGGCACCTCGGACCTGTTCGCCTCCGGGGCGCCCGACCGCTTCGACCGCGTCGAGTGGCGGCTGCCGCTGGGGGCGGGCGGACCGCACCTGACGGCGGACGCCCACGCCGTCGCGGACTGCGCCGTGGTCAGAACCGTCGGCTTCGGGGACCACACGGCCGTCTTCGCCGAAGTCCGGCGGGTGACCGTGCGCGACGACCGGCAGCCGCTGCTCTACGGGCTGCGCCGCTACGCCCCCTGGTCCGCGGCGGCCGCGGCTCCCCAGCCGGCCGCACAGCCGGCCCCGCACCGCGACCTGCCCGCAGCCCTGCGTCCCGCCGCGCCCGAAGGAGGTACCCGTGTCGTCCGTTGACCCGCTGCCCGCCCTGCTGATCGCCGTTCCGGTGGTGATCCTGGCCAGTCAGGTGGGGGCCGCCGTCTGCCGCCGGTTCGGCCAGCCCCCGGTGGTGGGCGAGATCGCCACCGGCATCCTGCTGGGCCCCTCGCTGCTGGGCTGGCTCTGGCCGCAGGCCCAGCACACGCTCTTCCCGCCGTCCGTGCTGCCGTACACCTCGGTGCTCGGGCAGCTCGGGCTGCTCGCGTTCATGTTCCTGGTCGGACTGGAGCTGGACCTCAAAAGCCTGCGCGGTCACACCCGGGTCGCGGTGGCGGTGAGCCAGGCGGGCATGCTGCTGCCGCTGGCCCTGGGCGCACTGCTCGCCCTCGCCATGTACGGCGGGTTCGCCCCCGAGGGGGTGGGCCGGATGCCGTTCACCCTGTTCATGGCCGTGGCCATGGCCATCACCGCGTTCCCGGTCCTCGCCCGGATCCTCATCGACCGGGGCCTGTACGGGACTCCGCTCGGCGCCCTCGCCATGGCCTGCGCGGCCGTGGACGACGTCGTCGCGTGGTGCCTGCTGGCCCTGGTGGTGGCCCTCTCCACGGCCGGGTCCCCGATGGAGGCGGCCACCACGGCCGGACTCGCCGTGGCCTTCACGCTGGTGATGCTGTACGCGGTGCGGCCGCTGCTGGCCCGCTGGTCGGCCCGCGCCGACCGGGCCGGCGACGCGGCGGTGCTGGTGGCGCTCTTCAGCGGACTGAGCCTGTCCGCGCTGGCCACCGACCGGATCGGCGTGCACGCGCTGTTCGGGGCGTTCCTGTTCGGGGTGGTCACCCCGCGCACCGGGCAGCGCATCGAGGCCTCGGCGGCCCGGCTGCGCGCGTTCACGGTGCCCGTGCTGCTGCCGCTGTTCTTCGTGCACACGGGGCTGCGTACGGACATCGGGGGCCTGACGGCCTCGCCCGGGCTGTGGCTCTGGACGGCCGCGATCCTCTTCGTCGCCTTCCTCGGCAAGTGGGGCGGCGCAGCCGGCGCGGCGCGCGCGTGCGGAAGACCGTGGCGGGAGGCCCTGTCGATCGGCGCCCTGATGAACTGCCGGGGACTGACCGAGCTGGTGGTGCTCAATGTCGGCCTGGAACTCGGCGTCATCGGGCCGAAGTTGTTCACCATGCTGGTGCTGATGGCGCTGGTGACGACGGCGATCACCAGCCCCGCCCTGACCCGGCTGCGCGCCGGGAAGGAGGTGGGCGGCCGGGCCCCGGCGCAGGCCGAGCCCGAGAACGCCCTCTCCGGGCCCTGACGGGCGGGCCGCCGGGACCGGAGGGTGTCCGCCCCAGTCGCACCACGGCTGTTCAGGCGCCCTCCGGCCCGGTCGGTACGCACAGCACCGGGATCGGCGACAGGTGCAGGAGCTTGTGCGGGGTGGAGCCGAGCAGCGCACCGCGCATCGGGCTGTCGCCCCAGCTGCCGACGATGATGACGCGGGCGCGGTGGCGCTCGGCGGCGTCCAGCAGGGCCTGCGCGGGCTTCTCGTCGGCCACCTCGACCGTGGAGGGCACCCCGGCCGCGTCGGCCTCCTCGACGGCGTGCGCCAGCGCACTGCGGCCCGCCTGGCGGACGGCTTCGCGGTGGGCGCGGGACTCCTCGCCGGTGGCGCCCGGGGCGGCCGCGCCGTAGACGAGGACGAGGGGCTCGCCGAAGGCCGTGGCCACCTCCAGCGCCACTTCCAGGGCCCGTTCCGCGCCGGGTGATTCGTCGTATCCGAGGACCACGGACATCGGGGGCTCCCTAGGGGGTGGACCGGTGCTTCCCGGCATGGACGAGTTCCGGGTCGACGACGCCGCGGCGCTCCTGCCAGAACCTGCCGTCCCGGACCCGCCAGAAGCACATGACGGCCACGCCCACGAGCGCGATGCCGATGCCGATGACCAGCGGCGGGCCGAGCCCGAACCAGGAGACACCGCTGGCGGAGTTCTCCGGCTCGGACATGTCCCCGATCGACTCGACCAGCAGCCAGGTCAGCAGGCCGGCTCCGACCACAGGGCCGAGTCCGATCAGCAGGAAGTTGTGCAGGTTCTCGAAGAGGTGGCGGCGGTAGTAGATGGCGCAGGCCAGGCCGGTGAGCGCGTAGTAGAAGGCGATGAGCAGGGAGAGCGCGGTGAGCGAGTCCAGGAGCGCGTTCTCGCTGATCTGGTTGACCACGAGGTACCAGCCGATGGCGATGGCGGCCACCCACCACGTGCTCACGTCCGGGGTGCGGAACCTCGGGTGGATGTGGGCGAGCCGGTGCGGCAGTGCGTGCCGGCGGGCCATGGACAGGGCGGTGCGGGAGGCGGGGATGATCGTGGTCTGGGTGGAGGCGAGCGCCGAGGTGCAGACGGCGAGGAGCACCATCCAGTCCCAGCCACCCATGACCTCGTGGGCGAGGACCGCGAAGATGGCCTCCTCCTCGGCCGCGTTCTCGGCGAGGTAGACGGTGCCCGCGTAGGCGACGACCGCGAAGCCCACGGACAGGTAGGTGACCAGGAGGATCACGGTCGACCAGATGCCCGCCCGGCCGGGCGCGGTGGCGGAGTTCTCCACCTCTTCGGTGAGGTTGACCGCGGACTCCCAGCCCCAGTACATGAACACGCCGAGCAGCAGCCCGCCGGTGAGGGCGGCGCCGCCGGCGCCGAAGGGGTTGAGCCAGCTGCGTGACGGCTCGATCGAGTCCAGGGTGCTGGTGTCGGCGTAGACGCGGTAGATGGCGACCACGGCGAAGGCCAGCAGGAAGAAGACCTGGGCGAGGATGAGGATGTCCTGGAGGTGGGCAGAGAGTTCGGTGCCGATGACGCAGATGCCGGTCATGACCAGGATCACCACGACGGTGAGGATCTGCCGGATCCAGGCGTTGGCGGCCCAGCTGTCGAGTCCGAAGGCGAGCAGGCCGAAGTGCACGGCGACGTCCGCGAGTGAGCCGATGACGAGGACGCCGGTCATGGCGATGGCCCAGCCGCCGAGCCAGCCCGCCCAGGGACCCATGGCCCGGGTGACCCACGAGAAGGTCGTCCCGCAGTCCTGGTCGACCTTGTTGAGGTAGTAGAACGCGGCGGCGATGAGCAGCATCGGAACGAAGGAGGCCAGCATCACGCCCGGTGCGTAGATCCCGACCAGCGCCACGATCGGCCCGAGGACGGCGGCCAGGGAGTAGGCGGGCGAGGTGGAGTTCAGTCCGATGACGAGCGCGTCGAGGAATCCGATCGCGTTGGCCTTGAGCCTCGCGTCCAGGCCCTCCGGTCCGGCGCCCGCACTGCCGTCGTCCGTGTAGGAGTCGTGACCCATGTACGAATGGTCACGCAGACGGCACCACCGCGCGAGGCGAGGCGGCCGGGGTCGGGGCCGGGGTCCGGGCCTCGGTCGGAGCTCCGGTCAGGGACGGGTGTTCCAGCCGGCGATCACCGGAAAGCCGTGCTCCGTGGAGAGCACGCTGACGGTGCCGGTGCGCAGCAGGAACAGCCGGCCGTGCGCGGGCTCCAGCCGCAGGTAGCGGGCGGTGAGGACGCGCAGGAAGTGGCCGTGGGCGACGAGCACCACGTTGCCGCCGTCCGCGCGGAGCACGGGGGCGACGCGGGCCAGGGCCCGGTCGGCGCGGGCGCCCACCTGGGCGGCGCTCTCGCCGGGGTGCTCGGCGTCGCCGGGCGGAACGCCATGGGTCCACAGGGACCAGTCCGGGACGGTCTCCTGGATCTCCGCGGTGGTGATTCCCTCGTAGCCGCCGTAGTCCCATTCGTACAGGTCGGGGTCGGCCTGCCCGCCGGTGAGCCCGGCGAGCTCGGCGGTGGCGACGGCCCGGCGCAGCGGGCTGGTCAGGACCAGGGCCGGCTGCCGGTCCCGGAAGAAGGGGGCCAGCGAGATGGCCTCCTCGACCCCGCTCGCGGTCAGCGGCAGATCGGTGCGTCCCGTGTGGCGCCCGTTCGCGCTCCAGGCGGTCTCGCCGTGCCTCACCAGCAACAGGTCACTCATCCTTCGGACCCTATGCCTCCGGCATGTCGGCGCCGGGGCACCCGGGCGGGCGTGTCACTGTCGGGCGTCATGAACGAGAACCGGGAGGCCGGGCGGACGGCCGGTTCGCCGCTGCTCCCACCGCACATGCCCGCGCTGATGGTCGTACTGACCGGGGTGACCGGGATCGTGGAGGCGGCGAGCCTGCTGGCGCTCGGACCGGCCTTCACGGCGATGCAGACGGGCAACGTGCTGTTCCTGGCCTTCGGCGCGGCCGGGGCGGGGCGGCTGGAGACGCTCGCTCCCGGGATCTCCCTGGCCGCGTTCATCGTCGGGGTGGTCTGCGGATCGCATCTGGAGTCCGTGACCGAGATCCGCGGCGGGCGCTGGTTCGTCATCGGCCTCATCGCCGAGGCGGGGCTCATCCTGGCCGCCGCGGGGATCGGCTGGGGGCTGGCTCCGCAGTACGGATCCCCGGCCCCGCGGCATCTGGCGGCGACGGCGGTGCTGGCCCTGGCGATGGGACTGCGCAACACCACGATCATGCGGGCGAACGTGCCGGGCGTACCGACGACGCTGGTCACCCGGTCCATGACCGCCTTCCTGGGAGCTTCGGCCATGGGGCGGGAGAACGCGTACGGGTTCGGGACGGCCGGCTGGAGGCTGCGCGGCCTTTCCGTGCTGGCCATGTTCGCCGGCGGGTTCCTCGGGGCGCTGCTGCTGCGGGCCGGCTGGACCGTGGGCTGGCTGCTGCTGCCGGCCGCCGTGACGGTGCTGGTCGTGGGCCTGCTCTACCGGAGCCAGCCCGGGCTGCACACCGACCAGGCCCCTGGCCGGGAACGATCGGGGTGAACGGGGCCATTGGTACAGTCGTGGCGTGGCGGTGGACGAGCTCGACACCAGAATCCTGCGTCTGCTGATCGAGCAGCCGCGCACCAGTGTCCGCGAGTACGCCCGGATCCTCGGCGTGGCGCGCGGCACCCTGCAGGCACGGCTGGACCGGCTGGAGCGCACGGGCGTGATCACCGGAACCGGGCCGGTGCTCTCCCCCGCCGCACTGGGCCATCCGGTGCTGGCCTTCGTGCACATCGAGGTCACCCAGGGGCATCTGGACGAGGTGGGTGACGCGCTGGCCGCCGTGCCCGAGATCATCGAGGCCTTCTCGATCACCGGCGGCGGGGACCTGCTGACCCGTGTGGCGGCCCGCGACAACGGGCACCTGGAGGACGTGATCCAGCGGCTGATCCAGCTCCCGGGCGTGGTCCGCACGCGTACGGAGGTGGCGCTGCGCGAGCGGGTGCCGCACCGGCTGCTGCCGCTGGTCGAATCCGTGGGCCGAAATGCCGGCAAAACCTGACAGGATTACCGAGACAGGACACGAGCGGCAGGACGGGCCCCACGGATGATCACCGTCATATTCGATCTCGACGGCACCCTCGTGGACAGCGAGCCGAACTACTACGAGTCCGGGCGGCGCACCCTTGAGCGGCACGGCGTCCCCGATTTCACGTGGGAGCAGCACTCCCGCTTCATCGGCATCGGCACCCTGGAGACCCTGGAGATCCTGCGGGAGCGGTACGGGATCCGGGCACCGGTCGAGCAGCTGCTCGCCGAGCAGAACGCCGCCTACCTGGAGCTGGCCCGCACCCGGACCGAGGTCTTCCCGCAGATGCGGAAGCTGGTCGAGCGGCTGCGCACCGAGGGCGCGGCGATGGCGGTGGCCTCCGGCTCCTCGCTCGAGGCGATCGACGCGGTGCTGTCGGGCACCGGGCTGGACGCACTGTTGAGGACGGTGGTCTCCGCCGAGGAGGTCGCGCACGGCAAGCCCGCTCCGGACGTGTTCCTGGAGGCGGCCCGCCGGCTGGGCGCCGAGCCCGCCGACTGCGTGGTCGTCGAGGACGCGGCGCCCGGGGCCCGGGCCGCGCACGCCGCGGGCATGGCCTGCGTGGCGGTCCCGTACACCATGGACATCGCGGGGGACCCGGCCTTCGCCTCCGCCGGCCTCCTCTTCCCGGGCGGCCACCGGGAGTTCAGCGCGGACGCGGCGTACGACTGGCTGGCCGCACGCCGGACCGCATAGCTCCTCCGGTGGATGGATCCCGCTCGGGGGTGGTGCCGAACGGGCCCGGCGGGCGGATCTCAGGTTTCGGGACGGGCCAGGCGGCCGAGCAGGGCCACCGCGTCGGCGATGGGCACCGGCCGGAAGGACTGCGCGGCCTGCTCGACGGCGGCGATCGCCCGCGGGGCCAGCTCGGCGCCGGCGTCGGTGACGCGCAGCCGTTCGGCGCGGGTGTCGGCCGGGTCGACCGCACGCCCGACGAGCCCTTTGTGTTCCAGGGTGCGCAGGACCTGGGAGGTCATCTTGACGTCGGTACCGGCCTGGCGGGCGACGGCCAGCTGGGGGCGACGCTGGGCGGGCGCGCGGTACCGGCCGGGACCTCGGTATGGACCAGCCCCTGGTCGATGCACCGCGACGCCCGGTGGTTCCCGGATCCGGAGGCCTTCCGCCCCGAGCGGTGGGACGCGGACGCCCCGCATCCGGTGCCCGAACACGCCTGGTTCCCCTTCGGCGGCGGCCCGCGGGCCTGCCTGGGAGCGCGGTTCGCACTGGTGGAGGCCGCGCTCGTACTCGCCGTACTGGCGCAGCGGTTCCACCTCGACAGCGGCAGCGAACGGGCCGGGGTCTTCCCGGGGCTCACCCTGCAGCCGACCGGACCGGTCCTGGCGACCCTGCGCCGTACCGGCAGCGGCACCAGCACGGGGAGCGGCACGGACGAGGCGAAGGCCCGTTGAGCCACCGGGTTCCCTGGGGCTCCGCGCCAGACCCCGCTCCTCGAACGCCGGAGGGGCTGAACCATGCTTTCGAGACGGCAGGTCCAGTGGGCGAGACACCATTGACCCCTCCCCGGCCAGGTGGCTAGGTTTCGCCGCATGTTGCGTTCAGCCATGCTCACCACGCGCGGTCACATCGACCTGCTGCGGGTGGCCTCCGCCGCGTGTCGCCGCGGCTGCTGACGCCCTTTTCCTGATCTGTCACGAGCGCCGCGCGCTCTTTCCCGGCGTGCCCGCACACCTCTGAACCCCTCCCCCGCCCGGCCCCTTCCGGCCGTGCCGGTGCGAGGGCGCTCGGTGTGCGCGCTGCCGCCCGCCTCGCCGCCCTCCTTTCGTGGAGCCTCCATGAGCACCAGCATCAGCCATGCCCCGCCGGACCGGTCGCCCGCGCCGACCTCCGCGCGGCCCGCCGCCCCCGAGCTCGTGGCCGTCGTGGCGACCTCCGCGCGGCGTCGTCCCGTACCCCGCTGGATCCGCCGGACCGCGGGCCCGCTGCTGCTGCTCGCGCTGTGGCAACTGGCCAGCACGCTCGGGTGGTTGCCGGCCGACACGCTCGCACCACCGTCCACCATCGCGTCCGCCGGGGCGGATCTGATCGGGGACGGGACACTGCCCGGGGCGATGGCCGTGTCCCTGCAGCGCGTCGCGATCGGGCTGGTGATCGGGGGTACGGCGGGCACGGTGCTCGCGCTGCTGTCCGGACTGTCGCGGCTCGGCGAGGACCTGATCGACGCGAGCGTGCAGATGCTCCGCACGGTGCCCTGGGTGGGTCTCATCCCGCTGTTCATCATCTGGATGGGCATCGGCGAGGCGCCGAAGGTCGCCCTGATCGCGCTCGGGACCGCCTTCCACCTGTACCTGAACGTGTACGCGGGGATCCGCGGGGTGGACGAGCAACTGATCGAGGCGGGCGGGGCGCTGGGGCTCGGACGGTGGGGCCTGGTGCGGCACGTCGTGCTGCCCGGCGCGCTCCCCGGCTTCATGACCGGCCTGCGGTACTCGCTCGCGACCGCCTGGCTGGCCCTGGTCTTCGGGGAGTCCATCAATGCCGACGCCGGGATCGGCTTCCTGATGAACCAGGCGCGCGAGTTCTTCCGTACCGACGTGATCGTCGTCTGCCTCGTCGTCTACGCCTTCCTCGGCCTGACCGCCGACCTCCTCGTCCGTACTCTCGAAAGGCTGCTGCTGCAATGGCGACCGACGTTCACGGGGCAGTAGCCACCACCGCCGCTGCCGTCGAGGTCACCGGGCTGACCCGGTCCTTCGACGGGCGGCCCGTCATCGACGGGCTCGATCTGACCCTGCGCGCGGGGGAGTTCACCGTCCTGCTCGGGCGCAGCGGCTGCGGCAAATCCACCCTGCTGCGGATCCTGGCGGGCCTGGACCGGGAGATCGAGGGCGAGGTACTGGTACCGGAGCGGCGGGCGGTGGCCTTCCAGGCGCCGCGGCTGATGCCCTGGAAGCGGGTCTGGCACAACGTCCTGCTCGGGCTGCCGGGCCGGCCCGAGCGCGAGCGCGCCGAGCGGGCGCTGGCCGAGGTCGGGCTGGAGCACCGTATGGACGCCTGGCCCAAGACCCTGTCCGGAGGTGAGGCCCAACGGGCCTCGCTGGCCCGGGCGCTGGTGCGCGAACCGGATCTGCTCCTGCTGGACGAGCCGTTCGGCGCCCTGGACGCGCTGACCCGGATCAAGGCCCAGGAGCTGGTGGCCCGGCTGTGGCAGCGGCGCGGCTGCGCGGTGCTGCTGGTGACGCACGACGTCGACGAGGCGGTGCTGCTGGCCGACCGGATCCTGGTGATGAGCGAGGGGCGCATCGCCCACGACACCCGGGTTCCGCTGGAGCGGCCTCGCTCGGTCGGCGCTCCGGGGTTCGCGGCGCTCCGCACCCGGCTGCTCGCCGAACTCGGCGTCTTCTGAACACCTTTCACCCCGTCAAGAGAACGAAGAGACACGACATGAGACGCCATTCCCTGCCCCTGCTCGCCACCCTCGTCCCGCTGTCCCTGGCCCTGACCGCCTGCGGCGCCGGCTCCGCCGCCGACAGCGGCGCGGCGGCGGCCGGGAGCGGTGCCAAGGTCACGCTCAGCGTCGGGGACCAGAAGGGCGGCAACGAGTCGCTGCTGAAGGCCGCCGGGGAGCTGGAGAACCTCGACTACACCATCAAGTGGTCCACCTTCACCTCCGGTCCGCCGCTGCTGGAGGCCGTCAACGCCAAGGCCGTGGACATCGGCGGCGTGGGCAACACCCCGCCCGTGTTCGCCGCGGCCGCCAAGTCGAAGATCACCGTGGTGGCCGCCACGCACGGCTCCTCCGCGGGCGAGGCGATCCTCGTGCCGAAGGGGTCCGCCCTCCGGTCCGCCGGCGACCTGCGCGGCAAGAAGATCGCGGTGGCGCAGGGCAGTTCGGCCCACTTCCAGCTCATCGCCAGCCTGGAACAGGCCGGCCTGGGGCCCACCGACGTGACGGTCAACTTCCTCCAGCCCGCCGACGCGCTGGCCGCCTTCAACAGCGGCTCGGTCGACGCCTGGGCGGTCTGGGACCCGTACACCTCCCAGGTGCTGCGCACCGGAGCCCGGATCCTGACCTCCGGCGAGGGGCTCGTCAACGGGCTCGGCTTCCAGGTCGCGGCGCCCGCCGCCCTGGAGGACGCGGGCAAGAGCAAGGCCATCGGCGACTACCTGAAGCGGCTGCAGCGCGCCCAGGACTGGGTGTTCAAGCACCCGGAGGAGTGGGCGAAGGTCTGGGCGAAGGAGACGGGGCTGCCGTACGAGGTGGCCCTGGACGCGGTCCGGCGCAGCAACGGCACCCGTGTGCCGGTCGCCGTCGACGACGCTGCCGTGGTCTCCGAGCAGAAGATCGCCGATACCTTCACCGAGCTGAAGCTGATCCCGGGCAAGGTCGTCTTCAAGGACTTCGTCGACCCCCGTTTCAACGGCGGCCTGCCGCCGTCCACCACCGCCCCGCGTAGGTACGGGAAGGACTCCTGATGACCGTCCGCCTGCACTGGTTCCTGCCCACCGGCGGCGACGGCCGCACCCTGGTCGACCGGCACGCCTACGCGCACAACACGTCCGCGCCCGGGGTGCGCGAGCCCGACATCGAGTACCTCGCGCAGATCGCCAAGGCGGCCGAACGGCTCGGCTTCGAGGCGGTGCTGACCCCGACGGGCACCTGGTGCGAGGACGCCTGGCTGACGACGGTGGCGCTCTCGCAGCACACCGAGCGGCTGAAGTTCCTGGTGGCCTTCCGGCCCGGGGTGATCTCGCCGACGCTCGCCGCCCAGATGGCCGCGACCTACCAGCGGATCACCCGCGGCCGGCTGCTGCTCAATGTGGTGACGGGCGGCGACTCGGCCGAGCAGCGGCGGTTCGGCGACCACCTCGACCACGACCGCCGCTACGAGCGCACCTCCGAGTTCCTCTCCGTCGTACGGGGCGCCTGGCGCGGGGAGCCGTACGACTTCCGGGGCGAGCACTACCGGATCGACGGCGGGCTCACCGCGCTGCCGCCGGACCCGCTGCCGGAGATCTTCTTCGGTGGGTCCTCGGCGGCGGCCGGGCCGGTCGCGGCCGAGCACGCCGATGTGTACCTGACCTGGGGCGAGCCGCCGCAGCAGGTGAAGGAGAAGATCGACTGGATCCGTTCGCTGGCGGAGGAGCGTGGGCGGACGGTGCGGTTCGGCATCCGGCTGCACACCATTTCGCGCGACTCGGCGAAGGAGGCCTGGGGCGCGGCGGACCGGCTGCTCGGGGAGCTGTCGGACGCGGACATCGCCCGCGCGCAGTCCCTGCTGGGCACGAGCGAGTCGGTGGGTCAGCAGCGGATGCTGGCCCTGCACGGCGGCTCCCGGGACGGGCTGGAGATCTCGCCGAACCTGTGGGCGGGGGTGGGGCTCGTCCGCGGCGGCGCCGGTACGGCCCTGGTCGGCAGTCACGGCGACGTGGCGGACCGGATCGAGGAGTACCACGCGCTCGGGAACGAGAACTTCGTCCTGTCGGGCTACCCGCACCTGGAGGAGGCCTACTGGTTCGGCGAGGGGGTGACCCCGGAGCTGGCCTCGCGCGGCCTGCTGGCGCCGTCGGCCGTGTCCGCGGCCCGGGAAGATCCGGCGGCCGCCGCGAGTTGGTAGAACCGTGAACGACATGACGTGGGGCGTGGACGCACCGGTGGACGTGCCGGTCGACGTGGACGTGGTGGCCGACGTGGACGTGGTGGTCATCGGCGCCGGGCAGGCCGGCCTGTCCAGCGCCTACCACCTGACCCGGGCGGGGCTCGACCACGTGGTCCTCGACCATGCGCCCCGCCCGGGCGGCGCCTGGCAGTTCCGCTGGCCCTCGCTCACGTACGGCAAGGTCCACGGCATGCACGCCCTGCCCGGCATGGAGCTGACGGGCGCCGACCCGCTGCGGCCGTCGTCGCAGGTCATCGGGGAGTACTTCGCCGCCTACGAGGACCGCTTCGGCCTGCGCGTACGCCGGCCCGTGGACGTGTCCGCCGTCCGCGAGGGGGAAGCGGGGCGGCTGCGCGTGGAGACCTCGGCCGGCATCTGGTCGGCCCGGGCCCTGGTCAACGCCACCGGCACCTGGGACCGGCCGTTCTGGCCGCGCTACCCGGGCCAGGAGATCTTCCGCGGCCGGCAGCTGCACACCGCGAACTACCCGGGGCCGCAGGAGTTCGCGGGGGCACGAGTGATCGTCGTCGGCGGCGGCACCTCAGCGGTGCAGCACCTGCTGGAGATCGCCGAGGTGGCGGCGGGGACCACCTGGGTGACCCGGCGGCCCCCGGTCTTCCGCGACGGGAGCTTCGGCGAGGCCGAGGGCCGGGCCGCGGTGGCCCGGGTGGACGAGCGCGTGCGCCGGGGCCTGCCGCCGCAGAGCGTGGTCAGCGTGACGGGACTCCCGCTGAACGACGCCGTCCGGGCCGGTCTGGCCTCGGGCGTGCTGGCCCGGCGGCCCGTCTTCGACCGGCTCACCGCCACGGGCGCCGTCTGGGCCGACGGGAGCCACGTGGACGCGGACGTCATCCTGTGGGCCACCGGATTCCGGGCGGCCGTCGACCATCTCGCCCCGCTGCGTCTGCGCGAGCCGGGCGGAGGCATCCGGGTCGAGGGGACCCGGGCCGTCCGCGACGAGCGGATCCACCTGGTGGGCTACGGCCCGTCGGCGTCGACCATCGGCGCCAACCGCGCGGGCGGTGCCGCGGTCCGCGAGATCCGCCGGCTCCTGAGCCGTGAACGGGCCGGCGCCCCGGTCCGGGTCCCGGTCACGGTCCCCGCGGCCTGAGCCCGGCGGCGGCCCTCAGCCGGCCTGGGCCTCCGGTTCCCCGAGAGGGATGATCCGGTCCGGGGCGCCGCCGGCCGCTCGGGCCTCACGGGTCGGGTACACCCAGCCCGCCCCGTCCCGTACGGCCAGAACGGGATCGGTCCAGCTCTCGGCGGCCGCAGCGGCCTTCGCTTCCGCCTCCATGCGCGCCCGGATGTGCTTGCCGATGGACTCCGCGTCGAATGCCGGCCCGTCGCTCGCTTCGGCACTCGCGTCGTCCTTCGCTTCAGCCTTCGTTTTCGCTCTCCATGGCCATTTCACGGTTCGCCCCTCGGTCCACACTTCCGGCAGGCCGCCGATCGTAGAACCGCTGCCGGGGCCGGTGCCCGTCATTTCCCGGCGGGACCGGCCTGACCTGTGCGGGAGTCGGCGCCCGCGCGGATCCGGTTGAACTGCGCGACGTGCTTCCTGTGTTCCTCGTACGTCGCCGAGAAGCGGGTGTCCCCCGGCTTGACGGTGACGAAGAACAGCCAGTCGCCGGGCGTCGGGGCGACGGCGGCCGCCATCGCCTCCAGTCCCGGGCTGTCGATCGGCGTGGGTGGCAGTCCCTGGCGTGCGTAGGTGTTGAAGGGGCTGTCGATCCGGGTGTCGCTCAGTTTGGTGTCCACGGTGCTGCGGTTCAGCGCGTAGTTGATGGTGGAGTCCATCTGGAGCGGCATCGACTTCGCCAGCCGGTTGTGCACCACCCGTGCGACCTTGCCCATGTCGGCGCGGCCCTCGGCCTCCGCCTCGATGATGCTCGCCAGGGTGGCCGTCTGGTACGGGGTCATCCCGTGGGCCTTGCCGCCGTCGGCGACGGCCCGGGTGGCGAGCTTCTGGTTCGCCGTCCGCACCATGTGCGTGAGGAGGGCGGCCGGGGTGGACTTCGAGGTCACCGGGTACGTCGCCGGGAAGAGGTAGCCCTCCGGATTGCCCTTGGCCTCCGCGGGCAGGGCCAGCCCGGCGGTCGCGACCGCCGCCTTCGTGGAGCCCGGCGGGAGCTTCAGCTCGCGGTCGACCGCGGCGTACACCTGCGGGGCCCGCCATCCCTCGGGGATGACCAGCCGGCGCGGCGTTTCCGGCACGTCGCCACCGCGCAGTATCGGGATCAGGGCTGCCGCACCGAGGGCGAACAGTGTGCCGAGGAAGAGCGCCAGCCGGCCCCGGCGGGTCAGCCGGGAACGGCGCTGCGGCGGCCGGTACTCATGGCGCATACGGGAACGCTAACCGGCGATTCGTAGTATTTCCCGCACCGGACCCGTGTGCCGGTCGTACGGTCACACATTTACCGGAGCCAGCTGGACGCCCTCGGGCGGTTCGGGCGCCAGCGCGGCGTCCCGGTCCCGGCGGACCAGGGCCGCGTACCGGCCGTCCGCCTTCAGCAGCTCCTCATGGGTGCCGCGCTCGGCGATGCGCCCGGAGTCCAGGACGACGATCTGGTCGGCGTCGCGGACGGTGGAGAGGCGGTGCGCGATGGTGATGGTCGTGCGGCCCGCGGAGAGGTTGTCGATGGCCCGCTGGACGGCGTGCTCGGTGCGGGTGTCCAGGGCGCTGGTGGCTTCGTCGAGGATCAGCACCGGCGGGTCCCGCAGGATGGTGCGCGCGATGGCCAGACGCTGCTTCTCACCGCCGGAGAACCGGTAGCCGCGCTCGCCGACCAGGGTGTCGTACCCGTCGGGCAGGGAGGCGATGTGGTCGTGGATCTGAGCCGCGCGGGCCGCCTCGGCGATCTCCTCATCGGTGGCGTCCGGCTTGGCGAAGCGCAGGTTGTCGGCGACCGAGGCATGGAAGAGGTAGGTCTCCTGGGAGACCACGCCGATGGAGCGGGCCAGCGAGTCGAAGTCGAGGTCGCGCACGTCCACCCCGTCGAGGGCGACCCGTCCACCGGTGACGTCGTACAGCCGGGGCACCAGGTAGCTGAGCGTGCTCTTGCCGGAGCCGGTCGGGCCGACGACAGCCAGGGAGCCGCCGGCGGGAACGGTGATGTCGATCCCCGAGAGGGTCGGACCGTTCTTGGTGTCGTACGTGAAGTGCACGTCCTCCAGGGTGACCTCGCCCTTGGCCCGGTCCAGCCGCACCGCGTCGGCGCGCTCGGTGATGTCCACCGGGAGGTCGAGGTACTCGAAGATGCGGGCGAACAGCGCGAGGGAGGTCTGTATCTGCACGCCGGTCGACAGCAGGCTCACGGCGGGCCGGAACAGGCCCTGCTGGAGCGTGACGAAGGCGACGAGAGTGCCGACGGAGAGTGAGGGGGCGCCCGTCTGGAGGGCTATGCCGGCCGCCCAGTAGATGAGGGCGGGCATCGCGGCCATGACGATGCCGATGGTGGACATCCGCCAGCGCCCGGCCATGCTGGAGCGCACCTCCAGGCCGACGAGCTTCTCGGACTCGGCGGAGAAGGCGGAGGTGAGGGACTCGGAGCGGCCCATGGTGCGGCCGAGCAGGATGCCGCTGACCGAGAGCGACTCGGTGACCGTCGCGGCCATGGCGGCCATCTGCTTCTGTCGCTTCATCGTGATCTTCTTGCGCTCCCGGCCGACCCGCCGGCTGATCCACACGAAGACGGGGAGCAGGAGGAGCGAGACGAGGGTGAGCCGCCAGTCGAGCGCGAGCATGGCGACCACGGAGGCGATGACGGCCGTCAGGTTCGAGACGAGCGAGGTCGCGGTGGAGGTGACGGTGGCCTGCATCCCGCCGATGTCGTTGGCGATGCGGGACTGCACCTCTCCGGTGCGGGTCCGGGTGAAGAAGGCCAGCGGCATCCGCTGGAGCTGCGCGTAGACGGCGGTGCGCAGGTCGTGCATGACGCGCTGGCCGACGGTGGTGGAGATCAGGGTCTGGAGCACGCCGAAGACGCTGGTGACGACGGCGGTGAGGATCATGCCGAGCGCGAGCAGGCTGAGCAGCCCGGTGCGGCCCTGCGGGATCGCGACGTCGAGTATCTCCCGGAGCATGAACGGCGAGGCGACGCCGACCAGCGAGGAGGCGCCGACCAGCAGGCCGACGACGGCGAGCCGGCCGCGGTAGGGCCGGAACAGCCCCACGATGCGGCGCAGCTCACGCGGCTGCTCCGCCGGGGCGGGCCGGGCGGGGTCGATGGGGTCTTTCGATGGGATCCACTTCGGTTCGTCGTGCGGCATGGGCACCCTCTCGGGGGTCAGGAGTCAGGGTCTGGGTCCTCGCGGTGTCCCCTTCGGTGAAGTCGGGGCCATTGGAGCATAGGTCATTGTTACCTATACTCACAATGAACGGCATCCTGATATCGTTCCCGCATGAGCTCCGCCTCCGACACCGCCTCTGCTTCGGCCTCCGCTTCGGCCTCCGACACCGATCGCCTCCTCGCCGAACAGCTCCTGCGCCTGACGCGCAGGCTGCACCGGATCCAGAAGCGCCACATGGTGCCGCTCGGGATCACTCCCGCCCAGAGTCGTTTGCTGCGCCTCGTCTCGCACTACGAGGGCGAGCAGGCACCCCGGATGGCGGATCTCGCCGCGCGCCTGGAAGTCGTGCCGCGCGCGGTGACCACCCTCGTGGACGGCCTGGAGGCCGCCGAGTGCGTACGGCGCGCGCCCGACCCCGCGAACCGCCGCGTCATACGGATCGAGCTCACCGACACCGGCCGCGCCACGCTGCGCCGTCTGCGCAACGCGCGAACCGACGCGGCGGAGGAGATCCTGGCTCCGTTGACCGCCGACCAGCGCGAAGTGCTCGGCGGTCTGCTGAACGCCCTGTCGGACGCCCCGGCGGAGCACACCTGCTGACTAGGCCACCCGTGGCCTCGACGACGCGAGGGGTCGCAGATGCCGCTGCTGGAACCGGAGCCGGGGGCCCTGCGCCCGCGCAGCATCGGCGGCCCCGCCCCCGACCGGCTCCCCGGGCACCGGGCCGGCGGCACGCCCGAGCCGCTGCGCACCGAGCTGACCGGGCTGCTGGGCCCCGAGAAGGTGCTGTGGAAGGTCTCCGACCTGGTCCGCTACGCCTCCGACGCCTCCCCCTACCGGTTCGTGCCCCAGGTCGTGGTGATCGCCGAGGACATCGACGACGTCTCGGCGGTGCTCTCGTACGCGCACGGCCGCCGGCGCGACGTCGTCTTCCGCGCCGCCGGGACCTCGCTCAACGGCCAGGCCCAGGGTGAGGACATCCTGGTCGACGTACGCCGCCACTGGGCCGGGATCGAGGTGCTGGAGGAGGGCAGGCGGGCCCGGATCCGGCCCGGCACCACCGTGGCCCGGGCCAACGCGTCCCTCGCCCGGCACGGCCGGATCCTCGGCCCCGACCCGGCCAGCGCCGTCGCCTGCACCCTCGGCGGGGTCGTCGCCAACAACGCCTCCGGCATGACGGCGGGCACCACCCGCAATTCCTACCGCACACTCTCCTCCCTCACCTTCGTCCTGCCCGGCGGCACCGTCGTGGACACCGCCGACCCGCTGGCCGACGAGGAGCTGTCGCGCGCCGAACCGGCCCTGTGCCACGGGCTGATGGAGATCAAGCGGGAGATCGAGACCGATCCCGCGCTGGTGGCCCGGATCCGGGCCAAGTACGAGATCAAGAACACCACCGGCTACCGTCTCGACGCCTTCCTGGACGGCACCACCCCCGTCGAGATCCTGCGGGGGCTCATGGTCGGCTCGGAGGGCACCCTCGGCTTCATCTCCGAGGTCGTCTTCGACACCCTCCCGCTGGACCGCGAAGTCTGCTCGGCCCTGCTGTTCTTCCGCTCGCTGCCCGCGGCGGCCGCGGCCGTGCCGCTCTTCAACGAGGCGGGCGCCGTCGCCGTCGAGCTGATGGACGGCAACACCCTGCGCGCCTGCGTCGGCGTCACCGGCGTGCCCGCCGACTGGGCGGACCTGCCCCGGGAGACCACGGCCCTGCTCGTGGAGTTCCGGGCTCCGGACAAGGCCGGCCGGGACGCCTGCGCGCAGCGCGCCGCCCGCATCCTCGACGGCCTCGATCTGGTCGCCCCGGCGGCTTCGGTCACCAATTCCTTCACCGGCGACCCGAAGACCGTGGGCGGCTACTGGCAGGCCCGCAGGGCCTTCGTCACCGCCGTCGGCGGAGCTCGCGCCCGGGGCACCACCTTGATCACCGAGGACTTCGCGGTGCCGCCGTCCCGGCTGGCCGAGGCCTGCCAGGCGCTCCTCGCGCTCCAGGCGGAGCACGGTTTCGACGCGGCCGTCGCCGGTCACGCGGCCCACGGCAACCTGCACTTCATGCTCGCCTTCGACGCCGCCGACCCCGCCGACGTCGAGCGGTACGGGGCCTTCATGGAGGCCTTCTGCCGCCTCATCGTGGAGCGGTTCGACGGTTCCCTGAAGGCCGAGCACTCCACGGGCCGCAACATGGCCCCCTTCCTGGAGCTGGAATGGGGCCCCGCGGCCACCGCACTGATGTGGCGCACCAAGCGGCTCGTCGACCCGCAGGGGGTGCTCGCCCCGCGCATCCTCCTCGACCGCGACCCGCGGGCCCATCTGCGCGGCCTGAAGACCATTCCGCAGGTGGAGGCGGTGGCCGACCCCTGTATCGAGTGCGGATTCTGCGAACCGACCTGCCCCAGCGGGGACCTGACGACCACTCCGCGCCAGCGGATCGTGCTGCGCCGCGAGATGATGCGCCAGCAGCCCGGCTCCCCTGTGCTGGACGGCCTGCTCGCCGCCTACGGCTACGACGCGGTGGACACCTGCGCGGGCGACTCCACCTGCAAGCTCGCCTGCCCGGTGGGCATCGACACCGGGGCGCTGATGAAGGACTTCCGCCACCGCCGGCACGGCCCGCGCGAGGAGGCCGCCGCCGCGCTGGCCGCCCGTCGGTTCGGGGCCGCCGAGTCCGCCGCCCGGCTGGCGGTCGCCGCCGCCGGCCGGATCCCCTCCGGGGCCCGCGACCGGCTGCTCGGGGCGGTCACCGGGGCCGCGCGCAAGGCCGTACGCCCGGACCTGGTTCCGCAATGGCCGGCGCTGATCCCGGGCGCCGCCGCCCGTCGCCTGCCGCCGACCCGGCGGGTGGGCGCCGCGGCCGTGTACTACCCGGCCTGCGTCAACCGGATCTTCGGCGGCCCGGCGGGCCGGCCCGGACCCTCCCTGCCCCAGGCCGTGGTGGCCGTGTCGGAGCGGGCCGGGCGGCCCGTCTGGATCCCCGGCGACGTCGGCGGCACCTGCTGCGCGACGATCTGGCACTCCAAGGGCTACGAGGCCGGCACCCGGGTGATGGCCAACCGGATCGTCGAGGCGGCGTGGGGCTGGACGGCCGGCGGACTGCTGCCGCTGGTCGTGGACGCCTCCTCCTGCACGCTGGGCATCGCGCGCGAGGTCGTCCCCTACCTGACGTCGGAGAACCGGGCCCTCCACGCGGAGCTACGGATCCTCGACTCGATCGTGTGGGCCGCCGAGGAGCTGCTGCCGCGCCTGGAGGTCCGGCGCAGGGTGGGCTCGGCCGTGCTCCACCCCACCTGCTCGATGCGGCACTTGGGCGACGAGGACCGGCTGCGGGCGGTCGCCGAGGCGTGCGCCGAGGAGGTGGTGGTCCCCGGCGACGCGGGCTGCTGCGCCTTCGCGGGCGACCGGGGGATGCTGCACCCGGAACTGACGGCCTCGGCGACGGCGCGCGAGGCGGCGGAGGTGACCGCGCGGGCCTTCGACGCGCACCTGTCGGCGAACCGGATGTGCGAGGTGGGCATGGACCGGGCGACGGGGCGGAGCTACTATTCGGCGCTGCTCGAACTGGAGCACGCCACCCGCCCGTGAGCGCCGGGGCGTGCGACCCCCGTGACCAGGCGTCATGTCGTCCCCCGCGGCCGTAAACCTGCTGGCCGCAGCGTGCGTCCCGCGTAAAATCGATTGCCCGGCGCCGGTCCTGAAGGCGAACCTTGCACGGTTTGAACCACTCGACCAGTCATGGGGCGTCATGCAGATCAGCGATCTTCCGTATCCGGATCCAGGGGTACCCGACGCTCGTTCCGGCCCCCGGTTCCTGCTGTGGCTGGGACGCGGTCAGCTCGGCGGACAGCTCAAGAGCCTGTGCTGGGGGATGCTGCACTTCACCGGTGTCGCCGCGCTGCCGTACGCCGTCGGCTTCGGCGTCGACGCGGTCGTCGGCCGTGAGCCGAACGGACTGCTGCTCGTCGGCCTGCTCCTCCTGGTCATCGGCGTCGCCATCTCGGTCGGCGACGCCATGCTCCACCGCACGGCCGTCACCAACTGGATCACCGCCGCGGCACGGGTGCAGCAGCTGCTGGCGCGCAAGACGGCCGAGCTGGGGTCCGCCCTCACCCGGCGGGTCGCCGCGGGTGAAGTGGTCTCGGTGTCCACGGGTGACGTGGAGAAGATCGGATGGTTCGTCGAGGCGGTCTCGCGTTTCCTCGCGGCCGTCTTCTCCGTCGTCCTCGTCTGCATCGGGCTGCTGTTCTACTCCCCCGAGCTCGGGGTGGTCGTGGCCATCGGCGTGCCGCTGATCGCCCTGGCCTCGCTGCCGCTGCTGCCGCGCGCCACCAAGCGCGCCGACATCCAGCGGGAGAAGGCGGGCAAGGCCACCGAGCTGGCCTCCGACACCGTCGCGGGCCTGCGCGTGCTGCGCGGCATCGGCGGTGAGGAGCTGTTCCTCGGCCGCTACCGCGAGGCCTCGCAGGAGGTCCGCAAGGCGGCCGTGCGCAGCGCACGGATGTGGGCGCTGATCTCCGCGATCCAGGTGCTGCTCCCGGGCGTGCTGATGATCACGGTGGTCTGGTACGGCGCCACGCTCGTCTCGGACGGGCGCATCGCGGTGGGTGAACTCGTCGCGGCGTTCAGCGCGGTGGCGACCCTGCTCTACCCGCTGCGGCACTTCCAGGAGATCGCCATGGCGTACTCCTTCTCGCGTCCCTCCGCCCAGCGGGCCGCCCGGGTGCTGTCACTGACCCGGACGGAATCCGGCGCCGCGCGTCCCGTGCGCACCGGGCCGGTGGAGGCACCGGCCGCGGGCGGGGACCTGTACGACCCGCGGACCGGTCTGCTGGCCCCCGCGGGGCGGTTCACCGCCGTCGTGTGCGGGGACCCGGACCTGGCCGGGCGGCTCGCCGAACGCCTGGGCGGTCATCCGGCGGACGGGGACCCGGCGCCGGACACCGGGGCCGGTGCGGGGGCCGACGAGGGGGCCGGTTCCGGGGCCGGCGCGGCCGGGGCGCCGTCCGTGCTCCTCGGCGGAGTCGCGCTGGACGAGCTCGAACTGGACACCGCGCGCACCCTGGTCCTCGTACAGGACAAGGATCCGGTGCTGCTGTCCGGGACCCTGCGGGAGCTGTTCGACGTACCGGCCTCCGGAGCGGTCGAGTCCGGTGCGGCTCTGGGCGCGGCCCAGTGCGGGGACGTCCTGGACGCGCTGCTGCAGTCGGCGCCGGACGGGGTCGAGGACCCGATGGACGCCCGGATCACCGAGCGCGGCCGGTCCCTGTCGGGCGGCCAGCGCCAGCGGCTCGCCCTGGCGCGGTCCCTGGCCACCGATCCGGAGGTGCTCGTGCTCGACGAGCCGACCTCCGCGGTCGACTCGCACACCGAGGCGCGGATCGCGGACGGGATCGCGGCCCTGCGCGCCGGGCGGACCACGGTGGTGCTGGCGTCCTCGCCGCTGCTGCTGGACCGCGCGGACCGGGTCGTGCTCATCGACGGCGGCACGGTGGCGGCCGTCGGTACCCACCGCGAGCTGCTGCAGCGCGAGCCGCGCTACCGGGCGGTCGTCACCCGCGAGACCGACGAGGAGCAGCGGCTCGGCGGGCTGGAACTGACAGAGCTGGAAGAAGCACTCACAGAGATCGAGGAATCCGCATGATCGGCGTGGCGCCGCCGGAGTACGACCCGGCGGCCCCCGAGTCGGCCGCGACCTTGCCCGTGGGCACGTCGGCGACCGTACGGGGCTATGTGCGCGGCCTCTTCCGGCGCCACCGGCGGGCCTTCGTGGCGCTGGTGGGCGTCAACGCGGCCGCGGTGATCGCCTCCATGGTCGGCCCGTACCTGCTGGGCCGGATCGTGGACGACCTGTCGGCGGGGGCGCGCGAGCTGCATCTGGAGCGGGTGGCGCTGCTGTTCGCGCTGGCGCTGGCGGTCCAGACGTTCTTCACCCGGCTGGTCCGGCTGCGCGGGGCGATGCTCGGCGAGGAGATGCTGGCCGATCTGCGCGAGGACTTCCTGGTGCGGTCGGTGGGTCTGCCGCCGGGTGTGCTGGAGCGGGCCGGTACCGGCGATCTGCTGTCGCGGATCACCACCGACATCGACCGTCTCGCGAACGCCATGCGCGAGGCCGTACCGCAGCTCGCCATCGGTGTGGTGTGGGCGGGGCTGCTGTTCGGGGCGCTCACGGTGACCGCGCCGCCGCTGGCGCTGGCCGCGCTGGTGGCGCTGCCGGTGCTGGTGATCGGCTGTCGCTGGTACTTCCGGCGGGCGCCGTCGGCGTACCGCTCGGAGGCGGCCGGCTACGCGGCGGTCTCGGCCGTGCTCACCGAGACGGTGGACGCGGGCCGCACGGTCGAGGCGCACCGCCTCGGGCCGGAGCGGATCGCGCTGTCGGAGCGGCGGATCTCGCAGTGGGTCGCGTGGGAGCGGTACACGCTCTTCCTGCGGACGGTCCTCTTCCCCGTCATCAATGTCACCTTCGTGACGATCCTCGGCTCGGTGCTGCTGATCGGCGGCTTCTGCGTGATGCGGGGCTGGATGTCGGTGGGGCAGCTGACCACGGGCGCGCTCCTGGCGCAGATGCTGGTCGATCCGATCGGTCTGATCCTGCGCTGGTACGACGAGTTGCAGGTCGCCCAGGTCTCGCTCGGCCGCCTGGTGGGGGTACGGGAGATCGAACCGGACGCCGGGGACGCGAAGGTGGCGCCCGAGGGCAGGGACGTGCGGGCCCAGGAGGTCCACTTCGGCTACCGGGAGGGCGTGGACGTCCTGCACCAGGTGTCGATGTCCGTGCCGCCGGGCACCCGGATGGCGCTGGTCGGTCCCTCGGGGGCGGGCAAGTCCACCCTGGGACGGCTGCTCGCGGGCATCTACGCGCCCCGCAGCGGCGAGGTCACCCTCGGCGGGGCGCGGCTGTCGCGGATGCCGGCGGAGCGGGTGCGGGAGCACGTGGCCCTGGTCAACCAGGAGCACCACGTGTTCGTGGGCACGCTGCGGGACAATCTCCTCCTCGCGCGGACGGGCGCCGGTGACACCGAGTTGTGGGCGGCACTGGCGGCCGTGGACGCCGACGGCTGGGCGCGGGCCATGGAGGCCGGCCTGGACACCGAGGTCGGCTCCGGCAGCACGGCAGCACTGACCCCGGCGCAGGCGCAGCAGATCGCGCTCGCCCGGCTGGTGCTGGCCGACCCGCACACCCTGGTGCTGGACGAGGCGACCTCGTTGCTGGACCCGCGTGCGGCACGGCACTTGGAGCGCTCGCTGGCCCGGGTCCTGGACGGCCGTACGGTCATCGCCATCGCCCACCGGCTGCACACCGCGCACGACGCGGACGTGATCGCGGTGGTCGAGGGCGGCCGGATCAGCGAACTCGGCTCGCACGACGAGCTGGTCGCGGCCGACGGGGCGTACGCGGCCCTGTGGCGGTCCTGGCACGGCTGATCCGGGCCGCGAAAGCACCGGGCGGCGGAGGTGAACGGTCCCCTCCGCCGCCCGGTCCCGTTTCAGAAGAAGCCGAGGGCCGTGGCGCCGCCGAAGCCGCCCAGCAGGACGAAGACCGGCATGAGGACCTTCAGCTCCACCCAGCTGCCGGCGCGGAACCGCATCGCCTTCGGCGGACCGAGCGGGTACCAGCGCTTGCCGGCGATCGGCAGCGGCCACAGGACCGGGCAGCCGGAGACGGTGAGCGCGTCGCCGATGTCGTGGACCAGGGCCCCGAGCACGATCGGCAGGCCGAGCCAGAGGTACTCCTGGCCCGCTCCGGTGAACAGCCAGTTCGCGCCGTTGCCGGGCTGGTCGAGCACCCCGGCCAGGATCCACGCGCTGGTCGCGCCGAGGAGCCAGACCAGGACGTCGCTGGACATCCGGGCGGCCCGCCACAGCAGGCCTTCGACCGCCAGCACCAGGTGCACGAAGAGCAGGGCGAGCACACCCCAGCGGTCGGCGGTGACGGCGAGCAGGGAGGCCCCGCCTCCGATGAGGACGGCCCAGAGCCAGGTGTGCGTCAGGGTGCGGTGGCCGCCGGTGCGGCGGGCGTCCTTCTTGGAGCGGGTGCCCTTGTAGACGGCGTAGGAGATCTTGTCGACCACCTCGCACACGCCTTTGGAGAGCGGGCCGAAGGCGCGCGAGATCGTCGCCGACTTGTGATCGAGGTCGGGGGCGAGGGCCGCCCCGGCGCAGATCAGCGCGCCGACGACGAGGACCGGCCAGGGCATGGGGTGTCCGGCGGCCGCGGTGGCCGCGCCCACCCCCAGCCAGGCCGCTGCCCCGGACAGTGAGTGCGCCGGACCCATCATGGTCGTTTCCCGCCCCGCTGGTGTGTGGTCGGGCCCGGTCGACTGTTTCGTTCGGGCCTCATCGACGGCACAGCGTACCGTCGGCGATCTTCGTTCCGTCCGCCGGTTCCCTGATCCGGGGGGAAGCCAGGCAAGATGGGGGGTGTGACCCTCATTGATCAGCTCCCGCCGAACGCCGACCCCGATGCCCTCTTCGAGGCTTTCTCCTCGTGGGCGGAGGACCAGGGCATCACCCTGTACCCGGCTCAGGAGGAGGCGCTGATCGAGGTCGTCTCCGGAGCGAACGTCATCCTGTCCACCCCGACCGGCTCCGGCAAGAGCCTGGTCGCGGCCGGGGCGCACTTCACCGCCCTGGCCCAGGACAAGGTGACCTTCTACACCGCCCCGATCAAGGCGCTGGTGTCGGAGAAGTTCTTCGACCTGTGCAAGCTCTTCGGCACCGAGAACGTCGGCATGCTCACCGGCGACGCCTCCGTGAACGCGGACGCCCCGGTGATCTGCTGCACCGCCGAGGTGCTGGCCTCCATCGCCCTGCGCGACGGCAAGCACGCGGACATCGGCCAGGTCGTGATGGACGAGTTCCACTTCTATGCCGAGCCGGACCGCGGCTGGGCCTGGCAGATCCCGCTGCTGGAGCTGCCGCAGGCACAGTTCATCCTGATGTCGGCGACGCTCGGCGACATGAAGCGGTTCGAGGAGGACCTGACCCGGCGCACCGGCCGGCCCACCTCGGTGGTCCGTTCCGCGACCCGGCCCGTCCCGCTCTCGTACGAGTACGTCACCACCCCGATCACCGACACGATCACCGAGCTGCTGGAGACCCGGCAGGCCCCGGTCTACATCGTGCACTTCACCCAGGCCCAGGCGGTCGAGCGGGCGCAGTCGCTCATGAGCATCAACATGTGCACGCGCGAGGAGAAGGACAAGATCGCCGAGCTCATCGGCAACTTCCGCTTCACCACCAAGTTCGGCCAGAACCTCTCCCGCTACGTCCGGCACGGCATCGGTGTGCACCACGCCGGCATGCTGCCCAAGTACCGCCGCCTGGTGGAGAAGCTCGCGCAGGCCGGTCTGCTGAAGGTCATCTGCGGTACGGACACCCTCGGCGTCGGCGTCAACGTCCCGATCCGCACGGTGCTGTTCACCGCGCTCACCAAGTACGACGGCAACCGCGTCCGCACGCTGCGCGCCCGGGAGTTCCACCAGATCGCGGGGCGCGCCGGCCGGGCCGGCTTCGACACCGCGGGCTATGTGGTCGCGCAGGCCCCCGAGCACGTCATCGAGAACGAGAAGGCGCTCGCGAAGGCGGGCGACGATCCGAAGAAGCGCCGCAAGGTGGTGCGCAAGAAGGCTCCCGAGGGCTTCGTCGCCTGGTCGGACACCACGTTCGAGAAGCTGATCGCCGCCGATCCGGAGGCGCTGACCTCGCGCTTCAAGGTCACCAACATCATGCTGCTGTCGGTCATCGCCCGGCCGGGCGACGCCTTCCAGGCGATGCGCCACCTGCTGGAGGACAACCACGAGCCCCGCAAGGCCCAGCTGCGGCACATCCGCCGGGCCATCGCGATCTACCGCTCGCTGCTGGACGGCGGTGTGGTCGAGAAGCTCGACACCCCGGACGCGGAGGGCCGCACCATCCGGCTGACCGTCGACCTCCAGCAGGACTTCGCGCTCAACCAGCCGCTGTCCACCTTCGCCCTGGCCTCCTTCGACCTGCTGGACCCGGAGTCCCCCTCCTACGCGCTGGACATGGTCTCCGTCGTGGAGTCCACGCTGGACGACCCGCGGCAGATCCTCGCCGCCCAGCAGAACAAGGAACGCGGCATCCAGGTCGGCCAGATGAAGGCCGACGGGATCGAGTACGAGGAGCGGATGGAGCGGCTCCAGGACGTCACCTATCCCAAGCCGCTCGAAGAGCTGCTCTCGCACGCCTACGACGTGTACGCCAAGAGTCACCCGTGGGTGCGCGACCACCCGGTCTCCCCGAAGTCGATCATCCGCGACATGTACGAGCGCGCGATGACCTTCACCGAGTTCACCTCCTTCTACGAGCTGGCCCGCACCGAGGGCATCGTGCTGCGCTACCTGGCGAGCGCCTTCAAGGCGCTGGACCACACCATCCCCGACGACCTCAAGTCCGAGGACCTCGAGGACCTGATCGCCTGGCTCGGCGAGCTGGTCCGCCAGGTCGACTCCAGCCTGCTGGACGAGTGGGAGCAGCTGGCGAACCCGGAGGTGGAGACGGCGGAGCAGGCCCAGGAGAAGGCCGACCAGGTCAAGCCGGTCACCGCGAACTCGCGCGCCTTCCGTGTCCTGGTCCGCAACGCCATGTTCCGCCGGGTGGAGCTGGCCGCCCTCGACCACGTCAACGTGCTGGGCGAGCTGGACTCCGAATCCGGCTGGGACGCGGATGCCTGGGGCGAGGCCCTGGACGGGTACTGGGACGAGTACGACGACCTGGGCACCGGACCCGATGCCCGCGGCCCGAAGCTCCTGCAGATCGAGGAGGACCCGGCGCACGGCCTGTGGCGCGTCCGCCAGACCTTCGCGGACCCCAACGGGGACCATGGCTGGGGCATCAGCGCCGAGGTCGACCTGGCCGCCTCCGACGAGGAGGGCCGGGCCGTCATCCGGGTCACCTCGGTCGGCGAGCTCGGAGCGCTCTGACCGTCCGCCGTATCCCGCCGTACCCGCCCGACCCACCGGACCCGACCGTGGAGATCCTCTGATGACGAACCCCGCCGAGAGACTGGTCGATCTGCTCGATCTGGAGCAGATCGAGGTCAACATCTTCCGCGGCGCCAGCCCGCAGGAGTCCCTCCAGCGGGTCTTCGGCGGGCAGGTCGCCGGCCAGGCGCTGGTGGCCGCAGGACGCACCGTGGAGAGCGACCGCCCGGTCCACTCGCTGCACGCGTACTTCCTGCGCCCCGGCATCCCCGGGGTGCCGATCGTGTACCAGGTGGAGCGGGTGCGCGACGGGCGGTCCTTCACCACGCGCCGGGTCACCGCGGTCCAGCAGGGCAAGACGATCTTCAATCTCACCGCCTCCTTCCATCATCCGGAGGAGGGCGGCATCGAGCACCAGCTCCCTCCTCACCACGTCCCTCACCCGGACACGCTCCCCAAGGTCGCGGACGAGATCCGCGAGCACCTGGGGGCGCTGCCGGAGGCGCTGGAGCGGATGGCCCGCCGCCAGCCCTTCGACATCCGGTACGTCAACCGGCTCCGCTGGACTCCCGAGGAGCTCAAGGGATCCGATCCCCGCAGCGCGGTGTGGATGCGCGCGGTCGGTCCGCTGGGCGACGACCCTCTCATCCACACCTGCGCCCTCACCTACGCAAGTGACATGACCCTCCTCGACGCCGTGCGCATCCCGGTCGAACCCCTGTGGGGCATGCGCGGTTTCGACATGGCCTCGCTGGACCACGCCATGTGGTTCCACCGGCCGTTCCGGGCGGACGAGTGGTTCCTGTACGACCAGGAGTCGCCCATCGCGCACGGCGGCCGGGGCCTGGCCCGGGGCCGCATCTACGACGTGGAGGGCAGGCTGCTGGTCTCCGTGGTCCAGGAGGGCCTCTTCCGTCCGTACCCCGCCAAGCCGTCCGAGCCCGCCCCGGAGAACTGAGCACACCCATGCCCACCCCTGCCGTCCCCTGCCCCTGCGGGCTGCCCGCCGCCTACCCGGAGTGCTGCGGTCCCTTCCACGCCGGTGCTCGCTCGGCACCCACCGCCGAGCGGCTGATGCGCTCACGGTTCAGCGCCTTCGCCGTCGGCGACACCGCCTACCTGCTGCGCTCCTGGCACCCCGCCACCCGTCCGGACCGCCTCGACCTGGATCCCGAACAGCGCTGGGAGCGGCTGGAGATCCTCGCCACCGAACGCGGCGGGATGTTCGAGACGGAGGGCTCGGTGGAGTTCCGCGCCCACTACCGCGAAGGCCGGCACACCGGCTCGCTGCACGAGCACAGCAGCTTCTCCCGCGAGGCCGGGGCCTGGGTCTACGTCGGCCCCCTCTCCCCCGTCGACTTCGACTGACCCCGCGCCCCGGCCAGGGCGAAGTCCAGGCTGGTGCGGTACCAGTGGACCTCGTCCGGCGGGCCGGCCGTCAGCAGGCCCGCCGCCACCGCGGTCGCCGCCGGCACCTGCGGGTGCCCGTACGGCGGGGGCGGACCGAGGGCGGCCAGGACGATCCGCTCCGCCGGGTCGGGCACGGCCTCCAGCAGCTCCCCCTCGGGGAGTACGGAAGCCAGCACGGCGGCGCGCTCCCACGGGTCGGCCGTTCGTCTCAGCAGCAGCCCGACATGCCGCCCGCGCCACTTGCGCGGCCGCAGATCCGCCTTGGCCGCCATCAGCTCCCGGTCCGCCGGGGGCGCGATCCCACGCAGCATTCCCGGCTCCCGCGCGGCGAAGCTCCGTAGCTCCGCGGTCAGATAGAGCCACACCACGGCCCGGTACCGGTTGATCCGGTATCCGACCGGGGTCACATGCCCGCAGCGCGCGAGCCGGGTGAACCGGCTCGGGCCGACCCCCACCACCTCGGCCGCGGCCTGCGCCCCGGCCACCGTCTCGACCCGCTCGCGCAGCGCGCCCGGCGGCCCCGCCACCGACCTGACCCGGTCAAGCTCGGCCCGTGCGTAGCGCGCGGCCCCCGCGAGCGTGCGCGGCCCGGCCCGCACGAGCCCCAGCTGGACGGCCCTGGCGAACTCGCTCCGGCTCAGCCCCAGTTCCCCCGCGGCCTGCACGCCGCCCACCAGCACGTCCGCAGCCCCGCCAGCCGTAGCCCCGCCAGCCGTAGCCCCGCCGGCCGTAGCCCCGGCGGCCGCATCGCCGCCGACCGCATCGCCGCCGGTCACAGCGTCCCGAAGTGCGGTCCCCATCTGCGTCATCTCGGTCCTCCCCCACGAGCAATGATTACTCTGTGTGAAGACCGTAACTCAGCGCAACGGCACCCGCGAGGCCTGTGGATAACTTCCCGAGCCCCGCCCGGGCCGGCCCGGCTCAGCCGCCGGTGATGCGCCGCTCCGCCACACCCAGGTGCTCGCCCACCCGGTTGACCAGCAGCGTCATCTCGTAGGCGACCTGACCGATGTCGGACTCGGCGGCGCTCAGCACACACAGGCTGCTGCCCGCGCCCGCCGCCATGACGAAGAGCGCTCCCTCGTCGTACTCGACCATCGTCTGGCGCACCTCACCGGCCCGGAAGTGGCGGCCGGACCCCTTGGCAAGGCTCTGCAGACCGGCCGCGACAGCCGCCAGGTGTTCGGCGTCCTCCCGCGCCAGCCCCGCGCTCGCCCCCGTGACCAGGCCGTCGTTGGACAGCACCACCGCGTGCCGCACCTGCTGGACCCTGCGCGTCAGGTCGTCCAGCAGCCAGTCCAGTTGCTTGTCCAGTGCCATTCCCAGCCCCTCCCCGTTGACGTCGGCCACTTGGCCGCGCCCCACCCCGCGTACTTGTGCCGCAAGCCTTCCCCACCAGGGCCTTTCGGGCAAGGAGGATGTCCCCATGGCGAAGAAGATGACTCAAGAGGAATGGCGGGCGTTCGTCTCGCACTCGACGCGCACCGGAAAGCTCTCCACCGTGCGTGAGGACGGAAGTCCGCACATCGCTCCCATTTGGTTCGTACTCGACGGCGATTCCTTCGTTTTCAACACCGGAAAGGACACCATCAAGGGACGCAACCTCGCCCGCGACGGCCGGGTCGCGCTCTGCGTGGACGACGACCGGCCGCCCTTCTCCTTCGTCGTCCTCCAGGGCCGCGCCGAGATCAGCGGGTACGCCGACGGCGCCGACGAACTGCTCACGTGGGCAACCCGGATCGGCGCCCGCTACATGGGCGAGGAGCAGGCCGAGTCCTTCGGACGCCGCAACGCCGTCCCGACCGAACTCCTCGTCAGGGTCCCGATCGACAAGGTGATCGCCCTCGCCGGCATCGCCGAATGACGGTCCCCTGACCCCCGATGCCGCCGACCGGGCCCGGTTCACACGGAATCGGCCTGCGGCTCCACCGAGTCCAGCAGCCGGGCGGTGTGCACCCGCCCGGCGTACTCGACCAGCCTGATCAGCACTTCCTTCCCCGAGTCCCGGTCCCGCGCGTCACACAGCACCACCGGTGTCCCCTGCTCCAGGTCCAGGGCGCGCGAGACGTCGTGCGCCCCGAACCGCCGTGCGTCCGTGAAGCAGTTGACGGCCACCACGAAGGGGATGCGCCGGTGCTCGAAGTAGTCCACCGCCGGAAAGCAGTCCTCCAGCCGCCGCGTGTCGGCGAGTACCACCGCGCCCAGCGCACCCTGCGACAGCTCGTCCCACAGGAACCAGAACCGGTCCTGGCCCGGCGTGCCGAACAGGTACAGGGACAGCCCGGACCGGATGGTGATCCGCCCGAAGTCCATGGCCACCGTCGTGGTCGTCTTCTGGTCCACGCCGCCCGTGTCGTCGACCAGTTCACCCGCCTCGCTCAGCTGTTCCTCCGTCCGCAGCGGCCGGATCTCGCTGACCGCGCCCACCAGCGTGGTCTTGCCCACCCCGAACCCGCCCGCGACCAGGATCTTCAGTGCGAGTGCGGCCAGTTCGGGGTCCTCCTCGGGACCGGGATCCGCGCCCGGGGCCGGTCCGGCAGATCGGTCGTCATGCTGTCCCATCAAAGCGCTCTCAATCCCTCGATGACTTCACGCAGAATCCGCTCGTCCGGCAGTTGTGCGGGTGGTACGGGCCGGCTGACCTTGACGTGCCCGCCCTCCAGCAGGTCCCCGAGCAGCACCCGCACCACCCCCACGGGCAGGTCCGCGTCGGCGGCGAGTTCGGCCACCGACTGGGTCTCGGACCGGCAGAGTCCGAGCAGTGCCCGGTGTTCGGGGCCCAGCAGGGACTCGGCCGCCTCGTCCGTACCCCCCGGATCGACCGCGACCAGCGCGATCAGGTCGAAGCGGACCCCGTGGGGTCCCGGCTTCGTACGCCCGCCGGTCATGGCGTACGGACGGACGAGCGGGCCTGCGTCGGCGTCGTACCACTGGCCGTTCATGTGCCGGACCGCCGCCCTCAGCCGGCGGCCGGCGGGCGCGCCGCGAACCGGGGCGGGGTGTAGAGGTGCTCGCCGACCCGCTTCACCAGCCGGGCCATCTCGTAGGCGATCAGGCCGATGTCGGCGCTGGCGGCGCTGAGCACGGCCAGGCAGGAACCGTCGCCGGCGGCCGCGACGAAGAGGAAGCCCTCGTCCATCTCGACCATCGTCTGGCGCACGCCCCCGGCGTGGAAGTGCCGGCCCGCGCCCTTGGCCAGGCTGTGGAAGCCGGAGGCCACCGCGGCCAGGTGCTCGGCGTCCTCCCGGCTGAGTGCGCTGGAGGCGCCGACCGCCAGGCCGTCGTTGGAGAGGACCACGGCGTGCCGGACCTCGCGGACCCGGAGCACCAGGTCGTCGAGCAGCCAGTCCAGTTCGCCGGACCTGCGGCCGCCGTCGAGGTCGATCCTTTGGTGTTCGATCATCACACTTCTCCTTCGCTGCCTGCGTGAGGGGAGTTCTCCTGGGCGCCGCGGACCCAGCCGGCCCGGTAGGCCGCCATCCGGTCCCGGGCCTGCTCCGGGCTGCGGCCCGGCGGCTCCTGGGGGAGGCGGGATGCGGCCGGGGCCTTCGGGGCGGGGGCCTCCCGAAGCTGCGGGACGAGGCTGGCCTGGCGCACCCGGCGCGGCAGTTCCGTCACCGAGGCCGGGGACACCGCGGCCGTCTGGGTACGGGCGCCCGCCCCGCCGGGGGCGCGCGGCCGGAGCGAAGCCACCGGGGCCGGGCGCGGCTCCTCGCCTACGGGGGCCGTCGGGGCCGGAGCCGGAGCCGGGGGCTGCGCGCCCTCCCGTACGACGGTCATGGCGGGCGGGTGTTCCGCCTTCGCGCCCGCCTTCGGTGCGGCGGCGGAGGACCGGGCGGAGGACGGGGACGGGGCCCGGGCCGGAGCGGGAGCCGATGGCGCCGGGCGGGGCGCCGGGTCGGATTCCGGGGCCGTGGCGGAGCCTGGAGCCGTGGCGGAGCCCGGGGCCGAGCCGTGGACGGAGGCAGCGGCAGGGGCTCCGGCGGGGGCGCCGGCCGTGATCGCGCCCTGGAGCATGGAGTTGGGCAGGAGCACCACCGCGGTGGTGCCGCCGTAGGGCGACGTGCGCAGGTGCACCTTCACTCCGTGGCGGGCCGAGAGGCGGCTGACCACGAAGAGCCCGAGCCGGTCGCTGTCGAAGAGGTCGAGGGATTCGGACTGCTCGATGCGGCGGTTTGCGTCGCCGAGGGTGTCGGGGCCCATACCGAGTCCGCGGTCCTCTACCTCCAGGACGTAGCCGGTGCCGACGGGCTCGCCGCTGACCCGGACCTTGGTGTGCGGCGGGGAGAACTGGGCCGCGTTCTCGATGAGTTCGGCGAGCAGATGGGTGAGGTCGGCGACCGCGCCCCCGACCACGGCGGCTTCCGCGAGCTGCCGGACCTCGATCCGCGGATAGTCCTCGATCTCGGAGACGGCGGCCCGCACGACGTTCGTGAGGGGGACCGGCATCCGCCAGGCCCGGCCCGGGGTGGCGCCCGACAGGATGATCAGGCTTTCCGCGTGCCGGCGCATCCGCGTGGTCAGGTGGTCGAGGCGGAAGAGGTCACCGAGCTCGTTCGGGTCGTCGGCGCGCCGCTCCATCGAGTCGAGCAGGGTGAGCTGCTTGTGTACGAGGACCTGGCTGCGGCGGGCGAGGTTGACGAAGACCCCGGAGATGCCGCTGGCGAGTTCCGCCCGTTCGACGGCGGCGCTGAGCGCGGCCCGGTGGACGGTGTGGAGCGCCTCGCCGACCTGGGTGATCTCGTCCTCGGCGGGCGGCCCGGGCGGGGTCTCGGCAGCGACGTCGATCTCCTGGCCGGCGCGCAGCCGTTCCATCGCCTGCGGGAGTTTGCGGTGGGCGATCTCCAGGGCGGTGTTGCGCAGCGAGACGAGTTCGACGACCAGCGCCCGGCCGATCCGGACCGAGATGACGAGGGAGGCGGCGACGGCCGCCAGGCCCAGCAGCACGGCGGCCCCGGCCGGGGTCAGCGCCCCTTCGGCGAACGGGTCGGCCCGGCCGGCGGCCGCGGCGTGTGCGGCCGCCTCGACCTCCCGCATCGAGGAGGCGATGCCGTTGTGGGCGGCCTCCCATCCGGCGGGCACCCCGCGGCTCTCCTTGGAGGTGCCTGCGGCCAGCGCCCGGTCCTCGGCTCCGGTGAGGTCGGCGTAGGCGGCGCTCTTGGCGGCGGACTGCCAGACGGCCTCCTGCGCGGCGGGGAGGTCACGGGCGGCGGACTCGGTGAGCGCGCGGCGGGACTCGACGGCGCCGGTCAGCTGCCGAAGCGTTTCGGCGGTGCGCGGGCCGGGGGCGGCGAGCAGCGCATCCTCCCGGGACAGCAGTTCCGCGGCACGGGCGAATTCCAGCAGGACCCGGGCGTCAGGGCCGAGTTCGGCCTTCTCCCCGCCGGTCAGGGCGCCGCCCACGGCGAAGGCGGCGTCGACCACGCGGGTGTAGATGGTGTAGGCGGCCTCGGGGGTGGCACGGCGGTCGGTGATGTCCTTGCGCGACGGTCCCAGGCTTTCGGCGGCGGCTACGAACGCCTCCAGCCGGACCACGATGTCGGAGCGGTAGTCGCCGGAGTCGGCGACGGTGTGCTGGTCACCGAGGCGCAGCCGCTGCACGGCGGCGTCGGTCCGGCGGGCCTGCTGGTCGAGGGCGCCCGGGTCGGAGGCGGGGTCGGCGAGCAGACGGACGGCGGCGCGCCGTTCGGCCTGGAGCTCGGTGACGGCGGCGGCGACGGGGGTGCGTATCTCGGTGTCGACCTGGTGGACGCGGCTGAGCCGGGCCATGTCCTGGGCGGTGTTGACGGTGGCGAAGGCCCAGAGGGCGAGGAGCGAGACGACCGGGACCATCAGCAGCGAGACGATCTTCGCGCGGACGGTGGCGGGGCGCAGCCGCAACCGCGGCCGGGGTCCGCTCGCGCGCGCGGCGGGCGGGTGGGGCCGCCGGTCCCGGAGCTCCGCCGGTTCCTCGGCCGGCGGCCCGGCGTGGGCCCGGCGGCCGCGTGCCGGGGGCGCGGGCAGCCGCGGCGCCGCTGCTTCCGGTTTCCTGCGGGGTGTTCGCATGGGCTCCTCGTTCCGGGCGGTGCCTACGGGTGCGGTGGGGCGGATGTGTCAGGTGAGGCGGGGTGGGGCGGTGAGCTGGGTGGGGCGGTGAGGCAGCAGCGGTGCGGTGCCGCGGGATCGGCCCGGTGCACGGACTGCCGGTGCGCGCGATCAGTGCACGGTCACGGTGTGCTCCCCCAGGTGCCGGGCCGAAGCGGAGGCGGCGCGCTCGTCGACCGTCGGGGACAGCGCGACGAAGGCGGCGGTGATGAACAGGTAGGAGCCCAGCCCGACGGCGAGCGGGAAGATGAACTGCATGGCCGTGGCGCCGGGCAGGGCCGCCTCCGAGGGGCTGACGCTGACGGCGACGGCCATCATTCCCGTGTAGTGCATGCTGCTGACGGCGGCGCCCATGACGAGCGAGGCGACGGCGACCGCCACCGGTGACTTGATGTTGAGTGCGGCCCACAGGGCGGCGGTCGCCGCGATCACGGCGATGGCGACGGAGAGTCCGACGGTGAGCGGATCGTAGGAGACGTCGCCGTGCAGACGCAGGGCCGCCATGCCCAGGTAGTGCATGCTGGCGACGCCGAGTCCGGTGGTCAGGCCGCCCAGTACGAGGGACCGGCCGCGCTCCTTGCCGTAGCCGACGGCGAAGACTCCGGCGCCGACGACCAGCACGGCGACGAGCAGGCTGAGGATCGTGAGCGGCACGTCGTAGTGGATCTCGGTGCCCGTGACCTCGAAGCCGAGCATGGCGACGAAGTGCATGGTCCAGATGCCGGTGCCGATGGCGGAGGCCGCGGTGAGGAGCCAGTTGCGGCGGGAGGCGCCGGTCGTGGCGAGCGCGCGGACGGTGCAGCGCAGCCCAAGGGCGGCGCCGATCGACGCCATCACATATGACAGCGCGGGTGTCAGCCACCCATAGGCGGCGTGGTCCAGATGTCCCAGGTGTCCCATGGCCACGGGACGCTAGTCCGGGTGAGGGCACGAACAGGGGGCGCATTTCGAAAGCCGCTGGAACTGCTGGAATATGACAGAGCTACGTTCATCTCCGATCGCACCACGTGCCACCTTGCGCACGGTCCGCAGGGACACGGGCCGGAGCCGGTGGGGGATCATGGGCACATGGGCGACGACCACACACACGTGCAGGAGTTCTTCGGGGCGCGCGCGGCCGACTGGGACCGCAAGTTTCCCGGGGACGGACCCGCGTTCACCACCGCCGTGGCCGAATTCGGACTGCGGCCCGGGGACCGGGTGCTCGATGCGGGCTGCGGCACCGGGCGGGCCATGACCGCGCTGCGCGCCGCCGTCGGACCCGCCGGGACCGTGCTCGGCGTGGACCTCACCCCGCAGATGCTGGCCGCCGCGCGGCGGGCGGGGCGGGACGCCGAGGGTGCGCTGCTGCTCGCCGACGTGGCCCGCCTGCCGCTGCGCGACGAGGTGCTCGACGCGGTGTTCGCCGCCGGGCTCATCGCCCACCTGCCCGACCCGGGGGCGAACCTGCGCGAGCTCGCCCGCGTGGTCCGCCCCGGCGGCGGGCTCGCACTCTTCCACCCGATCGGGCGAGCGGCTCTCGCCGCGCGTCACGGCCGCGAGCTGACCCCGGAGGACATGCGGGCCGAGCACAACCTCGGCCCGCTGCTGAGCGGTTCGGGCTGGGACATGACCTCGTACGCCGATGACGACGACCGATTCCTGGTGCTGGCCGTCCGCCAGCCCTGAACAACCCGTACGTCGGCCCCATGCCCGGGGTCCGCGGAGGTGACCGGGATCAGGCCGGAGGCTGGGCCTCGGCTCCGGCGGGCCGGCGGGGATGCGGAACGGGGCAGCCGCCCGAGCCGGGCACGGGGAACGTGCCGAGCTCACCCACGTCGTAGCCGTCCGGGTAACCCTTGATCTCCGGGTTCTGGCGGGCGTAGTGCGGGGACCGGCGCGGGGGCAGGAGCCGGACCGCGCGGCCGCGCAGCCACAGGGCGCCCTGGACGAGGCGCCGGACCGGGGCGCGCGGGGGCTCGTACCGGAAGGCGCCCAGCAGCGACTCGTCCAGGAGGGCCAGACTCGCGCGCCGCACGGCGGGGGCGACCGGCGCCGGGTACCAGGAGGCCATGAGGTCGAGGGTGGCGTCGGCGACCCTGCGGGCGCCTTCGTCCCAGCCGAAGTGGGCCTCCTCGTAGGTGTCGAGGGTGGCTTCGAACTCCTCGTAGGAGCCCGGGATGTCCGTGATGCCCAGGTGGCGGCCGAGGGTGGCGTAGTAGTTCGCGCAGGCCCGGCGCTCGTGGTGGGTCAGCGGACGCCAGCCGTAGGCGTCCAGCCAGCGCGCCGGAATCACCACGAAGGTGCTCAGGACGTACCGCATGTCCTCGTTCGAGATGTCGTAGCTGCGGTGCATCTGGTTGACACGGCGGATGGCGGTGCGCGCGGTATCGCTCTCGAAGCCGTGCTCGACGACCGCGTCCAGGAGCAGCGCGGTGTCGTCGTAGCGCTTCTGGGTCCGGTCGGTGAATTCGGCCGTCTCGGCCAGCAGGCCACCGATGCTCGGGACGGCGTAGGTCCGGAACAGGGCGAGTTCCAGGGCGCGGGTGAAGTCCCAGGGGAACTCGTAGGTGGCGCTGAGCCGGTAGATGGCGAGGAAATCCTTGTCGGGATCGAGACGGAGGATCTCCCTCAGCCGATCGTAACGCTGCACCAGGTGTCCCTTTCTGTGGCGGGTTCCCAACTCTACGTGCAGGTAGCAGCCTTGGAAATCGTGTCCCGCAAGCTCTCGACGGGCGGGTTACCCGCTGGTTAAGGTGCGCCGACGAGAGAGCTACCAGGAGGCCAGGTGTCCGACGACGAGGGTGGCGGCTCGCTGTATGTGCTGACCGCCGTGCTGCTGACCCCGGCGCAGTTCCCCAGCATCCTGGGCGACGACTTCCCCGAGGCCTGCTCCCTGCTGGGCGTGACTGCGAACCGGGAGGGGTACGGGCTGGTGCTCGGCCAGGACGAGGAGGGCGCGCGCTGGACGGTCGTCGTGGACGACGTCTCGCTCGTCGCGACGGCCATCGCCTCCTGGGACTGCGGGATGGAGTACGACCTGTCCCCCGACGAGCGGACGATCGTGGTCTCGCTGGCGGGCTGGCCTCTGGAGTTGTCGGTGGCCGCGTCGGGAATCCCGGAGCCGCACGATCCTGAGCAGGGAGCGGACGGTACGGGGCGGGTCCCGCTCGCCCCGCCCTCGGCGGACGCCTGGGGTCCGGTGCAGCGGCGGATGGGCGCGGACCAGATCGCGCGGGAGTGGGCGGACTGGCGGGAGCGCGTGGCCACGGACGGCGGGGCGGCGGCCGCCGCGCACCCCGGGCTCGCGCGGGCGCTGGAGGAGGCCGCGGCGTACACGAAGACCCCGCCACCGCCCGGCCGGGTGCGGTCCTCGTTCGCCGGCGAGGGGGCCCGGACGCTGCGGGTGGACGGGCCCGGCTGGTCGCTCGTGGCGCGCACCGGCGAGGCGGCCTTCGTCCTGCTGGACGAGGAACCGGGCGAGGTGCTCACGGTCCCTCACGAGGGGGACTCGGAACAGCCGGACCTGCCGGCCCTGCTGACGGCGCTGGACCGCATCGCGGTCCGCCCGTCGTGAACACGAGCCGGAGCGGGCGACGGCGGTGACGGCTGCAACGGCGTTGGCGAATAGCGGCGGCGACAGCAGCGGCCCTGATGCACGACCCATACCGGGCGGTTAGTCGGTAACCAGCCTCCGGGCGCGGACTGCCCCGGCCTCCCCTGAAGAGAAAAGAATCGGCCAAGAAGGCCGGAAATCGCTCTGGATCCCCCTCCTCCGGAATGATCGAATCGGCCAGTCAAGCGGCTCAAAGGTGCGCACCTCGCACCTGCGGCCCATTTCACGACGGAGGCCATTCTTGAATTCCATGTCCTACCTGGACCTGCACCGGGAAGTCTCGCAGGACATCGACGCGGAGATCGACACCGCGCTGGAGCGGCTCGGCCCGGTGGCGAGCACGACCAGGAACTCAGTGGCCAAGCTCTTGGAGCAGCGCAAACTGAGACATCCCCTCTCGGTGCTGCCGCTCCTCACGCACGCCATAGAGACCGGTAATCCGAGGCCGGCCATTCCGCTGTCCGCCGTCCACCTGCTGTGGTGGACCTCAGCCTGCTACCTCGACGACCTGGCGGACGCCAACGGCGCCTCCATCTCCGGCGAGCTCACCGAGAACGAAGCACTGCTCGCATCCGTCATCACGGGAAACTCGCTCCCCATCCAGATCCTCCTCGCGCAAGACCTCCCGGAGTCGGCGCGCAGCGCGCTGATAACCGAGATCCTGAACGGCTGGATCATCGGCGTCGACGGCCAGATCGACGACATGCGCGGGGACGTCTGCAGCGCCTCGCGGAAATCGGTGGTCGAGACATACCGCGGCAAGTCCGGCGCACCCTTCGGAATGATCACGGCAATGGCCGCGATATTCTCGGGAACAACGGCCGAGAAGGTGGAGCTGTGGCGTGAATTCGGCTACGTCTTCGGCATCCTTTGGCAAATATTCAACGACCAGGAAGACATCCTGTCCGGCCGCAACGAGGACCTGCTCAACGGCACGGTCACCTATCTCCTCGCCTCCGTCATCGAGGACGCCTCGCCCGATTCCCGGGACCGCATCCTGGGCCTGTGCGCTACTGCCGGGCGCTCGCAGCAGGCCAGAGCGGAACTCGCGGCACTGCTGCGGACACCCGCCACCCTCGACCGGTACCGGGCGGAGATCGACGCGTTCCGCGCCGAGGGGCACCGGATCCTGGACGAACTGGGCGGCGACGAGACCTACTCGCCGGTGCTCCGGCACCTCGTGGACCACGCGTCCCAGATGCTGCTCGAAGCGGACCTCGGCCTGGCCGTCGTGAGCGGCGCCGCCTGACCCGGCCGCCGCCCGGGCGGGCCACACCTTCCGGGCGTCACCGCCACCGTGCGGGTACGCGCCCTCATTCCGCCCCGCTGCCGTGCCTGCCGGGCTCCGCACCGAAGCCGGAGCCCGGCCGCCCCGCCGGGCGACCGCACGGCGGCCGCGGTCAGCGGCCGATCTGTTTCCTGGATATACCCCGCAGCCGACGCCGCTGAGAGGAGTCCAGCAGGAGGTAGGCGGCGACCGGCACGCCGATCAGGACCAGCAGTCCCGCCCAGAACCCCACGGTCCAGAACAGCACGACGGCTGCCACGACTCCGGCAACCGCGATCTTTCCGCTCGTGGACATCTGCGGACACCTCCTTCTGCCGCCGACCAACTCCTACCCACTCAACGTGCCGTCGAGACCACGCGTTCCCCGACACCCGAACAGTCTTCGAAGTGACCCGGGTCATGGCGACGCCCACATCGCCGGGCACCCTCGGTGAGGTACCTTCGGCCACTCCGTACCTGGTAGTCAAGGTTGAGGAATGCGTGCTCTCCGAGATCTCTGGCCTCATCCACCACCACTCCGCCGTGTTCCTTCCCACCGACCCGGAGGACGACTGGACGCCGGACCGGAGCACACTGGCCCGTGCCCGTGCGGCCCTGGCCGCGGCGTGGGCGGACGGGGAGACGCCGGTGCTCCGCCGGGTCCGCGCCCGCAGGACGGAGGCGGGCACCGGCCGCCGGATCCGGCTGGGCCGGGAGGGGCGCTGGTGGCCGTACCGCCGCGAGGCGGGCCGGTGGATCCCGTCGGGGCCGTCCGCCCCGGACCCGGTCCTGGCGCTGGAGGCCGATCCCGCCCCATGAGGTTTCGGCCCGCGCGGGCCGCGTACCGCCGGCGCCCTGGCCGACGTACGGCTTGCCGGGACCCGGTACCGGGACGACGATGGGGACGCTCCGCAGCTCCGCAACTCCGTACCGCGGCACCACGGGAGGGTGACATGGGCGATCCGTCGGTGGCGCTGCCGGGCGGGGCCGATGCGGCCGCCCGCACGCGCGAACTACGGCGGGCCCATGCCGCGTTCACCCGGGACGGGCGGGTCGAGGGCCCGGTCCGGGCGGTCATCGCGCGGTCCTGGCGGCGGTGCGCGCGGGCCCGGCTCAGCCCGGAGTGCGCGCCCCGGGTGGAGCTTGCGGAGGGGGAGCTGCGCTCGTACCGCGAGGAGCACCCGCTGGCCCGGGTGATGCCGCTGTTCCGGGATCTCGTCGGGGCGTTCGCCGCGCACGGGGCGCATCTGCTGGCCGTGTGCGACGCGCGGGGCAGCCTGCTGTGGGTGGAGGGCGAACCGGGCACCCTGCGGAGGGCCGAGGGCCTCGGCTTCGTCCCGGGTGCGCGCTGGGCGGAGTCGGCGATGGGGACCAACGCACCCGGGACGGCGGTCGCGACGGGCGAACCCGTGCAGGTCTTCGGGGCCGAGCACTTCAGCCGCCGGGTGCACCCGTGGACCTGTGCGGCGGCCCCGGTACGGGACCCCCGGACCGGCAGGCTGCTGGGCGCGGTGGACATCACCGGGGGCGACGGCCTGGCCCACCCGCACTCCCTCGGCTTCGTGCAGGCGGTGGCCCGGGCGGCGGAAGCCCAGCTGACCCTGCTCGAACCGGATCCGCCGGCCGCCCGCGACACGCTCGCCGCCCTCGGCCAGGACGAGGCGCTGCTGGTCACCGCCGGTCGCACGCTCCGGCTGGGGCGGCGGCACAGCGAGATCATGGCGCTGCTCGCGCACCATCCCGAGGGCTTGTCGGGCGAGGAGCTCGCGATCGCCCTGTACGAGGACGAGTCGGTGTCACCGGTGACGTTGCGCGCCGAGATCTCCCGGCTGCGCGCTCTGCTGGGGCCGTCGGCGCCGCTTTCGCGCCCGTATCGCACGGCCGGTCCGCTGGACGCGGATTTCACCGCTCTGACACGGCAGTTGGCAGCCGGGGCGGTGTCCGCGGCCCTCCACCACTACCCCGGCCCCCTGCTGCCGGCCTCGACCGCGCCCGGCATCGTCCGGCTGCGGCGCCGGATCGAGGACCAGGCGAGGGCGGCCGTGATCGCGCGCGCGGATGCCGGGCTGCTGACCGACTGGGTGTGCGGCCCGTGGGGCGCGGACGACCCGCAGGCGTGGCGGGCGCTGGCGGCGGCGCTGCCGCCGGAGCGCAGGCCGGCCGCGCTGGCCCGCGTACGTGCCCTGGACCGGGAGCTCGGCGTGCGCCCGGACCCTGACCCCGGTGGACGGCGGCGTGCAACGTATCCGCAACCTGCCCGCTCCTAGCCTCCACCCGAGCGCTGTCCGACGGCGGCCGGCGCCCGGCAACGGGAGGACACCATGGCCCGCTACGCAGCGCCCGGTACCGAGGGGGCGCTCATGTCGTACGCGCCCCGCTACGACCACTTCATCGGCGGCGAGTACGCTCCGCCCGCCCGCGGGCGGTACTTCGAGAACCCCTCCCCCGTCAACGGCCAGGTCTTCACGGAGGTCGCCCGGGGCACGGCCGAGGACGTGGAGCGGGCGCTGGACGCGGCCCACGCGGCGGCGCCCGCGTGGGGGCGCACCTCGGTCACCGAGCGGTCGTCGATCCTGCTGCGCATCGCGGACCGGATGGAGCAGAACCTGGAGGCCCTCGCGGTCGCGGAGACGTGGGAGAACGGCAAGCCGGTGCGGGAGACCCTGGCGGCCGACCTGCCCCTGGCCATCGACCAGTTCCGGTACTTCGCGGGGGCGCTGCGCGCGCAGGAGGGCGCGCTGAGCCAGCTCGACGACGACACCGTCGCCTACCACTTCCACGAGCCGCTGGGCGTGGTCGGACAGATCATTCCGTGGAACTTCCCGATCCTGATGGCGGTGTGGAAGCTGGCCCCGGCGCTGGCGGCGGGCAACACGGTGGTCCTCAAGCCGGCCGAGCAGACCCCGGCCTCCGTCCACTACTGGCTGAGCCTGGTGGCGGACCTGCTGCCGCCGGGCGTGGTCAACATCGTCAACGGCTTCGGGGAGGAGGCGGGCAAGCCGCTCGCGTCCAGTCCCCGGGTGGCGAAGATCGCCTTCACCGGGGAGACCGCCACCGGCCGGCTGATCATGCAGTACGCGGCCGAGCATCTGAAGCCGGTCACCCTGGAACTCGGCGGCAAGAGCCCGAACCTCTTCTTCGACGACATCTGGTCGACGGACGACGACCTGCGCGACAAGGCCCTGGAGGGCTTCACCATGTTCGCCCTCAACCAGGGCGAGGTGTGCACGAGCCCGTCGCGCGCGCTGATCGAGCGGGGCCGGTACGGGGACTTCCTCGACGCGGCGGTGGCCCGCACCGAACTGATCGTGCCGGGACACCCGCTGGACACCGACACGATGATCGGGGCGCAGGCCTCGGAGGAGCAGCTGAAGAAGGTCCTGTCGTACGTGGAGATCGGCCAGCGGGAGGGCGCGAAGATCCTGACGGGCGGCGAGCGCCGGGAACTGGAGGGCGATCTCGCGGGCGGCTTCTACGTCCAGCCGACCATCTTCGAGGGCGACAACCGCATGCGGATCTTCCAGGAGGAGATCTTCGGTCCGGTGGTGTCGGTGACGTCCTTCCAGGACTTCGACGACGCCGTACGGATCGCGAACGACACGGCGTACGGCCTGGGCGCGGGCGTCTGGACCCGGGACATCAACACCGCGTACCGCGCGGGCCGCGCGATCCAGGCGGGCCGCGTCTGGACGAACTGCTACCACGCCTACCCGGCACACGCCGCCTTCGGCGGATACAAGCAGTCTGGCATCGGCCGCGAGACCCACAAGATGATGCTGGAGCACTACCAGCAGACGAAGAACTTTTTAGTAAGTTATTCACCAAAGAAGATCGGCTTCTTCTAAGAAGTTGATCGTCGGGGTCGGCATCGGGGCCTCGGTGTTCCAGCAGTTCGTCGGCATCAACGTGATCTTCTACTACTCGTCCTTCCTGTGGCAGTCGGTGGGCATCGACGAGAGCAACTCGCTGCTGATCAGCCTCTCCACCTCGATTGTTTCGCCTTCTCCTGGGGCGTGGTGGTCTGGGTGCTGCTCGGCGAGATGTTCCCGAACGCGATCCGCGCACTCGCCCTGTCGGTGGCCGCCTCGGCCCAGTGGATCGCCAACTGGGCAATCACCGTCACCTTCCCGGACCTCGCCGACTGGAACCTGTCGGCGACCTACGTCATCTACGCCGTGTTCGCCTTGCTGTCCACCCCGTTCGTGGTGTTCTGCATCAAGGAGACCAAGGGCAAAACCCTGGAGGAAATGGGCTAACGCCGCTCACCCGGCTGGCCGGGCTAAATCCGACCATGCTGGATGACCAGTTGATCGGCCAGCTGGCGGACCGGGCCAAGGCCGACGGGACCAACCTCACAGGCCAGGGCGGGCTGCGGGCCCTCGGGCCTGGGCATGGCCAACCGGCTCGTCAATCAGCTGCAGCCGGGTCCCCCGTTGCGAACGGATAGCTGTCCGTCAACGCAGGAGGGCCGCTGATCAATTCCTCAAGCCCGAACGGCGGCAGGGGGACGGTGGGCATCAAGGGCCGGACCGTGCCGTTGCTCAGGAGCAGCGGCAGCGGGTGGCCCCGGTTGATCGTCTCGAAGTGCGGGCTGTCCGGGATCTGGGCCACGAGCGCGGTGACAAATCCCTGAACGCGGATGGGACCGCCGCTGCGGCATGGGAAGACTTCATCTCGGAAGCGCCTTGCTGATCATGCCTGATGGGGTCCTAGAGAAACCCCCATCATCGCAAGCCACAAGGAACTTCTTCGTTTCCGGAGGAACTATCCACAGGCATCGAGCCGGTGGCTCCGGGCTCAGCAGTTCGATCAGAGGCAGATGCTGGGAGGGGCCGCGTTCGGGCCAATGTTGCGAACCCAGGTGTTGGCCGTGCCACCGGTGCCGGTGCCGGTGGTGTTGTCGCGGCAGTCGAGCATGCCGCTGCCGCGGGCGACGTTGAAGCTGATGGTGTTGCCCCCGTTGCCGCCGGCATCGATGCGGATGCCGTCGCCCGCGTTGCCGGTGGCGATGTTCCGGGAGATGACGGAGTTCGCGAGGGAGTTCGCTGCCACGCTGATGCCGTGGCCGACGGTGCTTGATTCGGAGTTTCTGATGGTGTTGCCGGTGATGGTGACGTTGGTGTTGGGCGAGAGGCCAAAGGCGTTGGCCCGAACGCCCAGGAAGCCCCTCTCAATCAGATTGGAGGTGATCCTCAAGTTCGTATTGCTGTCGCCGAAGAAGATCCCGGGGGCGCCAAAGTTGTCCCGGATGATGTTGCTCCCTACGGCGACGTTGCTGGACTTGAAGATGAACGCAAAGGCCCTGTCCTCCAAGGATGTGTTTCTGTTTACTCTGACATTATCGACTCCTCCGGGTGCCAGTGCGTCCAGAAGGACACCAGAGTTCTCGTTACCGGAAAAGGTGTTATCTTCGATGTCCGCGTTCTTCAAGCCCGCATCCGAGTAGACTCCATTGCCGCTTGCGGAACCGGGTTCATTGTTCTGGCGGATACAGTTCTGTTCAACCTCGGAAAGGATTGCGCCGCTGGAGTTGAAATAGACTCCGAACACATTACCCTGGATCAAGTTCTGCCGCACTTGGTGGCCCGAGTGTGCCGCACTCATGACAATGCCATAACTGGAGGTATTGTTCTGAACGGTGAAGCGGGAGAACCTGATGCCGTTCTCCGCCAAGCGGACAGTGCCTGAACCGTCCGCCGACTGAATGATTGCCTGACTAGTCGGATCCGGAGCTCCGACCTGGCGGCACGCTGTCCCTCTGGGGGCGGCGGCCGGTCCGACCAACCGCAAGTTCGCCTTGTTCACGGTGACAACCTCATTGTATGTGCCGGCGCAGACCCTGATCTCGTCTCCCGGCGAGGCCGCGGTAATCGCTGCCTGGATCGTGGTGAAAGCCGCCCCCGGGCATTGCGCTCCGTTGTCATCCACAACAAGTACGACCTGAGCTGCCTGGCTGGGCACTACCGGGAAGGCTGTAGCCGCTGCCACGCACACCACGACAAGAATGGTCTTCTTCATGGTCTTCTCCTTGACTCTCGGCGCAGACCGCGATCCGGTCGTGCGGCAGTACAGTCGGCTAGTGCTGTGACCTGGCAGCCGGACTGGTGAATTAGCTTCCATTTGCCGGACTCCATCAGTTACGTAAACTGAACGAAGCCCGGGGCAAGCACACGCTGATTGCGAAGCTAGGCGGGGTCACACTGGGTGTGCAAGCGGTAGTACTCCGTACGCGTCGCTGGGAGCTCCCCACACGATCACGGTTGGGCTCGCTTGAGGCGTCGCCCGTAGATGAGGGCCGCAGGCGATGGAGACGAAGGCGTCGTAGAGTTCGGTGCGGCGTTCCCAGCGGACGGCGAGTCCTTTGAACTGGTGGAATAGGGCGAAGGCCTGCTCCACGACATAGCGGAGCTTGCCCATCTCCTTCGTGCTGGTCGTGGTCGCGCGGTACGGTCAGCCCGCGGCACGGCTCTCAGTGAAGGGCGCCCGATCCACCGGGCGCCATTCACGTTTCGGCGCCACGAGGTGAAATCCCAGTCCGGGGGACCGGTGGAAGCCCGGACAAAGTCGCGCAGCTCCCTCAGGGTGCCGGCCGAGTAGATACCCTCCATGCGCTCCCGGATCACGTCCCGCCTGAAGCGCCCCGTCGAACCGGGCTGCTCGGAGCGCGGCCCGGTTCAGCCGGAACACGGCGTGAGCCTCCCGCCACCTCGGCCACCATCAGCCGTTCCTGCCGGGCGCGGGGTGCCGCGCGTTCTGTGGGCGCCTGACGAGCTGGCTTACGGCGCACTCGCGGGCACGGTCCTGCTGCCGGATCGGATCCGCACCCGGAGCCGCCGGTGCCGTGGAGGGCCGGGCCTCCGTTGAATCTGCGCAGCTGCACACACCTGTTGTGGCGGCGGAGCAGCGGTGCGGGCGGGTCCGGTGGCGCGGACGTCCTGCCGTCGCCTGCCACCCGCCTCCCCGAAGGGGACGTGAGGCCCGTAACCGGAGCGGGGCCCACCAGACAGAGGACCTGCCCCCCTCCTGCGACAGTGACGCGAGGTACGACGGGGCATGCCCTTGCCCGCCCAGGAACGGGGCCGTCGAAATTCCTGAAGCGTGTGGCGATGTTGATCTCGTCGACCTCCATGTCCGCCGCCCTCCCCCGAACCCTCCACAGCGAGCCGGAACGCGACCCCCTCACCCTGTGGGAGGCATCAGTCATCGCCACCTACCACGTGGCGATGAACCGAAAGGCGGGCACCACCGCCTTGCTCGTTCCCCACCTAGTCGCCGAACAACTGCTTGCATGCGCCTCCCCCGATATGCCGGTCCAGCGCCTTGCTCCCGACGGCAGCGCGCTCCCCGCAGAGGTGCTGCTCGAGCAGTGGGACCACGAGGGCCTCAGCCCCTCTTGACCAGCCTCGTCGTCAGCTCGCCAGCCACGGCGCGGTCAGGTCTCGGGCGGTCCGGCCGGGCCTCGGGGAGTCCGACGCTCCGACGGTGATGACGCCAAGTCGGCCCTCCGCAAGAGAGTGGTCCTCCAAGGGCCGTTCGCGGGCCCCTCGACCGTAGTGTGACCGTATTCCTCCATGTCGTAGGGGCCGTGGGGCTGGCCGATCTCCAAGGACAATCCGTCGCCCGGTGTGTGGAAGCGGATGGGGCCAAGACCGTCCATGTGCAACCACATGTGCAGGAAAGAGGGCTCGGCCTTCTGGTAGTGGTGCCATGACGTCGTCACCTTCAGCAGGCGCCTGCCGACCAGGTCCTCAGCGTTCAACGACTCGGCACTGGTTTCCAGGAGGCACCGTGCCGAGTCCGCACCGCGCATGGCGGTCTTCTCGTCGAGCCCGAAGTTGCGTCACAGCCGAACGGAGTACCCGAAGGGGGAAGAAGCCCCTAGCCACAGCCTCGATCACTCAGCGGGCTTCAGGAGAACTCGCGGGATGTCGCACAAACCGGCTGTGCCGTCGGTACGGCCGAAGGGTCTGAACCAGTAGCGGGAATCAGACCGCGGCGAGCTCCTGCTCGCGGTCCGGCGTCGTGACCTTGGGCTTCTTGTTCGGCAGCGAGAGGCGGAAGACCTTGTGCCACGCGGAGTACACCTGCTTGGGCAGCGGCCCGGTGACGTACTTCAGCTCGTACTTCTCGAACAAGGCGCGCACCTTCACCGCGACCTCGGCGTACCGGTTGCTCGGCAGGTCCGGGAACAGGTGGTGCTCGATCTGGTGCGACAGGTTGCCGGTCATGAAGTGCATGGCCTTGCTGCCGCTGATGTTCGCCGAGCCCATCATCTGGCGCAGGTACCACTGGCCGCGCGTCTCGCCCTTGATCGACCGGCGCTCGAAGACCTGCACGCCCTCGGGGAAGTGCCCGCACATGATCACCGAGTGGGACCAGATATTGCGGACCAGGTTCGCGGTGAACGTGGCGGCGAGCGTGGTGAGGAACGACGGGCCCGAAAGGAGCGGGTGGATCACGTAGTCCTTGAGCACCTGCTTGCGGATCTTGCGGCCCACGGCCCTGGCCCGCGCGCGGAACTCCGGGTTCTTGCGGCGGCGCTTGTGCAGGTTCCTGCCGAGTTCCAGGTCGTAGGCGGCGATGCCGTACTCGAAGAAGCAGGCGTTGATGAAGTTCCACAGCGGCTGGCCGAGGTGGAACGGGTGCCACTTCTGGTCCTCGTCGACGCGCATGATGCCGTAGCCGAGGTCGTTGTCCTTGCCGATCACGTTGGTGTACCTGTGGTGCAGCTCGTTGTGCGAGTGCTTCCACTGCTCGGCCGGCGAGACGTGATCCCAGTCCCAGGTCGTGGAGTGGATCTTCGGGTCCCGCATCCAGTCCCACTGGCCGTGCAGGACGTTGTGGCCGATCTCCATGTTCTCCATGATCTTCGCCACGGACAGGCCGGCGGTGCCGATCAGCCACGCGGGCGGGAAGATCGAGAACAGCAGTACGCCCCGGCTGACCAGCTCGAGCTTGCGCTGCGCCGAGATGACCTTGCGGATGTAGGCGGCGTCCTTCTCGCCGCGGCCGGCGATCACCTCGTCGCGGATCGCGTCTAGCTCGCGGCCCAGCTCCTCGATCTGCTCCGCGGTCAGGTGGGCGGTGGGGTCGATGGCGGTCAATGTGCTCCTACCGTTCGATGTCGCAGGGGCCCGCCGCGGCGGACACGCAGGTCTGGATGAGGACGCCCGGCTCGGCTTCGGTGATGTCACCGGTGCGCAGGTCGCGTACGGCGCCCGCCTTGAGCGGCGTGACACAGCCGAAGCAGATGCCCATGCGGCACCCGGAGGGCATGAGCACGCCGGCCTCCTCGCCGACGTCCAGCAGCGGCGTGGTGCCGTCCGCGTCGACGGTCTTGCCGGTGGTGCTGAACGTGACCTGGCCACCGTCGCCGGCGACGACGATGCCGGGGCGGAAGCGTTCGGTGTGCAGGCGCTCCGGGACGCCGTGCTCGGTCCAGTGGTCTTCGGCGGCGTCGAGCAGGCCCGCGGGCCCGCAAGCCCAGGTCTCGCGCTCGGCCCAGTCGGGCACGAATTCGTCGAGACGGGCGATGTCGAGCGTGCCGTCCGTGTCGGTGTGCAGCTCGGTGAGCCGCAGCTTCCCGTCCGCGACCAGGGCGTGCAGTTCCTTGCGGAAGATCACGTCTTGCGGCTGTGGCGCGCAGTGGACCATGACGACGTCGTCGAACTCGGTGTCGCGCAGCATGCCCATCACCGGCGTGATGCCGCTGCCGGCCGTCAGGAAGAGCACCTTGGCGGGCCTGGCCTGCGGCAGTACGAAGTCACCGGTCGCCTGGTCGAGCTGGACCAGCGTGCCCGGTTTCGCCCTGCGAACCAGGTGATTGCTGACCTTGCCGTCCGGGATGGCCTTCACGGTGATCGTGACGCGGCCGTCCCGGCGGTTCGTCGGCGAGGTGAGCGAGTAGGCACGCCACAGGCGCACCCCGTCGACATCGACCCCGATCCGCACGTACTGACCGGCCGTGTGACCGCGCCAGCCCCGTCCCGGCCTGATCACGATGGTCGCGGCGTCACCCGTCTCGGGGTGCACGGCCTCGATGCGCCCCCGCAGGTCGCCGCCCGCACGCAGCGGGCTGACCAGGTCGAGGTAGTCCGACGGCAGCAGCGGCGTCGTGATCATCTCCAGCAGTTTCGACGCCCTACTGCGGAGGGCTGCACTCGTCATGACCCCAGCTTGATGTACTTCAGGGGGTAAAGTCCTGTCCGCAGGACGTGAAAATGATCGGTCGAATTGTTCGCAGGGAACAGAAACGTGAGCCATGCAGTCCGGAGGGCCAGCGAACTGGTCCTGGACGACGCGACGGTCACCGCGCTTCGGGCCGCGCTGAGGACCACCGCCGACGAGGTCGTCCAGGCGATCATCGACGAGGTCCCGCCCTACGCCAACGCCCTGTCGGGCCGCATGGGTGCCACCATCCGCCGAGCCGTCCGCACCGCCCTGGGCCTCTACCTTGACCTCGCGAGCGGGAACGCCACGGGCGGCGACGCCGGCGAGGCAGCCTACGAGCTGGGCCGCGGCGAGGTCCGCGACGGCCGTTCGATGGACGCCCTGCTCAGCGCCTACCGCGTCGGTGCCCGCGTGGCCTGGCGAGGCCTGGCCGCACGTGCCGTACCCGCAGGTCTGCCCGCCGCCCAGGTCGCCAAGTTCGCCGAGCTGACCTTCGCCTACATCGACGAGCTCTCCGCCGCGAGCGCCGCGGGCCACGCCGACGAACTGGCCGCCCGGGGCCGGGCCCACGAGCGCCACTTGGAACAACTGGCCCGCGACCTGCTCTCCGGCGCGAGCCCGGACGTGCTCCTTGCCGCTGCTCGACGGGCCGGGTGGCAGCCGCCGATTTCGCTGACCGCAGTCCTGCTGCCCGCCGCCCAGGCCCGGCCGGCCTACCGCGCGCTCGACCCGGGCACCCTTGTCCTCGACGATCTGCCGGACGCCTCCGGCGTGCTGCTCGTCCCCGATGCCGACCGAGCACATCTCCTGAGGCAGCTGCCCGACCGCACCGCCGTGGTCGGCCCGGCCCGGCCGTGGACGCGTGCGTCCGCTTCGTACGCACGAGCCGTACGCGCGCGCTCCCTCTCCTCCGACATCCGCGACACCGAGGACCACCTGCCCGAGCTGGTACTGAGCGCCGACGCAGACGCGTTCGCTGACCTGCGCGCCCGAGCCCTCGCACCGTTGCGGACCTTGCCGGCCGCGACCGCGCGGCGGCTCGAGGAGACGTTGCGGGCGTGGCTGCTGCACCAGGGCAGGCGGGACGAGGTGGCGGCGGCGTTGTTCGTCCACCCCCAGACCGTTCGGTACCGGATGTCGCAGCTGCGGGAGCTGTTCCCGGATCTCGGGTCGCCGCACCGGGTTCTCGAACTGACGCTGGCGGTCGGTCTCCGGGTGGGCTGACCTGCTCTTCGACGGTCCACGACCGCGTCCTCGAACGGTCCAGGAATCGCGCCTCGCCCTCGGTGCGATCAGCCGGCTCATGCGGCCCGGGGAAGAACCGTATGATCGGCTAAGACTGAGAGTTGCGGAGCACCCGCACGCTTCTACGCGGCCGGATTGCTCTGTGATGACCACCGGCCATAGGAGAGTTGGCGGTACAGCGGCGGACCAACCCGAGGTGCGGCGCTCGGCTGACGGCCAGTCCAGTGCCGATCACTCCCAGAACGCCCCGTCTCTCCTCCTTCCCCGCCGGGCCAAGATCCGGACCATTTCCGGACCAGCTATCGCCAACGGTCCGCACCAGCTGCCCTTTTTCAAGTGGTAAACCAACGAACACGGCACTGTCGACGGCTACCTCCTCCGCCACTCCATGGAACCGACGGATCACCTTCACGATCTACCGCCACCTCACGCCCGGATCCATCGGCAAGGCCGCCAAGATCCTCGACGTAGGCCTCGCCGCGTGAGAGCTCGGCGGGGATTCCCTCCACTTGGCGTGTCGCCGGAGCAGGTGCGGCATCGGTGCGGCATGTTCTTCTAGCTGGCGAAATAGAAAGAAAAGGTAGAAATCGGCGGTCGACGGAGGTGCCCGATGGGCGCGAGGGGCATCGGGCAGGGCCAGCCGGACGAGGTGCCACCGCCAACGGGCAAGGAGTCGGAGAAGACTGACACCCCTCCTGCGGCCGGGCCTCCGCCCGGTCGGGCTCCCGGCGCCCGGAAGCCGGCCCCGCCGAAGGTCCGGTCCGGTCCGCTGACGCGGCTGCGAGAGGCCGGGAGCACGGCTCTGGGAGCGGGTCCGCCCCCGGGGCCGGCTCGTCCGGAGTTCTGGCGCAGTCCGCTGCGCGGTCCGTGGCTGACCGCGGTGTTCGGGCTGGTCCTGCTGTTCGGGATCACGGTGCTCTTCGTGACGGGCCTGCTGTCGTACGCGGCGTACAACCCCGACCTCGCGGCGGTCAACGACCAGACGCCGAACAAGGGATGGCTCGGCTTCTACCTCTTCTCCTGGCCCACTTCCCCGTACTGGCTCTACCGACTCACCCAGGGTGTCCACACGACGCTGGGAATCGTCCTCGTGCCGGTCCTTCTGGCGAAGCTGTGGTCGGTCATTCCCAAGCTGTTCGAGTGGCCACCGATCCGCTCGATCAGCCACGCTCTGGAGCGGCTGTCCCTGCTCCTGCTGGTCGGCGGCGCCGGCTTCGAGTTCGTCACCGGCATCCTCAACGTCCAGCTCCACTACATCTTCCCCGGCTCCTTCTACACCCTGCACTTCTACGGGGCCTGGGTGTTCATCGGCGCCTTCGTCGTCCACGTGGCCTTCCGGCTGCCCAGGGCCCTGCGGGCCGTACGGGCGCGACGCGGGGAGCCTGCGGCGGGTACCGAGCAGGCGGTCGGGCTGGTCTCGCCCCGCCCCGCGGCGCCGACCATCTCCCGCCGGGGTGCCCTGGCCATGGTGGGGCTCGGGTCGGTGGCCCTGCTGGTCGTCACGGCGGGGCAGAGCATCGGTGGATGGTGGCGGCGGACCGCACTGCTGGCCCCTCACGGCCGGGACCCGGGTTCGGGCCCGAACGGGTTCCAGATCAACAAGACCGCCGCCTCGGTCGGCATCCGGCCCAGCGACGTCGGGCCGGCGTGGCGGCTGACCGTACGCGGCCCGGGGCGTCAGGTCGACCTGACGTACGGGCAGCTGCTGGCCATGACGCAGCACGAGTCGGCCCTGCCCATCGCCTGTGTGGAGGGCTGGTCCACCACCGACCAGCGGTGGGGCGGAGTCCGGCTCACCGATCTGGCCGCGCTCGTCGGGCTCGGTGTGAACACGCCCGAGGTCCTCGTCGAATCGGTCCAGCGTGGCGGCTCGTTCAGGTCGGCGGTGCTCAGCGACCACCAGGTCCGCGACAGCCGATCCCTCCTGGCCGTCCGCGTCAACGGGGCCATCCTCGCCGCCGACCACGGCTACCCGGCGCGGGCCATCGTCGCGGGAGCTCCAGGGGTCCACAACACGAAGTGGGTCACCCGCCTGACCTTCGGAGGGACCGGATGAGCGCCCCGGCCGGTTTCCGGCGTCGTTACGGAGCCTCCCCCCTGCACCTGCTCCTCGTCCTGGTCTCCTTCGCCCTCGCCGTCTACGCCGGTCTGCGCCTGTTCGAGGGGGACACGCTCGCAGTGGCCGTGTGGTTCGTCGGAGCGGCCCTCCTCCACGACCTGGTCCTGCTGCCCCTGTACTCGGTGACCGACCGGGCGGCGCAAGCGCTGTTCAAGCGGGGAGCCGGCCCCACTCCGCCCGTGCCACGGGTGAGCGTGAACTACGTCCGTGTACCCGCGTTCGTCTCCGGAGTTCTGCTGCTCGTCTGGTGGCCGCTGGTCCTCCGCCGGGTCGAGCACTACACGGCCGCGACCGCCCTTCCGGCGGACGGGTTCCTCGGCCGCTGGCTCCTCATCACCGGGGCACTGTTCGCGGCCTCGGCCGTGGTCCTGGTCGTACGGATCTGGCGCTGGAGCCGGGCTCAGCGGCAGGCGCGCAGCGCGACGAAGTGACGTCCCCGCCCGCTGGTCCACCGTTCGGCCTCGGCCCATCCGACGCCATGGCGTGACGGCGGAGGGCAGTGGCCCCGACCACGGCCCAGGGGAAGCGGTGCTGACCGGCCGGTGGCCGGATTGGATCCGGACACGACGCCGCTCGTCCACCTCTCCGGAAGCGGTCTCCACCAGGAGCAGACCCTCCGGAGCAATGACCTCCCGAATCCGTTGCAGCAGCCGTCGGGGCTCGCCACCGATCCCGATGTTGCCGTCGATCAGCAGCGCCGTTCCCCACCGACCCTCGGCGGGGAGCGGGTCGAAGACCGATCTGCTCACCGCAGAACCGCCCCGGCAGGCGGTCGTGATCACTGCGACGGGACAGACGTCGATACCGAGGACGTGGTGGCCACGCCCCACCAGCGCCTCGACCATGCGGCCGGCGCCGCATCCGATGTCCAGGACCCGGCCGGTGCACCGGCGCAGCACGGTCCGGTCTGCCGCGTCCGCCCGGGCGCACCACCTTTCCAGGTCAAGGGGGAAGGACCAGCCCTCCGCATCGCACAGGGACAGGGCGCGCCGTGGGGCGTGGATCGCCCGCGCGTAGGAGCCGGCGCTCCAGGCCCGGTATTCAAGAGCGGTCACCCCCACGTCTCGCCCCGACCCGTGACCGTGGTGCGTTCCGGACCACTGATTCCCCCGGACGGCCTCCTTTCCGTGATCATCGCGACATGTGGTCGGCCGGCGCGGGAGCGGCCGCTGATGAGGGCAACCTGGGGCGGTGTCTTCGACACCAGCGCAGCCTCAACCGCCGTACGCCGAGGGCGGATGGTCGTGTGCGGAGACGACGGCGACGGCATCTGGAAGGACCACTACCACCTCAGCCACCACTGACGTCCCGCTCGGAGCCACCCGGCCGTGACGCCCCCGCCGCAGTTCCCGCCGCTCCCGTATGACGGAAGTCTTACGTGCACGCGTGGGAGCCCCCTCGGGGGCTGCGCACTGCGTAGCGTCGGGAGCATGCGCGTCCTCGTCACCGGAGGGGCCGGGTTCATCGGCTCCCACATCGTCACCGCCCTCAAGCACCGCGGGCACGACCCCGTCGTGCTCGACGCCCTGCTGCCCGCCGCCCACCCCGGCACGCCGCCGCTGCCCGACGCCGAGTTCGTGCGCGCCGACGTGCGGGACGCCGTCGCCGTCCGCGCCGCGCTCCGCGGAATCGACGCGGTCTGCCACCAGGCGGCCATGGTCGGCCTCGGCAAGGACTTCGCCGACGCCCCCGACTACGTCGGCTGCAACGATCTCGGGACGGCGGTGCTGCTGGCGGAGATGGCGACCGCCGGGGTGGGGAAGCTCGTGCTCGCCGGGTCGATGGTGGTCTACGGGGAGGGCCGGTACACGTGCGAGCGGCACGGGACGGTACGGCCCGGGCCGCGTCGGCACGAGGACCTGACAGCGGGCCGGTTCGAACCCCGGTGCCCCGACTGCGGGGCCGAACTCGCGCCGGGCCTGGTCGGCGAGGACGCCCCGGCGGATCCGCGGAACGTGTACGCGACGACGAAGCTGGCCCAGGAGCACCTCGCGGCGAGCTGGGCCCGGTGCGTGGAGGGCCGGGCGGTGTCGCTGCGCTACCACAACGTGTACGGCCCGGGGATGCCGCGCGACACCCCCTACGCCGGGGTGGCCTCCTTCTTCCGCTCCTCGCTCGCCCGGGGCGAGGCACCCCGGGTCTACGAGGACGGTGCGCAGCGAAGGGACTTCGTCCACGTCACGGACGTGGCCGCGGCCAATGCAGTGGCACTCGAGGCGGTCGGTAGCCGGCAGGCCGGGGCTCTGACCCCGTACAACACCGGCAGCGGGGAACCGCACACGGTCGGCGAGATGGCCACCGCGCTGGCCACGGCTCACGGCGGACCCGCCCCGGTGGTGACGGGCGAGTTCCGCCTCGGCGACGTACGGCACATCACCGCCGACTCCGCCCGGCTGCGCAAGGAGCTGGGCTGGCGTCCGGCGGTCGGCTTCGCCGACGGCATGACCGAGTTCGCGCGGGCCGGCCAGCGCGAGTCGGCCGGTGTGACCGGCTGAGCCCGGGAACCGGCCGAGGTCGTCGGCCGGTTCCGTACGGCCTACGCAGGTGCGGGGAGGGTCAGTTCGAAGCGGCAGCCGCCGGGCACGTTGTGGACGTCCGCACGCCCGGAGTGGGCCTCGACGATGCCCCGGACGATCGCCAGGCCCAGGCCCGCGCCCGAGGGAGGGGTACGGGCCTGACTGCCCCACCAGCCGGTGTCGAAGACCCTGGGCAGGTCTTCCTGCGGGATGCCGCCGCAGGCGTCGGTGACGGACAGCACCACCGCGTCCGCGCGGCGTTCCGTAGCGATCGCGACCGTTCCGTCGGCCGGGGTGTGCGGATGGCGTTGACCAGCAGGTTCGACAGCACCCGCGTCATCTCCTTGCCGTCGACCTCGGCCGGCAGTGGAGCGACGTACGCGCCTGCCAGGTGCACTCCGTGTTCGCGCGCGAGCGCATCGGTTCCTGCCAGCGCATCGCCCACCAGGTCGTAGAGGGAGACCGTGGTGGGGTTGAGGGAGAGGGCTCCGGCATGGATGCGGGACAGCTCGAACAGGTCGGGACCATGGAGTTGAGGCGGTCCACCTCGGCGCACATCTGGCGGTGGTAGCGGTCCGGATCCGCGGCCGTTCCGTCCTCCAGCGCCTCCGACATCGCCCGCAGCCCGGCCAACGGCGTACGCAGGTCGTGCGAGATCCAGGCCACGAGCTCGCGCCGCGAGGTCTCCAGGCCCCGCTCGCGGTCGCGCGAGGCGGCGAGGCGCTCACTGGTGAGGGCCAGCTCGCGGCTGAGTGCCGCCAGTTCGGCGGGGGCCGGTACGGCGGGGGCCGGTACGGCGGGAGCGTTGAAGGTGCCGTCCCGTCCGAAGTCGTGTGCCGCTCGGACGAGTTCCCGGCAGCGCCGTACGACCTGGCGGCCCAGCAGCAGCGCCGTGCCCAACGAGACGGCGGCGGCCATCGCGGCGACCGTGGTCACCACGGCGAGGTCGTGGGAGGACAGGAACATCGCCCACGCGACCGCGAGCGTCCCGGCGAGCATCGCGGACACGGCGACGCTGCGCCGGCGCAGTATCCGCAGCGCCACGGCCCCGAGGATCCCGGCGGCCGCCGCGCCCAGGAAGGCGTACAGAGCGATCAACAGCACGTCACGCATGGCGGTCCTCCGTACGAGCACCGGCTGCGGCCTGCTCGCGGCCGGTCTGGACGACGACGAGGTCGGGCCGGTGCCGGGCGGCGGCCTCCAGCGCGGCCGGGCCGTCGGCCGCCCGGTGCACGGTGAACCCGGCCCGCTCCAGATAGCCGGCGACGACCTCCGAAACGGTCGGGTCGTCGTCGACGACCAGGACGCGGCCCGTGATGTCGCCGGAGGCGGGCGGGGCCGGGGTCGGTTTCGGTACTGGATGCCATGCCTCAGGAGTGACATCGCGCCCGGCCCGTGCGGGCACGTGTCTGCCGCCGCGCGACGCGGTGTCCGCGTTTCGTAAGGTCTTCGGGCGCCCTTCTTCGCCCTTCGGTTCCTACGGTGTGGAGGGTGACTCCTTCTGCTTGTCGTCCGCCCCGCGCGGACCTCGTACTGCCGTGCCTCGACGAGGCGGAGGCCCTGCCCTGGGTGCTGGCGCGGGTGCCGGCCGGGTGGCGGGCCATCGTCGTCGACAACGGCTCCACCGACGGCTCGGCCGACATCGCCCGCGGTCTCGGCGCCACCGTCGTGCACGAGACCCGGCGCGGCTTCGGCGCCGCCTGCCACGCCGGGCTGCTCGCCGCCCGGGCCGATCTGGTCTGTTTCTGCGACTGCGACGCCTCCATGGACCCCGGACTGCTCGTGGGCATGGCCGAGCGGGTCGCCGCCGGGGAGGCGGATCTCCTGCTCGGCCGGCGCCGCCCGCAGGGCCGCGGCGCCTGGCCCGCGCACGCGCGTGCCGGAAACATCGCCCTGGCCCGCATGCTGCGCCGCCGTACCGGACTGCGGCTGCACGACCTCGGACCGATGCGGGTGGCGCGCCGCGAGGCGCTGCTCGGCCTGGGGCTGAGCGACCGGCGCAGCGGCTACCCGCTCCAGATGGTCGTACGGGCAGCCGACGCCGGCTGGAAGGTGGCCGAGACGGACATCCCGTACCTGCCCCGCTCGGGAAAGTCCAAGGTCACCGGAACCTGGCGGGGCACCTGGCACGCCGTACGGGACATGCGCCGGGTCCTGGCCGAGCCGCCGGGCGCCCGCCCCGCACCGACCGAGGGGATCTCCGCATGAGCACCCTCCTCGTCATCGCCAAGGCGCCCGTCGCGGGGCGTGTGAAAACGCGTCTGACCACGGTGTTCACCCCGCAGCAGGCAGCCGACCTGGCCCTCGCCTCACTCCAGGACACCCTCGCGACGGTCCTGGCAACCCCGGCCGAGCGGCGTGTCCTGGTCCTCGACGGACAGCCGGGCCCCTGGATCCCGGAGGGGATCGAGGTCGTCCCGCAGGGGACGGGCGGCCTCGACGCCAGGCTGGCCGCCGCGTTCGCCCTCACCGCAGGACCTACCCTGCTGGTCGGCATGGACACGCCGCAGGTCACCCCGGAACTGCTGGCGCCCGGGCTGGACTTCACCGAGGCGGACGCCTGGTTCGGGCCCGCCGACGACGGAGGGTTCTGGGCCCTCGGCCTCGCCGACCCCGACCCGGACCTGCTGCTCGGCGTCCCCATGTCCGTGGCGCACACCGGCGAGGTCCAGCGGCAGCGCCTGACCGATGCGGGGCTTTCCGTACGGGACCTGCCCGAGCTCTGCGACGTGGACACCCCCGCCGACGCGCAGCGGGTCGCGGCCGCAGCCCCGCGGACGCGCTTCGCCGCCCTGCACCACGACCTGTGCGCGGTGACCCGATGACCGCCCAGCTCGCCGAGCCCGCCACCCGTACCTGGCAGGCGGATCCGTACGCGGTCGCCCTCCGCACGGGGCAGGGGCCGCTGTTCCTCCGTCGGCGTGACGGCTGGCTGCTGCCGCTGGAGGTCGAGCGGTGGTGCGCCGAGCCCGACGCGGCCGACGACACCGTCTTGACCCGGTGTACCGGGCCCGTCCTCGACATCGGCTGCGGCCCGGGCCGACTGGTCGCCGCCCTCGCCGCGCTCGGGCACACGGCACTCGGTGTGGACGTCACACCCGAGGCGGTGGCCCGGACCGTACGGGCGGGCGGCAGCGCCCTGTGCCGGTCGGTGTTCGACCCGCTTCCCCGCGAAGGCGGCTGGGGCACCGTCCTGCTCATCGACGGCAACATCGGCATAGGCGGGGACCCCGCCGCCCTGCTGCGCCGCGCCGCCGAACTGACCGCACCTGGCGGCTCCCTGCTGGTGGAGGTGGCCGCGGCCGACGTCGACGAGCGCGTCGAGGTGTACGTCGAGGACGGCTCCGGTGGCCGCGGAGCCTCCTTCTGGTGGGCCCGGCTCGGCACCCGCGCCTTGTGCGCCGCGGCGAGGTCCGCGGGGTGGACCCCGTACGACACCTGGCAGGCGGCGGGCCGGCGCTTCGTGCACCTCACGCGCTGACGGTTGCCGAGCGGCGAAGAGCCGGGTGGGGTCCGCGGCAGTGCGGACCCCCCGGAGTCCAAACCCCCGGCCAGGCACCCCTCGGCGGGCTGACGGGAGGTCGGGGGTCAGCCGACGGTGACGACCATCTTCCCGAGGGCCGCTCCGGCCTCCATGGCCCGATGGGCTTCGACGATCTCGTCGAACCGGAAGACCCGGGCAGGCCGGGCCCGCAGGACACCGGCCTCGACCTTGGCGTATATCTCGTCCAACGGCACGCCGGTGAGCGGGAATTCGGGCGTGCCCAGGACGAAGGCGCTGCCGAAGAAGCTGAGCCGGACCCCGCTGGGAAGATCGGCGATGGGGTCGAAGTCCCGCACCGGTTCGAATCCGCCCAGGAAGCCGAGCTGGCAGACCCGGCCGCGCGGCCGGACCAGGGCCAGCGAGTCGCGCAGGACGCTGTTGCCGACGACGTCGAACACCGCGTCGACGCCGATCTCCCGCTCCGCGACCTGGGTGGCGAGCGCGCCGTCGTCGATGAGTACGTCGGCCGCTCCGAGCTCCTTCAGCAGGGGTGCCCGCAGCGGGTCCCGGGTCGTGGCGAGGACGGTCGCACCGTGGTCGACCGCCAGGTTGACCGCTGCCTGGCCGAGCGAGGAGGTAGCTCCCCTCACCAGGACGGTCTCGCCCGGCCGCAGGTCCAGATTGCCGAACAGGCCGCTCCACGCCGTCGCGTACACCTCGGGGACCGCGGCCAGAGCGGCCCAGTCCAGCTGCGAGCGCACGGCCACCACATTGGTCGCCGGTACGGTCACCAGCTCCGCGTAACTTCCGTTGCGGGTCCGCCCCATGCCGCCGAGGATCGCCACCACCCGTGTCCCTGTGGGCAGTTCACCGGACGGGTCGGCCTCCACCACGCCGGCGCACTCGATCCCGGGGACGGCTGCGACCTTCCCCCAGGCGCCGCTGCGCATGTAGGCCTCGGCATGGTTGAGGCCGAACGCCGCGACGCGGATCAGCACTTCGCCGTCGGCGGGCACCGGATCGGGCAGTTCGGTGAGGGTGAGCACCTCGGGTCCGCCGTGGGCGGAGATGACGATGGCCTTCATGTACTGACTCCATTCTTGAGCACTCATTCAACTATTGGTGCGAAGAAAAGGGCCACCTCGAACGGTGGCCCGTACGCCCCGCCGTCAGGTGAGAGCGTCGAAGGCGTTGTCGACGATCGCGCGCAGGAGCGTCTCATCGGGGTTCGCCTTCCCGACGACCATCAGCCCCTGGCAGGCGGCGACCAGCAGCTTGGCACTGCCGGAACAGTCCAGCGCGGGGCGCACCTGCCCCCGGCGGGCCGCGTTCTCCAGTGCATGGGTCATGCACCGCTCCAGCCGGGCCAGGTGTCCGCGGACGACGGCCGCCGCCTCGTCGTCCTCGGCTGCGTTCTCGATCGCCGTGTTGACGAGCAGGCAGCCCTGCCGGCCCTCGGGGCTGAGCAGATCGCGCACCAGCCCGTCGAAGTAGCCGCGGATCTCGCCCACCGAGGCGCCCGGAGCTTCCAGCTCGCCCAGCTTCTGGGGGACGACCAGCTTCGAGTACCGCTCCAGCGACTTCAGGAACAGCGCGCGCTTGCCGCCGGGGAAGGCGCTGTAGAGGCTGCCGGGCTTGACTCCGGTCGCCTTCACCAGGTCCTCCACCGACACCGCTCGGTACCCGCGCTCCCAGAACCGCAGCATGGCCACGTTCAGGACGGCGTCGGGCTCGAACTCTCGCGGTCTGGGCATGAGAAGAAAATACATGAATGACCATTCAAGAACAATGCGCGAACCCGGTGGCTTTCCGCGGCACCGCTCCGATCAGGCCCGACGGCTCTCCCGGCCCACCCGGCGCGCCACGGCACGCACGCCGACGTACGCGAGGGTGAACAGCGCGACGGCGGCCAGGGCGAGCAGCCAGTTGCGCAGGTAGTCGAGCGGCAGGACGGTGGGGTTGGCCACGCCCCCCGCACGCAGCAGCGGGGGAAGGGCGATGGCGGTCAGGGAGCCCGCGACGATCAGGGCCGCACGCGGAACCCCGCGCAGGCGCAGGCCCGCCACCGCGACGAGGACGGCGATCGCCATCACGACGGGTGCGACGACCCCGTCGTGCACCACGACCGCACCCCCGAGCCAGCCGGCGATCCGCCACGGCTCGGGCTGCTGGAGGAGCAGGTACCCGCCCCAGGCCGCGCACACCAGCCCGAATCCGCCCGTCACGTATCGGAAGTTCATCACGCCACCTCCAGTCGGCCGACCCACTTGGTCTGCAGGACGCCGGGCCGGTTCGGGGCGATGATCCGCGCCGGGTAGCCGTGGTCCAGTGACAGCACCTCGCCGTTCAGCAGGAGCGCGAGCAGCGTGAGCGGGTCCTGCGCGTACAGGCGTCCCATCTCCATCACCCGGTAGGCGCCGGCCGCTTCCAGGGAGACCACCCGGGCCCGCGATCCCGGGCCGCCGCCCGCGCGCTCCAGGAGGTCCCGTACCCGCACCCCGGTCCAGTGGGCGGACTTGCTCCAGCCCTCCACGCAGGCGATGGGCAGGGTCACCTCGTACTGCGGCATGGCGCGCAACTCGTCCAGCGTGAGGGTGTACGGGCGCGGCCCGTCCACGGTCAGCCGCCAGTCGGCCAAGGAGGCCTCGGAGACGCGGGCGGCGGCGGCCGTCCGGTTCACGGGGAGCCCTTGGGCCCCGTGGGCGGGGCTGCGCGGGCCGAACAGTTCCAGCGGGCCGAGCGCGGTGACGGACTGTCCGACCGTGGTGAGCGTGACCGCTCCGACCGCGGCGGTGACGCCGAGGAGGAGCTGGCGCCGGTCCGGCCCGTCGGCCTCGGGCAGGGCCAGGGTTCCGGGGGAACGCCGCGTGAAGTGGTCGCGGATCTTCGGCCATTGCACGGCGACGTGCAGGAGCAGCGATCCCAGCAGGAGCCAGCCGACCGCGTAGTGCACGGGAACGAAGTTGAAGGGCCAGGGGTACCACTGGAAGGTGTTCAGCAGCCCCGTGAACAGCTCGAACAGTCCGGCCCCGACCAGGACCGCCACCGAGATCCGCTCCAGGGCGTGGAGGACCGATCGCACCGGAGGCCAGGCGAAGAGCCGCGGGTAGACCGCCCACAACTTCGCGAGCAGCAGCGGGATCGCGGCGATCCCGGAGGCCACGTGCAGACCCTGGGTGAGCCGGTAACCCCAGTACGGGCGGCTCGGCAGCCGGTCGGCCAGCCATCCCGGCGGGTGCTGGAGGTAGTGGCTCAGTACTCCGGTCGCGAAGCAGACGGCCATGGCCAGGCCGAGCCAGCGACCGATGGCGGTCGCGGTACGGGCATCGTGCAGGCGCGCCTTGAAGGTGACGGGCGGCCCGGAGGGCAGGGTGAAACGCATGCCCCCATCACACCCCCGCCGAGGCCCGAGCAGGCTGCCGGAACACCTTACGAAACGCGGACATCCGAGACGGCACGGCCCATGGGAGAGCCGATCCCTGGAACGATTCCGCAGGTGAAAGCCCTTACCGCCCTCACTCCTCGCACCGCGCTGGTGATCTGTGCCCTCGCCCTTGCCGCACTCACGACGCTCCTCGCCCGCACCATCATGTACGGGGGCTACTTCAGCGACGCCGTAGGCCTGTTCTGCTGGTACGCGGCCTGCTGGGCACTCTTCAGCGTCGCACTGCCGCCTCTGCGCCGGGTCCCGGCTCGCAGCGTCGCGTGGCTGATCGCCGCGGGGGCCGTCGCCGTCACGCTGACCGGGCTGATGGGGCCGCCACGGACCAGTACCGACTCCTACCGCTACGCCTGGGACGGCCGCGTCCAGTCCGCCGGCGTGTCCCCGTACGACCACACCCCCCAGGATCCGGCGCTCGCCGAGCTGCGCGACCCCTGGCTGTTCCCCACGGGCGCCGCCTGCACCGGCCCGGACCTCGCACCCGTCCCGCACACCGACGGCACGCGCCGCTGCACCCGTATCAACAGGCCCGCCGTGCACACCATCTACCCGCCCGTCGCCGAGGCGTACTTCCTGGCCGTCGACCGGCTGTCCCCCGCCGGCGCCCGGCACAAGCCGCTCCAGATCGGCGCCGCCCTGGTCTCCCTCGGCGTCACGGGCACGCTCCTCCTGATCCTGCGACGGCGCGGCGACGACCTCCGCAAGGCCGCGTACTGGGCCTGGTGCCCGGCCGTCCCCGTCGAGGCCGTCAACAACGCCCACGTCGACGTCCTGGGCGTGCTCCTCGCGGTCGCCGGACTCGGCCTCGTCGCCTCCCGGGCGCAGACGCGGCGCGCGGCGGGCGGAGTGCTGATCGGCGCCGCCGTCGCCACGAAGCTGATGCCGGCCGTCGTCCTGCCCGGGGCGCTGTCCGGGGTCCGCCGCGTGCGCGACGCGGCCGTCGTACTGCTGCCCGCCGCTGCCTTCGTCGTAGTCGCCTACCTCCCGTACGTCCTCCTCTCGCACGGCTCGGTCTTCGGCTACCTCGGCGGCTACGTGGAGGAGGAGGGCTACGACGACGCCTCGGCCGGGTCCCGCTACTCGCTCCTGCGCCTGGTCCTGCCGGACACCTGGGCCTTCCCCGTACTGCTCGTCATCGTCGTGGTCGTGTCCCTGTACGTGATGTGGCGCGGCGACCCTCGACGCCCCTGGAGCGGCGCCCTCCTGGTCACCGGCTGGTCCTTCGTCCTCCTCACCCCCGGCTACTCCTGGTACGCGCTGCTCCTGATCGCCCTCCTAGCCCTGGACGGACGCTGGGAATGGCTCGGCATCCCCCTGGCAGGCGCCGCCGTGTACGTCCTCGCCCCGACGCTCCACTTCCAGCCGTCGCTGAGCAACATCGCGTACGGCGCAGCAGCGGCCCTCGTCCTCGTGATGACCTGGGTCCGGCGGCGAGCCAGGGTGAGGCGGGCCGAGGCCACGGCCACGGCGTCACGGCATCCGCACCCGGCTTGAACCCGCTTCTTGGTGAGGCCGGCGCCGTCGGAGATCGCGGTGGCGTCGTCGGTGAGCAGCGCGACCAGTCGTTCGATGCGGCCCGAGGAGGCGGCGGCGAGGAATTCCTCGACGATCATGCGGGCGGAGGCCGGGTCGAGTTCGCCGCGTCCGCAGCGCGCCGTGGTGATGTGGCGCCCGGCCCGGTGGAGGTGCCGCTGGCTTGCGGACTCGGTGATGTCGAGGATCTCGGCGATCTCGGCATGGCTGTAGGAGAACGTCTCGCGCAGGATGTAGACGGCCCACGGTGTTCCGCATGTGGAACAACGAGGTCTGACGCCCACCGCGCCGCAGGTGCCGACTGACTGGCCGCGCCAACGCGTCTTCCACCGGGGAGCGCGATCACCATGGCTACGCTAGGTCTTCGGCGCGCGGGCGTTGGACCACTTGGTTCACGCATGGCGTCACGGCCGAGTCGGCGCACGGGTTGCTGACCGCTGCCCGCTCGGGTCGATCACGTCCTCGATGGCAGGAGCCTCCGTGAAACCGAGTAGGCGCCAACCAGACAAGGCGACGTCAGCAGGCCAGCCGGGCCCGAGCCGGTGGCATGCCTTGTGGGTCACCCTGGTGGCGGGATTCATGATCCTCCTTGACGTGACGATCGTCGCGGTCGCCCTGCCCTCGATGCAGAGGGAACTGGGCGCCTCCCCGGCGTCCGTGCAATGGGTGGTGTCCGGGTATGCGTTGACGTTTGCCCTGGCACTGGTGCTGGCCGGTCGACTTGGCGACGCGATCGGCCGGCGCCGTATCTTCCTCTGGGCGCTCGCGGCCTTCGTCCTGTGCAGCGTCGCGGCGGGGGCCGCCCCGACGATCACCCTGCTCGTCATCGCCCGCATGGCGCAAGGAGTCGCCGCCGGCTGCCTCGCTCCTCAGAATTCCGCGCTGATCCAGCAGATGTTCACCGGAGCCGAGCGTGCTCGCGCCTTCGGCTTGTTCGGCGCCATTGTCGGCATCTCCAGTGCGGTCGGTCCGATCACCGGAGGCCTCATCCTCGCCTTGGCCACCGGCCCCCAAGGCTGGCGCTGGATCTTCTTCGTCAACGTTCCCATCGGCGCCGTGGCACTCGTGTTCGGCTATCGGCTGCTGCCCCGCGTCGCCCCGGGCAAGAGAGGGCACCTCGATCTGCCGGGTGTTGCCCTGCTTGGCTGCGGTGTCCTGGCGGTCATGCTGCCGTTGGTCCTGGCCGACTCAGGCGGCCTGCACCGTCTGTGGTGGCTCTTCCCAGCAGGGGCAGCGCTGCTGATCGGCTTCGGGTGGTGGGAACGCCGAGTCGCAACGCACGGCGGCCAACCGCTGCTGGATCCACGGTTGATCACCGAAACCCGCGGCTACGCCACCGGTGCCGGCCTGGCGACGCTCTACTTCATGGGATTCAGCGGTGTGTGGATCGTGTTCGCACTGTTCTTCCAGAACGGCCTGGGCTATTCACCGCTGCAGTCCGGACTGGCTGTGACACCGTTCGCGGTGGGCTCCGCGGGCGCGGCCGTCGTAGCCGGACGGCTCGTGGAGCGGATGGGCAGGCTGCTGACCGTGCTCGGCCTGGTCGGCGTCATCGTCGGGCTCGCCGCAGCGGCCCTGCTGCTCAAGTTCGCGCCGCCATCGGTCGCCGTCTGGGCCGCCGTCCCGGCCCTCCTCCTGGGCGGCATCGGCAGTGGCTTCGTCATCTCCCCGAACGTGACGATGACGCTGCGGGATGTGCCAGTGCCGATGGCGGGCGCCGCAGGCGGCGCGCTGCAGACCGGACAGCGGCTGGGCGGGGCAGTGGGGACGGCCGCGCTGCCCGGCACGTACTACCTGGTACTGGCCTCGAGCAGGGACGACTACCGGCTGGCCGTGGCGGCGTCCGTCGGCGTCGGCATCGTCGCCATCTGCGCGGCGTTGGGCATCTCACTGATCGAGTGGCGTACCGACCGAGGCACAAACCCGGCCCCGTGCCCACCCGAACTCGCCCACAGCCACTGCCATGCCACCCACATCTGAGTCTGGTCGGACCAGACCGCTACACCGCCGCGCGCCCACTCCGCCCCTACCCGGCGTCCCCCGGTTTGCCTCGATCTACGCTGCGGTCCTGGGGCGTATTGATCATGTTGCTCGCTCCCGTTCGCAGGTCACGGCGTGGGAGGCCGGGTCCATGCGGCGTCGGAAGTCGAGATCACCGTCACGGCCACCAAAAGCACTCGGGCCCCGAGGGCGACGGTGAGCAGCCGACCGCGATGCGTGCCCAGCCGGGGCCGTCCGGTGGCGGTCACCACTGCCCAGCCCGTCTATGCCGATGGGCCGCCCGACGTCATTTCGAGCCAGGTCCTGCGGGTATGGGACCTGACCGGCCGGGAGCCCGCCGGACAGGTGGTGGACGGTCCGTGGTGCTCCGAAGCCCTGGCCCTGACACCACGAGGCCGACTGCTGGTCGCCTCCCGTGCGGGACTCGCCGCGCTCACCCACCGCTGACAAGCCGACCGGAACAGTGATCCTGCTGTGCCTCTGCCCGACATGGCGCACCCCGAGCTCTGAGGCCCTCCATCGACGCCCATCCTTTGGGGCCCTGGCCCGGAACGACAGTGCGACCTCACCCCCACGACCAAGATCCGGGCCAGTTGCGGGCAGGCCAGCACCGGCCCGCCGAAGGCAGATACCTTCATTTTGCCTGGTCAGGAGTGATGCAGCGCGTGTACCACCAGCACTCCAAGAACATGCTCGTCTCGTACTCCCCCAAGCGGCTCGGCTTCTTCCAGGGGCATGCAAGAAGGCGCCTGACCTGGGCTTCTGCCCGTCAGGCGCCTTCTGCGGCAGTCTCATCGGCACGTCGAGCGCCGGGCCGATCACCAGGGCATCAGGTGGGTGTGTGGGCAGTTTTGTCCGCTGTGGTGCCGTCTTCGTCCTGGGTCTGCGACGCAGCAGGCTGTTGCGGAGCGGGTGGGGTGCGGATCAGCAACGCGACCAGCACGGCCAGGGCGCCGAGCACGGCGCCGATACCGAATCCCCACCGGATGCCCGTGGCGAGGGCGCTGGTGGTGTCGGCGCCTTCGGCTGCTGCCGTGGCGGCGTGCCCCGACATGACGCTGATGACCAGGGCGGTGCCGGCGGCGGCCGCGACCTGTTGGAGCGAGCCCAGGATGGCGGAGCCGTGGGGGTAGAGGTGCGGCGGGAGTACGGACAGACCGGAGGTGAAGACGGGGGTGAAGACGAACGCCATGCCCGCACTCAGGGCCACGTGAAGGGCGAGCACCAGCCACGGCGAGGTCTGTTCGCCGGTGAGGGCGAACAGCGCGAGGCAAAGCGCTGTGAGTGCGGCTCCGGGTACGACCAGGCGTGGCGCGCCGAGTCGGTCGTAGAGCTTGCCGACCTGTGGTCCCAGCAGGCCCATGGTCAGGCCGCCGGGGATGAGGAGCAGCCCGGTCTGCAGTGAGGTCAGGCCGCACACCTCCTGCAAGTAGATCGGCAGCAGGATGAACGCACCCATGAGGGCCATGAAGGACAGGCACATCAGGCCCAGCGCCACGGAGAAGTGGCGAAACGTCAGTGCGCGCAGGTCCAGCAGCGGTGCGGACGAGCGCTGCAGTGCCAGCTGACGCCATACGAACAGGCCCACCAGCACGGCGCCGACCAGGGTGGTGGCCTCCGGGGGCACGGGGGCCTGGGCCGCGTTCTCGGCACCGAGCCCGCTGAGGCCGTAGACCAGGGCGCCGAAGCCCGCTGCCGCCAGGGGGACGGACAACCAGTCGATCGGGGCGGCCTGTGGCTCGCCGATGTTGACCAGTTTGCGCCGACCGAATATGGCCATGGCTCCGGCGATGGGAAGCACGGCCAGGAACAGCAGGCGCCACGACCCCAGCTGCAGCAGCACACCGGAGACGGCGGGGCCGAGGGCGGGTGCGACGGAGATGACGAGGGTGATGTTGCCCATGACACGGCCGCGGTCCTGCGTGGGTACGAGGGTCATCAGCGTCGTCATGAGCAGCGGCATCATGACGGCGGTGCCGCTGGCCTGGATGACGCGGGCGGCCAGCAGTACGGGGAAGGCGGGCGCGGCCGCGGCCAGGGCCGTGCCGACGAGGAACAGTGCCATCGCGAGGCCGAAGGCGGTTCGGGTCGTCACTCGCTGCAGGAACCACCCCGTCACCGGGATGACGACGGCCATGGTGAGCATGAAGGCCGTGGACAGCCACCCTGCGGCGGCTGCGGTGACCTCGAAATCGCGCATGAGCCGCGGGATCGCGTTGACCATGATCGTCTCGTTGAGGAAGACGACGAACGTGGACAGCACGAGAATCCGCAGCACGGCGGTGACGCGGGCGGGCGAGGGGGTGGGCGTTTCGTGTGGTGCGGGCATGGCGCCTTCCGTCATGTGAGTGTCCTCCGCGCGTGGCGGTCACGCTGACAGACTGCGGCGCCGGGAAGAACTCATCGGTCTTCTCCGATCCTGTCGGTACCCTCGCCCGAGCTCAAACCATTTTGCCGATCCGGAACGGCCAAGACATGGCTTCCGGAGCAGGCCGACTGCTCACCACCAACCGCTGAGGGCTTCACCGGGGCCGAGTCGCAGGGGCGCGGGCGGTACGGCCGGCGGCGCCCGCCGTCGTCGACCCCGGGCTCATCCGTCGTTCAGTCGCAGCAGTCGCAGCAGCACTTGCACGGATTGCAGCAGCCGCCGCTGCCGCAGCCGTCACCCGAGCCACCACCAGAACCGCCAGAGCCACCAGACCCATGACTGCCACCCGAACCGCCGGAGAAGCCACCCGAGTTGCCGCCGCCATGACCACCGAACCAGCCGTCGCTCCCGGAACCGTCCCTGCCGGAACCATCCCGGCTCGAGCCGCCGTTGCGGTTGCCGTCGCCGAACTGCCAGGACTCACCGTCATCCTGACCGGCGTCCTCGTTGCAGCGGCAGCATCTGGAGCACAGCCTGCAATCGCGGCACAACCGGCCCCACTCGCCGCACCGTCGGCACTGCCCCTCCGACGGCCGGCCCGAGGCCATCGCCCCACCTTCCGGGACACCGCCCGCAAGCTCCCCTACGCCGCAGGCCGCGGGCGTTTCCGTCTCCGCACGGCGTCCCAGCCAGGGCAGCATGCGCGGGCCCCGCACCTGGCGGCGGTGCTGATGGTGGCGATGCCGAGGGTCGAAGACTCGCTCGACGGCACGTTCCAACTCCCCACCCAGCAGCGCCCACACCAGTCGCCCGTCGACGAACACGGCGTCGGAAAGGGCGAGTCGGATGCCACGGACGGCGTCGTCGCAGAGCCGGCGCACCTCGGCGCGGTCCGCGCCGGTCACGGCGATCGGGTTCCACGCGCCGGACGCCTCGTCCGCGTCCAGGTCCTCCACAGCGTCCAGCAGATGCGCCAGCCGACCGAACAGACGGCCGGCTTCCGCCAGCGGTTCGGCGTTGCCCGGACGGTCCGTGAGCACTGCGGTGTACGCGAAGGCGGCTGCGGTCGCCGTCTCCGCGGGCTCCGTGACCGTCAGCAGCGAGCCACCGGGGCCCGTCGACCGCTCGACGTCCGGCTGGCGCTCGACCGCCCCGAGCAGCAGCGTGGTGTCGAAGCCGAGCCTTTCGCCGCCTGCGACTCCCGCACGGTCCCAGTTGTGGGCGATCCGGCGTGCCGCCACCGCCACCGGGCGGCGCCCCAGCAAGCCGTCGCCATCGGCCACATGGTCACGCATCTTCGCTGCGGCCAGCACCAGCGACACCGTCGCAGCCAGCCGCGCACCCTCACCCTGCGCCACGTCCGCCGACCGCATCCCGCGCAGCGGGCACGGACCGGCACCCCGCCGCCAGTCCCCGGTACGCTCCGACTGCGCTTCGGTCAGCACCGAGACGATCAGGCCGTCGTAGTTGGTGGCCACCCTCGCGAACTGCCCGTACTCGCTGCGCAAAGCCAGGCACAGCCCGCACAGGTGCGCCATCCACTCGGTACGCAAGCCCTCGCCCAGGCGATGACGGCATGGCCTGATGATTCCGAACACCGAAGTTCTCCCCCGTAGGAACAGCTGCCCGGACGCGTCCGGTCGGGCGGCTCACGGACGGCTCAAGGACGCAAGACTGCTCATGAGGCACGACCCGGCGTGACGTCAACCGCATGTGACATCAACGCGCGGCCGACATCCTAGATGGTCCCTTCCGAGGGGTGTCTGCGGAGTCGGGTACGACAGCGTCCGAGGTCGTTGCGCGCGGGGTGGAGGCCCCACTCGGGCACCGGCCGCGGAGCAGCGCTCAGGGCCGCAGCCGTTCAGCCATCATGTGGACCACGAGGGAGGAACGCCCGGATCGGGGACATGGACGCAGTAGGTTCCCGTCCGGATCGTCCGGATCGTCCGGTCGAGGTGGTCGCCGAGCGGTCGAGATGCCTCGCGGAGACGGCCGACGGACTTGCGTACGGGGATCCTGACGTGCGTCCGGCGACGGTGCCCGCCGCAGCTCGGAGGTGGGGGGCAGCTCCTTGGACGGCAGCGGCAGCGGACGCCCCGCGCTCCGCCTCGTTCACGCCGTGGGGTTCGGTGCACTTCGGTCGGCCGGCATTCCCGGTAGCGTGGTCATCCATTCCGGCGGAGAGTGATGAGACTGCGATGAGTGAACCGACGAAGCCCGAGATCGAAGTTCCGGAGGGTGAGGCTCCCCAGGAGCTGACCATCCGGGACCTCGTCATCGGGGAGGGCCCTGAGGCGAAGCCGGGCAGGGTGGTCCGGGTGCACTACGTCGGGGTCACCTTCGCGTCCGGATCGGAGTTCGACTCCTCCTGGGACCGGGGGCAGCCGTTCAAGTTCGCCGTGGGTGGCGGCAGGGTCATCAAGGGCTGGGACCGGGGCATCAGGGGGATGAAGGTCGGCGGCCGGCGCGAGATCATCGTTCCGCCGCGCCTCGGCTACCGCGACCAGTCCCCCTCCCCGCTGATCCCGGCGGGCTCCACGCTCGTCTTCGTGGTGGACCTGCTCTCCGTGGTCTGAGGAACGCCTGCTGCCGCGTGGGTGCACGCGTGGACTCTGTCCGATTCCCGCTCACCCGTGAAGCTCCCCGCTCGATGAAGTCCGGCCCCCGGACTCCGGGTCGAACGTCCGGCGTACGCTGGGCTTCCGCCAGTGCCGGGATGGCAGAACAACGGAAGGCCGATCGTGCGAACCCCCCTCTCATGGCTTGCCGGCAGGTGCGTACTCGGTGCGAGAAGCGTCAGGCTCGCCGCATTCGGTTCGGTCATGGCAAGTATCGCGATCATCGTGACCGGTGGCATCGTCCGCGTCACAGGCTCCGGTCTCGGCTGCACCGATTGGCCGATGTGTACGGGAGAGACGCTGGCCCCCACTGCGGAAATGGGCGTGCACGGTGCCATCGAATTCGGCAACCGGCTCCTGACCGGGCTGCTCTGCGCGGTGGTGGGCTGGGTCATCATCACCGCGCGCCTCCAGGAGAAGCCGATGCCCGCGGTGCTGCGCGGGGGCTGGGCACAGTTCTGGATCGTCGTACTGAACGCGGTCGTCGGCGGAGTGACCGTATGGATGCGGCTGAGCCCGTACATCGTCGCGGCGCACTTCCTCGCCGCCACGCTGCTGCTCACCGCCGCCGTGTACACCTGGCACGCGGCGTACGCCGATGCCGGCGCTGGAGTCGGAGGTGGCGGGACCCCCGCACCGGTCCCGCTCGCGGCGGGGTCCGTCGCACGGATCCGGTCTCTGTCGGCGGCCCTGGTCGCGGTGACCGCCCTCCTGGTCGTCGTGGGCACGCTCGCCACCGGCTCCGGACCGCACGCGGGTGACTCCTCCGACGTGCCGCGGATGCCCTTCGACTGGACGGCCGTGACCGTCGTTCACGGCGTACTGGCCGGGGCGGTCCTGGTCCTGGCCGGAGTTCTGCTGTCGGCGCTGCCCAGGGACGGCTCCGGCGCCGCGCGCCGCAAGACCGTCACCTTCCTGGCCGTATGGCTGGGCCAGGGCCTCGTGGGGCTGGTGCAGTCGGTGACGGCCCTGCCCTCGCTCCTCGTGATGCTCCACCTGCTGGGCTCGGCGCTCGTCTGGACCGGAGTGCTTCAGGTGCACCTGACGGTCAGGAGGGAACATTTCAGCGATTCGGGTCCGCTCGGTGGTGTACCGCTGCCCCGTCCGGCCCCGATGGCACCCACGCCCTCACGCCACGCCTGAGGCACGCGGCAGCCCGGTGAGGAAGGTGCGGATCTCGTCGGCCTCGGGGACGGCGAGGGCGGTGTAGAGGTCGAGGGCCTGTCGGGCGTGGTCGTGGGCGAGGTCGATGCGGCCCAGGTCGCGGTGGACCCGTGCCAGGCCGTCGTGGGCGCGGGCCTGCTCGGGTCGGTAGCTGAACTCGCGGGCGAGGGTCAGCGCGGCGTCGTGCTCGGCCACGGCCTGAGCGAGGTCGCCCAGGGACCGGGCGGCCTCCGCGAGGGCGTTGAGCGACTCGGCCTCGTCTCCCGGGAAGTCGAACCTCCGGCTCAGTTCCAGGGCCTGGTGGTGTCGGCGCCGGGCCTCGTCGTGGCGGCCCTGTCGCTGGCAGAGCAGCCCGATGTTGTTCAGCACGACGGTCTCGCCGATGCGGGATCCCGTCTCCCGGTAGGCGTGCAGCGCTTGCCGTTGGTGCTCGTGGGCGTCCTCGTACCGTCCTTGGCGTTCGTGGACGATGCCGAGGTCGGTCAGGCATCTGGCTTCGCCACCGCGGTCGCCGAGCTCCCGGAAGAGCGCGAGCGACCGCGCGCAGTGGTCGTGGGCCTGGTCGTACTCCCGCCGCCGCCTGGAGACCGCGCCGAGGGCCTGCAGTGCGGCGGCCGCGAGGCTCTGGTCGCCGATCTCGCGCGCGAGGTCCAGGGCGTTCCGGTAGTGGTCGGCCGCTTGCTCGTAGGCGCCGTGCCACCAGAAGTGCACCTGGCCGAGATCGATGAGCGTGCGCGCTTCGGCGGCCGTGTCGCCGCTCCGGCGGGCGGCTTGCAGTGCCAGGCCGCAGAGGGCCAGCGCGTCGGCCTGGTGGGCGTGGCCCAGCAGGTAGCGGTGCAAGGTGGCGGCCAGTTGGCTGGTGTGCGGGAGCCGGTCGTGCTCGGCCGCGTACTGGGCGGACGCCATGAGGTTCGCGCGTTCGCCGTCCAGCCAGGTGATCGCCTCGGCCTCGTCCTGTGGCAGCGAGGCCGGGGTGTCGGGCGCGGGGATGCGGGGCCTGCGGTTCTTGTCCTCGGGGTAGAGGTGGTCGATGGCCGCGGACGCGGTGTGGAGATAGTGGTGGAACAGCCGGCCGAGGGCCTCGTGCTGGGCGACCAGGGGTTCCTGGGCGGCCGCGGTGGCGAGGGCGTGTTCGCGCAGCAGGTCGTGGAAGGTGTAGCGGCCGAGCTGGTACTGGGTCAGGACGTGGGCGTCCAGGAGGTCTTCCAGGAGGGTCTCTGCCTGCTCCAGAGGGAGGTCGGACAGCGCGGCGGCCGCCTCGGGGCTGATGTCACGGCCCGGCTGGAGCCCCAGGAGCCGGAACATGCGCTGCTGATCCGCAGTCAGCTGCTCGTAGGACAGCGTGAACGCCGCTGCCACTCCGCGCTGCGAGGTGGCCAGCTCGGAGAGTCTGCGGCGCTGGTCGCGGAGCCGGTCGGCCAGGTAGGCGACGGTCCAGCGCGGGCGATGGTGCAGGCGGGCGGCGGCGATGCGGACGGCCAGCGGCAGGAATCCGCACAGTTGCAGGACATCGAGGACGGCCAGGGGTTCGGCGGCCGCCCGTTCGCCGACGATCGCCGTGAACAGCTCCACGGCGTCCGCGGCGGGCAGCACGTCCAGGGACAGCGCGTGTGCCCCGTCCAGGTCGGTCAGCCGTCGGCGGCTGGTGATCAGGACGAGGGTGCGGGGGGATCCGGGCAGCAACTGGCGTACCTGGTCGGCGCCGAGGGCATTGTCCAGCACGGCCAGCACGCGGCGGCCGGAGAGTTCGGACCGCCACAGCGCGGCGCGCTCGGCGACCGACGCGGGTATCCGCTGGGTGGGCACGCCGAGTTGCCCCAGGAGGATCTCGAGCGCGGCGCCGGCGTCGAGCGGCGTCTGACCGGCGGTGTGCGCCTGCAGGTCGATGAAGAGCTGTCCGTCCGGAAAGTGCTCCGCGAGGCGGTGCCCCGCATGGACCGCGAGCGTCGTCTTGCCGACGCCGGCCATCCCGTCGATCGCCGAAATCGTCACGACGCCGCCGCTGTCGCCCGACCACATGCGGATCAGGCCGTCCAGCTCGCCTTCGCGTCCGGTGAAGTCCGGGACGTCGTAGGGCAGGAAGTTGATGCCCTGCGACTTCGCCGGCGCGGTGACCGGCGGCCGCAGATCCGGGGCGTCCCGCAGGATGTCCTGTTCGAGCTTGCCGAACGCGTGGCCGGGGTCCAGTCCCTGCTCCTCGGCCAGGGTCGCCCGGAAGGTTCTCGCCACGTCCAGCGCGTCGGTCTGGCGTCCGGCGCGGTGCAGGGCGAGCATCAGCTGGCAGCAGAGCCGTTCCCGCAAGGGGTTGGCCGCCGCGTGGACGGACAGTTCGTCGATGAGGTCGTCGTGCCGCCCCCGGGCCAGTTCCAGCTCGGCCAGGCGCTCGACGGCGGTCAGGAGCTGCCCGTTCAGGCGGCCTCTGGCACTCTGGACGTAGTGGGCGGTGATGTCGGCCAGTGGCTCTCCCCGCCACAGCGCCAGCGCGGTACGTATCTGGTCCGCGGTGTCCGCAGGGTCGTCGGAGGCGGCCGGCGCCTTGGCGATCAGGCTGGTGAACTCGTCCAGATCGAGCTGCCCCGGCTCGGGGGTGATCACGTACCCCGCCGGCCGCGTGGCCAGCATCCGGTCGGCTCCTGAAGCGCGCAGCATCCGCCGGATCGCGGCGATCGTGGTCTGGATCTGCGCGCGGGCGGAATCCGGCGGCAGCGGCCCCCACATCGCGTCGATCAGGCGATCCGTGCTGACCGCGACGCCGGCATGCAGCAGCAGGTAGGCGAGCACGGCACGATGACGGGGCGCCAGGCCGGGCGCATCCGGACCGGGAGCCACGGCCTCCACCGGGCCGAGGATCGTGAACCGCATGCCGTTACCCCCGGGGTCACCAGTGCGTGCATCGAAGAAGCATCGCGAATGTATCAAGATCAACCCGCAGGGTTACCCGCATGCCACTCCACACCGTTGAACCGGAGATCGCGACCGGTGAAGCCGCAGCCCTGTTCACCGCCACCCATCAGACCCTGGGGGTCGTCCCCAACCTGGCCAGGGTCATGGCCAACAACCCGACGGTGCTGAAGGGGTACTTGGGCGTCGTCACCACCCTGAACGCGCAGGGATCCCTGTCGGCGGCCGTGCGCGAGCGCATCGCGTTGCTGGTGGCGCAGGAGAACGGGTCCGACTACTGCCTGTCCGTGCATGCGTTCCGCGGGACCAGGACGGCCGGGCTCAGTGCGGCCGAGGCCACCCGTGCGCGCCGGGGCGAGGCCGACGACCCCTGGGCCGCCGCCGTCCTGGATCTGGCCGCCGTGATGGTCCGTGACCGCGGAACCGTCGCCGACGGGCAGCTGGCCGCGGCCCGGCGCGCCGGCCTGTCCGACGGGCAGATCGTCGAGGTCGTCGCCCATGTCGCTCTGAACGTGTTCACCAACTACCTCGCCACGGCTGCCCGCGTGGACATCGACTGGCCGCTCGTACGCCACACCGACTGAAGAATCGCGAACCGACTCGACCACGAAGGCCATCACCGTGCCCACAGCAGTACAAGTCAATCCGCTCCAGAGCGTCTCGGCCGCCGAGGCCGCCGCGTGGCACCAGGTCGTCGCCGCCTCCATGGCCCACGACCTGCCCGGAGTACCGCCACCGGGACCCGGACAGGTGCACGCCCAGCTCACCAAGCCCGCTCTGGGCAGCCACCGTTTGACCTGGCTGGCCAGCCGGGCGGATGGCGTCCCCGTCGGAGTCGCCGGCCTGCGGGTGTTCACCTCCCCGGGCCAGGAGCACCTGGC
>NZ_JBVIWA010000011.1:0-250345 GCF_055595065.1 Streptomyces sp. NPDC040545
TGGGGGGTGTCCCCGCAGGACGAGCGCGCAACCACCGGGTACAGCCGAGATGGCCCGTCACGCGCGAGCCGAGGAGACACCCGCCGGCGGCCCCGCACCCCCACCCCCGGACCCGACCCCGCCCCGGCGAAGCCGAACCCAGCCCCGCCGGCGCTTGAGGCGCGGGGTCTGGGGCGGAGCCCCAGGGGCCGTAGCCGGGTCAGATGCCCAGGGACGCCACCGTCAGCTTGGCCACGGCCTCCTTCTCGCCGTCCAGCGTCACCGACGCCGCCGCCTGACGGCCGAAGCAGAACAGCGTCAGCTCCCCCGGCTCGCCCGTCACCGTCACCACCGGCGCACCCTTGCGCGCCACCACCGTCCGCCCGTCGGGACGCCTCAGCACCAGGCCCACCGGCGAGCGCCGGCCCGTCAGGCGGGCCAGCTTCTCCAGCCGGGACCACAGCGCGTCGGAGAAGACCGGGTCCAGCTCCCGCGGGGTCCAGTCCGGCTGCGCCCGGCGGACGTCCTCCGCGTGGACGTAGAACTCGACGGCGTTCGCCGCCTCGTCGATCTGCTTCAGCGCGTACACCGACATCCTCGGCGGGCCGGTCCTGATCAACTGGATCAGTTCCTCGTACGGCTTGGCCGTGTACTCCTCCATCGCCCTGTCCAGGCGGGCCTTCAGCACGTTCAGCAGCAGGCCGCCCGCCGCGTCCGGCCTCCGCTCGCGGACCACCACGTGTGCGGCCAGCTCGCGACAGGTCCAGCCGGCGCACAGCGTGGGGGCCTCCGGACCGGCCGCCTCCAACAGGTCCGCCAGGAGCAGACGTTCACGCTTCGCATGGGTAGACATGCGGGCCAGCCTACGGCGGGAACCCGCCGAACACCCGCCCATCAGGCGGACGGGGATCAGCACCCCTGCCCCGGCCCGGCACAATGTCCACATGAGTACGTCCCCCCGCCCCGGCAACCTCGACCCCGCCATCGCCGCGCGCCTCAAGCGTTCCGCCGACGGTCTGGTCCCGGCCATCGCCCAGCAGTACGACACCGGTGAGGTGCTCATGCTCGGCTGGATGGACGACGAGGCCCTGCACCGCACCCTGACCACCGGCCGCTGCACCTACTGGTCCCGCAGCCGCCAGGAGTACTGGGTGAAGGGGGACACGTCGGGTCACTTCCAGCACGTGAAATCCGTCGCGCTCGACTGCGATGCCGACACCGTGCTCGTCCAGGTCGACCAGGTCGGAGCGGCCTGCCACACCGGGGCGCGCACCTGTTTCGACGAAGATGTCCTCCTCCGCGCAGCCGACTAGGTAGGGTCCCCCGAAATGGATCTTGAGACGTTCCGCAAGCTCGCGGCCGACCGCCGCGTCATCCCCGTGAGCCGCAAGCTGCTGGCCGACGGGGACACCCCCGTCGGGCTCTACCGCAAGCTGGCAGCCGAACGCCCCGGCACCTTCCTCCTGGAGTCCGCCGAGAACGGCCGCTCCTGGTCCCGGTACTCCTTCATCGGGGTCCGCAGCGACGCCACCTTGACCGCCCGGGACGGCCGGGCGCACTGGATCGGCACCCCGCCCGTCGGCGTACCCACCGACGGCGACCCCCTCGATGCCCTGCGCGCCACCGTCGAGGCCCTGCACACCCCCCGCGACCTCGCGGGCGGCATGCCGCCCTTCACCGGCGGCATGGTCGGCTACCTCGGCTACGACATCGTCCGCCGCCTGGAGCGCATCGGCGAGCACACCGCCGACGACCTGGAGCTGCCCGAGCTGACCATGCTGCTCACCTCCGACCTGGCGGTCCTGGACCACTGGGACGGCACCGTCCAGCTCATCGCCAACGCCATCAACCACAACGACCTCGACTCCGGGGTCGACGAGGCGTACGCGGACGCCGTGGCCCGCCTCGACGCGATGGAGGCCGACCTCGCGCGGCCCGCCCCCTACGTGCCGGCCGCGCTGCCCGCCAGCGAGCTGCCCGAGTTCTCCGCCCTCTGGGGCGGCGAGAAGTACCAGGCGGCCGTCGAGGACATCAAGGAGCGCATCCGGGCTGGCGAGGCCTTCCAGGTGGTGCCCTCGCAGCGGTTCGAGACCCCCTGCCACGCCTCCGCGCTGGACGTCTACCGGGTGCTGCGGGCCACCAACCCGTCCCCGTACATGTACCTCTTCCGCTTCGAGAACGGCTTCGACGTGGTCGGCTCCAGCCCCGAGGCGCTGGTCAAGGTCGAGGACGGGCGGGCCATGGTCCACCCGATCGCCGGCACCCGCCACCGCGGCGCGACCCCGCAGGAGGACAACGACCTCGCCGACGAGCTGATGGCCGACCCCAAGGAGCGCGCCGAGCACCTGATGCTCGTCGACCTGGGCCGCAACGACCTCGGCCGGGTCTGCGAGCCGGGATCGGTGGAGGTCGTCGACTTCATGTCGATCGAGCGCTACTCCCACGTCATGCACATCGTCTCCACCGTGACGGGGCGCGTGGCCGAGGGGAAGACCGCCTTCGACGTGCTCACCGCCTGCTTCCCGGCCGGCACCCTCTCCGGCGCGCCCAAGCCCCGCGCCATGCAGATCATCGAGGAGCTGGAGCCCTCCCGCCGCGGCCTCTACGGCGGCTGCGTGGGCTACCTGGACTTCGCCGGGGACTCCGACACGGCCATCGCCATCCGCACCGCCCTGCTGCGCGACGGCACGGCGTACGTGCAGGCCGGAGCCGGTGTCGTCGCGGACTCGGTGCCCGAGCTGGAGGACAACGAGTGCCGGAACAAGGCGGCCGCCGTGCTGCGCGCGGTCGGAGCGGCGAACCGCCTCCACGGCTCCTGAGGGCGTAGGGGATAGTGGGGTACGTGAGTGCCCTACCCCCGCCCCCGCCCCGAAACGACGCCGACGCCGAGTCCGAGGCTCCCGACAGCCGCGGCGGCCGCCGCAGTGTGGCCGTCGCCCTGCTGCTCGGCGCCCTGGGCGCCACCGTCGTCCTGCTCGCCTCCGGCCGGACCTGGGCCCGGGGCACCGCCGCCATCGGCAGCGACTCGCTCCAGCTGACCGCCGACGGGCGGGCCGTCACCGGCCTGCCCGCCGCCCTGGCCATCGTGGGCCTCGCCGCACTGGTGGCCGTCTTCGCCGTACGCGGCAAGAGCCGGCTGCTGGTGTCGGGGCTGCTCGCGCTCAGCGGCCTGGGCGCGGCCCTGTCGGCCGTTCTCGGCGCCGACGGCCGCCGCGCCCTGGACGCGCAGGCCGCCCGTACGACCGCCGACAGCGCCGCGCACGTGGCCGGGCTGACCCAGACGACCTGGCCCTACGTCACGGCCGCCGGCGCGGTCCTGATCCTGGCGGCCGGTCTGCTGGCCCTGCGCTTCGGCCGGAGCTGGCCCTCCATGGGAGGCCGCTACGAGCGTGACGGCAGCCCGCGCGCCCGGACTGTCGCAGCGGTTGATCCGGACCGGCCGGAAGATCTGTGGAAGGCTCTGGACCGGGGCGAGGACCCGACCACCGGCCCGGGCGCCGACCGGGCCCACTGATCCGACCCCCCTGGACGGCGAAGCCGCCCGGTGCGGGACAATGGTCGCCGAGCGTCCGACACAGACCGCACGTTCGACACAGCAGCGCGACAGAGCAACGAGGAGCAACTCATGGCGGGCACTAGCCACGGACACACCCCGGCCGCCTGGACCGGTGTCATCATCGCCTTCATCGGTTTCTGCATCTCCGGCGCCTTCATGGTGCTCGCGAACCCGCTCGGCTTCTGGGCCGGTCTCGTCGTCGTCGCGCTCGGCGGTGTCGTCGGCCTGGGGATGAAGGCCGCGGGCATGGGCGCGCCGAAGGCCGCCCACAAGGACCTCGCCGAGGTCATCGCCGCTTCCAAGGTTCCCGCCAAGGTCTGAGCGCGCGAGCGGCGCGGTCCGTAGGGACGCGGTCCGAAGCAACGCAGCCGAAAGGCGCGGCCCCGCCGGGCTGCGCCTTTTGTCATGAGCGGAGAGAATCAGCAGGTGGACGCCTCTCGTACCCCCGATGCCCCGCCGTCACCGGCACCCGTGCCGGCGGGCCCGGGGCGGCCCGCCGAGCGGCCGTCCCGGGCCCGGCGGCTCGCCGTCCCGGCGTTCTACCTGGCCGGGGTGACGGCGGCCTTCGCGTACGTGGGCGCCGTGGATCCCAACGAGCCCGGCCACTACCCGGTGTGCCCGCTGTTCCGGCTGACAGGCGTCCTGTGCCCGGGCTGCGGCGGCCTGCGCAGCGCGCACGCCTTCGCACAGGGCGACCTGGTCACCGCTCTCGGGGCGAACGCGCTCGCGGTCGCGGGCTATTTCGTCTTCGCGGGATTCATGGCCCTGTGGCTGGTCCGCGCGTTCCGCGGCGGGCCGACCCCGAGGATCGTCCTGCGTGCGAGGTACTGGTGGGCGCTGGGTGCGCTGGCACTGGTTTTCGTCATTGTCCGAAATCTTTCTTTCGGCTCCGCTCTGGCGCCCTGAGCCCCCTGGGCAGGCCCTATGAAGCACGGATTCCGAATGTCCAGTTACTGGGACAGCGTCAACCGCGTGCGGAGGGCAACGCCTCCTGCGGATACCATTTGAATGCCGACCTTGCTTCTGTACTTGTCTGCAAGGCGGCCGACCGTCATCGACCCGGAAGGGGGCCGCTCGCGTGAGTGTGCTCGACGAGATCATCGAAGGGGTCCGCGAAGACCTTGCCGAACGGCAGGCCCGCGTGAGCCTCGACGAGCTCAAGGAGCGTGCCGCCAAGGCGCCCCAGGCCAAGGACGGCGTCGCTGCTCTGCGCGGCGACAGCGTCAAGGTGATCTGCGAGGTCAAGCGCTCCAGCCCCTCCAAGGGCGCGCTGGCCGCCATCGCCGATCCGGCCGGGCTCGCCGCCGACTACGAGGCGGGCGGTGCGGCGGTCATCTCCGTCCTCACCGAGCAGCGCCGGTTCGGCGGCTCGCTGGCCGACCTGGAGGCCGTCCGCGCCCGCGTGGACATCCCGATCCTGCGCAAGGACTTCATCGTCACGGCGTACCAGCTCTGGGAGGCCCGCGCCTACGGCGCCGACCTCGTGCTGCTGATCGTCGCGGCCCTGGAGCAGGAGGCCCTCGTCTCCCTCATCGAGCGGGCCGAGTCCATCGGTCTCACCCCGCTCGTCGAGGTCCACGACGAGGAGGAAGTGGAGCGCGCGGTCGCCGCCGGTGCCAAGATCATCGGCGTCAACGCCCGCAACCTCAAGGACCTCAAGGTCGACCGCTCCACCTTCGAGCGCGTCGTCGGCGAGATCCCGGACCACATCGTCAAGATCGCCGAGTCCGGCATCCGTGGCCCGCACGACCTGATCGCCTACGCCAACGAGGGCGCCGACGCCGTCCTCGTCGGGGAGTCCCTGGTGACCGGCCGCGACCCGAAGGCGGCCGTGGCCGACCTCGTCGCCGCCGGCGCCCACCCCGCCCTGCGCCACGGGCGGAGCTGACCCGTACCCATGGCCCACGACCGCTCCTGCGTCCGCACCCGGCCGGGCTCCCGCCCGGCCGCCGTGCCGACGGCTCACGCGCCCCTGGCGCGCGGCTGCCGCCCCCGCGGCTGCCGCGCCCCGGCCCGGCGCGTGCACGGGCGGCGGGTCCGGTACGTGATCGGCTCCGAGCCCGGTCAGGTCAACGGCATGCGATGGCGCCGCGGAGGCGCGCTGTAACGAGGGCCGCCGCGGCCCGGTACGCGAGACGTACCGCGCCGCGCGCAGCTCCCGTACGGCCTGACGTCCCGGGCCGCCGGCCCCGGACGCGGGCCGTCCCGCACCGTACGCCCGACATCCCCCAGCGGGGTGTGCGCGGCACGGGCGGGCGGCGCAATACGGTGAATCCACCCCGCCGCATCTCGCACCCGTAGGAGCACTGGACATGTCCAGCGAGTTCTTCATCCCGGACCCGGAGGGTCACGTTCCCAACGCCGAGGGTTACTTCGGCGACTTCGGCGGCAAGTTCATCCCGGAGGCGCTCGTCGCCGCCGTGGACGAGGTCGCCGTCGAGTACGAGAAGGCCAAGGGCGACCCGGCCTTCGCGGCCGAGCTCAACGACCTCATGGTCAACTACACCGGCCGCCCGAGCGCCCTCACCGAGGTGCCCCGCTTCGCCGAGCACGCCGGCGGCGCCCGGATCTTCCTCAAGCGCGAGGACCTGAACCACACCGGCTCGCACAAGATCAACAACGTGCTGGGCCAGGCGCTGCTCACCAAGCGCATGGGCAAGACCCGCGTCATCGCCGAGACCGGCGCCGGCCAGCACGGCGTGGCCACGGCCACCGCCTGCGCGCTCTTCGGCCTCGAGTGCGTGATCTACATGGGCGAGATCGACACCCAGCGCCAGGCGCTCAACGTGGCCCGCATGCGCATGCTGGGCGCCGAGGTCATCGCCGTGAAGTCCGGCTCCCGGACGCTGAAGGACGCCATCAACGAGGCGTTCCGCGACTGGGTCGCCAACGTGGACCGGACCCACTACCTCTTCGGCACGGTCGCCGGCCCCCACCCCTTCCCGGCCATGGTCCGCGACTTCCACCGGGTCATCGGCGTCGAGGCCCGCCGCCAGATCCTGGAGCGCACCGGCCGACTGCCGGACGCCGTCGCGGCCTGCGTCGGCGGCGGCTCCAACGCCATCGGCCTCTTCCACGCCTTCATCCCGGACACGGGCGTCCGCCTGGTCGGCTTCGAGCCCGCCGGGCACGGCGTCGAGACCGGCGAGCACGCGGCCACGCTGACCGCCGGCGAGCCCGGGATCCTGCACGGCTCCCGCTCCTACGTCCTCCAGGACGAGGAGGGCCAGATCACCGAGCCGTACTCCATCTCGGCCGGCCTGGACTACCCGGGCATCGGCCCGGAGCACTCCTACCTCAAGGACTCCGGCCGCGGCGAGTACCGCGCGGTCACCGACGACGCGGCGATGCAGGCCCTGCGCCTGCTCTCGCGCACCGAGGGCATCATCCCGGCGATCGAGTCGGCGCACGCGCTCGCGGGCGCCCTGGACCTCGGCAAGGAGCTGGGCAAGGACGGCCTGCTGGTCGTCAACCTGTCCGGTCGCGGCGACAAGGACATGGACACGGCCGCCCGCTACTTCGGCCTGTACGACACCGACGGTGAAGTCGCCGCCGACGAGTTCTCCGAGGGGGACGACAAGTGAGCTCCACACACGGGCGCGGCAACATCGAACTGCTGAGCGCCACCCTCGCCAAGGCGAAGTCCGAGGACCGCGCGGCCCTCGTCGCCTACCTCCCGGCGGGCTTCCCGACCGTCGACGGCGGCATCGAGGCGGTCAAGGCCGTCATCGCCGGAGGCGCGGACGTCGTCGAGATCGGCCTGCCCCACAGCGACCCGGTCCTCGACGGGCCGGTCATCCAGACCGCCGACGACATCGCCCTGCGGGGCGGCGTCAAGATCGCCGACGTGCTCCGCACGGTCCGCGAGGCCCACGAGGCGACCGGCGCCCCCATCCTGGTGATGACCTACTGGAACCCCATCGACCGCTACGGCGTCGAGCGGTTCACCGCCGAGCTGGCGGCGGCGGGCGGCGCCGGCTGCATCCTGCCCGACCTGCCGGTGCAGGAGTCCGCGCTGTGGCGCGATCACGCGCAGAAGCACGGTCTGGCGACCGTCTTCGTCGTGGCTCCCAGCAGCAAGGACGCCCGCCTCGCCACCATCACGGCGGCCGGCTCCGGCTTCGTCTACGCCGCCTCCCTCATGGGAGTCACCGGCACCCGCGAGTCCGTCGGCAACCAGGCCCAGGACCTGGTCCGGCGCACCCGCGCCACCACCGAGCTCCCCGTCTGCGTGGGACTCGGCGTCTCCAACGCCGTACAGGCCAAGGAGGTCGCGGGCTTCGCCGACGGCGTCATCGTCGGCTCGGCCTTCGTGAAGCTGCTCCTGGACGCGCCGGACCTGCCGGCCGGGCTGGACGCGGTACGGGCGCTCGCCGGCGAGCTCGCGGAAGGCGTACGCCGGAGCTGACGCGCGTTCGATCACAGCCACGGATGTCTGATCGGGTTCTGTAGCCCGATCGGGTGGAAGTGCGGGCAGGGAGGCACGCGCGTGCCTCCCTGCTTCGTTTGGCGGGACGTGAGCGAGAAGAACGACGGTGCGAACCGCGATGCGACGAAACGATCGGCCCGGGAACGACTCCTCGTGGAGCGCGAGCGGCAGAAGACCCGGGACAAGCGCCGGCGGACCCTCGTCGTGGCGGCGGCGGTGGTCGGCGTCCTCGGCCTGGCGACCGTCGTCGGCGTGATCGCGGCCAACACGGGCAAGAGCGGCTCCGCCAAGGCGGGCCCGGTGGTCGCCCCTTCCGGGGCCACCGGGAAGGACGCCCTCGCCATCCAGGCGGGCAAGCCCGAGGCGAAATCCTCCCTCACCGTGTGGGAGGACTTCCGCTGCCCCTCCTGCAAGTTCTTCGAGGACAACTACCGCGATGTCATCCACGACCTCGAAGCCAAGGGGCTGCTCAAGGTCGACTACCACCTGGTCACGCTCATCGACCGGAGGATGGGCGGTGGCGGCTCGCTGAAGGCGGCCAACGCGGCCGCCTGCGCGCAGGACGCCGGCAAGTTCACCGAGTACCACGACCTCCTCTTCCAGAACCAGCCGCAGGAGACCGACGACGCCTTCGGCAAGAACGCCAAGCTGCTGGAACTGGCGGGCAAGGTCGACGGGCTGGACACCCCCGAGTTCCGCTCGTGCGTCGAGGACGGCACGCACAACAGCTGGGTGGCCAAGTCGGACACCGCCTTCACCACCGGAGGGTTCCGGGGCACCCCGACCGTGCTGCTGAACGGCAAGGACATCCTTTCCGACCAGGCCAACCAGGTGACCCCGCAGAAGCTGAAGGAGCAGGTGGAGGCCGCGGCCAAGGGCTCGGGAGGCGCGGACGCCGGGGCCGGGGCCGGGGCCGGGAAGGCCTCACCGTCGGGCAGCGCGACCCCCGTATCCGGAGCGAAGGCCGCGGACAAGGCCGGCGACAAGGCCGCGGACAAGGCCGGGGCGAAGGCCTCGCCGTCGGCCTCGCGTACGGGATCGGGCGGATCCTCGTCCGGCGGATCCTCGAACCGGTCCACCGCCGGGACCTCCGGCAGTTCCTCCAGCGGGTCCTCGCAGGACTGACCGCGGCCGGCTCCAGGTCTGGATTTGGTTTCGTCTTGCCGGGCGGGTTGCGGTGCGCACCGCCCGGCAAGGTAGCGTCATGTCTGCCATGGACCTTGCTTACATCCCCAGTCCGTCGACCGGCGTGATCCATCTCGGACCGATCCCGCTCCGCGGCTACGCGTTCTGCATCATCATCGGCGTCTTCGTCGCCGTCTGGCTCGGCAACAGGCGATGGATCGCGCGCGGCGGAAAGCCGGGCACGGTCGCGGACATCGCCGTGTGGGCCGTGCCCTTCGGCCTGGTCGGTGGTCGCCTCTACCACGTGATCACCGACTACCAGCTCTACTTCGGCGCCGGCCGCAACTGGGTCGACGCCTTCAAGATCTGGGAGGGCGGACTCGGCATCTGGGGCGCCATCGCGCTCGGCGCGGTCGGTGCCTGGATCGGCTGTCGCCTGCGCGGGATCCCGCTGCCGGCCTGGGCGGACGCCCTGGCCCCCGGTATCGCGCTCGCCCAGGCCTGCGGACGCTGGGGCAACTGGTTCAACCAGGAGCTGTACGGCCGGGCCACCGACCTGCCGTGGGCGGTGGAGATCAGCGCGGGCCCGAACCGGGACGCCGGCACCTACCACCCGACCTTCCTGTACGAGTCGCTGTGGTGCATCGGTGTCGCGCTGCTGGTCCTCTGGGCCGACCGCCGCTTCACGCTCGGCCACGGACGGGCCTTCGCCCTGTACGTCGCCGCGTACTGCGTCGGCCGCGGCTGGATCGAGTACATGCGCGTCGACGAGGCGCACCACATCCTGGGCCTCCGGCTGAACGTCTGGACCTCGATCGTCGTCTTCGTCCTCGCGGTCGTCTACCTGGTGCTGTCGGCGAAGCTGCGGCCGGGCCGCGAGTCGGTCGTCGAGCCGGACACCGGTGCCTCCGGCGGTGAAGGCGGGGACGCGGCGGCATCGTCGCAGACGAAGGGCACGGGAACCGAGGGCAAGCCCTCGGACACCGATGGCTCTGCCACCGACGGGGCCGAGGCCAAGGCCCAGGCGTCCGTTCTGGCGAAGGGCGAGCCCGCCAAGGCCGATCTGCGCAAGGCGCAGCCCGCCGAGGGCGGCGCCCCGGGGGCCGGGACGCTCTGACCCGAAGGTCCGAGAAGGGGGGTGTCGCGTACGCGGCACCCCCCTTTTCCGCTGTGGCTGCCGTGACGAGCCCGGCGGCGGCAGCCGAACTCAGGCCCGCCGGCGTGTGAGGCGCGGGGTCCGGGGCGGAGCCCTGGGACATGGCGCCGCGCGCGGTCTCGGCGGGTCACCAGGCGGGGTCCGGGGCCGGAGCCCGCGGGGCGGGGGCTCCGCCCGGCGGTCGCCGGGTCAGCGGGCCGCCATGCGAGCGGCGAGCTCAAGGGTGCGGTGCGCCGCCGCCACCACCGCCGGATCCACGAACCGCCCGTCGGGCAGGGCCAGCGCACCCGGCGTGGCGCGGGCCGCGCTCAGCACCTCCACGGCGGCGCTGACCTCCTCGTCCGCCGGGAGGTAGGCCCGCTCGATCACCGGGAGCTGGCGCGGATGGATCGCCGCCCGGCCGAGGAAGCCCAGGGAGCGGCCGCGGGCGCACGAGACGGCCAGCGACTCCAGGTCCCGGATGTCGGGGAACACCGACTGGGCCGGGGGCGTCAGCCCCGCGGCCCGGGCAGCGACCACCACCCGGGACCGGCACCAGTCCAGGCCCGTCTCCGCGCTGACGGCCAGGTCGGCCCGCAGGTCCGCCTCGCCGAGGGAGAGCCCGCGCAGGGCGGGGTGCGCGCGGGCGATCTCGTACGCGCGCTCCACGCCCACGGCCGATTCGAGCAGGGCGTGCAGGTTCACCCCGCCGGTGCGCTCGGCGACGGCCGTGATCTGCCCCGGAGCGCTGATCTTGGGCAGCCGCAGCCCCGCGAGTCCGTGCAGTCCCCCCAGCGCGGTGAGGTCGGCGCCGCCCCAGGGAGAGTCGAGGGCGTTGACGCGGACGTGGACGGGGAGCGGGGGCCGCTCGGCGAGCAGATCGGCGGTCGCGGCGCGCGCGTACTCCTTGCGCGAGGCCGGTACCGCGTCCTCCAGGTCGACGATGACGGCGTCCGCCCCGCAGCCGAGGGCCTTGGCGACCACCTCCGGACGGTCGCCGGGCGCGTACAGCCAGGTCAGGATCACAGGGCTCCCTCGGTCCGCAGTGCGGTGATCTCGGCCTCGGACAGACCGAGCTCGGTCAGGACCTCGTCGGTGTCCGCGCCGTGCGGGCGGCCCGCCCAGCGGATCCCTCCCGGGGTCTCGGAGAGCCGGAAGAGGACGTTCTGCATGCGCAGCGGGCCCAGCTCCGGGTCCTCGACCTCGGTGACCGTGTCGAGGGCCGCGAACTGCGGGTCGGCCATCACGTCCCGGACGTCGTAGACCTGGGCGACGGCGGCCTCGGCGTCCTCGAACGCGGCGACCACCTCCTCGGCCTTGTGCCGGGCGATCCAGCCGCCGACCGCCTCGTCCAGCACGTCCGCGTGCCGGGCCCGCCCGGTGCCGGTCGCGAACCAGGGCTCGGCGATCAGCTCGGGCCGGCCCACCAGCCGCACCACCCGCTCGGCGATGGACTGCGCGGAGGCGGAGACCGCCAGCCAGCGCCCGTCGGCACTGCGGTAGGTGTTGCGGGGGGCGTTGTTCGTGGAGCGGTTGCCGGTGCGCGGCTGGACGTAGCCGAGCTGGTCGTACCAGAGCGGGTGCGGGCCGAGCACGGTGAGGATCGGCTCGACGATCGCCAGGTCCACGACTTGACCGTGCCCGGTGCGCTCCCGTCCGGCGAGGGCGGTCATCACGGCGTACGCGCAGGTCAGCGCAGCGATGGAGTCGGCGAGCCCGAAGGGCGGCAGGGTCGGCGGCCCGTCCGGATCCCCGGTGATCGCGGCGAAACCGCTCATCGCCTCGGCGAGCGTTCCGAAGCCCGGACGATGGGCGTACGGGCCGTGCTGGCCGAAGGCCGTGACGCGTGCGAGGACCAGGCGCGGGTTGGCGGCGGACAGCTCGGGCCAGCCCAGCCCCCATTTCTCCAGGGTGCCGGGGCGGAAGTTCTCGACGACCACGTCGGCGGTGGCGGCCAGGCGCAGCAGGGTGTCCCGGCCGCCCGGGGTGGACAGGTCGAGGGTCATCGTCCGCTTGTTCCGGCCGAGGAGCTTCCACCACAGGCCGATGCCGTCCTTGGCGGGGCCGTGACCGCGCGAGGGATCGGGACGGCCGGGGTGCTCGACCTTGACGACCTCGGCGCCGAAGTCGCCGAGCAGGGTGGCGGTCAGCGGCCCGGCGAAGAGGGTGGCCAGGTCGAGCACGCGCAGCCCTTCCAGCGGCCCGGGGGAGGTCACGAGGCGGCTCCGCGCTGCGCCGCGGCGAACGCGTCGGTCTCGGCGCGGGTCGGCATCGAGTCCTGGGCTCCCGGGCGCTGGACGGAGAGCGCGGCCGCCGCCGAGGCCCAGCGCAGGGCCTCGGGCATCGGCCGGCCCTCGCCCAGGGCCACGGCGAGGGCCCCGACGAAGGTGTCCCCGGCGGCGGTCGTGTCCATGGCCCGCACCCGGGGCGCGGGCACGGTCAGCGGCTCCCGGCCGCGGGCGGCGTACAGGGCCCCCGCCGCTCCGAGGGTGATCACCACCTCGGGCACCGCGGCCAGCAGGGCCTCGGCGGCCAGGAGCGGGTCGGTGAGCCCGGTGAGGGCCGCCGCCTCGTGCTCGTTCGGGACGAGGAGGTCGGTGGCGGCGAGCAGATCGGCGGGCAGCGGCTGGGCGGGGGCCGGGGTGAGCACCGTACGGACGCCGTGCGCGCGGGCGGCGCGGGCCCCGGCGAGGACGGCGGCCAAGGGCAGTTCGAGCTGGAGGAGGAGGGAACCGGCGGCGGCGATCCGGGCCTCGTCGCCCGTCTCCAGGCCGGTGACGGCGGCGTTCGCGCCGGGGATGACGATGATGCTGTTGCCACCCTCGTCGTCCACCGTGATGTGGGCGGTGCCGCTGGCGCCCTCGACGGTGCGCAGGGCCGCCGTGTCGACCCGGGCCGCGGTGAGGGCGGAGCGCAGCCGTACGCCGAACTCGTCGGCCCCGACCGCGCCGATCATCACCACCTCCCCGCCGGAGCGGGCGGCGGCGACGGCCTGGTTGGCGCCCTTGCCACCGGGGACCGTGCGGAAGGCCCGGCCGGTGACGGTCTCCCCGAGGCGGGGAGCCTTGGGGACGTAGGCGACGAGGTCCATGTTCGTACTGCCGAGCACGGCGATGGCCGTCATGAGCGTGCTGCCTCCTGTGCGGTGAGATGGGCGAGGGTGTCGAAGCCGATGCCGTCGAAGCCGGGGACGGTGGTGGCGAGGCGGTTCTTCAGGGGCGCGGTCCAGCGGTGTGGGAGGGCCTGCGGGGAGCCGGTGAGCAGCCCGGCGAGGGCGCCGGCCGTGGCCCCGTTGGAGTCGGTGTCCCAGCCGCCGGACACGGCGCGGCAGACGGAGCGGGTGAAGTCCCCGTCGGCGTGGGTGAGGGCGGCGGCGATCAGCGCGGTGTTGGGGACGGCGTGGACCCAGTGGTAGTGCCCGTAGCGGGCGTGCAGCCGGTCGACGACGAGGTCGAAGTCCTCCGGCTCCGCGCGGGCCGCCCGGATCCCGAAGCGGACGGCCTCGGCGAGGCGCGAGCGGGGCGGTACGAAGGCCAGCCCGGTCCCGAGCGCGGTGTGGACGTCCGACCGGCCGGTGGCGGCGGTGGCGGTGGCGGCCGCGACGAAGAGGGCGGCGTAGACGCCGTTGCCGGTGTGGGTCAGGGCGGCGTCCCGGTAGGCCTGGGCCGCGGCGGCGGCCGGATCGCCCGGATTGGTCCAGCCGTGGACGTCGGCGCGGATGAGGGCGCCGATCCACTCGCGGAAGGGGTTGTGGTGGCTGGCGGTGAGGGGCGGCTCCAGACCGAGGAGGAGATTGCGGTAGGCGATGCGCTCGGCGGTGAAGGTCCGCCCGGCCGGCAGCTCGTCCAGCCAGAGGCGGGCCACATCGGCGGTGGTGAAGCCCTTGCCGTGGCGCTGGAGCAGGAGCAGGCCGAGGAGGGGGTAGTTGAGGTCGTCGTCCTCGGGCATGCCGTCGATGTTCTCGGCGAGGGAGGTGGGGGCGGAACGGCGGTTCCAGGGGTGGGCGGCCAGCACCTGGGGCGGTACGCCGCGTTCGCTGAACCAGTCGTTCAGCGGCCAGTTGCCGGCGGCGCGGGCCAGTGCCCGGATCCCCTCCAGGGGCAGCTTCTCGACGGGCTTCCCGAGCAGACACCCGACGGCCCGCCCCACCCAGGCGGCTTCCAGCCGGGCGGCCTCCGGCCCGGTCCGCAGGAGGGGTTGCGAGCCCGCGCCGCTCGGCGGTTGCACTGGGCGGGTGCCGGCCGGCGGTGCGGCCTCTGCTGCGCGGGCCGGTGCGGGGCGCGGGGCGGTGGCCCCTGCGCCCAGACCTGCGGTCGAGTATTCGCCCGGATGCGCCGCCGGGTCCGGGAGGCCGGTGGGGCGCACCGCCGGTCCGCAGGGGGTCGGCTGCCGGGCATCGGGCGCGGGCAGGGCCTCCGCTGCGCGGGCGGGGCGCGGGGTGGCGGCCCCTCTCCCCGGCCCTGCGGGCGGGCGGGCCGCCGGGTTCGGCAGGCCGGTGCCCCCTTCCCCGGGAGCGGCGGCTGCGCGGCCGGCCGGCTGCGGCTCCCGCCCCGGCCCGCCGGTCCGGCCGTCGGTGTCGGTCGCGTGGGCGCCCGGCATCGGGCCGGTCCGGCAGGCAGCCTCGATGGCCGGCCAGGACTGGGGTTCGTCGGTTCCGGAGGGGAGCGGGAGTTGTGCCAGGGCGTCCAGGAGGCGGGTGGCCAGGGCGCGGAGCTCCGGTGGGGCGGGGGTGGGGGAGGCGCCCGCGCGGTCCGGGGCACGGTGGCCGCCCGCCGCGAGCCAGGCGCGGAGGGCGGCGGCCGGGTCCCGGCCGTCCTCCGCGGCCTGGCGCAGCTCGTGCCCGACGAGGTCCTCGGGCTGGGCCCAGGTCAGCCGGACGGCCGTCATCGGGTGTCCGCGATCGCGGTGAAGGCCGACTCGTGGGACCGGCGGCGGGAGCGGTCGAGGGCGAAGATCTCCCGGGCCACCGCGGCCAGTGCCTCGGCCGGGGCGTGCAGGTCGAGGCGGCTGGCCTCGGCGACCTGCTTGGCCCAGGCGGCCGGGACCACGGCCTCGCCGCCCAGGGCCCCGGCGATCGCCCCCGCCATGGTGGCGATGGAGTCGCAGTCCCGGCCGTAGTTGACCGCGCCGAGCACCGCGGTCTCGTACCGCCCGTCCGCGACGAGCAGCATCCCCAGCGCGACCGGGAGCTCCTCGATGGCGTGCAGGCGGGAGGGACGGCGGGCGCCGAGCGAGGGGTTGCGGTAGTCCGGCCCGACCGAGTCGTACGGGGTCACCGCCGCCCGCAGCGGGGCCAGCGCCGACTCGAAGCCCCGATGACCGGCGGCGACTTCGCGGACGGCCGCGATCGCGTCGCGCGTGCCGTCCTTGGCCAGGGACAGGGCCGTGTCCACCACCGAGGCGGCCGTCGCCCCCGGCACGCACGCGGCCGCCACCGCCGCCGCGAACACGCCCGCCGCCTCCCGTCCGTACGAGGACTGGTGCGCGCCGGCGATGTCCAGGGCCTCCGCGTACGCGCCCGCCGGATTGCCGGCGTTGGCGATGCCGACCGGCGCCATGTACATCGCCGCGCCGCAGTTGACGATGTTGCCGCTGCCGGCCTCGCGGGGGTCGGCGTGCGCGTAGTGGAGCCGGGTCACGATCCACTTCTCGGCGAGGAAGATCCGCTGCAACGGCAGTGCCTCGGCCTCCAGTTCCGGGATCCAGCGGGGCGTGGACATCAGGTCGGGGACCAGGTGCTCGGCGATCGCGTAGGCGTCGAGGTGGTCCCGTACGGCCTCGTAGACCCGTACGAGCGCGTGCGTCATCAGGGTGTCGTCCGTGACGTGCCCGTCGCCCTTGTGGTACGGCGCGATGGGGCGGGCCGTGCGCCAGTCCTCGTACCAGGGGCCGACGATGCCGTGCACGCGGCCGCCGTGCCGTTCCACGATCTGGTCCGGGGTCCAGCCCTCCACCGGGCCGCCGAGCGCGTCGCCGACGGCGGCTCCGACGAGAGCGCCGCGGGCCCGGTCCTCCAACGTGAGCGTCATGTCCGAATCATCCCTTGGGTGAGGTGAGTTCCGTGGCCGTGAGGAGCGCGGCGAGTTCGACGAGGTCGGTGCCGGCGAGGCGCGGGAGGGCGCAGCCGGAGAGGGTGCGGCAGGCCTCGCGCCAGGCGGCGGGGATCGAGTCGCCGCCGCCGAGGACGCCGGTCAGCGCGCCGGCCAGGGCGGGGGCGGAGTCCGCGACGCGGGACAGGCAGGCGGCGGCCGGGACGGCCTCGGTCATCCTGCCGCGGGCGGCGGTGGCGAGGGCGAGGGCCACGGGGACGGTCTCGGCGGCGGCGATCCCGTAGCTGTAGACGTGGTCGACGATCTCGTGTTCGAGGGTGGGGACGATGGCGAAGGCGCCGCCGTCCTTGTGGGTACGGGCGAGGCGGACCGCGTGCCGGGCGTTGCGGCCGATCTCGGTGGCCTCGGGGAGCTGGGCGAGGGCGGCGTCCACGGCGGCGTCGACGTCTGAGGTGGTGAGGGCGGTGGCGATGGCGGCGGCCATGGCGCGGGCACCGTGCACACCGTCGCCGTCCTGGGTGTAGCGGGCGTCGAACTCGGCGAGATCGGCCGCCGCGCGGGCGTCGCCGGGATGCACGACGGCGAGGACGCAGGCGCGGACGCAGGCGGCGTCGTCGAAGTAGTGCGGGTTGTCGTGGCCGGTGGCGGGCGGACGCAGGCCGGTGGCGAGATTGCCGAGGCCGGCGCGGACGGAGATCCGGGCGCGGAGGGGGAGGACGGCGGACTCGACCTCGGGCGCGCGTTCCGCCGCCGCGGCGACCTCGGAGGCCAGGGCGTTCCACGCGAGGTCGATGGCGGCGCGCATGCGGCGGGACCGGGAGAGGTCGCTGAGCAGCACACCGGCGGCGGTGAGTACGGACTCGGCGACGAAGGCGGCCCATTCGGCGTCGTCGGAGGGGCCGAGGCGGAGCGGTTCGGGGGGCTGGTTGAGGGCGATGGGGACGGGGAGGGTGGTGGTGGCGTTCTGCTCGGCGAAGGTGTCGAGCTCGCGGGTGAGGCGGCGGGTCCACTCGGGCATCCGGCTGGCGCGGTGGCGGGCGGCGGGCCACCCGGCCGCGTCGCCCGCGGCGAGCCCGAGGAGAAGGCCCTCGATGGGCCGCGCCCCTGCGGGGAGCTCAGAACGCTCCCGGGCCCGGGCCCGGACCCTGATCCCGGCCCGGGACGCCGTCTCGACCGCGGTCGTGCCGGCGGCCCGCGCGAGGGCGGGGTCGGCCGTGTCTGCGTCATGCTGTCCGACCCGGACCACGGTCCCGGTACCCGCCCCGGGAGCGCCGGCTCCGGCCACGGCCACGGTCCCGGAATCCGGTTCGGCCCCGGTCGTGCCGGCGGCTGTGGTCGCGCCCGCAGCGTGCTGTCCGACCCGGACGACGGTCCTGGTCCCCGCCTCGGGAGCGCCGGCTCCGGCCACGGTCACGGTCCCGGTCCCGGGAGTGCCTGGGGCGTGCTGTCCGGCGCGGACCACGATCCGGGATCCCGCCGTGGGAGCGGGCGCGAGGACGCTTCCCACCCCGCCTCCCTCCGCACCCGAGGGCAGTGCCGGTGCCGTGCGTGGTGGAATCCCGGCCGGGGCCGCGTGCCCCGGGGCCAGGACCGCGTAGGGCCGTTCCGCCGGAGCCGGACCCGACCCCGTGGCCAGGTCTGCGACGGCCGGGGCCAGGTGCGCTGCGGGCAGCGTGCGCGGCGGCGCCTCGGACGGGGCCGGGCCCGTACCCGGGGGCGGCGCGGGCGACTCGGCCCGGGCCTGACCGGCCGGGGGCAGGCTTCCGGACCTCGGCCCCGCCGGTGCCGTACCCGGACCCGTACCCAGGACCGGGTTCGCCGGGGGTAGCGCCGGACCCTCGGACCGGGCCTGACCGGCCGGGGCCGGGGGCGGGCCTGCGGGGCTCCGGTCGTCCGGGGTGAGGGTCATCGGGCGGCCTCGCATTCCGGGGTGAGGAGGTCCGCGATGTCCAGGACGTGGTAGCCCCGCATCGAGGGGAGGCAGCTGCCGCGGACCGGGCCGATGGCCGAGGACCAGGCGGCGGGGATCGCGGCGGCGCCCGACAGCGCGCCGGCCAGGGCGCCCGCCACCGCCGCGGTGGTATCGGCGTCGCGGCCCATGTTCACGGCGGTGAGGACGGAGGACGGGAAGTCGCCCCGGCAGGTGGCGAAGGCGCCGAACGCCAGGCCCACCGCCTCCGGGGCCAGGTCGGTCCACGGGTAGCCGCCGATGACCACCGCCGAGCGCACCGCCCGTTCGCCGCGCGGGGCGGCGGTGACCGCCCGGCGCAGGGAGCGGGCCGTCCAGGAGTCGGACGGGATGACGGACAGGGCCGCCGAGATCACCGACGCGGGAGAGCCGCCCGCCATGGCCGCGGCCACGCCCGCCGCGACCGCCTGGCCGCCGTAGATGCCCTCGCCGTCGTGGCTGACCGAGCCGTCGATGGCGACGAGCCGGGCCGCTTCCGCCGGCCGGCCCGCGGCGAACACGCCGAACGGCGCGGCCCGCATGGCCAGGCCGTCCGACCACGCGTGCCGGTGCTGGGCGGAGATGGGCGCGGCCAGGCCCCGGCGGAGGTTCTCCAGGGTGCCGCGCTCCGAGAACCCGGCGCCCCGGAACGGGCCTTCGTCGAGGTCGGCGATCCAGTGGTGCCAGGCCCGCTCCACGTGGGAGACGGTGAGCGCCGAGCCGTGGCGGGCCAGCAGCAGCCCCGAGAAGATCGCGTACTCGGTGTCGTCCGTGCCCGCCGGGTCCTCCGACACGAACCCCTCGATGCGGCCCCACTTCGCCCGGATCTCCGACGGCTTCATGTTCTCCGCGGGGGCGCCCAGCGCGTCGCCGACGGCGAGTCCGAGAAGAGCGCCCCTGGCCCGTTCGAGGAGGACCTGCGGATTGCATGCAATCAGCTTCACCGGCTCCATGGCGCGCCTCTCCCACATTGGATGGGGCTCATCATGAGCCCTTGGGGGATTTGTGCCATGGCATGTGGTTTGTCGCCCGTCGCGAAACACCCCGCGAACACCCCCGTCACCCGGTCGCCGACCCGCAAAAGCCCAGGTAAGTACGGCCTTCCTTGCTGGCGGACGGCGGAAATCGTGCGTAGTTTCGAGGTGTTCAGGGGGAGCGGGGCGCGTTGCGGCGTCCGATCGCACATTTGGGGAGATTCCACGCATGTCCATCATCGACATCGAAGCACCGCTGCACACCGCGCACCGCGACAACCACACCCACCGCGACGTCAACGGCGGATGGCTGAGGCCGGCCGTCTTCGGTGCCATGGACGGGCTCGTCTCGAACCTCGCCCTGATGACCGGTGTGGCCGGCGGCGCCGTTGCCCCGCAGACCGTCGTCATCACCGGACTGGCGGGCCTCGCGGCCGGCGCCTTCTCCATGGCGGCCGGCGAATACACCTCGGTCGCCTCGCAGCGCGAACTGGTCCTCGCCGAACTGGACGTGGAGCGGCAGCAGTTGCTGGGGCACCCGATCGACGAGATGGAGGAGCTCGCCGAGCTCTACGTCTCCCGGGGCGTCGAGCCGCCGCTCGCCCGCGAGGTCGCCAGGCAGCTCTCGCGCGATCCCGAGCAGGCGCTGGAGATCCACGCCCGCGAGGAGCTCGGGATCGACCCCGACGACCTGCCCTCGCCGCTGGTCGCCGCGGTCTCGTCGTTCGGTTCGTTCGCGCTGGGCGCGCTGCTCCCCGTCCTGCCGTACCTGCTCGGCGCCACCGCCCTGTGGCCCGCGGTGCTGCTCGCGCTGGCCGGGCTCTTCGCCTGCGGTGCGGTCGTCTCCCGGGTCACCGCGCGGTCCTGGTGGTACAGCGGCGTCCGCCAGCTGGTCCTGGGTGGCGCGGCCGCCGGTGTGACGTACATCCTGGGAACCTGGATCGGCGGAGCCATAGGCTGACCGCGGCCGGAGTGAGACACTATGCAGTACGCAACATAAGTAGTCCGTTACCCGGCGGTTTCGAATCCGTGTCCGCCGGGAATCACACCAGGGCTCCGGGCAACGATGCCCGCCCTGCACCGGGACCTCCGCCTCGCGCGATACCTCCGTAGAGCGCCGCGAAAGTCCCCCTCTTTCTGCCTCGTGCAGTCCGCATGCTGGAATGGCGTATCCGCTTCTCGGGATTGTCGTCATCATGTAATCTGCACGAAATTTCGCAGAGGGCCAACGTCGTCCCTCGGCTATGTACATATGCCACGACGACGACGGGAGAGCCGATGCGTTCCGCATCCACGCACTCCGCGACCGGCTCCAGCACCACCGCCTGGTCGCCCATGGACGGTCGCCCCGCCCAGCAGGGCATGTACGACCCGCGCAACGAGAAGGACGCCTGTGGCGTCGGATTCGTGGCGAACCTCACCGGCGAGGCCACCCACACACTCGTTGAGCAGGCCCTGACCGTATTGCGGAACCTCGAGCACCGCGGCGCGACCGGCTCCGAGCCGGACTCGGGCGACGGCGCCGGAATCCTCAGCCAGGTCCCCGACGCGTTCCTGCGCGAGGTGGCCGGCTTCGAGCTCCCCGCGGCCGGCGGCTACGCCGTCGGTATCGCCTTCCTCCCCGCCGACGGCACCGCACAGGCCGTCGCCGTGGAGCAGATCGAGGCCATCGCCGCCGAGGAGAACCTCACGGTCCTCGGCTGGCGCGAGGTCCCGGTCACCCCGGACCTGCTCGGCAACGGCGCCCGCGCCACCATGCCGGCCTTCTCGCAGCTGTTCGTCAGCAACGGCAGCACGGGCATCGAGCTGGACCGCAAGGCCTTCGTGCTGCGCAAGCGCGCCGAGCGCGAGGCCGGTGTCTACTTCCCGTCGCTCTCCGCCCGCACCATCGTCTACAAGGGCATGCTGACCACCGGCCAGCTGGAGCCCTTCTTCCCGGACCTCTCCGACCGCCGCTTCGCCTCGGCCGTCGCCCTGGTCCACTCGCGCTTCTCCACGAACACCTTCCCGTCGTGGCCGCTCGCCCACCCGTACCGCTTCGTCGCGCACAACGGCGAGATCAACACGGTCAAGGGCAACCGCAACTGGATGAAGGCCCGCGAGTCCCAGCTGGCCTCCGAGGCCTTCGGCGACGGCGTGCTGGACCGGATCTTCCCGATCTGCACCCCGGACGCATCCGACTCGGCCTCCTTCGACGAGGTCCTGGAGCTGCTCCACCTCGGCGGCCGCTCCCTCCCGCACAGCGTGCTGATGATGATCCCGGAGGCGTGGGAGAACCACACCTCCATGGACCCGGCCCGCCGCGCGTTCTACAAGTACCACTCCACGCAGATGGAGCCCTGGGACGGCCCGGCCTGCGTCACCTTCACCGACGGCACCCAGGTCGGCGCGGTCCTCGACCGCAACGGTCTGCGCCCCGGCCGCTACTGGGTCACCGACGACGGCCTCGTCGTCCTCGGCTCCGAGGTCGGCGTGCTCGACATCGACCCCGCCAAGGTCGTCCGCAAGGGCCGCCTGCAGCCCGGCAAGATGTTCCTCGTCGACACCGCCCAGAAGCGGATCATCGAGGACGACGAGATCAAGAACGAGCTGGCCGCCGCCGCCCCCTACGCGGAGTGGCTGGAGACCGGCGAGATCGAGCTGTCGGACCTGCCCGAGCGCGAGCACATCGTGCACACCCACGCCTCGGTCACCCGCCGCCAGCAGACCTTCGGCTACACCGAGGAAGAGCTGCGCGTCATCCTCGCGCCGATGGCCCGTACCGCAGGCGAGCCGCTCGGCTCCATGGGTACGGACTCCCCGATCGCGGCCCTGTCCGAGCGCCCCCGGCTGCTCTTCGACTACTTCACCCAGCTCTTCGCGCAGGTCACCAACCCGCCGCTGGACGCCATCCGCGAGGAGCTCGTCACCTCGCTGCTGTCCTCGCTCGGCCCGCAGGGCAACCTGCTGGAGTCGACCGCCGCGTCCTGCCGCAGCGTCACCCTGCCCTTCCCGGTGATCGACAACGACGAGCTGGCCAAGCTCATCCACATCAACGCCGACGGCGACATGCCCGGCATGAAGGCCGCCACGCTCTCCGGCCTCTACCGCGTCTCCGGCGGCGGCGAGGCCCTGGCCGCCCGGATCGAGGAGATCCGCGCCGAGGCCGACGCGGCCATCGCCAACGGCGCCCGCCTGATCGTCCTCTCGGACCGCCACTCGGACGCCGAGCACGCGCCGATCCCGTCGCTGCTGCTCACCTCCGCCGTGCACCACCACCTCATCGCCACCAAGCAGCGCACCCAGGTGGGTCTGCTGGTCGAGGCCGGTGACGTCCGCGAGGTCCACCACGTCGCCCTGCTCATCGGCTACGGCGCGGCCGCCGTCAACCCGTACCTCGCCATGGAGTCCGTCGAGGACCTGCTGCGCGCCGGTACCTTCCTGTCCGGCCTGGAGCCGGAGCAGGCCATCAAGAACCTGATCTACGCGCTCGGCAAGGGCGTCCTGAAGGTCATGTCCAAGATGGGCATCTCCACCGTCGCCTCCTACCGCGGCGCCCAGGTCTTCGAGGCCGTCGGCCTGAACGACGAGTTCGTCGAGACCTACTTCAACGGCACCGCCACCAAGATCGGCGGCGCCGGCCTCGACGTCATCGCCAAGGAGGTGGCCGCGCGCCACGCCAAGGCGTACCCCGTCTCCGGCATCGCGGCCACGCACCGCGCGCTGGAGATCGGCGGCGAGTACCAGTGGCGCCGCGAGGGCGAGCCGCACCTGTTCGACCCGGAGACGGTCTTCCGCCTCCAGCACGCCACCCGCAACCGCCGGTACGACATCTTCAAGCAGTACACGGCCCGGGTGAACGAGCAGTCCGAGCGCCTGATGACGCTCCGCGGCCTCTTCGGCTTCAAGTCGGACCGCGAAGCCATCTCCATCGACGAGGTCGAGTCGGCCGCCGACATCGTCAAGCGCTTCTCCACCGGCGCCATGTCGTACGGCTCCATCTCCAAGGAGGCGCACGAGACCCTCGCCATCGCCATGAACCAGCTGGGCGCCAAGTCCAACACCGGTGAGGGCGGCGAGGACCCGGACCGCCTGTACGACCCGGCGCGCCGCTCGTCCATCAAGCAGGTCGCCTCCGGCCGCTTCGGCGTGACCTCGGAGTACCTGGTCAACGCGGACGACATCCAGATCAAGATGGCGCAGGGCGCCAAGCCCGGCGAGGGCGGCCAGCTGCCCGGCCACAAGGTGTACCCGTGGGTCGCCAAGACCCGCCACTCCACCCCGGGCGTCGGCCTGATCTCCCCGCCGCCGCACCACGACATCTACTCCATCGAGGACCTGGCTCAACTGATCCACGACCTCAAGAACGCCAACCCGGTCGCCCGCATCCACGTGAAGCTGGTCTCCGAGGTCGGCGTGGGCACGGTCGCCGCGGGGGTCTCCAAGGCCCACGCGGACGTCGTCCTCATCTCCGGCCACGACGGCGGAACGGGCGCCTCCCCGCTCACCTCGCTCAAGCACGCGGGCGGCCCGTGGGAGCTCGGCCTCGCCGAGACCCAGCAGACCCTGCTGCTCAACGGGCTGCGCGACCGCATCGTCGTCCAGACCGACGGCCAGCTCAAGACCGGCCGCGACGTGGTCATCGCCGCGCTGCTCGGCGCCGAGGAGTTCGGTTTCGCGACCGCGCCGCTCGTCGTCTCCGGCTGCGTCATGATGCGCGTCTGCCACCTGGACACCTGCCCGGTCGGCATCGCCACCCAGAACCCGGTCCTGCGCGACCGCTTCTCCGGCAAGCCCGAGTTCGTCGTCAACTTCTTCGAGTACATCGCGGAGGAGGTGCGCGAGATCCTCGCCGAGCTGGGCTTCCGCACGATCGAGGAGGCCGTCGGTCACGCCGAGCTCCTCGACACCACCAAGGCCGTCACGCACTGGAAGGCGCAGGGTCTCGACCTGGAGCCGCTCTTCTACGTGCCGGAGCTGCCCGAGGGCGCGGTCCGCCACGCCCTGATCGAGCAGGACCACGGTCTGGAGAAGGCCCTCGACAACGAGCTGATCGAGCTCGCCGCCGACGCGCTGAACGCCGAGACCGCCGAGGCGGCCCAGCCGGTCCGCGCCCAGGTCGCGATCCGCAACATCAACCGGACCGTCGGCACCATGCTCGGCCACCACGTCACCAAGAAGTTCGGTGGCGCGGGCCTGCCCGACAACACCATCGACCTGACCTTCACCGGCAGCGCCGGCCAGTCCTTCGGCGCGTTCGTGCCGAAGGGCGTCACCCTCCGCCTGGAGGGCGACGCCAACGACTACGTCGGCAAGGGCCTCTCCGGTGGCCGCATCGTGGTCCGCCCGGACCGCGGCGCCGACCACCTCGCCGAGTACTCCACCATCGCCGGCAACACCATCGGCTACGGAGCCACCGGCGGCGAGATGTTCCTGCGCGGCCGCACCGGCGAGCGCTTCTGCGTCCGCAACTCGGGTGCGCTGGTCGTCTCGGAGGGCGTGGGCGACCACGGCTGCGAGTACATGACCGGTGGCCGGGCGGTCGTCCTGGGCGAGACGGGCCGTAACTTCGCGGCCGGCATGTCGGGCGGCGTCGCGTACGTCATCGACCTCGACCCGCACAACGTCAACGTCGGCAACGCGGGCGCCGTGGAGGCCCTGTCCGACACCGACAAGCAGTGGCTGCACGATGTGGTGCGCCGCCACGAGGAGGAGACCGGCTCGACCGTGGCCGCGAAGCTCCTGGCTGACTGGTCCGTCTCGGTGGACCGCTTCAGCAAGATCATCCCCACCACGTACAAGGCAGTGCTCGCCGCCAAGGACGCCGCTGAGCTCGCCGGACTCTCGGAATCCGAGACCACGGAGAAGATGATGGAGGCGGCGACCCATGGCTGACCCGAAGGGCTTCCTCACCACCCCGCGCGAGACCGCCTGCACCCGTCCCGTCGCCGATCGGCTGAAGGACTGGAACGAGGTCTACGTCCCGGGCTCCCTGCTCCCGATCATCAGCAAGCAGGCCGGCCGCTGCATGGACTGCGGCATCCCGTTCTGTCACAACGGGTGCCCGCTCGGGAACCTGATCCCGGAGTGGAACGACTTCTCGTACCGCGAGGACTGGACCGCCGCGTCGGAGCGCCTGCACGCGACGAACAACTTCCCGGAGTTCACCGGGCGGCTGTGCCCGGCCCCCTGCGAGTCGGCCTGCGTGCTCGGCATCAACCAGCCCGCCGTGACCATCAAGAACGTCGAAGTCTCGATCATCGACAAGGCGTGGGACAACGGCGACGTCACCCCGCAGGCGCCGGAGCGGCTGTCCGGCAAGACGGCCGCCGTCATCGGCTCGGGCCCGGCGGGCCTCGCCGCCGCCCAGCAGCTGACCCGGGCCGGCCACACCGTGGTCGTGTACGAGCGCGCCGACCGCATCGGCGGCCTGCTGCGCTACGGCATCCCCGAGTTCAAGATGGAGAAGGTGCACATCAACCGCCGCATCGAGCAGATGCGCGCGGAGGGCACCAAGTTCCGCACCGGCATCGAGGTCGGCCGCGACATCACCGCCACCGACCTGCGCAAGCGGTTCGACGCGGTGGTCATCGCGGCGGGCGCGACCGTCTCCCGCGACCTGCCGGTCCCGGGCCGCGAGCTGAACGGCATCCACTTCGCCATGGAGTACCTGCCGCTCGCCAACAAGGTCCAGGAGGGCGACTTCATGGCGCCCCCCATCACGGCCGAGGGCAAGCACGTGGTCGTCATCGGCGGCGGCGACACCGGCGCGGACTGCGTGGGCACCGCCCACCGCCAGGGCGCGGCCTCGGTCACGCAGCTGGAGATCATGCCCAAGCCGGGCGAGGACCGGAACGCCAACCAGCCCTGGCCGACCTTCCCGATGCTCTACAAGGTCACCTCGGCCCACGAGGAGGGCGGCGAGCGGGTCTACTCCGTCTCCACCACCCACTTCGAGGGCGACGAGGACGGCAACGTCCAGGCCCTCCACCTGGTCGAGGTCGCCTTCGAGGACGGCAAGCTCGTCCAGAAGCCCGGCACCGAGCGCGTCCTCCCCGCGCAGCTGGTCACCCTGGCGATGGGCTTCACGGGCACCGACCAGGCGAACGGCCTGGTCCAGCAGTTCGGCCTGGAGCTGGACGCGCGCGGCAACATCGACCGCGACGCCTCCTACGCGACCAACGTCGACGGCGTCTTCGTCGCCGGCGACGCGGGCCGCGGCCAGTCGCTGATCGTCTGGGCCATCGCGGAAGGCCGCTCGGCCGCCCGCGGCGTGGACCGCTTCCTGACCGGCAGCAGCGCCCTCCCGTACCCGGTCAAGCCGACGGACCGCTCGCTGACCGTGTAGCCCTTCTCAACGCCGCGCTCGCACCGCTCGGCCGCGGGCGGCCTCCCGGGGTTCGCCCGGCTGCGCCGGCCTCCGGCCGTCGGTGCGGGGCCGGGCTACGCGCAGTACCCCCGCCCCCGCGAAGGGGCGGGACCCCTCATACGGTCCGTACAACGGCGTACGGAACTCCCGACACGGCGCCCGCCACGTCCCCGACCAGGGGTGGCGGGCGCTGTGGCGTGTTCGGGGCTACTCGGGCTGGACGACCGTGGCGCCCCAGCGGGTGGACGGGGCCGAGGCCGTCACCCAGGCCCCGAAGCCGCCCTGGAGGCCGGTGCCGAGGGGGACGGTGACGCGCGCCGGGTCGCTCTCGGGGCAGTCGACCGTGAACGGGGCCGGGTCGCGGTCCGGGTGGTTGTCCAGGTGGAAGGCCACCTCTATGGTGCCGCCGCCCGCGCAGCCGAAGGTGATGAACGTGTCCAGCCGGGACGAGAGGCCGCCCGAGACGAAGCCGCTGGAGCCGGCCTGCTCGGGTATCCAGATCAGCCCGTCGGGCCCGGGGTAGCCGACGATCTCGCCCCCCGCCGAGGCCTGGGCCGTGCCGGCCGCGAGCGTCAGCGTGAGTGCCGCGGCCAGTGTGCCGATCGCGGCGGCCTTGCCGCGCCCGTGTGTCTGCTTCATGTGGTCCCCCTGTGGTGTTTTCGGTCCGACTGACACCGATCACGCTAACCGGCGGCACTGACAGGGGCCTTCGTCCTCCCGGCCGGCGCTGTGGCGTCGTGTGGTCGTATCGTTCCGTTCCGCCGTTTCGCGGACCTGACGGGGCCTACGCTTTTCGTGGAGCAAGGGACTGCAGGAGCGGGGGAGTTGGCCCATGGCCAAGCCGAAGGATCTGGGTGGGGCACAGGCCCCGGAGGAGTTCGCCCACGAGGAGCTGCGGCGCCACCGGGAAGCGGCCGGGCTGACCCAGGAGGGTCTGGGCGAGCGGATCTTCACGAGCGGGGCGTACGTCGGGCAGATGGAGTGCGGCACGCGGCGGCTGCGTCCGGAGATCGTGGAGCTGATCGACAAGGAGCTCGGCACCGGGGATTACTTCGTCCGCCTGTCGAGGGCGTTCAGGTCCGAGCAGATGGGACCTCCCCAGCATGGCCTCGGTGGTGGTGTTCCCGGCCGCCGCGTGGGCGCCGTTCACCCGGGCCGTGAAGGGTCGGGCCTGAAGGTTCAGGCGCGAATTCCGTGAGCCGTCGTCCGTCACACTGGATACTTGCCTGATGGGCATATCGAGGGCTTCCTGGGTCAACACGACGCACGACTGGTCCAGCGTCGTTGATACGGATCATCTGGCACAGATCCGGGACAGTCCCGCGGAGTTCGCTCCGGACGGACCTTGGCACCTCGTCCTTGAGGTACTTGCCTATGCTGCGGACGAAGCATCGAGCACGGGCGGGGGACGCTGCGTCGTCGTTCTCCATCCCGACGGTTCGCTGTCCGTCCAGGATGACGGACGGGGCACCGACACCCGTGTGGACGAGCACGGCCGGAGCGTGAAGAAGCCGGTCATGGCCACGAAGGATCTCCGGTTCTTCGATTTCCCGCAGGCCGAGGTGCTGCCTGACGGCCATCCCCGGCGTGGCATGTCCGTGGTCGCGGCGCTCAGTGAGTGGCTCGCCCATACCAACCGCCGCCTCAACGGTGCCTGGACCCAGCGCTACGAAAAGGGCGTCCCCGTCACCGGTCTTGAGCCCGTTGTCATCAACGGCACGACCGGGACACTGGTCCGTTTCATGCCTGAGGGTTCGTTGGGTCCGGTGACCGTGCCGGCGGCCGGCGGTCATGCGAGCCTGGCCACGGCCTGGCCGCATCTGGAGGTTCAGGTCCTTGACCGGCGCAACGGCTGACAGATTCGGCCCGCATCGGGCCCGTCATGCCCCCGAACAGGGATGACGGGCGCCGTGGCGTTTCCCGGTCGGGCTTCGGGACCGGCGGACCGGCGATCCATGTCTTCAGGGCCGGTCGTGGGCCAGGGCGGCGGTCTCGCGTACGGCTGTGGCGACGGCCGGAGCGTCCTTTCTCAGGATCGCGCCGTGGTTGCTGGGGACCTTCGCGCTGAGCTGGATGTTCGGATTGCGCCGGAACACCGGGTCGAGGCCGGCGCGGATCCGTTCCTGCTCGTCGCCCTTGCTCCCGAAGGACGTTCCCGAAGCCAGTACGTACCGCACCGGGACGGTGATGCCGTCCAGTACGGGGCCCAGTTCGCGCTCGCGGGCGAGCCGACCTCGATGTTGCTGTCGGCCATCTTGATGGCCGAGATACCGGAGATGGCCTACCAGTACGACGGCGAGCTGCGCCTCGACGCCTCGGACACCGAGCGCCTGCTCGGCGTACGGGCCACCGAACTGGACCACGTGCTGAAGGAGTTGATCTCCGCCGGGCCGTCGGCGCGGCCGGGGCGGTGAGACCGGCGGGCGCGGCTTCCCGGCCGGCGGCGTACCGGCCGACGGGGCCGAGCCCGATTCGCTCGTGCGGGTGACCCGATGGGGGAGGGCGGGGGACGCTCCTGCCGCGCGCCGGTCGCACGGAGGGCAGGAACGGATCCCAGCGACCGACCCGGTCGGCCCGTGAGGGCCGGTCTAGGCCGGACGGAGCATCTGCGGGGCCTCTCAGGACAGTTGAGGGGCCCCGCCGTCTGGTACCCATCTGGGTCATGGCCCCCACCCGAACCCTGCTGAGCGGCCTGCTCGGCGCCGCCCTGCTGGTCTCCGTCCAGCCCTCCGCCACCGCCGACGACGGCCGGACCGTCGACTACCACGGTCTGCGCGTCACCCTCCCGGCCGACTGGCGGGTCGTCGACCTCGACCGGAACCCCGGCGCGTGCCTGCGCCTCGACCTGCCCACCCTGTACCTCGGCCACGCCGGCACCCAGGCCGAGTGCACCGGCCGGGCCGTCGTCAGCCGCGCCGACACCCTGCACCTCGAACCCCTCGACGGGGCACCGGAGCGCGCCGACATCCCGACCGTCGCCGTCGACTCCTGGAACGTGCTGCGCGAGGCCCCGCCCCGCTCCGACAGCAACGAGCTGCGCTACGCCCTGCACCGCTCCGGCATCATGGCCACCGTCTCCTACGGAGCCACGCCCGACGCCGTACGCACCGTCCTGGCGCAGGCCCGCGCCATGACGCCCCCGCCCGGCCCGGCCCCCGTCGCCGCCGTTCCGGCCGCCCGAGGACCGAAGCCACGTACCGCCCAGGAGCCCTTCAAGGGCGAGGGCTTCGACGCCTGCACCGCCCCCACCCAGAAGACCATGGACACCTGGCGGGCCGATTCCCCCTTCGGCGCGGTCGGCGTCTACATCGGCGGCCGGGCCCGGGCCTGCGCCCAGCCGCGGCTCACGGCCCGCTGGGTGGAACGGCAGGCCGCCGCGGGCTGGCACCTGATGCCGATCTGGGTGGGACCCCAGCCCTGGCACAACGCCGCCACCGGCCTGTCCACCGACCCCTCCGAAGCCAACGGGCAGGGCCGGGAGGCCGCCGAGGGCGCGGCGGACGCGGCCCGGTCGCTGGGGCTGGCCGAGGGCACGGTGCTCTACAACGACCTGGAGAACTACACGGACCGCGCCACCTGGGACGCCCCGGTCGTCGCCTACCTGACCGCCTGGACGGACCGGCTGCACGAGCTGGGCTTCCGCTCCGCCGCCTACGTCTCGGTGAGCTCCGGGGTCAAGGCGCTCACCGCCCACTACCACCAGGCCCCCCAGGCCATGCCGGACGTGCTCTGGGCCGCCCGCTGGAACCTGTCGCCCTCCGTCCGCGACGCCGACATGGGTCTGCCGGCGGGCACGGCCCAGTGGGCCGGCCCGCGCCGGGCCCACCAGTTCCGCGGCGACCACGACGCCACCTACGGCGGGATCACCCTCAACATCGACCGCAGCTGGGTGGACGTGAACCCGGCCGCCCTCGGCCCGGTCGGCGGCCTGCCGCCGCTCAGCTAGCGGGTGTCTTGCCGGTCAGGGCGTCTCCTCGCGCGGCGGTTCGTCGTCGTCGCCCCGGCGCAGGGTGCGCAGGCCGTGCTCCGGGGTCCACGACCGCACCACCAGCTCGTCGCCCTCCACGCGGACCCGGACGACCTCCGTCAGGTCGGCGTAGAAGAGGTGGAAGGGGTGCGGGGTCGCCGTCTCCTCCGCGTACCGGTGCAGTTCGGGCGGGTCCACGAGCTCCACCGCGCGCCCCGAGATCCGTGCGTCCCCGTCCGGCATGTCCTCGTCCGCGCCCGGGTTGGTGTGCAGGGCGAAGCGCGGGTCGTGCTGGAGGTCCCTGGCCTTCATCGAGCCGAACATCATGCCGAGCCACAGCTCCCCGCCCCGGATGTCGACGTTCAGCCCGGTCGCGCGGGGGGAGCCGTCCTTGCGCAGCGTGGCCAGGACGTGGTGCGGATACTGCGCGAAACGGGCCTGGACGGCCGCAGCGAACTCCGGTTCCGCCGTCTCGAAGACTGCCCAGCTGGTATGCGTCATACGTCCATCAAAGCGCGGGTACCGGCGGGCGCAGGTCAGGCGCGCACGATGCCCGCACTCCGCGCCGCCGCCAGCCATTCCGGGAACTCCCCGACCAGGCGGTCGTACAGTTCGCCGTCCGGCACCGCGCGGGGATCCGCTCCCGCGTGGAAGTAGCCCGCGTTGTCCACGGCCCGCTGTGCCGGCACCGGTAGCTCGTCCAGCCGGCGCAGGAAGTCGAACTGCGTGCTGCGCGTGTTCCCGAAGCCGACGAACTGCCAGAAGAGCGGCAGCCGGGCCGCCTTGCACAGGTACCGTTCCGCCGCGAGCTTGTTGATCGGCCCCCCGTCGGTCTGGAAGACGACCAGGGCGGGGGCCGTCGCCCCCGAGTCCAGGTAGTGGTCGATGACCGCGTCCATCGCCGCGTGGTACGCCGTCTTGCCCATGTGGCCCAGCCGGGAGGCGATCTCGGTGACCCGTCCCTCGTGCCCGGCCAGGGAGATCTCCTCCACCGCGTCGACCTCGGTGGAGAAGAAGACCACCGGCACGCGGGCGTCGTCGTCCAGGTGCGCGGACAGCCCCAGCACCCGGTCCGCGAGGGCCTGCACGCTGCCGTCCGCGTAGTACGGCTTCATCGACCCGGAGTAGTCCAGGACCAGGTAGACCGCGGCCCGTCCGCCCTCCATGCCGTACTTGCGCAGGGAGACCCCGGCGCTCTTGTAGAGGCTCACGAGCGCCGGAGCCGTCTCCTCGACCTTGCGGAGGTTGATAGCGCTGCCCGTCATGGGGCGAGCGTACGGCAGCTGGTCAGCCGGTCGGCCCTCCATGGTGAAACCCAGACCCGCTGCCGGCCGCGCCCGGTGCGCGCCCGGTGCGCCGAGCAGGAGGGCGGAGCCGTGGGTCCGTTTGAAGAACTCGTGCGCCTCGTGCTCCCAGGTGATGCCGATGCCGCCGTGCAGCTGGATCATCTCCCCGGCCAGGTGCGAGAACGCCTGCGAGCAGGCCGACTTCGCGGCGGCCGCGAGGTGCGGCGGTGCCCCACGCGCGGCCGCCGCGCGGGCGAGCGCCCGGGCCGTCTCCACCCCCGTGTGCATGTCGGCGAGCCGGGGCTTGACCGCCTGGAAGGAGCCGATGGGCCGGCCGAACCGGACCCGGTCCTTCGCGTACCGGACCGTCACCTCCAGGGCTCGCGCGGCCGCCGCGATCTCCGCGGCCGGCCGCGCTCGGCCGGGTCACCGCCCTGACCATGCACGGCGACGGGCCGCCGTTGCTGTACTTCCGGCGCTCCTACGGCAGCTTGCCGAGCCCTTCGAGCCCGTCGATGTCGGCGAGCATGCCCGCCGCGAGGTCGCGCTCGGAGGCGTAGTACCGCTCGGCCCACTTGAGGGTGAGCGTCGGGTACGCCCAGGCGCTCTCGTCCTTGGCGCCTTCCCCGTCGGCCACCGCGCGACGGCGCATCTTCTCCGCGAACTCCTGGTGCTGGAGGAGGACTTCGCGCAACTGCTCCGGCTCCAGCAGGTGGCCCAGCCACAGCCGCAGCATCGGTCCGTGCTTGAGGACGGGCGGGTCGACGGGGGCCTCGCGGGCCCACTCCCGTACGGCCGTCATGCCCTCGTCCGTGATCCGGTAGACCCGCTTGTCGCGCGTCCCGGTGTCCTGGGCGACCATCCGCGAGGACGCGTAGCCCGCCTTCTCCAGACGCTTGAGCTCGCTGTAGATCTGGCTGAACGACGGGCTCCAGTAGAAGAACCGCAGTGACTGGTCCGACCACTTCTTCAGGTCGTAACCGGAGAGCTCCTCTCCGAAGGAGAGCAGCCCGAGCACCGCCCAGCTGGTCGCGGGGAGCGTGCGCCTGTTCGTCTCGTGTGCCACGCGGCGCAGTCTACGACCGGTCCTCACGGCACCCTTCCCGCTGCGAGATATGACTGCTAGATGTATTCCTATTCGAAATATTGGCACGCGGGCTCGAAGTACTGGACGGAGGGACCTCACCGTGAAGTTCTCGATGATCTTCGAGGCGCAGCTCGTCGACCCCACCCCCGAACGTGAACGCCAGGTCATCCACGACTGCGTCGAACAGGCCGTCCACGCCGAGGAGATGGGCTTCGACCGGATCTGGGCCGTCGAACACCACTCCCTGACCCGGTACGCGCACATGAGCGCCTCCGAGATCTTCCTGACCTGGGTGGCAGCCCGCACGCAGCGGATCCGGATCGGCCACGGCGTCGTCACCATGCCCTTCGGCTACCAGCACCCGGTGCGCGTCGCCGAGCGCGCCGCCATGCTCGACGTGCTCTCCGGCGGCCGCGTCGACATCGGCGCCGGGCGCGGCGCCACCCGCCAGGAGATGTCCATGTACGGGGTCAGGCCCGAGGACACCTACCCGCAGATGGAGGAGGCGCTGCGGATCTTCTCCTCGGCCTGGAAGGAGGAGACCTTCGAATGGCACGGCTCCATCGACATCGGCCCCGGCGCGATCCTGCCCCGCCCGGTCCAGGACCCGCACCCGCCGCTGTTCATGGCCTGCTCCAAGCACGACACCCTCAAGCTGGCCGCCGAGCTCGGCATCGGAGCCCTGGTGATGGGCTTCGCCGGCGCCGACGACGTACGCGCCATGCGCAAGGTCTACGACGAGGCCATCGCCACGCGCACCGGCGAGCGCTTCGTCTCGGCCGAGGTCAACGACCACCTCTCCGCCCTCTGCCCGACCGTCGTCCTCGACGACGCCGAGCGCGCCCTGCGGCTGGGCACGCGCGGGCAGCGCTTCTTCGCCGAGTCCATCGCGCACTGGTACGGGAACGGCCCCGAGCCCACCGGCCACGCGGAGGAGGAGGACCATGTGGGGGCGCTGGCCAGGGGCCGGGAGGAGCTCGTCGCCCGGCTGCACGAGGCGAACATCCCCGCCCGGCCCGTCGACACCGGCACCTACAACGCGGAGCACGCGTACGGCAGCGCCGAAGCGGCCATCGCCTACGTCGAGCAGCTGCGCGAGATCGGCGTCGACGAGGTGATGTGCCTGATCCAGATGGGCACCGTCCCCCAGGAAGCGTGCATGGAGACCATCCGCCAGTGGGGCGAGAAGGTCATCCCGCACTTCCGCGCGCTGGAGGGCTGAGCCATGGGGGAGCGGCTCGGCGGGAAGGTCGTCGTCATCACCGGCGCCGGGCGCGGCCAGGGCGCCGCCGAGGCCCGGCTGTGCGCGGAGGCGGGGGCCCGGGTCGTCGTCACCGACGTACGGGAGGACGAGGGCCGGGCGGTCGCCGCCGAACTCGGCGACCAGGGACTGTACGTCCGCCACGACGTGGCCGACGCGGCGGGCTGGGCGACGGTGGTGAAGGAGACGATCCGTGCCTTCGGGACGGTATCGGCGCTGGTCAACAATGCGGCCCTGTGGCGCACCGCCCACGTGGAAGAGCAGCAGCTGGAGGACTTCGAAGCGCTTCTGCGGGTCAACCTGCTCGGCCCGTTCCTCGGCATCCAGGCGGTCGCGCCGGTGCTGCGGGCGGGCGGGGGCGGCTCGGTCGTCAACATCTCCTCCACCGCCGGACTGGTCGGGATACCGGGCCACGCCGCCTACGGATCCACCAAGTTCGGGCTGCGCGGACTGACCCGGTCGGCGGCGCTCGACCTCGCCGGGGACCGGATCCGGGTCAACTCGGTGCACCCGGGGGCCATCGACACCCCGATGGTGGCCGAGGCGGTCGCCGGCCGGGACTGGTCGCACGTACCGCTGGGGCGCATCGGCCGCCCGGAGGAGGTCGCGGAGCTGGTCCTCTTCCTCTGCTCGGACGCGTCCTCGTACGTGACGGGCAGCGAGTTCACCGTGGACGGGGGGATGACGACGGCATGAGCGGCCTCGGCGCACCCGATCCCCTCTCACCGCACGCCAGGCAGCTGTGCGACGCGATGACCGCCGGCTTCCCCGGCCCGGGCGACATCCGCGCGCTGCGGGCGGCCGCCGCGTCCGGGTCCGGCCGCGAGGGCCCGGCCGTGGCCTCGGTGTCCGACACCGTCGCGGGCGGGGTCCCGGTCCGCGTCTACGATCCCGCGCCCGGCCGGTCCGGCCGGCCCCTGGTCGTCTTCCTGCACGGCGGCGGCTGGGTGATGTGCGGCCTGGACAGCCACGACGCGACCTGCCGCTCTCTGGCCGTGGCCGCGGGAGCGGTGGTCGTCTCGGCGGACTACCGGCTGGCCCCGGAACACCCCTGGCCGGCGGCGCCGGACGACGCGCTCACCGTCCTGCTCTGGGCCCGGGACCGGGCCCGGGCGCTCGGCTGCGACCCCGGCCGGGTGGTGCTGGCCGGGGACTCCAGCGGCGGCAACCTCGCGGCCGTGACGGCCCTGCGCGCGCCCGGACTCGTAGCGGGACAGGTGCTGTTCTATCCGCCGCTGGACGCCTGGATGGACTCCGCCTCCGTGGAGACGTACGCGGAGGGCTACTTCCACACCGCAGCCCACATGGCCTGGTACTGGGACCAGTACGGCGGCGACCCGGAGCACCCGCACGTCTCGCCGCTGCGCGCCCCCGACCTGTCGGGCCTGCCGCCCGCCCTGATCGTCCTCGCCGACTGCGACGTGCTGCGCGACGAGGGGCTCGCGTACGCCCGCCGGCTGGCGGCGGCCGGCGTCGACTGCACGCTCCAGCTCCACCCGGGGGTCTTCCACGGCTTCCTGGGCCTGCCGCTTCCGGCGGGCGCCGCCGCGCTCCGGGCGGCTGCGGCCTGGGTGGCGGGGGCGGGGGTGGGGAGGGCGGGGCGGCCGGACCCCCAGGCATGATGTGTCCATGGCCGAACTGATAGGGAGACTGCCGGGCGCGGTCCTGCGCAACTGCCTCCTCCTGGCAGTGGAGTTCGGTGCGATCTGGCTGCTCCGGGGGCCCGGGGGAGCCTGGATCCCGGTCCTGCTGGCCGTCTTCGTCGCGGGCGCGGCCGTACCGCACGGCACCGGCGCGGAATTCGTCGCCCGCACCTGCGTCGCCCTCCTCGCGGTCGGCATCGCGGTGGCCGGCGGGATCACCTGGGACCGGCACACCCTGCACGACCGGGGCCGGGAGGAACAGGCGGTCGTCGCCGAGCGGACCATGGTGCAGGACGGCTCGACCAGCTCCCCGTCGCTGCGGCTGCGCACGGCGGCCGGCCGGGACCTGCCCGGACCCGTGGCGACGGACCTCCCGGTCGGCGCCCGGCTCACCGTGACGGTGGACCCCGACGGCCCGGCCTGGGCCGTGGGCGGCCGCCCGGACCGCCCGTTCTGGCCGGTGGCCGGCACCGGGGCCCTGATCCTGCTCCAGACCACCCTCGTCGGCCGGCTCTCCCTGCGCCCCCGCAACTAGGGGGTGTCTTGGGGCTGCCGCCGGTGATTCGCGACCGCTGCCGTTCGTCAAGTCCCGAAATCCCGGGACGTGAGGCATTTCGCCGCGCTGGGCCTAATGGAGTCATGGGATCACGCAGAGCAGGTGACCCACCCGCGCCGTCCGGAACGGATCTGGCGGCGTGGTCCTTTCTCACCGGAGGTCGATTCTCATGACTCACGCATTCGTCACACGGCGTTTCGCCATCCTCACGGCCGCGTCCGCCCTGGCCGCAGCGGGTGCACTGCTGCCCTCCAGCGCATTCGCCGCGCCGGCGACGCCGCACGTCAGCACCGCAACCAGCACGATGGCAGTCAAACACGGTGGTCACGGTCACCATCACCACGGCCACCATCACCACAGCCATTGTTACGGCAACTGGCAATGGGGCGGTGGCTGGGGCTGGTAAGCCGGCGAGACGGGAAGAACCCATCGTCGACATGAACCGTCGAGTTCGGTCCAGGCCGTGTGGCGAAGCCGTACGGCCTGGACCGCCGAACGCGCATGATGCAAGTATGTGGATCTTGTTGCCGGTTGCGTGATCGAAAACAATGGACGCATGACCACACGTGCCCGTTCCTTCGACGCAGCAGCCGCTTCGTACGCGGCCCACCGCCCCAGCTACCCCCCGGCGCTCTTCGACGCCGTCGAGTCCCTCACCGGGCGCCCGCTCGCCGGGGCCCGGGTGGCCGACGTAGGAGCCGGGACCGGGATCGCCACCGCGCTCCTGCACGAGCGCGGGGCCGAGGTCGTCGCCGTGGAGCCCGGGGACGGGATGGCCGCCCAGTTCCGCCGCACCTGCCCCGGGATCCCGATCGTGCGCGGCGACGGGGACCGGCTGCCGCTGGCCACCGGCGCGTTCGACCTGCTCACCTACGCCCAGGCCTGGCACTGGACCGACCCGGCCCGCTCCGTGCCCGAGGCCCGCCGGGTGCTGCGCCCGGGCGGGGCGCTCGCGCTCTGGTGGAACGACGTGGACGCCACCGTGCCGTGGATCGCCGGACAGGAGGAGCGGCTCCGGGTCTTCTTCGGGGTCGAGGAGGAGACCCACCGCACCCTGCCCGAGGGGCTCGGCGCGTTCACCACCCGGTCGGTGACGTGGTCCCGGCGCATCACCCTGGACGACCACCTCGCCAACCTCGCCAGCCACTCCGCCTTCCTGGTCCTGGGCGAGGACCGCACCCGCGCGTACTTCGCGGCGGAGCGGGAGCTGCTGAACCCGCTCTTCCCGGACGGCATCGTCGAGGAGCAGTACGTCGTGAGCCTCAGCGTCGCGGTGGTGTGAGGGACCGCAGGACTTCGGCCCGGCAGGCCGACGGCGTTCCCCAGGCGTCCCGCAGCGGGCGGGCCTTGCGCAGCCACAGGGACAGGTCCAGCTCCTCGGTGTAGCCCACCGCACCGTGGAGCTGGAGCGCCGTCATCGCCGCCCGGTAGGACGCCTCGCCGGCGGCCAGTTTCGCGGCCGCCACCTCGCCCGGGTCGAGCGACAGCGCCGCCGCCCACACCAGCGGGCGGGCGAACTCCAGGTCGAGCAGGGTGTCCGCCAGCCGGTGCTTCACCGCCTGGAAGGTCCCGATCAGCGTCCCGAACTGCGTGCGCCGCTTCACGTACTCCACCGTCCTGGCCAGCAGCGCCTCGCCGACGCCCAGGCACTGGGCCGCCGTCAGCAGCCGGGCCCAGCGTCCGGCCACCTCGGCCGCCCGGGCCACCGCCGGGCCCGCCGCCAGCAGTTCACCCGCACCGGCCGGCGGGCGGGACAGCCGGCGTGCGGGGTCCGTCGACCGCAGCGACCCGTCCGCCGGGCCCGCGCCGCCCGTACCACCCGCCCCGTCCGCCGCGTCCGCCCTGCCCGCCGCGTCCGCGCCGGCCGCGCCACCCGCCACGCGCAGTTCGCCCGCCGGGGACACCGTGAAGCAGTACGTCGCCGCGTCCGCGTCCAGGGCGTACGGGCTCCCGCCCGGCAGGGTCAGCGTGGCCGAGGTCCCGCCCTGCGCCAGCCCCGGCAGGAACCGCTTGGCGAGCGCCTCGTCCGCCAGCTCCGCCAGCAGCACCGACACCGCGGCGCTCTCCACCACCGGCCCCGGCACCCCGGCCCGGCCCAGCTCCACGAAACCGAGGGACAGCTCCGCCGGGAGCAGGCCCGCACCCTCGTAGGGCTCCGGGACGGCCAGCGCGAACAGCCCCGTCCCCGCGAGCCGGGACCACACCGTCCGCCCGGGCCCCGCATCGCCGTCCGCCCAGGCCCGTACCGCCGCCGGGACCTGTGCCGAGCTCAGCAGGGAGCGCAGCGTACGGGCGAAGTCGGACTGCTCGTCGGTCAGCAGGAAGCGCATCAGCGGCGGCCCTTCGGGAGGCCGAGCAGCCGCTCGGCGATGATGTCGCGCTGGATCTCGTTCGTCCCCGCGTAGATCGGTCCGGCCAGGGAGAACACCCACGGCTCGGCCCACTCGCCCTCCGCCAGCTCCGCGTCCGGGGCCAGCAGGTCCAGCGCCGTCTCGTGCAGGGCGATGTCGTACTGCGACCAGAACACCTTGTTCAGACTGGACTCGGCGCCGATCGTCGCGCCCGCCGCGAAGCGGGAGGCGTTCGCCCAGGTGAACAGCTCGTACGCGCGGGCCCCGACCACCGCGTCCGCCACCCGGTCCCGCAGCGCGGTGTCGGACGGGTCCCCGTGTTCGCGCCACAGCCCGACCAGCCGGTCCGCGGCGGCCAGGAAACGGCCGGGGGAGCGCAGGGTCAGCCCGCGCTCGTTGCCGGTCGTCGACATGGCGATCCGCCAGCCCTGCCCAGGCTCCCCGATCACGTCCTCGTCCGGCACGAAGACCTGGTCCAGGAAGAGCTCCGCGAAGGCCGGCTTGCCGTCGAGGCGCCCGATGGGCCGCACCGTCACACCCGGCGCCCGCAGGTCGAACATCAGGTACGTCAGCCCCTGGTGGGGTTTCGGGGTGTCCGGGTCGGTGCGGAAGATCCCGAAGGCGCGGTCCGCGAAGGCCGCCCGTGAGGACCAGGTCTTCTGCCCGGTCAGCAGCCAGCCGCCTTCCGTGCGGACCGCCCGCGACGTCAGCGAGGCCAGGTCGGACCCCGACTCGGGCTCCGACCAGGCCTGCGCCCAGATCACCTCGCCGCTCGCCATGGACGGCAGCACCCGCGCGCGCTGCCGCGCGCTCGCGTGGTCGAAGAGGGTGGGGGCGAGGAGGCTGATGCCGTTCTGCGAGACCCGGCCGGGCGCGCCCGCGGCCCAGTACTCCTCCTCGAAGACCAGCCACTTGACGATGTCCACGCCCCGGCCCCCGTACTCCTCGGGCCACGAGACCACCGACCAGCGCTCCGCGTGCAGCAGCGCCTCCCACTCCCGGTGCGCCGCGAAGCCCCCGGCCGTCTCCAGGGAGGGCAGGGGCCGTGCCGGGACATGGGCGCGGAGCCAGGCACGGGCCTCGGCCCGGAAGGCCTCCACGTCCGCCGTGTGTGTGAGGTCCATCAGGTGTTCGCCTCCTTCAGGGCGGCGATGCCGATGCCGCCGAGCGAGTCCGCCGCAGTCCCCGAGCTGTGCGCGTTGCGGTAGCGGGGGCGGTTCATGGTCACGTACGCGACCGGGCCGCGGCGCTCGTGGAGCACGGGTGTGTCGTCGGGCGAGCGGTCGTGGGGCCTGCGGTCGTCGGGCATGCGGCGTCCATCCTTCACGAGCGAAGCTTCCCTAACAAGTGTTTGGTAGGTTAACGTACGGCCATGAGCAGCGTCGAGGAGTCCCGCACCGAGGTCCGGGGGTGGCTCTTCCTCTTCTCCCGCGCCGGCACCATCTGCGCGGGCCCGGACGAGATCCAGCGCACTCTCATCGCCGAGCGGATCCTCGGCCTTCCCATGGAGGTACCGGCGTGACCGCTCCCGCCTATGTCCCCGGGCACGGACTGCTGAAGGACCGCACCGCCGTCGTCACCGCCGCCGCCGGGGCCGGCATCGGCGGAGCCACCGCCCGCCGCCTCCTGGAGGAGGGCGCCCGCATCGTCATCGGCGATGCCCACGCCCGCCGCCTGAAGGAGACCGAGGAGGCGCTCTCTGCCGAGTTCGGCGCCGACCGCGTCACCTCCCTGCCCTGCGACGTCACCGAGGAGGACCAGGTCCAGGCCCTCTTCGTGCTCGCCGAGCACACCCACGGCCGCCTCGACATCGTCGTCAACAACGCCGGCCTCGGCGGCACCGCCGCCCTCGTCGACATGACCGACGACCAGTGGTCCCGCGTCCTCGACGTCACCCTGAACGGAACCTTCCGCTGCACCCGCGCCGCCCTGCGCGCGTTCCGGGCGTCCGGCGGCGGCGGAGTGATCGTCAACAACGCCTCCGTCATCGGCTGGCGCGCCCAGACCGGCCAGGCCCACTACGCCGCCGCCAAGGCCGGGGTGATGGCCCTGACCCGCTGCGCGGCCCTGGAGGCCGCCGAGTTCGGCGTACGCGTCAACGCGGTCGCCCCGAGCCTGGCCATGCACCCGCACCTGGTGAAGGTCACCAGCGAGGAACTCCTGGCCGAACTCACCGCCCGCGAGGCCTTCGGCCGCTACGCCGAACCCTGGGAGGTCGCCAACGTCATCGTCTTCCTGGCCAGCGCCTACTCGTCGTACATGACCGGCGAGACGGTCTCGGTCAGCAGCCAGCACGCCTGACGAATGCCTTGGCCGAGAATGGACGCGTGCCAACGAACAAGCCGACATCCCAGAAGAAGCCCCAGGTGACGGCCTCCCCCGAACGGCGTCGTGAACTCCTCGACACCGCCGCCGAGGTCTTCGCCGCGCAGGGCTACAACGCCACCACCGTCCGCAAGATCGCCGACGCCGCCGGGATGCTCGCCGGCAGCCTCTACTACCACTTCGATTCCAAGGAATCGATGCTCGACGAGATCCTCTCGGCCTTCCTGACCGAACTGTGGGACGGGTACGACACCGTCCTCGCCGCCGGGCTCGGCCCCAGGGAGACCATCGAGGCCCTCGTCACCGAGTCCTTCCGGGAGATCGACCGGCACCGCGCCGCCGTCGCCATCTACCAGAAGGAGTCCCGCACCCTCTCCGCCCAGCCCCGCTTCCACTACCTGTCCGACTCGCAGCAGAAGTTCGAGAAAGCCTGGCTGGGGACGCTGGAGCGGGGCGTCGAGGCCCAGGTCTTCCGCGCCGACCTCGACATCCGCCTCACCTACCGCTTCGTGCGCGACACGGTGTGGGTCGCGGCCTCCTGGTACCGGCCGGGCGGACAGCACAGCCCCGAGGAGATCGCCCGCCAGTACCTGTCGATGGTGCTGGACGGGATCGCACTGCGCCCCACCTGACCGACCGACCCGACCGTCTGAGGAGTCCCGATGCCCGAGGCCTACATAGTCGATGCGGTACGCACGCCCGTGGGGCGGCGGGGCGGCGGTCTGTCCGCCGTCCACCCCGCCGACCTGGGCGCCCACGTCCTGAAGGCACTGATCGAGCGGTCCGGGGTGGACCCGGCCGCCGTGGAGGACGTGGTGTTCGGCTGTCTCGACACGGTGGGGCCGCAGGCGGGGGACATCGCCCGGACGGCCTGGCTGGCGGCCGGCCTGCCCGAGGAGGTGCCCGGGGTCACCGTCGACCGCCAGTGCGGGTCCTCGCAGCAGGCCGTGCACTTCGCGGCGCAGGGCGTCCTGTCCGGCACGCAGGACCTGGTGGTCGCGGGCGGCACCCAGAACATGTCGATGATCCCGATCGCCTTCGCCTCGCGGCAGGCGGCGGAGCCCCTCGGCCTCACGGAGGGGCCGTACGCGGGCTCGGCGGGCTGGCGGGCCCGGTACGGGGACGCCCCGGTGAACCAGTTCCACGGCGCCCAGCTCATCGCGCAGAAATGGGGGATCACCCGGCAGGACATGGAGGAGTTCGCGCTCCGCTCCCACCGGCGGGCGGTCCGGGCCATCGACGAGGGCCGCTTCGCGCGCGAGACGGTGGCGTACGGGGAGGTGAGCGTGGACGAGGGCCCGCGCCGGGACACGACCCTGGAGAAGATGGCCACCCTGGGGCCGGTGGTCGAGGGCGGCACCATCACGGCGGCCGTCTCCTCGCAGGTGTCGGACGGGGCCGCGGCGATGCTGATCGCCTCCGAGCGGGCGGTACGGGAACACGGCCTGCGGCCGCGCGCCCGCATCCACCACCTCTCGGTACGGGGCGAGGACCCCATCCGCATGCTGTCCGCGCCGATCCCGGCCACCGCCTACGCGCTGAAGAAGACCGGCATGTCGCTGGCCGACATCGACCTGGTGGAGATCAACGAGGCGTTCGCCCCGGTGGTGCTGGCCTGGCTGAAGGAGACCGGGGCCGACCCGGAGCGGGTCAACGTCAACGGCGGCGCGATCGCGCTCGGCCACCCGCTGGGCGCGACCGGGGTGAAGCTGATGACCACCCTCCTGCACGAACTGGAACGCACCGGCGGCCGTTTCGGCCTCCAGACGATGTGCGAGGGCGGCGGCCAGGCCAACGTCACCATCATCGAACGGCTGTAGGCGCCCGGACCGGCCCGCCGGTCACTCCGGGAGCAGGGCGAAGCCGAGGAGGACGGCCGCCTCGACGCGTACCGAGCCCGGGGTGAGGGCGCCGTCCTCCTCGGGGTCCCCGCCCTTCCGGCGGCCGTGGCTGTAGCTGCCCACCGACTCCGGGTCGACGTCCTCGATGTGGATGATCGGCCCCAGCCGCACCCCGCACGCCTGCGCGTACACCTCGGCCTTGCGCCGGGCGGCCGCCACCGCCCGGCGCCGGGCCTCGTCCCGCATCGCGGGCTTGTCCTCCACCTCGAACCGCACGGCGTCGACGCGGTTCGCACCGGCCGTCACCGCGTCCTCGATCAAAAGCTCCAGCCCGGCCAGCTCCTCCGTCCGCACGGTGTATGCGGCCTCGCAGCCGTATCCGTGGAAGGTCCGGTCCGCGCCGTAGCCCTTGTACTGCGAGGTGAGCTGCAGCCGGGAGCCGGACACGTCCGAGTCCGGTATGCCGTGCTCACGCAGGACGTCCCGCAGCCGGGTGACCGCCGCGCCCGCCTCGGCGAAGGCCGCCTTCGGCGTCGGGGCGAGGAGATCGACCGCCAGGTCCACGTGGGCGAGCCGGGGTTCGGCGGACACGCTGCCCGCGCCGAGCACACTGAGCCCCCAGGGCTCCTTGATCGCTGCCATTCCATGATCAAACCAGCTGGGGCGGGTCGCCGCCAGGGGCTTGTGCCGCCGGTACGGCCGTACCGGCCCGCCCTGTCCGACCCCTGGCCGACCCCTGACCGACCCCGGTCCGACCCCGCTCCTGCCTCGTAGGGATGAATCTTTTCGCCGTCGGCGGAGCCGGGCCGCCCGGTCGGGGCGGGCGTCCGCGAGGCCCAGGACCGCCCACGACCCAAGGGGGGCGGGGGATCCGGCCCGCGGACCACTCCACCCGGCCGGCCGGCGCACCGCGGGCCGGCGGGGCGGAGGGTGCAGGTCACACCACTCGCCCCGGGACTCCCCGCAGCGAGGTGTGCTAGCTTAGAGCTCGTTGCAGTTGTGGTACCCATGAACTTTATGTGCGCCTGACGGGAATGCTCCGCAGGCGCTTTTATTGTTTTGCCGGAATCTCCGGATGGGGCCCTTTGCCGCCTATTCAGGAGATTTAAAATGGCACTTGGCACCGTGAAGTGGTTCAACTCGGAAAAGGGCTTCGGCTTCATCGAGCAGGACGGTGGCGGCCCGGACGTCTTCGCCCACTACTCGAACATCGCCACCCAGGGCTTCCGTGAGCTCCAGGAGGGCCAGCGCGTGTCCTTCGACGTCACCCAGGGCCAGAAGGGCCCCCAGGCGGAGAACATCATCCCCGCCTAAGTTCTTCAGCATGCCGGGGTCCGCACCGCGAGGTGCGGGCCCCGGCTTGTCTGCTGTCTCGACCTTTGTTTTACCTGCCGGTTTCAGGAGGGCTTTCTCGCATGACCAGCTCCAGCTCCGCACGACCCAGCCGCCGCCCCACCCGGGGCCGAGGTGCGGCCCAGGGGCGTCCGAAGTCTGGCGCGGGACGGCAGAAGTCCGCGCCCGTCGCCCGGCCCCAGGAATTCACCATGCCCGAGCCGATCGACCCGGCGCTGCCGCCGGTCGAGTCGTTCGGGGACATGGACATGCCCGAGGCGCTGCTGAAGACCCTCGCCGCCCAGGGCGTCACCGAGCCGTTCCCGATCCAGGCCGCGACGCTGCCGAACTCCCTCGCCGGCCGTGACCTGCTCGGCCGCGGCCGTACCGGCTCCGGCAAGACGCTGGCCTTCGGCCTGGCGCTGCTGGCCCGTACCGCCGGCCGCCGCGCGCAGCCGAAGGCGCCGCTCGCGCTGGTCCTCGTACCGACCCGTGAGCTCGCGCAGCAGGTCACCGACGCCCTGGCCCCGTACGCCACGGCCGTCAACCTGCGCATCGCGACCGTCGTCGGCGGCATGTCGATCAACCGGCAGTCGGGCGCCCTGCGCCGCGGCGCCGAGGTGCTCGTCGCCACCCCCGGCCGCCTCAAGGACCTCATCGACCGCGGTGACGCCGACCTCTCGCAGGTCTCGATCACCGTCCTCGACGAGGCCGACCAGATGACCGACATGGGCTTCATGCCGCAGGTCACGGCGCTGCTCAAGCAGGTCGAGGCCGGCGGTCAGCGGATGCTGTTCTCGGCGACGCTGGACAAGAACATCGACAAGCTCGTCAAGATGTTCCTGACCGACCCGGTCGGCCACTCCGTCGACCCGTCGGCCGGTGCGGTCACCACCATGGAGCACCACGTCCTGTACGTCATGGACGAGACCGACAAGAAGGCCGTGGCGACGCGTATAGCCGCTCGCGACGGCCGGGTGATCATGTTCGTCGACACCAAGCGCGGGGTCGACCGCATGGTCAAGAAGCTGCTGGCGGACGGCGTGCGCGCCTCCGGCCTGCACGGCGGCCGCTCCCAGCCGCAGCGCAACCGCACCCTCGACTGGTTCAAGACGGGCGAGGTCACCGCGCTGGTCGCCACCAACGTCGCGGCCCGTGGCATCCACATCGACGACCTCGACCTGGTCGTCAACGTGGACCCGCCGACCGACCACAAGGACTACCTGCACCGCGGCGGCCGTACCGCCCGGGCCGGCGAGTCCGGCAGCGTGGTCACCCTGGTCCTCCCCGACCAGAAGCGGGACATGACCCGTCTGATGTCGGACGCCGGGATCTCCCCGCGCACCGCGCAGATCAAGTCCTCCGACGAGGAGCTGGCCCGGCTGACCGGCGCCAAGGAGCCCTCGGGCATCCCGGTCGTGCTGGAGGTTCCGCAGCCGACCGCGCCCAAGCCGCGTTCCGGCTCCGGTGCGGGCTCCGGCTCGCGCCGCCGCTCGGGCGGCGGGCCGCGCACCGGTGCCGCCACGGTCGGTGCTCCGGCGGCCGGCGGTCGCAGCCGCCGTTCCGGTGGGGGTGCCTCCGGGCAGGCCCCGGCGGCCTCCGGTTCGGGCCAGGCCCGGCGCGGCGGCCAGGGCGGCGGCGGGGCCGCCGGCTCCGGCGAGCGCGGCCGGCGCACCGGTGGCGGCGCCGCCTCCGGCGGTGCGGCCGCGGCTTCGGCGCGCAGCCGCGTCGGATCGGGTGGGCAGGGCCGCCGCCGCGCGATCTGACCGTACGCAGTGACCACGACGCCGGGCCGTGCTTCTCGCACGGCCCGGCGTCGTGCTGTCCGCTAGCGGACCATCCTGTCCTGGAGCTTCGCCAGCGTCCGCAGATCCAGGCCGAGACCCTGGGTCAGGTAACCGTAGAAGCTGCCGTAGTCGGCCTCCAGCTGCGCCGTCGCCGCGTTCAGGTAGTCCTGGCGGACCTCCTGGAGCGGGATCAGCAGGTCCGGGTTCTGCATCCGGCCCGACTGCTTGAGGCCCGCCCGCACCCGGGCGTCGTAGGCGCCGCGGAAGGTGTTCGACGCCAGGTAGTCGCGCTCCGCGGTGTCCTCGGGGACGGCGAGGGCGCGCAGCAGGACGTAACTCATCCAGCCGGTCCGGTCCTTGCCGGACGTGCAGTGGTACAGGACCGGGCCCTGGCGGCCGTCGGCGATCTCCCGCAGGGTCGCCGCGAACTGCGCCCGGTTCTCGGGGCTGCTCACGAAGGTGCGGTAGATGTCGCGCATGTAGGCCTCGGCGCGGCCGCCGCCGAGCATCTGCTCCTGGACGACGGGATCGCCGCTGCCGATCGCGCCGACGAGGGTTCCGTAGAGGCCGAGGTCGCTGACGGCGCGCGAGGTGGGGGAGAGCCCGGAGGGCAGCCGGTCGGCGCCGTCGTACTGGAGCTCCATCGGAATGCGGAAATCGACGACCTTCGTGAGGCCGAGACCGGAGACGGTGGTGACGTCGGCGTCGGTCAGCTTGCTCAGTGCGTCGGAGCGGTAGACCAGGCCCTGGCGGACCTGGCCGCCGGTCCAGGTGCGGTAGCCGCCGATGTCCCGGAGGTTGACGGCGCCCTGGAGGGGGATCTGTCGAATCGTTTCGGCTTGCTGCTGGTACTGGTGGTTCCGGGCGCTGACCCCGGCTCCGGGCGCCGCCGCCGCGTACGCGGCGGCGGGCAGGGTCCCGACGGCGAGAGCGGCGGCGGCCGCCGCTCTCGCCAGGCGGATGCGGGCACGGCTCATAGGGGCGACTCCTGTGACGGAGAAGGGGGATCACCCTGGTGGTGGCAGGGTGCGGAGCGAGTGCAGTGCTTCGAGTGATTCCAGTGCCTGTCGTGCTTCGGCCATGACGCGGGAGACGAGCTCCGCACAGGACGGAAGATCGTCGATCACCCCCGCGACCTGGCCCGATGCCATGACGCCGAGGTCCGTACGGCCCTCGACCATGGACGCCTTGAGGAGCATCGGGGTGTTCGCGGCGAGCAGGACCTGGCTCCAGGACAGGTCCTTGCCGTGTTTCATCGCGAGGCCGTCGCGGACCATCTGCGGCCAGCCCAGCCCGGACAGCTTGCGGAAGCCGGCCGCGTGCCGGACCGCCCGGACCAGCGCCCGGGCGCGGCCCGCCCGCTCCAGGGAGGCGACCAGCTCGGTACGGAGCATGCGGTGCGGCAGCCCGTCGACGGCCGTGGTGACGGTGACGTCCTTGACCGTGGCCTTCAGGTACTCGGCCTTCACGGCGTCCGGGACGGTCGAGTCCGAGGTCAGCAGGAACCGGGTGCCCATGGCGATGCCAGCGGCCCCGTACGACAGGGCAGCGACCAGGCCGCGCCCGTCGCTGAAACCGCCCGCCGCGATCACCGGGATGTCCACGGCGTCCACGACCTGCGGCAGCAGCACCGTCGTGGCCACGTCCCCCGTGTGACCTCCGCCCTCGCCGCCCTGCACGATCACCGCGTCGGCGCCCCACGCGGCCACCTTCTCGGCGTGCCGCCGGGCCCCGATCGACGGGATGACGACCACGCCCGCGTCCTTGAGCCGCCCGATCAGCTCCTCGGAGGGCGCCAGCGCGAACGAGGCGACCCGCACCCCCTCGTCGATGATCAGCTGGGCGCGCTCGGCCGCGTCCCCGGCGTCCGCCCGCAGATTGACGCCGAAGGGGGTCCCGTCCGGCGTGCGGGACTTGACCTCGCGGACCGCCGAACGCAGCTGGTCCAGCGTCATCGTGGCCGAGGCCAGGATGCCCAGCGCCCCCGCGTTGGCCGCGCCCGACACCAGGCGGGGGCCGGCGACCCAGCCCATGCCCGTCTGCACGATCGGGTGCTCGACACCGGCCAGCTTGGTGAATGCCGTTTCCATCGGATCAGCCCCGCACTTCGCGGTCGCGCAGCCCCTTGGGGTCGATCACCTCGCGGATCAGCCGCAGCTCGTCCGGCGTCGGCTCCCGCGTGTACGGGACCTCCTCGACGGCGGCCAGCTCGAACCCGGTGGCCGCCCGGACCTCCCCGACGGTGACCCCGGGGTGTACGGAGACCAGCCGCATCGAGTGACCGGGCCCGGCGAAGTCGAAGACGCCGAGATCGCTGACCACCCGGGGCAGACGGTGGAAGCGGGTCACCCCGGCCGCCTCCGCGCGGTCGTAGCCGACCCCGCTGACCATGTCGACGCGCTCGACGAACACCCGCTTCGAGTGCTTGGGCACCCAGTAACTCACCGGGTTGTTCAGGGTGTTCACGGGGGCGCCGCGCACCCCCAGGAGCTGGCGGGCCGGCCGCTCCCAGTCGCCGATGCACGAGATGTTCTGATTGCCGAACCGGTCGATCTGGCTGGCGCCCATCATCACGTGCCGCCGGCCGCCGGTGACCATCGTCAGATGGCGCCGGTACGGGAGCCAGCCCTCGGCCGTCCCGTCGAGGCCGACGAGCAGGGCCTCGCCGTCGGTCAGCAGCAGGTCGGGGGAGAAGGTCCGCTTCGCGAGCCGGGCCCCGAAGGAGGGGATCAGACCCATCGGGCTGGCGAGCACCTCGCCGTTGTCGCGCCAGGCCTCGGCGCAGGCGATCACGCAGTACTCGGCGCGGGAGACGGCGCGGGGCGCGGGGGTGGTGGCGTCGGTGTTCGTCACTGCTGCTCCTCGTGCCAGGTCCGGACGGCCAGCTGGTAGTCGTGCTCGCCCGCTCCGGACAGGAAGCGGCCGGCGAACTCGTCCCAGGGGGTGGCCGCGTACAGCTTCTGGAAGGCCTCGTCGCGGTCGTAGTCGGGGACGCAGGAGGTGAAGTGCGCCCCGTTCGGTGTTTCCACGACCCCGGTCACGGAGTGCCGGCTGACGAGGAGGGACTGCGGGGGCCCGGCCTTGGTGAGCTCGGCGGTCTCGACGAGCTGCTCGCAGGAGACGTAGGCGGCGTCGGCGGCCTCGCAGAAGAGGTCGTCGAAGTACGGGTCCGGGCCCAGGTACTGGGCGTTGCCGAGGCGGTCGGCGCGGTTGAGGTGGACCAGGGCGGCGTCCATGCGCAGGGCGGGGACGGCGACGAGCTCCTCGCCGTCGGCGTAGGGGGAGGTGACCGTGCGCAGCTGCGGGTTGACCCGCATCACGTCGGAGCCGAGGCCGGCGCGGACGGGGAGGAAGGGGAGCCGGTTGGCGGCGGCGTGCAGGCCCCACATGAACATGGCTTCGTCGAGCTCGGTGAGGGTGAAGGCGGCGGCCTCGCGGGCGGCCCGGAAGTGGGGCTCCAGGGGGATGGAGTCGAGGGTGGCGAAGGGGGCGACGAGGTGGCGGATGCGGCCGGCGGCGGCCAGCAGCCCGACGTCGGGGCCGCCGTAGGAGATCACGGTGAGATCGGTGATCTCGGAGCGGAGCAGTGCCCGCACCAGGGCCATGGGCTTGCGCCGGGATCCCCAGCCGCCGATGCCGATGGTCATCCCGCTGCGCAGCTGTCCGACCACCTCGTCGGGGGTCATGGACTTGTCGGTCATGCGCGCTCTTCCTTCCCGAAGGTGTCGCGGACCCGGTCGGCCACCCCGATGAGGTTGGCCTCGAAGGTGAAGCCCTGCTCGAAGCGGTAGCTGCGGCGCACGTCCACGGGGTCGATCCCGTTGATGGCCGCCTTGGCGAGCCGGATCAGGTAGCCGTCCTTCTTCGCGATCTCGGCGGCCAGCTCCAGGGCGGCGGCGCGCAGCTCCGTACGCGGGACCACCTTCCAGACCGAGCCGTGGGCGTGCAGTTCGGCGGCGGTCGCGGTGCGCGAGGTGTAGTACAGCGCGCGCATCAGGTGCTGCGGGACCAGCCGCGCCAGGTGGGTGGCGGCGCCGAGCGCGCCCCGGTCCAGCTCGGGCAGCCCGAAGGTGGCGTCCTCGGAGGCGACGATCGCGTCGGCGTTGCCGACGAGCCCGATGCCGCCGCCCAGGCAGAACCCGTGCACGGCCGCGACCACCGGCACCTCGCACTCGTACACGGCGGCGAAGGCCTCGTAGCAGCCCCGGTTGGCGCCGACCAGGGCGGCGTGTCCGCTGTCGCGCTGCATCTCCTTGATGTCGACGCCGGCGTTGAAGCCGCGGCCCTCGGCGGCGAGGACGACGCACCGGATCCCGGGGTCGCGTCCGGCCGCCCGCAGGGCGTCGGCGAGGTCGTACCAGCCCTGCACCGGGAGCGCGTTGACGGGTGGGAAGTCGACTGTGACGAGTGCGATGCCCTTGTCGGGGCTGGAGGTGGAGACACCCATGAGCGGATCAGCTACCTTTCCACCAAACATTTGTTAGGCGAGGAAGGTAGCAGCCTATGGAGCTCGACGGGAGGGTCGTCGTCGTCACCGGAGGGACCCGGGGCGTCGGCGCCGGGATCGCCCGGTCGTTCCTCGCGGCCGGCGCGGAGGTCGTCGTCTGCGCCCGGCGGCCGCCGGAGGAACCGGTCTCGGCGGACGGCAGGAAGGCCTCCTTCAACGCCGTCGACCTGCGCAACCCCGCTGCCGTACACGACTTCTTCGGCACGGTCGCCGGCCGGTACGGGCGCCTCGACTGCCTGGTCAACAACGCCGGCGGCACCCCGTACCGGCTGCTGGGAGAGGGCGAGGCCGAACGCCACGCCCGGGTCGTCGAGCTGAACCTGGTGGCGCCGATGACGGCCTCGCTCGCCGCGTACCCGTGGCTGCGGGAGGCCCGCGGCTCGGTGGTGATGATCGGCAGCGTCAGCGGGACCCGGCCCTCGCCGGGGACGGCGGCGTACGGGGCGGCGAAGGCGGGCCTGGAGAACCTGGCCCGGTCCATGGCCGTGGAGTGGGCGCCCGAGGTACGGGTGAACTCGCTGGTCCTGGGCATGGTGCGGACCGAGCTGGCGCACCTGCACTACGGGGACGAGGCCGGGGTCGCGGCCGTGTCCGCGACCGTCCCGCTCGGGCGGCTGGCCCAGCCCTCGGACGTGGGGGAGGCGGCGGTGTTCCTGGCCTCCGGCCGGGCGGCGTACGTGAGCGGGGCGAGCCTGCTGGTGCACGGGGGCGGGGAGCGCCCGGCGTTCCTGGACGCGGCAACTGTCAACAAGGAGAGCTGAGATGGCGGGACTGTGTGAAGGCCGGGTCGTGATCGTGACGGGCGCGGGGCGGGGGCTGGGGCGGGCCCATGCGCTGGCCTTCGCGGCGGAGGGGGCGAAGGTCGTCGTGAACGACCTCGGGGTCGGGCTCGACGGACTGCCGGGGCCGGACGGCCCGGCGGCCCAGGTGGTCGCCGAGATCGAGGCGCTCGGCGGGGAGGCGGTGGCGCACGGCGGGGACATCGCGACCTCCGGTGGCGCGACCTCCCTCGTGGAGACGGCGCTCGGCGCATTCGGGCGCCTGGACACCCTGGTCAACAACGCCGGGTTCCTGCGGGACCGGATGCTGGTCAACCTGGACGAGGACGACTGGGACGCGGTCATGCGCGTCCACCTGAAGGGGCATTTCCTGCCGCTGAAGGCGGCGGCCCGGTGGTGGCGGGCCGAGGCGAAGGCCGGCCGGCAGGTCGCGGCCCGGGTGGTCAACACCTCCTCGGGGGCCGGGCTGCTGGGCTCGGTCGGCCAGGGCAACTACAGCGCGGCCAAGGCCGGCATCCTCGGCCTCACCGTGGTCGCGGCGCAGGAGATGGGCCGCTACGGGGTCCAGGTCAACGCGATCGCCCCGGCGGCGCGGACCCGGATGACGGAGCGGACCTTCGCGCAGACCATGGCCGCCCCCGAGGCGGGCGGCTTCGACGCGATGGCCCCGGAGAACGTGTCCCCGCTGGTGGTGTGGCTGGGGGCGGACGCCTCGGCGGGGGTCACGGGCCGGGTCTTCGAGGCGGAGGGCGGCCGGATCACGGTCATGGAGGGCTGGCGGCCCGGCCCCACGGCCGACCGCGACTCCCGCTGGACCCCTGCCGAGGCGGGCGAGGCCACGCTGAAACTCCTCGCCGCGGCGCAGGCTCCGCTGCCGGTGTACGGCGCGCGGTAGCGGGAAGCCGGTCCGGTCCCGGCGGCGGCGGCGGAGGCTATGGTTCCTGGTCCGGGACACGAGCCGAAGGGACACGAACCGACGATGGCCGTCACGCCGACCCCGCAGAAGATCACCACGTTCCTGATGTTCGAGGGGCGGGCCGAGGAAGCCATGGGCTTCTACGTCTCGCTCTTCGACGACGCCGAGGTGCTCGCCGTCAGCCGTTACGGCCCCGACGAGACCGGACCCGGGGCCGGGCCCGCGGGAACGGTGCGCCACGCGACCTTCTCCCTGGCCGGCCAGCAGTTCATGTGCATCGACAGCCCGGCCCAGCACGCGTTCGGCTTCACGCCCGCGGTATCGCTGTACGTCCAGTGCGAGGACGACGCCGAGATCGACCGCCTCTACCGCGCGCTCGCCGAGCAGGGCCAGGAGCTGATGCCGCTGGGCTCGTACGGATTCAGCCACCGGTTCGGCTGGGTGAACGACCGCTTCGGCGTCTCCTGGCAGCTGAACGTCGCGGCCCCGCCCAGCGCGGGCGGGTGACGGGACGGGCTCAGGCCCCGGCGCCGCCCGGCCGGGGCTGGTCCAGGCCGAGCATCTCCAGGGCAGAGTCCATCTCCGCCTGGAACAGCACGCGGGGGTTGGCCTCGGGGCCGAACTGACCGTAGACCTCCAGCGCGACGGGGCCGTACATACGGCCCCACACGCGCAGCGAGGCCAGCAGCGCCTGCGGCGGCAGGTGGGGGAAGCACTCCCGGGCGAGGGCCGCGAGGGAGGGCACGAAGTCGCTCCACTGCGCCTCGGCCCGCTTGAGCTGCTCGGGAGCGGCGGGCCAGGCGGCGTCCACCAGGCCGAGGAGGATCATGCAGCACCGGCGGGCGGCCGCCACGACGATGTCGTGGGTCGGCGCGTACCCCGGCGAGCTGTCCCCGTAGGTGAGGCGGAACTCCGCCGGGCGGGTCCGGGCCCACTCCCGGAAGGTGTCCGCGACCGCGAGGAGCCGGGCCGCGGTCGCCTCCTCGGGGAGCGCGTCGCGGCTTCTACCCCCGTACAAACACCGTTTACTTACCTTACCGTGTTGACGAACCGCAACTCGGCAGACCTCCTCCGGCCCTTGGCTGGGGGCGGGTCTGCGCGGTGAACAGCATCGAGCACAGGATCGCCGCGAAGGCCGCGAAGGCCGCGATGACCAGCAGCGTCAGGCGGCGGTTGATGCCCGTCCGGAGCGAGGGGTAGCGGGCGTCGGAGGGCAGGATCTTCGGGCCCGCCGCCCCGGGGGCGGTGGAGGCGGCGGCGTCCGTGGCGGTGAGGGGGCCGGCTGCCCCGGCGCCCGCGGCGACGGCCGAGGCGGCGAGGAATCCGCGGCGGTCCAGATGCGGCATGACAGGTTCCCTTGCGTGGCGCGAGTGCGGTACGGGGCTGTGCGATGGGTAGGCCGTCTCTTCCGGATCTTGCCGGGTCAGGCAAGATCCGGAAGAGACGGCCTGGGTGTGAAGCCGGGCCCCGGAGGCGAGCGGGGGGCTCTGTGCGCCTCCGGGGCCCGGGGTCTGGGGGGTTGGGCAGGGCTGTCCTGCCGGTCAGGCGTTGGCGCCGCCGTCGACGGTCAGGGTGGTGCCCGTGACGAAGGAGGCCTCGTCGCTCGCCAGGTAGAGGACCGCGCTCGCGATCTCCGCGGCCCGGCCGTAGCGGCCGAAGATGTTCAGGCCGCGCTGGAAGTCGGCGGACGGGCCGTCGGCGGGGTTCATGTCGGTGTCGATGGAGCCGGGCGCCACCTGGTTGACGGTGATGGCGCGTTCGCCCAGGTCGCGGGCGAGGCCCACGGTCAGGCCCTGGATCGCCGCCTTCGACATGGCGTACGGGGTGAAGCCCGCGGCGGGGACCTGCGTGGCGAGGCAGGAGCCGACGTTGACGATGCGGCCGCCGTCGGGCATCGCCAGGGAGACGGCCTGCGCGGTGAGGAAGGCGCCGCGGACGTTGATGTCCAGGGTCCGGTCGAGGGTGGCCAGCGGCACCTCGGCGAGCGGCGGGCAGGTCATGTCCGCGTAGCCGGCGTTGTTGACGAGGATGCGGACCGGGCCGAGTTCGCGCACGACCCGGTCCACCGCGGCCGTCACGGCCTCGGCGTCGGCGGCGTCGGCCTCGACGGCCACGGCGCGGCGTCCGAGGGCCCGTACCTGCCCGGCGACCTCCTCGGCCTGTTCCTTGTTCGAGCGGTAGGTGATCGCGACGTCGGCGCCGTGGGCGGCGAGCGTACGGGCGATCTCGGCGCCGATGCCGCGGGAGCCGCCGGTCACCAGGGCCACGCCGTGGAGAGTGGTCGTCACATCGATTCCTGTTCTGTGCGGGGGAGTGGGGTGAAGGGAAAGGGTGGCGGGCTCAGGCCGTGGCGGGCTGCCGCTCGGGGGCGGCCGGGGTACCGCCGCCGCTGCCGTCCTTCTTGGCGCGCAGGTCCGGCAGGAGGGTGAACAGGCCGAGGAAGGCCATGATCACGCCGAGTACGAGCGGGGCCCGGAGCCCGTAGGCGTTGATGCCGACACCGCCGAGCCAGGAGCCGATGCCGATGCCGAGAGTGATGAAGGAGGAGTGCACGGTGTTGACTAGCGGGCGGGCGTTCGCGGTGCGCTGGACCCTGGTGATCATGCAGGGGTTCATGGTGACGCCGACCAGGCCGATGCCCATCATGAAGACCAGCGCGGGCGCGGTGACCTCGGCGAAGACGGCGAAGCCGGCGAGGAAGACCATGTTGAGCCCGAGGCCGACGAGCTGGGTCACGATGGTGTGCTTGTCGGCGAAGCGGCCCACGATGTTGTTGCCGACGACGGTCGCGGCTCCGTAGGCGACCAGCAGCCAGGGCACCGAGCCCTCGCTGAAGCCGGTGAGCTCGGTGAGGATCGGCGTGAAGTAGCTGAAGGCGGAGAAGGTGGCGCCGATGATCAGCGTGGAGGTGGAGAACACCAGCCACAGCCGTGGGTTCTTGAAGGCGCGCATCTCCTCCTTGACGGAGGGTCCGGTCTCCCCCTCGGCGCCGGTCACGGAGGGGACGCCGAGGATCGTGGCGAGGGCCGCGAGCACGGTCAGCCCCGAGATCGCCCAGAAGGCGGCCCGCCAGCCGAACTGGCCGCCGACGAAGGTGGAGATGGGCAGGCCGAGCAGGGTGCCGAGCATCAGCCCGTTCATGGCGGCGCCGATCGCCTTGCCGCGCATCTCCGGCTTGGTGATCTCGGCGACGACCGAGAGCGAGACGCCGAAGAAGGCGGAGGAGGCGACACCCGTGACGACGCGCCCGACGGCCATCGTCACGTAGTCGGTGGACAGGGCGGCCAGGACGTTGCCGCCGAGGAAGACCGCGAAGAGCACCATCAGGGCGCTCTTGTGCGGGAGCCTCAGCACGGCGGTGGCCAGGAACGGCCCGCCGAGGGCCATGGCGACGGCGAACGCGGTGATCAGGTAGCCGACTTGGGGGATGGTGGCTCCGAGTCCCTCGGAAATCTGGGGCATCAGGCCGGCCACCACGAATTCGCTGGTGACCATGGCGAAGATGCCGAGGGCGAGGACGTACACGGCCTTGGGCACGACCGTCACAACCTTTCCATAACTAAACGATCGTTCCAGAACGTGGGCAGGCGCAACCCAGGTGCGGGACAAGGTGATTGAGGGTCAGTCAGTCGGTCGGCCGGTCCATTGCGCCGGACGTCGCAGGGGTGTCAGCCGGTACAGGACAGGCCCCTGAGGGCCTCGTCGACGACCTGGGTCAGGTAGGCCCGGTCCGCCGCCCGCTCCATGACGCGCAGCCCCTGGGTGAGGGTGACGAGGAGGCGGGCGGTGGAGCGCACGTCGGTGCCGGGCGCGAGCTCCCCGGCCGCCCGGGCCCGCAGCAGGAGGTAGGCGAAGGCCTCCTCCAGGGAGCCCAGCGCGCCGCCGAGCCGTTCGGCGGCCTTCGCGTCCCCCGGCAGCCGCTCCAGCACGCCGTGGGTGACCATGCACCCGCCGCGCAGCGGATCGGCCAGCGCGGAGTCGACGTAGGAGAGGAGGAAGGCGCGCAGGACCGGCAGGGCGGGACCCTCGTCGGACTCGGCGAGGCTCTCCTGCGCCCGGTCCGCCTCGACGGCGCAGTACAGGTCCAGCGCCTTGAGGTAGAGGTCGTGCTTGGAGCCGTAGGCGGCGTACATGCTGGAGCGGTTGATGCCCAGCGCGTCCACCAGGTGCTGGATCGAGGTGGCCTCGTACCCCTGGCGGCGGAAGAGCTCCATGGCCGCCACGAGGGCGGTCTGCGGGTCGAACTCCTTGGGCCTTGCCATGAGCACGAGGCTACCCCATTCCCAACCGTTCGTTTCAGAAAGACGGCACGACAGTCCGGGCTCAGTCGAGGTCGGCCGGAATCACGCCGTACCGCGCCCCCACCTCGGCCACGCCCGGAGGGTCCTCCACCGGCACCGGCACACCCGCAGTGGGCTCCGTACCGGCCTCCAGGAAGAAGTCTCCACCCCGCCCGGCGTGAAGATCAGCAGCAGCTTCGCCGTGTGCAGGGAGTGGTTGTGGAACTGGTGCGCCGTGCCGCGCGGCACGAACACGAAGTCCCCGGTGGCCGCCTCGTACGTGTTCTCGCCGACGCGGATGGTCAGCCGGCCGTCCAGGACGGAGAAGGCCTCGTCCTCGTCGGCGTGGCGGTGCGGCGGAGGGCCGCCGGCGGGCGGCACGGAGGCCTCCAGCACGGCGATGGAACCGCCGGTCTCGACGGCGCCCGCCTTGACGCTGTACACGTCACCGGACAGCCAGGTGGCCTTGCCGCCGCCCGCCGGCACGTGCAGGACCCGCCGCACCTCGGTGGGCACCTCGGCCTGCTGGGTCGCTTCGAACAAAGAAGGATGGCGTCCGGTGTGGCGTGCAGCGGGCCGGTCCGCTTGGGCTCGGAGAAGGAGAAGGAGCGCTCCTCGGGCACGAACAGGTCGGTGCAGGAGTAGTCCTGCGAGCCGGAGCCGGCCAGCCCGGTGGTGTGCCAGGTGTCGTGGAACTCGTAGTCGCCGGGGCGGGCGATCATCACCCGCCAGTGGCGCGCGGCGCCGGTCACCGGGTCGGCCTCCGGCTCGCCGTCCTCGCCGACGACGTGGACGCCGGCGCCCAGCCAGTCGCAGTGCGAGGAGCCGGAGCCGAACTTCCAGCGGCCGGTGACCCGGAAGCCGCCGGGCACCCGACCTCGGTGTCGAGGGCGCGCAGGGCGTCGAGACCGTCCAGTTCGACGCGTACGACGGGTCCGGCGGCCGGCTCCTTGGAGCCGAGCCCCCAGTTGCGGCCGGTGGAGACGGGCTGGAGGCCGGGGAGCCCGGCGCCGGAGGTCTTGGCGCGGTGGAAGGCGCCGACCAGGGCCGTGACGTCTGCGACCGAACCGGGGCGCAGGACGGCACGGGTGTCACGCGGGGCGAACGCGGAGACGTTGGGGTCCGGCGGCAGCGGTGCGCCGGCGTCGTGCCGCGCGCGCTCCGCGCCGAGGGCCTGCTGGAGTTCTTCCAGTACGGCCTTGAGATCCGGGTACAGGGACGGGTCTTGCATGCCTCGACCTCGATCGTGATGTGGGTGGTCGGTGAGGTGGACGACTGGTGGGACTGATCTACCCGGGGGACTGCGCGGGACGGGTGGGCGCGGAGTCGCCGAGGTAGACGGGTGCGAGCGGGCCGTACGAGGTGACGTGGGCCAGGACGCGTACGGTGCGGGCCGGCGCGCCGGCCCAGGCGGTGTCGGCCGCGCACAGCGCGGGCACCTCCCAGCCCTCCTCGCGCAGGGCGAGGGCCGGGGTGTCGCTGGTGAGGTCCGGGCTGCAGGTGAACAGCAGGCTGATGACGGCCTCGCGCTCCAGGCCGTTGCGGACCAGGAGTTCGGTGACGAGCGCGCGGGTGGCGGCGGCAGCGGGAGGCCCTCCCGCTCGGCCCCACCGTGCGGATCACGTACGAAGGGGGGTGTCCGGCAGGACGCGCGGCCGCTAGCTTCTCCGGGGAAAGCGCTCGCTGCGCACGGCAACCGGTTCGGGAAGCGGGGCTGGTCCCATGTCCGACACCATCACGCTCGCCGTCGTCGGAGCGGGGGAGCGGGGGAGCGGCCACGCCGGATGGGCCCTGGCCCACCCGGACCGGGCGCGGGTGGTCGCGGTCGCCGAACCGCGCGCGCCCCGGCGGGAGCGGCTCGCCGCCGCGCACGGGATCGACGCCCGGCACGTGCTCGGCGACTGGCGGGAGCTGGCCGCCCTCGGCCGGATCGCGGACGCGGTGCTCGTCTGCACCCTGGACCGCGACCACCTGGAGCCGGTCCTCGCGTTCGCCGCGCTCGGCTACCACATCATGCTGGAGAAGCCGATGGCCCTCACGGAGGACGAGTGCCGGCGCATCGTCGACGCCGTCGAGCGGGCCGGCGTCATCCTCTCCGTCGGGCACGTCCTGCGCTACACCCCCTACACGCGGACCCTCAAGGATCTCGTCGACTCCGGCCGCATCGGCGACATCGTGAGCGTCCAGCACCTGGAGCCGGTCGGCTTCTGGCACCAGGCCCACTCGTTCGTACGGGGCAACTGGCGGCGCGCCGACGAGGCGACGACCATGCTGATGGCCAAGTCCTGCCACGACCTGGACTGGCTCCAGTACGTGCTGGGGCGCCCGCCCGTACGGGTCTCCAGCTTCGGCCGCCTCACGCACTTCCGGCCCGAGAACAGGCCGCCGGGTGCGGCGGACCGCTGCCTGGACTGCGCGGTCGAGCCGGACTGCCCGTACTCCGCGGCACGCGAGTACGGCGACAGGCTGGCCGACGGCCGCCACCGCTGGCCGCTGAGCGTGCTGATCGACGAGTTCACCCCGCAGGCCCTGGAGACCGCGCTGCGGGAGGGGCCCTACGGGCGGTGCGTGTACGCCTGCGACAACGACGTCGTCGACCACCAGGTGGTGGCCATGGAGTTCGACTCGGGGGCGACGGCCACCTTCACCATGACCGCCTTCACCGAGCAGGCGGACCGCCACACCCGGATCTTCGGAACCCGCGGCGAACTGCGGGGCGACGGCCGCACCATCACGGTCTACGACTTCCTGACCCGCACCGAGGAGCAGGTGGCCATCGGCGCGGGCGGGCCGATGGACGCCGCGGGCGGCCACGGCGGCGGCGACGCCGGGCTCATGGACGCCTTCGTCGCCGCCATCGCCACCGGCGACCCCGGCCTGGTCAGGTCCGGCCCGCGGGAGTCGCTCACCAGCCACCTGACGGTCCTGGCCGCCGAACGGGCCCGCTGCTCCGGCACGGTGGAGCCGGTGGGGCCGCCCGTCCAGGACCCGTGAACGAAGCGGGCCCGGCCCCCTGGCGAGGGGTCGGGACCGGGTCTTCGTTTCTTGCGGTGGGATATGACTACCCGCTACATCCACTCGCTGAACCGCAACCAGCCCATCATGTTGTCCATTTCCTGCTCCGAGACCGCCGGCCGCGGGTCCTGAGGCCGCGCGGCCGCCGCCCGCCCGGCCCGTCCCGGCCCGTACAGCTCGCGCCACACGGCCCGCGCGCAGGCTGAACCGGCCGGGCCCAGCCGGGCCGGTTCACGCTCTTCCCGGCACGAGGACGTGTTCCACCGCCCCCGGGTCACCGAAGGCGAGGATCGCCTTGCCGGCGGCCGTGCTGTACGGGCATCCGGCCGCCGACCCGGGAGGGCACGGTGGTGGCCTCCGAGCCGCAGATCCGCTCCAGGCAGACCACCTCGGCCCTGCGCACCCGGGTCCGCCGCGACCAACGACCCCGAGTGGGCCCTGGTCCTTTTCGGCCAGGGTGCGCGCGGCCTCGACATCCAGGACACGATGTTGTGATGATCACTTACGAGAGCACCTCGCACACGGCCAAGGCCGGAAACCTCAGCCTCCACTTCCACGAGGCGGGCCCGGACCACCCCGACGCCCCCGTCCTCATCCTGCTCCACGGCGGCGGACCCGGCGCCTCCGCCTGGTCCAACTTCGGCCCCAACCTGCCCTTCTTCGCCGAGCGGTTCCGCACCCTGCTCATCGACCAGCCCTGCTACGGCCGCTCCGACAAGCCCGAACCCGACCGCGACTACTTCAGCTTCAGCGCCGCCGCGACCGCCGCCCTCATGGACGAACTCGGCATCGCGAAAGCCCACTTCATCGGCAACTCCCTCGGCGGCGGCACCGCCGTCCGGATGTCCCTGAACCACCCGGACAAGGTGGACAAGCTGCTGCTCATGGCCCCCGGCGGAATTTCGGTCAATCTCTTCTCGGCCGACCCCACCGAAGGCATCCGGCGCCTCTTCGAGTTCGCCGCGGCCCCCGACCCCACCCGCGAGCAGATGCGCGCCTTCCTCACGACGCTCGTCCACGACCCCTCGCTCGTCACCGACGAACTCGTCGAGGAGCGCTACACCCAGGCCATGGACCCGGACGCCCGGACCGGCAACGCCCGCATGGGCGCCTCTTTCGCCAACCCCGCCTGGCAGCAGGACACCCTGCTCTGGCGCGAGGCTCACCGCATCAGCCATCCCACCCTGCTCACCTGGGGCCGCGAGGACCGGGTCAACCCCCTCGACGGCGCGCTGCTCGCCCTCAAGGCCATCCCCGACGCCCGCCTGCACGTCTTCCCGCGCTGCGGCCACTGGGCGCAGACCGAGGCCTTCGAGGACTTCAACCGCCTCGCCGCGGACTTCTTCGCACACTGAACCCCGCCCCGCCTCCGGAGAGCTCTTCCCAGAGCTCTCCGGAGCTCCTCCAGAACTGAGGACACCCATGGCATCGGACGTCCGCGCCCTCGGCCACCTCCGCAACCCGAACCTCGCGCCGATCGACAAGGGCCCCTTCTACGCGGCCGCGTGCACCCGGGGGACATCGGCACCAAGGGCGGCCCGGTCACGGACGGGGACGGCCGGGTGCTCCGCGAGGACGGCGGGCCCATCGCGCTCGGGTCAGGAGAGCTTGCCGTTGTAGTCCGGCAGCTTGACGGTGCGCTCCGCGTGACCGCCGACGAGGTCGGTCGCGCTGTTGCCGATGTTGGCGATGATCGTGTAGCCGCGCGCCTCGATCTCCGCCCGCTTGCCCGTCTTGTAGGCGCTGACCTCCTCGAACAGGTCGGGCAGGTCACGGACGTAGAGCCCCGAGACCGGGTAGCCCACGGCCTTGAGGTTGCGCTCGGTGAGGGAGTGGATGATCCCGGGGCGGGCGGTGACGAAGAAGATCGCGACGCCGCGGTCGTGCGCGTACTGGGTCAGCGCGCGGACCTTGGCGATCGCGGGGGTCGGGAAGGTCCAGAACCAGTGGAAGTCCGTCTCCAGCGAGGTGTTGTCGATGTCGAGGACCAGGGCGGGCTTCTCACCGGCGGGCGAGGCGGCGATGCGCGCCTCGATGGCGGGCCGGGCCGCGTCGATGACGGCGGCGACGTCCCGCTGCCAGGTGGCGTAGTCGATGCCGAGGATCGCGGCGTTGCCGCCGGGCGCCGACGCGGCCGCAGGCGCGGACGCGGGTGCGGAAACGGGCGCCGGCGCCGGGACGGGCGCGGCCTGGGCGGCGGTGGCCGGAACCAGCGTCAGGGCGGCGGCGGCTGCGGCCACGCCGGCGGCGGCGGTACGGGGCATACGGGTGCGGCGGGTGCTGCGCATGGGGGGCGCTCCCTCGGTCACGAATTGGCATGTACGTGACCAGGGTTGGCGAGAATCGAACCCATGTCTACTGGCCGGTAGGAAACTTTTCGTGGCCGCGTGATGAATGATCTACGTGGTGCAGTCGAGGACGGTGTGGCACAGCCCGCACCGGGCCCGCAGCCGGCCGCGCACCGGCACCCGCAGCCGCTGCGCGCACACCCGACAGGGGAAGCTCACCCGCAACCCGGCGCCGTCCCCCCGCTGTTCGAAGCGGTACGCCGAGTCGTCGGCGGGGTCGGTCCCGGCGCGGCGCGCCTTCGCGTACCGCCGCCGCGCCAGCGGCCCCGCGGCCGTCAGCGGGGCCCGGCGGTGGTCGCGCCCGGCCAGCGCGCGCCCGCGCACGTAGGCCTCGTACGCCTGGGGGCTGGTGAACCAGGGGGCGGGGTCCTCGCCGAACAGAGCGGCGCGCTTGGCCAGGACGTAGCCGAACTCCTCGGGCGTGAGGTAGCCGAACCTCTGGTGGGTCAGCGCGTCCTCGCGGTAGGCGTCCAGGAGCAGCCAGCCCGCCCCCAGGTACGCGGCGGCGGTGTCGGTGAGGATCTCGTTCTCCGCAGTGCCGGGGAAGCGCAGGTCCAGGCGGTGCAGCAGGACATGGGCCACCTCGTGCGCGAGGGCGGCCGCCAGGTCGCGGCGGTGGGTGCGGAAGCGGTCGCTGACCTCGACGAAGTATTCGGGGCCCGCGGTCAGTTCCACGGTGGCGGCCTGCTCCATCGCCCGGAAGGAGACCACGATGCGCGCGTCGGGCAGCCGTAGCGCGCGCACCGTCGCGGCGGCCACCCGCTGGGCGCCCAGGTGGAGGTCGTCGGTGGCGTCGAAGGCTGCGTCGGCGGGGGCGAAGCTCGTGTCGTAGGCGCGGATCCCGTCGGCCGACAGCCGGCGGAAGAGCGCGGTGATCGAGGCGCGCACGGTCGCCAGATGTGGAAATCCGTGCTCGATGGGGCTCCCGGGCCCCCTGTTCTCCGTCACCGGGCCCTCCTTACCGCAATCCCTGCCGTCGGGGCGGGAGTTGGCCGAAATTGCCTTCTTGATGTCCACCACACGCCTGTTGTGTCATGGACCCGTCATTCACCCGATGACGCGCACGCACGGCCCAACCCCCCACGAAAGGCAGTGTGTTGACTGTGACCACCCTTGTGCAGTTGATGAAGCGCACCCTCGCCGTCGGCGCGGTCGCCCTCGCCGCCGTCAGCCTCCAGCCCGGCACCGCCAGCGCCGGCCCGGCACCCGTGGTCGGCGGTACCCGCGCCGCCCAGGGCGAGTTCCCCTTCATGGTGCGCCTCTCCATGGGCTGCGGCGGCGCCCTCTACACCCAGCAGATCGTCCTCACCGCCGCCCACTGTGTGAGCGGCTCCGGCAACAACACCTCCATCACCGCCACCGCCGGAGTCGTCGACCTCAACAGCTCCAGCGCCATCAAGGTCAAGTCCACCAAGGTCCTCCAGGCCCCCGGCTACAACGGCAAGGGCAAGGACTGGGCCCTCATCAAGCTCGCCAAGCCCATCAGCCTGCCCACCCTCAAGATCGCGGAGACCAAGGCCTACGACAACGGCACCTTCACCGTCGCCGGCTGGGGAGCCGCCCGCGAAGGCGGCGGCCAGCAGCGCTACCTCCTGAAGGCCAACGTCCCCTTCGTCTCCGACGCCAGCTGCCAGAGCTCGTACGGCAGCGACCTCGTCCCCGGCGAGGAGATCTGCGCCGGCCTGCCCCAGGGCGGCGTCGACACCTGCCAGGGCGACTCCGGCGGCCCCATGTTCCGCCGCGACGACAACAACGCCTGGATCCAGGTCGGCATCGTCAGCTGGGGCGAAGGCTGCGCCCGGCCGAACTACCCCGGCGTCTACACCGAGGTCTCCACCTTCGCCGCCGCGATCAAGAGCGCCGCGGCAGGCATGTAGCCCCACCCGTTCCACCCGCCCGCCCTTCCGGCCGGTCACCCACCGGCCGGAAGGGCCAGGCCGTGTCCTGCCGCGCGGTTGCGGGCCCACCCGCACCCCGGTCCCATGGGAGGCGGCCGGTGGCATGCCCAAAGCCGACGGCCTCGAAGTCCCCCGCCGCCCGTCCGGCCACCCCGGCTCACCGCACATCGTCATCGTCATCACCTTCGGCCTCGACGAGTACGTCCACGCGGCGCTCCACGGCGGAGCCTCCGGCTTCCTCCTGAAGGACGCAAGCCCGGCCGTGCTGGTTGAAGCGGTCCGGGCGGCAGCCGTCGGCGACTCCCTCGCCCCATCCGCCATCACGGTCCGCCGCCTGCGCGAAACGGCCCCGCGCACCCCGGCCTCCCAGGCCCGCCGGCACCTGAGGCCGAGGCCCTTCCAGCCCCGCCGGCGTTCGAGGCGCGGGGTCAGGGGCGGAGCCCCGGGAGGCTCCGGCGCAGCCGGCCCGCGCCTGCGCACCCGTACCCGCACGTGCCCCCGTACCGCCGCCGCAGGCAGCCGCGGCGGCCGCCCCGCCACACTCTCCGAGGTCTAACCCAGGGCGATGGCCCGCAGCGCGGCCAGATGCCGCTGGTAGACCGTGCGGCCCTCGGCGGTCAGCGAGAGCCACGTGCGCGGACGCCGTCCGACCCGGCCCTTGCGGACCTCCACCCAGCCCGCCTCCTCCAGCGCCGCGACCTGCTTGGAGAGCACCGAGTCCGAGACCTCGACCAGGTCCCGTACGAAACCGAACTCGGCCTTGTCCAGCGGAGCCAGCGCCGCCACCACCGACAGCCTTACGGGCGCGTTGAGCAGCGGCGCGAGGTCGTGCCGCGGATGCCCGCCCCGCTTCGCGTCCGCCCCGGTGCCCGCGGTCGGTTCCTCCGTCATACCGCACCCCTCGTCTCGGTCCAGGCGCCGACGGCCAGCGGCAGCGCACACGCCAGCGCGGCCACCGCCGCGAACGGCACGCCGTGGCCGAACGCCGCGGTCCCGAGCGTGATCGACAAGGCGAACACCACCGCCCAGGCCCCCACCAGCACCCCGTGCTTCACCCCGAACCCCCGCCGCACCACGCGCTGCCGCGCCGCGTACACGCTCAGCCCGGTCACCAGCAGCCCGTTGGTCACCGCGAACACCGCCCCCGACACCGGCCCGTGCCACAGCACGGCGATCGGTACGAGCAGCAGCTGCCCGGCCGCGAACACCCACAGGTAGCGCGCGTACCAGCCACTGCCCCGCCGCGCCGCCTGCTCCAGACCGGCCGCCCGGCCTAGCGCCCCGACCGCCTTCGCCGACTCCTGCATGGTTCCCCCTCGCTCGCACACGGACGACCGTCCCTAACTGATTTCCACTATGGCGAGTACTTTCCATTCTGGCAAGTGCCGGGTTGCCGTCTCACAGGCCGACTGCCCGAGGAACCGACGGCCGCCGCCACGTATTCTCAGGAACCATGAACATGAGCGACCTCGACAACGGCACCGGCACGGGCGCGGCCGACGACGCCGCAGGCATCGACGAGAGCGTCACCGCCGAACTCGCACGCCTGCGCGACAGCATCGACAACATCGACGCCGCCGTCGTCCACATGCTCGCCGAACGCTTCAAGTGCACCCAGCAGGTCGGCCACCTCAAGGCCAGGCACCAGCTGCCCCCCGCCGACCCGGGCCGCGAAGCCAGCCAGATCGCCCGCCTGCGCCAGCTCGCCGAGAACGCCAAACTCGACCCCGCCTTCGCCGAGAAGCTCCTCAACTTCATCATCGCCGAGGTCATCCGCCACCACGAGACGATCGCTGCGGGCGAAGAGTAGAAGACCGGGGTCCGGCCGCCCACTGGGGCAGCATGGGCCCCATGTCCGCACTGACGCGCAACGAAGCGCAGCTCCGAGCCCAGCTCCTCGACGTCCAGCACTACGCCGTCACCCTCGACCTCACCGGCGACGACGAGACCTTCGACTCCACCACCGTCGTCAGGTTCACCGCCCGCACCGCCGCAGACACCTTCATCGAGCTGAAGCCCGTCGAGCTGCGCTCGGCCACCCTCGACGGCAACCCCCTCGACCCGGCCACCCTCGCCGACGACCGCCTCCCCCTCGAAGGCCTCACCGAAGGCCCCCACGAGCTGCGCCTCGACACCCGCATGCGCTACTCCCGCACCGGCGAGGGCCTGCACCGCTTCACCGACCCCGCCGACGGCCACACCTACGTCTACAGCCAGATGTTCCTGGACGACGTCCAACGGGTCTTCCCCGCCTTCGACCAGCCCGACCTCAAGGCCGTCTTCGAATTCACCGTCACCGCCCCCGCCCACTGGACCGTCCTCGCCAACGGCATCACCACCCGCACCGGCGCCGCCCCCGACAACAGCGGCGCCGTCATCTGGCAGTCCGCCCCCACCCCCCTCATCTCCACCTACCTCGCCGCCGTCGCCGCCGGCCCCTGGCACAGCATCCGCACCGAACACGCCGGACTGCCCTTCGGCATCCACTGCCGCCAGTCCCTGGCACCCCACATGGACGTCGACGCCGAGGAAATCCTCTCCATCACCAAGGCCTGCTTCGACCGGTACCAGGAGAAGTTCACCGAGCCCTACCCGTTCGACTCCTACGACCAGGCCTTCGTACCCGAGTTCAACGCCGGCGCCATGGAGAACCCCGGACTCGTCACCTTCCGCGACGAGTTCATCTTCCGCTCCGCCGTCACCGACACCGAACGCCAGTCCCGCGCCATGGTCATCGCCCACGAGATGGCCCACATGTGGTTCGGCGACCTCGTCACCATGGCCTGGTTCGACGACATCTGGCTCAACGAATCCTTCGCCGAATACATGGGCTACCAGACCCTCACCGAAGCCACCCGCTTCACCGACACCTGGACCGACTTCGGCGTCACCCGCAAGCCCTGGGGCTACGACGCCGACCAGCGCCCCTCCACCCACCCCGTCGCCCCCGCCCCCGAAGACGTCCCCGACACCGCCTCCGCCCTCCTCAACTTCGACGGCATCTCCTACGCCAAGGGCGCCTCCGCCCTGCGCCAACTCGTCGCCTGGCTCGGCGAGAAGGACTTCCTGGCCGGCATCAACACCCACTTCGCCCGCCACAAGTTCGCCAACGCCTCCCTCGCCGACTTCATCGACTCCCTCGCCGCCCACACCGAACGCGACGTCCGCGCCTGGGCCGACATCTGGCTGCGCACCACCGGCATCGACACCCTCACCCCTCGCATCGAGGAATCGGAGGGCCACCCCGACACCCCCGCCGGCTGGACCCTCACCGTCGACCGCCGCGGCAGCCGCCCCCACCACATCGCCGTCGGCGTCTACGACCGCGACCCCGCCGACGGCCGCTTCCTCGAACTGCGCGAACTCCTCGACCTCGACATCCCCTCCGACGAGATCATCTCGGTGACCGGAGCCCGCCCCGCCCTCCTCGTCCTCAACGACGTCGACCTCACCTACGCCAAGGTCCGCCTCGACGAAACCTCCGTCGAAACGGTCCTGCGCGGCCTCTCCGGCATCCCCGACGCCCTCACCCGCGCCGTCGTCTGGAACGCCCTGCGCGACATGGTCCGCGACGGCGAACTCGACCCCCACGACTACCTGGCCACCGCCTCCGCGCACCTGCCCGAAGAGAACGACCTGGCCATCGTCCAGGGAGTCCTCGCCTTCGCCCGCACCCAGGTCGCCGTCCGCTACCTCGCCCCCGAAGAGCAGACCGCCGCGCTCGCCACCCTCACCACCATCGCCCGCGACCTCCTGCGGCGCACCGAGGACGGCTCCGAGCCCGGCATGCGGCTGACCGCCGTACGCACTCTCGTCGACAGCGCCACCCAGCCCGACACCATCGCCGCCTGGCTCACCGACGACACCATCCCCGGCGGCCCCGCACTCGACCCCGAACTGCGCTGGCGCATCCTCGGCCGCCTCGCCGTCCTCGGCGCCGTCGGGGAAACCGAGATCGACGCCGCCCTCGCCGCCGACACCAGCGCCACCGGCCAGGAAGGCGCCGCCCGCTGCCGCGCCGCTCTCCCCACCGCCGAAGCCAAGGCCGCCGCCTGGGACCGCCTCTTCCACGACGACAGCCTCTCCAACTACCTCTTCAGCGCCACCGCCCAGGGCTTCTGGCAACCCGAACAGGCCGAACTGCTCACGCCGTACGTCACCCGCTACTACCCGGAGGCCGTCGCCCTCGGCGCCCGCCGAGGCCCGGCCATCGGCGAGGCCGCCGGCCGCTGGGCGTTCCCCGCGTACGCCATCGACGAATCCAACCTCCGGGCCGGCCACACCTGCCTCACGAACCCGGACATCCTCCCCCTCCTGCGCCGCAAACTGGTCGACCAGCTCGACGACCTCGCCCGCGCCCTCAAGGTCCGACAGACCTGACCCCCTGCGGGGGCCCGGCGGAACGGGGGCCGGGGGTTCCACCGCCGGGCCTTCCGCCGTGCCGGTGACGGGGGCGGGGTGGGGTGCTGTCCGGGACGTAGAACGTGATTTGTCGGCGCGGCAGCGGCCCGTACGCACCACGCGGCCCAAGGCGCCATAAATCATGCAGTCCCGGACGGCACCCCACCCCGCCCCCGGCGCCGGCACCCACCGCCCCCGCCCCGCCCTCGGCACCCACCCGCCCCCGCCCCGCCCCCGGCACCGGCACACACCGCCCCCCCGCCCCCAGCCCCCGGCACCCACCCGCCCCCGCCCAGCCTCCGGCCGGGACCGGCAGGGACCGGCCCCCACTCCGGACAAACCCCGGCGGTTACCCCATTCGGGTCTGATCGTTGTACTGGCCGGGTGCCTCCCACCGCACCCGGCCAGCCCCGGAGGGACCCCGATGACCGCGCAGCCCGGCACCCCCACACCGCCCCCGCTCGCCGGCGGCCCCCACGGCCCCACCGCCCTGCGCCCCCTCCTCGGCACCGTCCTCGACGCCCTCACCACCGGCGCCCACGACCGCGGCGGCCCCCTCCCCGCCGGCGGCCCCGACACCGTCACCGCCCGCGTCCGCACCGCCCTCGGCGACGCCGGCGTACTGCCCGCCCACGGCACCGGCGCCCACGAAGCCCTCCGCACCCTCGTCCACACCCTCGCCGCCGGCGCCGCCGACCCCGCCGACCCCCTCTGCGCCGCCCACCTGCACTGCCCCCCGCTCGCCGTCGCGGCCGCCGCCGACCTCGCCGCCAGCGCCCTGAACCCCTCCCTCGACTCCTGGGACCAGGCCCCCGCCGCCTCCGCCCTCGAAGCCCTCCTCACCCGCACCCTCGCCGCCGAGTTCTACGACACCCCCCACGCCGACGCCCTCGTCACCACCGGCGGCACCGAAGCCAACCAACTCGCCATCCTCCTCGCCCGCGAACGCCACGGCCCCGCCCTCACCGTCCTCCACGGAGCCAACGCCCACCACTCCGTCCCCCGCGCCGCCTGGCTCCTCGGCCTGCCCCCGGCCACCGAACTCCCCACCCCCGCCGGCACCCTCGACCCCGCCCGCCTCGCCGAAGCCCTCGCCACCACCCCCGGCCCCACCCTCGTCACCGCCACCGCCGGCACCACCGACGCCGGACTCATCGACCCCCTCCACCGCATCGCCGACCTGTGCGACCGCTACGGCGCCGACCTCCACATCGACGCCGCCTACGGCGGCCTCCTCGCCCTCAGCCCCCGCCACCGCGACAAACTCGCCGGACTCGGCCGCGCCCACTCCCTCACCATCGACCTGCACAAACTCGGCTGGCAGCCCGTCGCCGCAGGCCTCCTCGCCGTCCCCGACACCACCCTCCTGGCCCCCCTCGCCCACCAGGCCGACTACCTCAACGCCACCGACGACACCGAAGCCGGCCTGCCCGACCTCCTCGGCCGCTCCCTGCGCACCACCCGCCGCCCCGACGCCCTCAAGATCGCCACCACCCTCCGCGCCCTCGGCCGCGACGGCCTCGCCGCACTCATCGACCGCACCATCGACACCGCCCACCACCTCGCCCGGCTCCTCGACGCCCACCCCGGCTTCGAACTCCACGCACCCCCCACCCTCACCACCGTCCTCTTCCGGCCCACCCACGCCGACGACGACCACCTCGCCACCCTGCGCCGCACCCTCCTGCACCAAGGCCGCGCCGTCCTCGGCCGCACCCACGCCGACGGCCGCCTATGGCTCAAAGCCACCCTGCTCAACCCGCACACCACAGCGGGGGACCTGGACCAGCTCATCTCCCTCCTGGAAGGCAGCACCCACCGATGACCGCCCAGCTCGACGCCCCCCACGACCTCGTCGGAATCGGGATCGGCCCCTTCAACCTGTCCCTCGCAGCCCTCGCCCACGGCCTGCCCCGCCAAGGAGCCGGCGAACTCGCCACCGCCTTCTACGACCAGCGCCGCGACTTCCGCTGGCACCCCGGACTCCTCATCGAAGGCGCCACCCTCCAGGTCCCCTTCCTCGCCGACCTCGTCACCCTCGCCGACCCGGCCAGCCCCTGGAGCTTCCTCAGCTACCTCAAGCACAAGGAACGGCTCTTCCCCTTCTACTTCGCCGAGCAGTTCCACATCCACCGCGCCGAATACGACGCCTACTGCCGCTGGGTCGCCGACCGCGTCCCCGGACTCCACTTCGGCCACCAGGTCGACGCCGTCCGCTGGAACCCCGAACGCGACCTCTTCGAAGTCGACTTCACCCAACTCGACGCCACCGGCGAAGCCGAAGCCCTCGGCCGCACCTACACCCGCAACCTCGCCCTCGGCATCGGCACCGCCCCCTACGTCCCCGAACCCCTGCGCCCCCTCGCCGACGCCCCCACCGTCCCCGTCATCCACTCCGCCGACTACCTCGACAACCGCCCGCGCATCCTCGGCGCCGACCACGTCACCGTCATCGGATCGGGCCAGTCCGGTGCCGAAGTCTTCCTCGACCTCCTCCGCGCCCGCCCCGCCGGCCGCGAACGCCTCACCTGGCTCGCCCGCACCCCCTCCTTCGCCCCCATGGAGTACTCCAAGCTCGGCCTCGAACACTTCACCCCCGACTACACCCGCTACTTCCACTCCCTCCCCGAACCCGTACGCGACCAGCTCGTCCCCGCCCAATGGCAACTCCACAAGGGCATCGACGCCGACACCATCGCCGCCATCCACGCCGAGCTCTACCGCCGCACCCTCCACGGAGGCTGGCCCGACACCGTCCTCACCCCCGGAGTCAGCGTCCGCACCGCAGGCCGCGTCGCCACCACCAAGGTCGAACTCCACCTCGAACACATCGAGCAGGGCACCCGCTCCCGCCTCACCACCGACGCCGTCATCCTCGCCACCGGCTACCAGGAACGACCGCTCGGCAGCCTCCTCGCCGGCCTCGACCCGTACCTGCGCAAGGACTCCTCCGGCCGCCCCCGCATCGACGACCGCTACCGGATGATCCTCGACCCCGCCGTCACCGGCAGCATCTTCGTCCAGAACGGCGAACGCCACACCCACGGCGTCGGCACCCCCGACCTCGGCCTCGCGGCCTGGCGCAGCGCCGCCATCCTCAACACCCTCACCGGCAAAGAGCCCTACCCCCAGCCGGCCCGCACCGCCTTCACCACCTTCGGCCTCGACCAGCGCGAACCCACCCGCCCCCGCCCCGCCGGCGAACTCCTCCCACTCGTCGAACACCCCTGAGAGGCCCGGCAGTCCGGTGATCGAGACCCCGCCCCCACCGCCCCGGGGCCGCCACGGGGGCGGGAACGTGACTGGTACAACCAACTGCGCAGGCCGAACGTCTCTTCTGCCGAAGAAACGTTTCCAGGGGGTTTTGTCTGTGAAGTTTTCCCGGATTGCCGCAGCGGTCACCACCGCTGCCCTCGCTCCGGCCGTCCTCATCGCGTCACCGGCGTTCGCCGCCGGCCCCGACACCCCGGTCACGGGCAACCAGCCGGCACCGACCACGCCGGACCAGACCGTGCCCGACCAGGCCGAAGAGGACCGCAAGACCATCCTCGCGATCATCGCCCACCCGATGGCCAGCGAGTTCATGAAAAAAGCAGGCCGCACGGCCATCGCCGACGGCCCGAAGGCCATGCGCAAGTTCATCGAAGTCGACCAGCACGACATCCGCATGGACGACTACCGCATCGCACTCCTGCGCCTCCTCCCGGACGCCGGCCCCGGCCTGAAGGCAGGCATCAACAAGATCCTCAGCAGCACCCCGACCATCGACCAGCTCCGCCACTTCCACGACGTGACCCAGCACGAGCTGCGCGACGACGACAACGAGGTCGAGATCTCCCGGCTCATCCGCACCGGCGGCACGGCCGTCAAGGAAGCCGGCAAGAAAGCCCTCCAAGGCACCCCCGCCGACCGCGCGGAGTTCCTGAAGACCGGACGCCACCTCGCCCAGGCCCAGGACGACCTGGTCGAGCTGGCCCGCGTGGACGAGGGCTGGGACGGCCCGATCCTGACCGAGGCCATCGGCAAGCTCATGAACGGATCTCCGACCCCGGCCGAACTGCGCCATTTCCTGGAAGTGACCCAGTACGAGCTCCGCGACCAGGACAACCGCGTCGCCATCGCGAAGATCATCGACGGTGGTGGTCCGGAACTCGTCAAGGCGGGCCGCGCCGCCCTCGCCGGCACCCCCGCCGACCGGACCGAGTTCCTCAAGACGGGCCGGCACGAAGCCCGCGCCAAGGACCAGGCCGCCAAGGACAACGAAAAGCCCGCCCCCGGCAAGGACGGCAAGGACGGCAAGGACGGTAACGGCAACGGCACCGGAACGGACCCCGGCACCGGCGGCACCACCGGCACCGGCACCACCGGCACCACCGGCACCGGCAACACCGCCGTCACCGGCCAGGGCCACAACGGCTCCCCCCTCGCCACCACCGGCACGGGCGACCACACCACCCTGATCGCCGGCGGCGCGGGAACCGCACTCGCCGCCGGCGCCGGACTGCTCCTCGCCGCCCGCATGCGTCGCGCCGGCGCCGCACGCTGACCGGACCCGCACCACCAGGGGTGGGCGGCCGCAGCACACCGCGGCCGGCCACCCCGCCGGGCCGATCCGGCAGGATCCGAAGGAGACGGCCTAGAAGACCGCGACCCCCGCCCGCGTCAGACGCCAGTCCACCGAAGCGAACTGCGCCGGGTCGACCGTCCCCTTCGCCTTCACCCACTGGATGATCGTGTTCCGGATCTCGTCCGAGTTCGACCACAACTGCTTCGCCTGCGGCACGTGCGGGAAGTTCCCGCCACCCGAAGCCCGGTAATTGTTGACCGCCAGCACGAACTGCGCCGCCGGATCCACCGCCTTCCCCTGGAAGGTCAGCCCCGTGATCCGCGAACCCGCCGGCTGCGCGATGTCGATGTCGTACGCCAGCCCGTACACCGCGTCGTAGTTGTAGTCCGGGATGCTCTCGGCATTCGTCAGCTTCGCCGGATCCACCGGAACACCCGGCGCCGTCTGCACGTAATACCGCGCCGAGTACTCCAGATAATCCTTCACCTGCGCACCCGTCAGCAGACGCGCCTCCATCGTGTTCTCGAACGGGTACAGCCCCGCCGCGTCCTTGATCGTCACCTGACCCGCCGGGATCGCCGCCGTCCGCGAGAAGCACGACGCCTGCGACAGCACCGGAAGCGCCGCCCACTGCGTACCCGCCAGCGCCGCCTTCACCGTCTCCGCCTGCACGTGGTTGATCAGATCGATGATCGCCACGTCCTTGACCGGCCCCTCCGCCGACGACATCGCCTGCGTCGACGTACCGATCACCTGGTTCACGTACGCCACGACCTTGCGGTGCTCGTCCGACAGCAGCCGAGTGATCTTCGGGTCCTCCGCCACCGTGTTCGAGTTCAGCACCTTCGCCGCGACCTTCGCCACCGACCAGCGGCCCTTCGCCCACGTCAGCTCGAAGTCGAACAGCGTCAGCCGCTGCCCCCACTTCAGCGGCTCCGACAACACCACGTCCTTGCCGGTCGCCTTGTTCTTCACCCGGTACTCGGGAATCTCCGTGTGCGCATGCCCCACCAGGATCGCGTCGATCCCCGGCACCTGCTCCGCCACCAACGCCGCCGCGTTCTCGATGTACGGCAGCTGGTCACCGTACGAGGACGTCCCGCTCGAACCCGAATGCGCGGACACGATCACCACATCGGCCCCCATCGAGCGGAGCTTCGGCACGTACTTCGCCGCCTGCTCCTCCAGCCCCGGGAACGTCATCTTCCCCTGCACGTTCGCCTTGTCCCAGATCGCGATACCCGGGTTCGTCAACCCCAGCACCGCCACCTTCACATCACGCCCCTGCGGAGTCCGCAGACAGTGCATGCTGTACGGCGCGAACGCCGGCCGCAGCGTCCGCGCATCCAGCGCGTTCGCCCCCAGCAACGGGAAGTCACACTGCTCCTCGAACTTGCGCAGCACCGGTATCCCGTAGTTGAACTCGTGGTTCCCCAGCGCCGCCGCGTCATAACCGATCGCGTTCATCGCCTGCGCCATCGGGTGCACCGGACCCCGCCGCGCGGTGATCGGATCCACCTTCGCGTAGTAGTACGACAGCTGCGTGCCCTGGATCGTGTCACCCGCGTCGATCAGCAGCGTGTTACGCCGCCCCTTCTCCGCCCGCACCTGCTCCACCAACGTCGAAATCTTCGCCAGACCGACGTCGTTGTGCGCCTTGTCGTCGAACTCCTTGTCCGTGAAGTAGTCCCAGTTGAAGACATTCCCGTGCAAGTCGGTCGTACCCATCACCGTGAACGCGTACGTCCGCGCCCGGGACCCGGACCCCTCCACATCCTGCGGAGCCGCCGCGGCCGGAGCGCTCGTGGCCCCCGCCAACGCCACAGCCGCACCCGTCGCCGCCGTACTACCCAGGAAAGTCCTACGGTCGAACGCCATACCATCTCCCTTTTGAGGCCTGAACAACGCGCGTAGATTCTGACCCAGCGGTAACAAGCCGCAACACCCCCACCAGGTTTCGATCCGGTGACCACACCCGAACGAGCGACAGTGCGACAGTGAAACCATGACCCAGGACGCATCGCACCAGCCCTACGGAACCCCCGAAGTACCCCGCGTAGCAGTCCGCGGCGAAGCCCGCATCGAAGTCGACCCCGAGATCGCCCGCATCGGAATTACCGTCAGCGCCCGCGGCACCGACCGCCGCACCGCACTCGAAGACCTCACTCGCCGCAACAACGCCGTCCTCGACCTCATCAAGAGCTACGGCGACCCCGTCGAAAAACTCGAAACCGGCGCCTTCTCCATCACCCCCGAACTCACCCGCCACGGCCGCGCCGAACGGGTCCGCGCCTACCACGGCCGCGTCCACATCACCGCCGAGCTCAGCGACTTCACCACCCTCGGCGAACTCACCACCCGCCTCGCCGACCTCGAACTCACCGAGGTCGACGGCCCCTGGTGGGCCCTGCGCCCCACCTCACCCGCCCACGGCCAAGCCCGCCGCCAAGCCGTCCTCGAAGCCGTCCAACGCGCCCGCGAATACGCCGAAGCCCTCGGCGCGAACCTCGCCGCCCTCGTCGAACTCGCCGACCTCGGCGCCGAGAACGCCGCCCCCTTCACCCCCGCCCCCGGCGGCGGCATGCGCACCATGGCCTTCAGCGCCACCGAAGACGCCGGCCCCCCGCCCCTCGACCTCGAACCCCAACGCCAGACCGTCTACGCACAGGTGAACGCCCGCTTCACCATGACCCCTCCACAACTCTGAAGAACCCACAAAAGACGCCCATGGGGGTGCTCATCAGAGCACCCCCATGCACATTCAACACTTGTCAACAACCTTTTCCCCAACGGTTGTTGATTGGACACCCGGAAGCGATTACCTACCCACAGGTAGGGGAATACGCTCGCCTCATGCGCCGAGCGAAAATCGTATGTACCCTGGGCCCCGCAACCGACTCATACGACCAGATCAAAGCACTGGTCGAAGCCGGAATGGACATCGCCCGCCTCAACCTCAGCCACGGCACCACAGCCGAACACGAGGAGCGCTACCAGCGCGTACGCAAGGCCTCCGACGAGACCGGCCACAGCGTCGGCATCCTCGCCGACCTTCAAGGCCCGAAGATCCGCCTCGGCCGCTTCCGCGAAGGACCCGTACTCCTTGAACGCGGTGACGAATTCACCATCACCGTCGAAGACCACGAAGGCGACCGCCACACCTGCAGCACCACCTACAAAGGCCTCGCCACCGACGTCACCACCGGCGAACTCATCCTCGTCGACGACGGCCGCGTCACCCTCGAAGTCACCGCCGTCGACGGCCCCCGCGTCCACACCCGCGTCATCGAAGGCGGCATGGTCTCCGACCACAAAGGCCTCAACCTCCCCGGCGTAGCCGTCTCCGTCCCCGCCCTCTCCGAAAAAGACATCGAAGACCTCCGCTGGGCCCTGCGCACCGGAGCCGACGTCATCGCCCTCTCCTTCGTCCGCAGCGGCCGCGACATCGAAGACGTCCACCGCATCATGGACGAAGAAGGCCGACGCCTCCCCGTCATCGCCAAGATCGAAAAACCCCAAGCCGTCGAAAACATCGACGACATCGTCGCCGCCTTCGACGGCATCATGGTCGCCCGCGGCGACCTCGGCGTCGAAATGCCCCTCGAACAAGTCCCCATCGTCCAAAAGCGCGCCATCAAACTCGCCAAGCGCAACGCCAAACCCGTCATCGTCGCCACCCAAATGCTCGACTCGATGATCGACAACTCCCGCCCCACCCGCGCCGAAGCCAGCGACGTCGCCAACGCCATCATCGACGGCACCGACGCCGTCATGCTCTCCGGCGAAACCAGCGTCGGCAAATACCCCATCGAAACCGTCCGCACCATGTCCCGCATCGTCGAAGCCGCCGAAGAAGACATCCTCGCCAAGGGCCTCCCCCCGCTCACCGACCGCAACAAACCCCGCACCCAAGGCGGAGCCGTCGCCCGCGCAGCCGCAGAAATGGGCGACTTCCTCGACGCCAAATTCCTCGTCGCCTTCACCCAGAGCGGCGACACCGTCCGCCGACTCTCCCGCTACCGCTCACCCATCCCCCTCCTCGCCTTCACCCCCGACCCCGCCACCCGCTCCCAGCTCAACCTCACCTGGGGCGTCGAAACCTTCCTCGGCCCCCACGTCGACTCCACCGACGCCATGGTCGCCCAGGTCGAAGAAGAACTCCTGCGCATCGGCCGCTGCGTACCCGGCGACATCGTCGTCATCACCGCCGGCTCACCCCCCGGCGTCACCGGCTCCACCAACCTCGTCCGCATCCACCACATCGGCGACGCGGTCCGCTGACCCACGCGAAACACCGCGTCGGGCCCGCCCCGACGCGGTCACCCGCCCCCCGCACCTACCAGCCGAACCGACGATCCACCACCGCCGCGAACTCCTCGAACGACAACACCGCATCCCCATTCGCATCAGCCGCATCGAACAACGCCGACGACGCCACCGCATCACCCACACCCCAGAACGGCAGATCACCCCGCGCAGCCAGAGTCGGCCCCTTCGACCGCAGCGCCGAGATCACCTCCGCCCGCGTCAGCTCCCCGTCCTCGTTCAGATCGAGCGCGTCGAACAGCTTCCGGGCCTTCTCACTCATCACACATTCCTTCGTCGACCGATCCCTTGACCTCAACCTAACCTGAGGTCATACGGTCGCCACATGACGATCAAGGAATACCCCCAGCAGCAGCTCGCCGCCCAGCCCATCGGCTACTGGAGCCGCGCCGCGGCCGATCTGGTGATCGGCGGCCTCCGCACCGCCCTCGCCGAGGAGAGCCTCACCCAACCCCACTGGTGGACCCTCAACCACGTAGCCGGCGCCCCCGGCGAATGGACCCGCAAGGCCCTCACCGCAAAGCTGACCCCCTTCGACGACCAGAACACCGACTTCGAGGCCGTCTACGCCGACCTCACCGCCCGCGGCTGGCTCACCGAGACCGACGACCGCCTCACCCTCACCGAAGCCGGCGAAGCAGCCCGCCTCCGCGCCCACGACCGCAACGCCAAGGTCCACGCGACGATGCGGCAGGGCATCGACGACACCACCTACGCAGCCACCATCGACACCCTCCGCCGCATGGTCGCCAACCTCGGCGGCAACGGCGACCTCCCGTAACGCCATACTGGCCCCCCACGACGGACACACGCAGGGGATCGACCGGATGACCACGCAGCGACCGCACCACGACTGCGAACCCCGCCCGGGCACCTGCCGCCTCCCCGAACCATGGATGTGCGACGTGTTCTACGTCGACGGAAGCCTCCGCGACATCACCGTCGCCGACACCGACGACACGGACTGGCAGCAGGTCCTACGCCACCTCCGCGGCGCCGCCGTCCAGCTCACCTGGTACGACGGCGCCGAGGGGCGGGACCTCGACCCGAACGACACCAGCGACCCGTTCGCCACCATCGAGGACGGCTACGTCGCAACCCTCGGCGTCCGATACGGCCACACCCGGTTCTCGGCCCATCTCCCGGTCGACGGCATCGAATTCTCCCTCTGGCCCGACGCCATCGAGGACGGCGCCCACGTCGCCGACGTGCTGCGCTTCCTGACCGAACTGGGCACGGCATGCGCCCGCCCCGCCGTCCTCACCGCCGAAACCGCCACCGGCCACCACGAGCTGCCGCCCCTGATCACCTACGACCCGTCCACCGGGACCACCACCCACCGCTGAAGCTAGTACTTCGGCCCGATGTGGGCGTCCATGAGGGCGACGCAGGCCTTCCGTGCGACGGAGACATTGAACGGATCACTACCCCGGGCCAGGACCGTCCACCGGACCCCGACCGCGGTGAGCGTGTCGGTACAGAGCTTCCGGATGTCGTCGGACTTGTTGGTGAAGAAGTACCGCGGGTACTCGTAGCGCTTCCCGTTGCGCACGGTCCAGTTGGTGACCCGACACCCGTCGGAATGGATCAGCCCCCGCAGGAACTCCCACGGATGCGCATCGACGATCTCCTGCTGCCACCCTTCGAGCACGATCCGCCGCGCATGCTTCTTGCCGGGCCCGTGCTGCGGAAACAGGCACGTCCAGTGCCGCCCGTAGCTGGTGACGTTGACGCAGCCTTGGCGCTGCAGCAGGCACACCTTGTCCTCGGGGCGGACGGCCGTGATCGCCTCCCGGCATTGCTCGATGAGCCCGGGCCACGCGTCTGCACAGGCGATGCGGAGGTACTGGCCGCCACGCGGGTGGGGACTGATGCAGCCGTCGCCGAGATAGAGACCGAGGAGGTACGCGTACGAGGCGACATCGGCAGGTCCTGCGCAGGGTGCGGCCTGATTGAGCAAGCGGGGTAACGGCTCGACCCGGGAACGCCACGCACGGATCGCAGACCGGGATATCCCGGTTTCCTTACTGACGGAGTTCATGCTGCGCCCGTCGGCGAGCAGGTTCAGGGCGCGTATGCGCGTGTCCACGTCGTACATGTGGCCGATACTGACGGGCGAAATCGACGCACGCAGCACAATTCGCCGGGCTTCGCCGAAACGAGTCATGGTCACGCGAAGATCGCGTGACCATGGAATTCAAGATATGTGCCCCAGGTGGGATTCGAACCCACACTGTCCGCTGTTTGAGAGCGGCCTCTCTGACCAGTTGGAGTACTGGGGCCTAAGAAACGAAGGCTCAGGGGAGCCCTGCGCGAGACCACCTTACCGCAGCTAGGTAGGCTCGGGGGAGCTTGTTATGCCCCGTAAAGAGGAGCCTTCGTGACCGCCGAGCACGAGTCGACGCCCACGCCCGACGCCGACCAGTCGCACGTTCCGCCGCTGACGACCCGCGTCGTCATCGCCGAGGACGAGGCGCTCATCCGTCTCGATCTGAAAGAGATGCTCGAAGAAGAGGGCTACTCCGTCGTCGGCGAGGCCGGCGACGGCCAGACGGCCGTCGAGCTCGCCCGCGAGCACCGTCCCGACCTGGTGATCCTCGACGTGAAGATGCCCGTCCTGGACGGGATCTCCGCGGCCGAGAAGATCGCGGAGGAGTCCATCGCGCCCGTCCTGATGCTCACCGCGTTCTCGCAGCGCGACCTCGTCGAGCGGGCCCGGGACGCCGGTGCGATGGCGTACCTCGTGAAGCCGTTCAGCAAGAGCGACGTGGTGCCCGCCATCGAGATGGCCGTGTCGCGCTTCGCGGAGCTGCGCGCGCTGGAGCAGGAGGTCGCGGACCTCTCGCAGCGGCTGGAGACCCGCAAGCTGGTGGACCGTGCGAAGAGCATCCTGCAGACGCAGTACGGGCTGACCGAGCCGGCCGCGTTCCGCTGGATCCAGAAGTCGTCCATGGACCGTCGGATGTCCATGCAGCAGGTCGCCGAGGTGGTCATCGAGGACGCCGAGGCGAAGAAGAAGGAGAGCGGCAAGTAGCGGCCGCCTCCCGGACAGGCGTGAGGCCCGCCTCCCCCCGAGGGGAGGCGGGCCTCACACGTTGTGTCAGTCCTCGCCGAGGTAGGCCTTGCGGACGTCCTCGTTGTGGAGGAGGTCGCGGCCGGTGCCGGAGAGAACGATCTTGCCGATCTCCATCACGTGCGCGCTGTCGGAGAGCGAGAGCGCCGCCTGGGCGTTCTGCTCGACGAGCAGGATGGTCATGCCCGTGGCCTTGAGTTCCTTGATGGTCGCCATGATCTTCTGCATCATCAGCGGGGACAGGCCCATGGAGGGCTCGTCGAGCATCAGGAGCTTGGGGCGGGACATGAGCGCGCGGCCCATGGCGAGCATCTGCTGCTCGCCGCCCGAGAGGGTGCCGGCGGCCTGCTTGCGACGCTCGCCCAGGATGGGGAACATCTCGTAGGCGCGCTGGACGTCCTTCTCGATGCCCTCCTTGTCGGTGCGCAGGAAGGCGCCGAGCTGGAGGTTTTCGGCGATCGTCAGCCGGGGGAAGATGTGGCGTCCCTCGGGGGAGTGGGCGAGGCCCAGGGAGACGATCTTGTGGGCGGGGACGGCGGCGAGGGGCTGGCCGTCGAAGGTGATGCTGCCGCTCTTGGGCTTGATGAGGCCGGAGAGGGTGCGCAGGGTGGTCGTCTTGCCGGCGCCGTTGGTGCCGACGAGGCAGACGATTTCGCCTTCGTTGACTTCGAAGGAGATTCCCTTGACGGCTTCGATCTTGCCGTAGGCGACCTTGAGGTCTTCGACCTTGAGCAGTGCGGTCACTTGGCCTCTCCTTCCGTGCTGGTGGTGCTGGTGGTGCTGTTCGAGTCGGCGTCGGCCGGGGCGTCGGTGGCGGCGTCGTTGTCGGCGTCGGCCTCCGCTTCGGGTTCGGCGTCGGTCTCGGTGGCTTCGGCGGTGGCTTCGGCCTCCGTCTCGGCCTCGGCGTCGGCGTCGGCCGCAGCCTCGTTCTCCGTCTCGGCGGTGGCCTCGGCTTCGGCGGCGGCTTCGGCTGCCTCGACGGCGGCGTCGTCGGCGGCGCCCGGGTCGCCTTCGAAGGGCTCGCCGAGGTAGGCGGCGATGACGCGCTCGTCGCCCTGGACCTCGGACGCGGTGCCTTCGATGAGCTTTTCGCCCTGGACGAGGCAGGCGACGCGGTCGCAGAGGTTGAAGATGAAGCGCATGTCGTGCTCGATGACGAGGACGGCGATGCCCATGTCGCGGATGGCGAAGATGAGTTCTTCGGCAGCGCGGGTTTCCTGCGGGTTCATGCCGGCGGTGGGCTCGTCCAGGAGGATGAGGCCGGGGTCGCTGGCGAGGGCGCGGGCGATTTCCAGCTTGCGCTGTTCGCCGTAGGGGAGGTTCTTGGCCAGGTGCTGGGCCTTGTTCTCCAGGCCGATGAACTCGAGGAGTTCCATGGCGCGCGCTTCGCTGGCGGCTTCGGCCTTCTTGAAGCCGGGGCCGCGGAGCAGGGCGGACCAGAGGCCTTCCTTGGTGCGGGTGTGGCGTCCGACGAGGACGTTCTCCAGCACGGTCATGTTGTGGAAGAGCCGGATGTTCTGGAAGGTGCGGGCGATGCCGGCCTCGGTGACCTTGTGGGGCTTGGGAGGCAGGACGGTGCCCTTGTAGCTGACGGATCCCTCGGTGGGGACGTACAGCCCGGTGAGGCAGTTGAAGAAGGTGGTCTTGCCGGCGCCGTTGGGGCCGATGAGTCCGACGATCTCGCCCGAGTTGACCTGGAGGTCGACGTTCTTGACGGCGGTGAGGCCGCCGAAGCGCATCGTGACGCCCTTGGCTTCGAGAACCGTGGTCTTGGTGGTGGTGTCCGTGGTGGTCGTCATGGTGTTCACGCCCCCGCCTTGGCGGTGGCCAGGTCCGTGGGGGCCTGGTCAGCGGTGTCGTCGTGGAACTCGAGCTGCGCGCGCTTGTTGGCGATGAGGCCTTCGGGGCGGAAGCGCATGAGCAGGATGAGGGCGATGCCGAAGGCGAGGAGCTGGTAGTCCTGGAGGAAGGCCAGCTTCGCCGGGATCAGGAAGAGGAGTGCGGCGCCGAGGATGGGGCCGCGGATGGTGCCCATGCCGCCGAGGATGACGGCGGCGAGGAGGAACGCGGAGTTCGGCGGGACGGGCCCGGCGAAGACGTAGTTCTCGGGGACGACCGTGCTGTTGACGTGTGCCTGGACGGTGCCGGCGAGGCCGGCGAGGGTGGCGCCGAGGGCGAAGGCGATGAGCTTGACCTTGAAGCCGTTGATGCCCATGGCTTCGGCGGCGGTCTCGTCTTCGCGGATGGCGACCCAGGCGCGGCCGATGCGGCTGCTGCCGGCGCGGGCGAAGACCACGACGACGAGGGCCATGACGAGCAGCATCAGGAAGTAGTAGTTGGCGTAGGCGCCGAGGGTGATGCCGCCGACCACGTGGGATTCCCCGAAGTTCCACCCGAAGATTTCGAGGTGGGGGATGTTGGGGATGCCGTTGGGGCCGTTGGTGATGTCCGGGCCGGAGGTGCCGTCGAGGTTGCCCATGGCGATGCGGAAGATTTCTCCGAAGCCGAGGGTGACGATGGCGAGGTAGTCGCCGCGCAGGCGCAGGGTCGGGGCTCCGATGACCACGCCGAAGATGAGCGAGGCGAGGGCGCCGACGATGACCGCTGCCCAGAAGGGCAGGTGGATGCCGAAGGCGGATGCGGTGCTTCCGGAGACCAGGGCTGCGGCGTAGGCGCCGACGCCGAGGAAGGCGACGTAGCCGAGGTCGAGGAGGCCGGCGAGGCCGACGACGACGTTGAGGCCGAGGGCGACGGTCGCGAAGATCAGGATGTTGACCGCGATGAGCGTGTAGGTGTCGCCGCTCTGCTGGATGAAGGGGAAGGCGATGGCGGCGGCCGCGGTGCCGATCAGGGTGACCTGGCGGTACTTGGCGGTGAGGCCGCCGAGGCGGGCGAAGAGGCCGGACTTGTTCAGCGCGAAGGCGGCGAGGCCGACGGTGATCAGGTAGGCGACGAAGAGCTGCGGTTCCTTGTCATCGGTGTCGATGCCGAAGGTGATGACGAAGAGGCCGATGGCGAAGACGCCGGTGATGATGAGGATCTCGGCCCAGGAGGGCAGCTGCTTGGCGGGGGCCGCCTTGCGGGTGTCGTCGGCGAGCTTGTTCACGGCGAGGACCGGGATGAGCGTGCCGAGGAGGGCGACGTAGGAGCCGGGTTCCAGGTTGATGACTCCGCCGAGGACGACGGTGATGGCGATGACCGTGAACCAGGTGGCGGCGAGGTTGCCGAGGGTGAGGAAGAAGAGGGCTTTGCGGGTGCCGTTGGGGGCGAGCCAGCGGAAGCCCTTGACGCCGAGCGCGGAGAGCGCGAAGGCGAGGGTGAGGGCTGCGCCTGCGAGGGTGACGTACTGGATGTCGGCGGGGCTGCCGTAGTAGGTCAGGTCTCCGGGGAATTCGGAGGTCCAGGTCCACGCGAGGAAGGCGCTGACGATGGTGAGGAGGCTGCCGGCGATGACCGCGTAGAGGAGGGTGGTGGGCGCGGGGCCCTGCTTCACCGTGTCGGCGGTCTGCGGGGTGGTGTTGGTGGTCATGGTTCTCACGCCCGATCCGCGACGCGCTCACCGAGCAGGCCTTGTGGCCGCACGAGGAGGACGACGATGAGGAGTACGAAGGCCCAGACGTTGGACCAGGCGCCACCGCCGAGCTGCGACATGCCGGGGATGTCTTCGATGTAGGCGATCGAGAGGGCTTCGGCGAGTCCGAGGACGACGCCGCCGACCATGGCTCCGTAGATGTTGCCGATGCCGCCGAGGACGGCTGCGGTGAAGGCCTTGAGGCCGAGGATGAAGCCCATCTCGAAGTTGATCTGGCCCTTGTCGAGGCCGTAGGCGACGGCGGCGACGGCGGCGAACGCGGCACCGATGGCGAAGGCCATGACGATGATGCGGTCGGTGTTGATGCCCATCAGCTTCGCGGTGTCGGGGTCCTGCGCGGTGGCCTGCATGGCGCGGCCGCTGCGGCTCTTCTGGACGAAGATGCCGAGGGCGAGCATGCAGAGCGGGGCGAGGATGAGGACGAAGAGGTCCGCGCGCTGGATCGCCAGACTGTCGGTGATCTTGAAGGCGGCGCCCTTGAATTCAGGGAAGCTGACGGCCTTCTTGGCGTCCGGGTAGAACTGCCAGACGAGCTGCTGGAGCGCGATCGAGAGGCCGATTGCGGTGATGAGGGGTGCGAGCCGGGGGGCGCTGCGCAGTGGGCGGTAGGCGAAGCGTTCGGCTGCGCAGGCCACGGCGACGGAGGTGGCGGCACCTCCGACGATCATGACGGGTATCGCGATCAGCAGGGAGGTGCCGGTCGGGAGGATGGCGTAGGCGCTGAGCGCGCCGAAGCCGCCGATCATGAAGATCTCGCCGTGGGCGAAGTTGATGAGCTGGACGATGCCGTAGACCATGGTGTACCCGATGGCGATGAGGCCATAGAGAGCACCGAGGGCCAGGCCGTTGGCCAGCTGTTGCGGCAGTTCGTGCACCGCAGGGCCTCCGATGAGCGTGTCGGATAAGACTCCGCGCGAGGGCGCTGTTTGCGCCCTCGCGCGGCGATTGGTTCAGGTGGTGCGGGTGGTGCTGGGGGCTACGGGCTTACTGGTTGAAGGTGTCGCTCTTGACGTCGACCCACTTGCCGCCCTCGACCTTGTAGACGGTGAGCTGCTTGTTGGTGGTGTCGCCGTACTCGTCGAAGGCGACCTTGCCGGTCACGCCTTCGAAGGAGACCTTGCCGAGTGCCTCGACGACCTTGGCGCGGGCGTCGGTGGGCAGCTTGCCGCTGTTGGCGGCGACGGCGGCCTTGACGGCCTGGATGACGGCCCAGCCGGCGTCGTAGGAGTAGCCACCGTAGGCGGCGTACGGGTCCTTGTAGCCCTCGGCCTTGTAGTCCTCGATGAACTTCTTGGCGGTGTCGAGCTTCTCGACCGGGTAGCCGATGGAGGTGGCGAGGTCGCCTTCGTTGGCCTCACCGGAGGCGCTGATGAAGGCGGGGTCCTGGATGCCGTCGCCGCCCATGAGGGGGACGTTGGCGCCGGTCTTCTTGATCTGGTCGGCGAGCAGGCCGCCCTCGGGGTACTGGCCGCCGAAGTAGACGGAGTCGGCGCCGGAGGTCTTGACCTTGTCGGCGGTGGAGGAGAAGTCGGTCTCCTTCACGGTGACGTGGTCGGTGCCGACGACCTCGCCGCCGAGCTTCTTGAACTCTTCGGCGAAGATGGCGGCGAGGCCGGCGCCGTAGGTCTGCTTGTCGTCGACGATGAAGACCTTCTTCTTGCCGGCGTCCTTGAAGAGGTACTGGGCGGCGAACTTGCCCTGGACCACGTCGGTGGCGGCGGTGCGGAAGTAGGTCTTGAAGCCGCGCTTGAACTCGCCCTTGCCCCAGTTGTCGCCCTGGCTGAGCGCGGGGTTGGTGTTGGCGGGGGAGACCTGCGCCAGGTTGGCGGAGGCGAAGACGCCCTGCATCTGCTGGGCTACGCCGGAGTTCAGCGGGCCGACGACGCCGAGGACGTCCTTGTTGCCGACGAGCTTGGTGGCGTTGGCCTGGCCGGAGGCGGGGACGGCCTGGTCGTCGAGGGCCTCGACCTTGAACTCGATGCCCGGGACCTCGTTGTTCTTGTTGGCCGTCTTGGCCGCGAGGTCGACGGAGTTCTTGATGCCCTGGCCGAGCGCGGAGAGCGAGCCGGTGAGCGGGGCGTCCACACCGATGACGACGGTGGTCTTCTTGCCGCCGCCGTTGTCCTTGGAGTCTCCGTCGCGCGATCCGCAAGCGGTGAGGGTCAGTGCTCCCGTGGTGATCACGGTGGTGAGGACGAGCAAAGAACGGTGTCGCACGATTCTTCCTTTCCCTGGCGCGGCTCTCTCGTGAGAGGTGCCGTTAGGTCGCCGGGCCGCACTGGGAGGTCCACGGCCGTGCTGATTGCGCCCTGCGGCGCGGTGACTGGCCGTGACTCTAGGCCCGAGGTGGCGAGCACGGGGAGCAGGGAAAGGAGGATGTGACGCTCTTGTTATGCCAAGGCCAAGAATGTGTAGCGGGAGTGTGGACAAATCGGACGTTTTCTTACCTTGGGGGGTGTCCGCATCCTGAGAATTACCAGTTCTCCTAAGGGGCTTGAGGCCTTCATGCACCTGTCTTAGATCATTTTCGGCCGAATGTGGCTGCGCGTGTCCAAAGGAATCCTCCGAGTGGGCTTTCTTAAGGGAAAAGGCGGATTAGGGCCCTCATGTGCATTACGCAGAGTGACGGTCAAGAGGGCAGTTTCGAAACCGAATGGATCTTGTTCGAGTGGCGGTACGGCCCCTCACCTGCGGTTCGGCCCTGCGGGGGTATCTGACCGGAAGGCGGACACCGCACTCGGGAATGCGGTGACCTCGGTCACGTCGGCGGGCGCCAGTTCTCCGAACTCCGCGTCGCGCCGCCCTCGGCGGCGCAGCGCTGTGCCACGAACCGGTCGATCAGCTCAAGTGCCTTGTCCCGCCCGGCAGTTCGTTCCTCGGCACGCCCTGCGGCCACCGCGTCCTCGTGGATCGCGTACTGGTCGTTGGACAGGCCCTTCTGCTCCCAGTCGAGACCGGACCATTTGGTGCCCAGGAGGGTCTCCTTCGCCCAGTAGGACACGAGGCTCGTGCACACCTGTACGGGCGAGGGGGGAGCGGAGGCGGGGGCGGTGGAAGGGCTCGCGGAACCCGCCGCGGGGGTGGGCGCGGAGGATGAGCATCCGGTCAGGGCGAGCGCCGCGAGGAGGGTGTGGGCGGCGTACCGGGCCGTGCGTGGCATGGTCCCCATGGGGGGACGGTAGGCCGTGACCATCGGTGACACAACAGATGTCACCGTGAAGCGTGCGGACTGGCGGATTCCGGGCGGTTGGCGGGCGCGGTGCCGTCCGGGAACGCACGCAGGCCCGGATCCGCCGCCGTGCGGGCGGGGTCCGGGCCTGTCGGGTGGTGCGGTGATGTGGTGTGACCGTCGTGCCGTCGTGCCGTGTGGCCGGCGGCCGGGGGTCAGGCGCCCGCGGCGGCCTGGTCGGCGTCGCGCAGCAGGCAGGTCAGGCGGGCGGTGCAGATCCGCTTGTCCTGCTCGTCGGTGATGACGATCTCGAAGGTGGTGGTCGAGCGGCCGCGGTGCACCGGGGTGGCGACGCCGGTGACGATGCCGGAGCGGGCGCCCCGGTGGTGGGTGCAGTTCAGGTCCACGCCGACGGCGATCTTGGTGATGCCGCCGTGCATCATGGCGCCGACCGAGCCGAGGGTCTCGGCCAGCACGGCCGAGGCCCCGCCGTGCAGCAGCCCGTACGGCTGGGTGTTGCCCTCGACGGGCATGGTGCCCACGACGCGGTCGGCCGAGGCCTCCAGGATGCGGATGTCCATCCGCTCGCCCAGGTGTCCCGCCGAGAACAGCGAGGGCAGGTCGATGCCCAGGGCCGCGTACTCGTCGAGCACCTCCTGCGGGAACTTCACTGCGTGCTGCTCGCCCATGGTCAGGCTCCGTTCGTCAACGATCGTTAACCGTCTTGTCCTGAGGTCGTTCTATCAGGCCGGTTCGAACCGCACGACGACGGACTTGCTCGCTGGGGTGTTGCTGGTGTCCGCGGTGGAGTCCAGCGGGACCAGCACATTGGTCTCCGGGTAGTACGCGGCCGCGCAGCCGCGGGCGGTCGGGTAGTGCACGACGCGGAAGCGGGGCGCGCGCCGCTCCACGCCGTCCTTCCACTCGCTCACCAGGTCCGTGTACGCGCCGTCGGCCAGCCCCAGCTCGGCCGCGTCGGCCGGGTTCACCATGACCACGCGGCGGCCGCCGGTGATGCCGCGGTAGCGGTCGTCGAGGCCGTAGATCGTGGTGTTGTACTGGTCGTGGCTGCGCAGGGTCTGCAGGAGCAGCCGTCCCGCCGGGACGCGCGGGTACTCCACGGGCGCGGCGGTGAAATTCGCCTTGCCGGTCTTCGTCGGGAAGCGGCGCTCGTCGCGCGGGGCGTGCGGGAGCTGGAAGCCGGCGGGGCGGGCGACGCGGGCGTTGAAGTCCTCGAAGCCGGGGATCACGCGGGAGATGCGTTCGCGGATCGAGGCGTAGTCGCGCTCGAACTCCTCCCACGGGGTGGCGGAGGCCGCGCCGAGGACCGCGCGGGCCATGCGGGCCACGATCGCGGGCTCGGAGAGCAGGTGCGGGGAGGCGGGGGCGAGGTTGCCGCGGGAGGCGTGGACCATGCCCATGGAGTCCTCGACGGTCACGAACTGCTTGCCGCTCGCCTGTACGTCCTTGTCGGTACGGCCGAGGGTAGGCAGGATCAGGGCCCGCCGGCCGGTGACCGCGTGGGAGCGGTTGAGCTTGGTGGAGACGTGCACGGTCAGGGAGGCACGCCGGATCGCGGCCTCGGTGACCTCGGTGTCGGGGGTGGCGCCGACGAAGTTGCCGCCCATCGCGAAGAGGACCTTGGCCTTGCCGTCGCGCAGGGCCTGGATGGAGCGGACCACGTCGTAGCCGTGCCCGCGCGGCGAGGTGATGCCGAATTCCTTGTCGAGGGCGTCGAGGAAGGCGGGCGCGGGGCGTTCGAAGATCCCCATGGTGCGGTCGCCCTGCACGTTGGAGTGGCCGCGGACGGGGCAGACGCCGGCGCCGGGGCGGCCGATGTTGCCGCGCAGCAGGAGGAGGTTGACGACCTCGCGGATGGTGGCGACGGCGTGCTTGTGCTGGGTGAGGCCCATGGCCCAGCAGACGATGGTGCGCTTCGAGGCCAGGACCATGGCCAGTGCCCGCTCGATCTCGGGGCGGGTCAGGCCCGTCGCGGTGAGGGTCTCGTCCCAGTCGGCTTCCTTCGCGGCGGCCGCGAGTTCCTCGTAGCCGTGGGTGTGCTCCCGGATGAAGGCCTCGTCGGTGGCGCCCTCCGTCTCGATGACGAGCTTGTTGAGGAGGCGGAAGAGGGCCTGGTCGCCGCCGATGCGGATCTGCAGGAAGAGGTCGTTGAGGGCGGTGCCCTTCAGCATGCCGACGGGGGTCTGCGGGTTCTTGAACCGCTCCATGCCGGCCTCGGGCAGGGGATTTACCGAGATGATCTTCGCGCCGGCGGACTTGGCCTTCTCCAGGGCGGAGAGCATGCGCGGGTGGTTGGTGCCCGGGTTCTGGCCGGCGACGATGATCAGGTCGGCCTGGTGGAGGTCTTCGAGGGAGACGCTGCCCTTGCCGATGCCGATGGTCTCGGTCAGTGCGGAGCCCGAGGACTCGTGGCACATGTTGGAGCAGTCGGGCAGGTTGTTGGTGCCGAACTCGCGGGCGAAGAGCTGGAAGAGGAACGCGGCCTCGTTGCTGGTGCGGCCCGAGGTGTAGAAGAGGGCCTCGTCGGGGGAGTCGAGGACGGTCAGCTCCTCGGCGATGACCTCGAAGGCCTTCTCCCAGCTGACCGGCACGTACCGGTCGTCGTCCCCGGCCGTCGCCCCGCGTTCCAGGAGCATGGGTTCGGTGATGCGGCCCTGCTGGCCCAGCCAGTAGCCGGACCGCGTGGCGAGGTCGGCCAGCGGGTGCGCGGCGAAGAACTCGGGGGTGACCCGGCGCAGCGTGGCCTCTTCCGCGACGGCCTTGGCGCCGTTCTCGCAGAACTCGGCCGTGTGCCGCTTGTCGCCCTCGGGCCAGGCGCAGCCCGGGCAGTCGAAGCCGTCCTTCTGGTTGACCTTGAGGAGCGTGCGGGCGGTGCGGGCCACGCCCATCTGCTGATGGGCGATCCGCAGGGTGTGCCCGATCGCCGCAAGGCCTGCGGCCGCCTGCTTGGGCGGTGTGACCTGCGGTGCGTCCTGTACCGGATCGCCTGTGGGCGGCTTGGTCGCCATCGCGCTCCCCTTCGAGCGTACGTACGTATGCAGCACGTGTGGCCGCGTCCGTCGATCCTTGCACGGACCACGGAACGAGGGGAGGGCGGTCCGGTGCTCACCGCGCCCGCGCGGGTGCGCCGGGGGCGTCCGGTGGGGAGGATGCGCCGGGGGAGGCGACGGGCCGGAATTGTCGGTGGGGGCGCCTAGGATCGGGGGCGTGGCAGATTCATCAGCGAAGAAGACCGACCAGCCGCCCGCAGCGGACCGTCCCCGCCTGATGCTCATGGACGGGCACTCCCTGGCCTACCGGGCGTTCTTCGCGCTGCCCGCGGAGAATTTCACGACCGCGACGGGGCAGCCGACCAACGCAATCTACGGGTTCGCGTCGATGCTGGCGAACACGCTGCGCGACGAGGCGCCCACGCACTTCGCGGTGGCGTTCGACGTCTCCCGCAAGACGTGGCGCTCGACGGAGTTCCCCGAGTACAAGGCGAACCGCTCCAAGACCCCCGACGAGTTCAAGGGGCAGGTCGAGCTGATCGGCGAGCTGCTCGACGCGATGCACGTGCCGCGGTTCGCGGTCGACGGCTTCGAGGCCGACGACGTGATCGCGACGCTGGCGACGCAGGCGGAGGCGGCCGGCTTCGACGTGCTGATCGTCACCGGCGACCGGGACTCCTTCCAGCTCGTCTCCGAGCACACCACGGTGCTCTACCCGACCAAGGGCGTCTCCGAGCTCACCCGGTTCACCCCGGAGAAGGTCGTGGAGAAGTACGGCCTCACCCCGCAGCAGTACCCGGACTTCGCGGCGCTGCGCGGCGACCCGTCCGACAACCTGCCGGGCATCCCGGGCGTCGGTGAGAAGACCGCGGCCAAGTGGATCACCCAGTTCGGGTCGTTCGCGGAGCTCGTGGAGCGCGCCGACGAGGTCAAGGGCAAGGCCGGGCAGAATTTCCGGGACCACCTGGAGGCCGTCAAGCTCAACCGGGTCCTGACCGAGATGGTCAAGGACGTGGAGCTGCCCAAGGCCCCGGCCGACCTGGTCCGCGCCCCCTACGACCGGACCGCCATGCTCGGCGTGCTGGACGTGCTGGAGATCCGCAACGCCTCGCTGCGCGAGCGGCTGCTCGCCGTGGACCCGGGCGCGGCCGTCGAAGAGGCCCCGGCTCCGGCGGCCGGCGTGGAGCTGGACGCGTCCGTGCTGGGCACGGGCGAGCTGGCGCCGTGGCTGGAGAGCCACGCGGGCGGGCCGCTGGGCCTCGCGACCGTCGACAGCTGGGCGCTGGGCCAGGGCAATGTCACCGAGATCGCGCTGGCCGCGGCCGGCGGAGCCGCCGCCTGGTTCACGCCCGCCGAGCTGGACGAGGCGGACGAGCGGGCCTTCGCGGCGTGGGCCGCCGACGCGGCGAAGCCCAAGGTCGTGCACAACGCCAAGGGCCTGATGCGGGTCTTCCCCGAGCACGGATGGACCCTCGCCGGCGTTTCCATGGACACCGCGCTCGCCGCCTACCTGGTCAAGCCCGGCCGCCGGTCCTTCGCCCTGGACGCCCTGTCCATGGAGTACCTGCACCGTGAGCTGGCGCCCGCCGCCGCCGACGGGCAGCTGGCCTTCGGCGCCGACGAGACCGCCGAGGCAGAGGCCCTGATGGGGCAGGCCCGCGCGGTCCTGGACCTGGGCGACGCCTTCACGGACAAGCTCGCCGAGGTCGGCGCGGCGGAGCTGCTCCACGACATGGAGCTGCCCACCTCCGAACTCCTCGCGCGGATGGAGCGCTCCGGCATCGCCGCCGACCGCGACCACCTGGAGGCCATGGAGCAGCAGTTCGCGGGAGCCGTGCAGCAGGCCGTCAAGGAGGCGCACGCCACCGTCGGCCACGAGTTCAACCTCGGCTCGCCCAAGCAGCTCCAGGAGGTCTTCTTCGGCGAGCTGGACCTGCCGAAGACGAAGAAGACCAAGACCGGTTACACCACGGACGCCGACGCGCTGGCCTGGCTGGCCACGCAGACCGACCACGAACTCCCCGTGATCATGCTGCGGCACCGGGAGCAGGCCAAGCTGCGCGTCACCGTCGAGGGCCTGGTCAAGACCATCGCCGCCGACGGCCGGGTGCACACCAGCTTCAGCCAGACCGTCGCCGCGACCGGCCGGCTGTCCTCCACCGACCCCAACCTGCAGAACGTGCCGGTGCGCACCGACGAAGGCCGCGCGATCCGCCGCGGCTTCGTCGTCGGCGAGGGCTTCGAGTCCCTGATGACGGCCGACTACAGCCAGATCGAGCTGCGCGTCATGGCCCACCTCTCCGAGGACGAGGGCCTGATCGAGGCGTTCGCGACCGGCGAGGACCTGCACACCACCGTCGCCTCCCAGGTGTTCGGCGTGGAGCGGTCCGCGGTCGACGCCGAGATGCGCCGCAAGATCAAGGCCATGTCGTACGGACTCGCCTACGGTCTCTCCGCCTTCGGTCTGGCCCAGCAGCTGAACATCGAGCCCGCCGAGGCGCGCGGCCTGATGGAGACCTTCTTCGAGCGGTTCGGCGGGGTCCGCGACTACCTCGGCCGGGTCGTCGACGAGGCCCGCGCCACCGGATACACGGCGACGATCTTCGGCCGCCGCCGGTACCTGCCCGACCTCAACAGCGACAACCGCCAGCGCCGCGAGGCCGCCGAGCGGATGGCGCTCAACGCCCCCATCCAGGGCACCGCCGCCGACATCGTCAAGGTCGCGATGCTGCGCGTGGACAAGGCGATCGCCGGGGCCGGTCTGCGGTCGCGGATGCTGCTCCAGGTCCACGACGAAATCGTCCTGGAGATCGCCCCGGGCGAGCGCGAGCAGGTCGAGGAACTGGTGCGGCGCGAGATGGGCGCCGCCGTCGAGCTCCGGGCCGCGCTGGACGTGTCGGTGGGCGTCGGCCCGGACTGGGAGTCCGCCGCGCACTGATCGCCGTACGGCCGGCCCGGCGCCCGTCCCCGCAGCTCACGCGGTGGGGACGGGCGTCCGTGTTTCCTCGTCCGCGGGGCGCCCGGCCCGGTCGTGGCGGTGCCGCAGCCGCACGAGGACCCCGTAGATCAGCAGCGCGACGGCCAGTCCGCCGCCCGCGCCGAAGCAGACGGTCGGGATGATGTCGAGCGGCGTACGGATCCGGTCGAAGAAGTCGAAGAAGCGGAACACGCGCCGGGTGACCCCGGCCGCCACGCACACCACGAGCAGGGCGAGCGCACCCCAGAGCTCCGCGCGGGAGAGCACCGGCACGGACGCGGGCGCCGGGAGGGCGGGAATCCGGCGCAGGGCGGTCACCGTGAACCAGAGCAGGGCGCAGGCGGCGACGGCCGAAGTGCCGTACTGGAGGAAGGAGTAGCCGGGCAGGCCGTAGGCGAGCGGCTCGGCGAGATCGGGCAGCGCGTTCGTGCCCCAGCGGTCGTTGTGCGTGAAGCTGTCCCACGCCACGTGGGTGAGGGAGCCGACGGCCGCCGAGACGTAGAACCAGCCGACGAGCGCGGCCGGCCGGGGACGCTCACGCCATGCTTCGCCCCGCACGAAGGCGTACACCCTGCCCCGCCAGCCGCGCGGCAGGAGCGCGATCAGCGGCTCGCGCAGCAGAAGCCAGAAGCCCACCAGGACGGCCGTCAGCACGGCGTCCAGTGTGAGGACGCCCGGCAGCGAGTGCGTGAAGGCCCCGTACGTCAGAACACCCTCGACGACCGCGTCCGTGAAGTAGAAGGTGTCCGGCGCGAACGACCCGAGGACGAGCGCCGAGGCGACAAGGGGGCCCCGCGCACGCCCGGTCCGACGGATGGCCGGAAGTACGGCGGCCGCGTGGCTGAGAGTGAACGGCATGGCACCTCTCCTGGGACTTTCCGTGGACGTTCCTTACTTCGGGCCAGTGCTCCCGAAGGGTCCAGACAGTATGCGTGACCTGCCTCGGGACGTGGGGATGTGGTGAATTCCCGGTCGCCTTGCGTGCCGTGTGCAGGGAGTTGACGTAGGGTCACGCCGACGTCGAGGGGGAGGGGTCCGGCTCATGTCGGCTCGAATAATCGGACGCAGGCTGCGCAGGGGAACGACGGCCGCCCTGGTCTCCGCTCTGGTGGTCGCCGCGGTGACGGCCTCCCAGGGCCCGGCGGGCGGGAGCACCGACCCGCTCTCCGCCGCCGGGGAGTCCGCCGCGCCGCAGCCGCCGGCCGGGGAGTCCGCCGGCGGCGACTCCGCCTACCTCACCGAACTCCCGCCGCTGATCAGCCCGCAGCCACCGGCGGTGCTGCCGCCGGACGAGGGACCGACGCAGCCGCAGGCGCCGGCGGTCCCCGAGGCCGCCGCCGCGGTGCCGGCCGCGACCGGCCCGACGGAAGGCGCGCAGGGGATACCGGCGAGCGTGCTCGCCGCGTACCTGCGCGCGGAGAAGGCGGTGGGGCAGAGCGACCCGGGCTGCGGACTGCGCTGGCAACTCCTCGCGGCGATCGGCAAGGTGGAGTCCGGGCAGGCGCGCGGCGGGCAGGTCGACGCGGCCGGGACCACACTGCGGCCGATCCTCGGGCCCGTGCTCGACGGCAACGGCTTCGCGAACATCTCGGACACGGACGGCGGGGCCTACGACGGGGACGCCCGGTACGACCGGGCGGTCGGGCCGATGCAGTTCATCCCCTCCACATGGGCGGCATGGGGCCAGGACGCGGACGGCGACGGCCGGCGCAACCCGGACAACGTGCACGACGCGGCCCTCGCGGCCGGGCGTTACCTGTGCGCGGGCAGCCGCGACCTGCGGGTGGACGCGGACCTGGACCGGGCCGTGCTCTCGTACAACCGGTCAACGGAGTACCTGCGCACGGTGCGGTCCTGGTTCACGTACTACCTGAAGGGGACGCACGAGATCCCGGACCGGCCCGGCACGGGACCGGCCACCCCCACGCCGCCGCCCTCGAACCCCACCCCGAAGCCCAGCCCGACGCCGGCCCCTACTCCGACGCCGACCCCTGCTCCGACGCCCACCCCGACCCCTGCTCCGAAGCCCACCCCGACACCGACGCCGACGCCCACGCCGACCCCGACCCCGACGCCCACGCCGAAGCCGACACCCACGCCCACGCCCACCCCGACCCCCACTCCTACGCCGATGCCCAGTCCGACCGTGACCCCGTCGCCGAAGCCCAGCCCCACGGCGAGCTCCAGGCCGACCCCGCGTCCGACTCCGACTCCGAGCCGGACGCCGGCGCCGAGCGCGAGCCCCACCGGCACCCCTTAGGGCAAAAGGAGCTGGGGGCCGATCGCCCTCCCTCTGGATCACGCCGGACGGTTCTCATCTCGACCCCGCGTTGCTACGGTGCCCCACCTCTGACGCCTCATCAGATTTCGGAGCCCCGGCATGCGCGCATTCGTCGCCGCCGTCATCGGCCTCGCGGCCGCGCTGGCCCTCGTGTTCGCCGTCACGGCGTTCGGGGTGCCCGAAGGCGAGACCTCACCCAAGCCCCTGCTCACCACCGCGCCCCCCGCGCCCGGAAAGTAGAGGAGGGCCCCGCCGTGCGACGCAGAGCGAGCCTTGTCCTGCTGGCCCTTGCCGTGTTCTGCGCAGCCCTCGCGCCGCTGCTGCGCTGGTACGCGTACCCCCGCCTCGCCAAGATCCCGCCGAACCAGTACCAGGAGATGGTCCTGGAGGCGAAGGACGCCACGCTCCTCGACTACACCGGCGGCATGCAGCCGAAGAAGGTCGACAAGGTCACCATCGTCCAGACCCTCAAGGGCAACGTCGAGGCGTCCGAGGAGATAGAGGCGAGCGCGGGCAAGGACGTCGTCGTCTGGGACACGCTGTCCTACATCATCGGCCCGGACGGCAAGATGGTCTCCCAGATCCCCGAGCGCTACATCTTCGACGCCCACACCCAGGACCCGGTCCACGCCACCGGGGAGATGGTCGACGGGGACCCCGTCAAGCGCGAGGGCATCGAGTTCAAGTGGCCCTTCTTCACCGAGCCGCGCGACTACCTGTACTTCGACGCGCAGACCCGCACCTCCTCGCCGATCCACTACGCCGGACCGCGCACCTTCAAGGGCATGGACGTCTACTACTTCGAGCAGACCGTCCCGTGGACCAAGGTCGCCATGCCCAAGAAGATGCCGATCGAGGGCATCGACCCGTTGACGATCGAGGCGGCCACCGGCACCACCCTCTGGTACACGGTCAAGGCGAGGTTCTGGGTCGACCCGGTGACCGGCGCACCGGTCAACGCCGAGCAGGACATCCAGCAGGAGATGCGCGGAGGCATCGCGGCCGGCGGCCCCGACGGCAAGCTCACCGCCTTCGCCGGACACGTCACCATGCGCGAGGACTACTCGGACCACACCGTCGACCTCGTCAGGTCGAACCGTACGAAGGTCCTCGCGCTGCACACCTACGCGCCGATCGGCCTGGCCGCCGGCGGGCTCGCGCTGCTCGGGCTGGCCCTGTGGCTGGAAGCCCGCGGCCGCCGGGTCAGCGCCTGAGCCGGGCGTTGGTGTGCCGGGTGGGTTCGGCGGTGGCCGGGTCCTCCGGCCAGGGGTGCTTGGGGTATCGCCCGCGCAGCTCCGCGCGTACGGCCCGGTAGCCGCCCTGCCAGAACGAGGCGAGGTCGGCGGTGACGGCGGCGGGCCGGCCTGCGGGCGACAGCAGGTGCACCAGCACCGGTACCCCCGCCACCCGCGGGGTCTCGGCCAGCCCGAACAGCTCCTGCAGCTTCACCGCGAGCACCGGCTGGCCGTGCTCGGCGGAGTAGTCCACCCGGATCCGGGATCCGCTGGGCACCTCCAGGCGTTCCGGAGCCAGCTCGTCCAGCCGGACGGCCTCCCCGGTGGCCCACGGCAGCAGCCGGTTCAGGGCCTGCCCGGCATCGATCCGCCCGAGGTCGGCGCGGCGCCGGGCCCGGGACAGCTCGGGCTCCAGCCAGTCGCCGGCCCGCTCCAGCAGGGCCCGGTCGTCGGCCACGTCGGGCCAGGCGCCGCCGAGCGTGCGGTGCAGGAAGCCGAGGCGGGCCCGCAGGGTCAGCGCGTCCGGGGACCAGCGCAGCAGCCCGAGCCCCTCGGCGCGCAGCCCGTCGAGGAGGGCGGCCCGTACGAGCGCGGGGTCGGGGGTGCGCAGCGGACGGACGGCCAGTTCGATCGCCCCGAGGCGCTCGGCGGCGCGGGCGACGAGGTCGCCGTCCTCCCAGCGGACCTCTTCCTCCGCGGTGAGCAGGTGCGCGGCGGCAGCGCGGGCGGTGTCCTCGTCGATGACGGCGCCGAGCCGGACCCGGGCGGACGCGGAATGCGGGGGCCTGTCGGCGACGGCGACGGCCAGCCACGGTGCTTGGCGCAGGCCCGATCCGTCGCCGACCTCGGCGGCGGTGCCGCCGGCCATGAGGAACGCCCCCGCGCCCTTGGCCTTGGCGACCCGCTCGGGGAAGGCCAGCGCCGCGACCATGCCTGCGACCGCATCGTCGGGTGCAGCCCCGGCCGCAGCCCCGGCCCCGGTTTCGGCGGTGCGCCCCGCAGGGGAAACGGCACGCTCCAGGCGGCGGGCCTCCGCGCGCCAGCGGGCCGCGTAGCCGTCGCCGCCCGCGCGGGCCTGCCGCCACGCGCCGGCCAGGTCGTCCCCGTACTCGCGCGGCGGCTCCTCGCTCAGCAGGGCCACCACCTCCGCCGCCCGGCGGGCGCCGAAGGCCGAGGAGCCGTCCAGCAGGGCGCGGGCCAGCCGCGGGTGCAGCCCGAGCCGGGCCATTCGCTGCCCGCGCGCGGTGACCGCACCGGCCGGGGACACCGCGCCGACGGCCACCAGCACCTCGCGCGCCGCGGCCATCGCCCCCGCCGGGGGCTGATCCAGCAGGGCCAGCCCGGCCGCGTCCGGGTCGCCCCAGCAGGCGGCCTGCAGGGCGAACTGCGCCAGGTCGGCGATGCGGATCTCCGGCGAGGGGAACGCGGCCAGGCGGCCGTCCTCCGCCTCGGCCCAGCAGCGGTACACCGCGCCCGGTGCCTCGCGCCCGGCCCGGCCCGCCCGCTGGCGCCCGGCCGCGCGGGACGCCCGTACGGTGGCCAGCGCGCCCAGCCCGCGCGCGTGGTCCGTCCGGGGCTCGCGGGCCAGCCCGGAGTCCACCACCACGCGTACCCCGGGGACGGTCAGGCTCGACTCCGCCACGGCGGTGGACAGGATCACCCTGCGGTGCTCCGCGACGGAGAGCACCGCGTCCTGGACGGCCGCCGGGGCCCGGCCGTGGATCTGGAGCACCTCCGCGTCCACCCCGGCCAGCTGCCCGGCGACCCGGGCGATCTCGCCGACCCCGGGCAGGAAGCACAGGACGTCGCCGTCGCGTTCGGCCAGTGCCCGCCGCACCACCGAGGCCACGTGCGTCAGCTGCGCCGGATCCACCCGCATCCCGTGCGGGGGCCGCACCGGCCGGACCGGCGGGGCCCAGACCGTCTCCACGGGGTACGAGACCCCCGCGGCCTCCACCACCGGCGCGCCACCCAGCACCCGCGCCCAGCCCGCGGAGTCCGTCGTCGCCGAGGCCGCCACCAGCCGCAGCTCCGGGCGCAGGGTCTCCCGTACGTCGAGGAGGAAGGCGGCCACCGTGTCGGCGTCCAGGTGCCGCTCGTGGCACTCGTCCAGGACCACCACGTCCACCCCGGTCAGCTCCTGGTCGCGCTGGAGGCGCTGGAGCAGCACCCCGGTGGTCATCACCTCCACCACGGTGTCCGGGCCCGCCACCCGTTCCCCGCGCACGGTGAAGCCGACCGCGCCGCCCACCTGCTCGCCCAGCAGCCAGGCCATCCGGCGGGCCGCGGCCCGGGCGGCGATGCGCCGGGGCTCGGCGACGACCACCCGGCGCCGCGGCCCGCCGCCGACCAGCCCGGCCAGGACCAGCGGCACCAGCGTGGTCTTGCCGGTGCCGGGCGGGGCGCAGAGCACCGCCGTGCCGTGGCCGTCCAGCGCCGAGACGAGCGCGGGCACGGCTTCCCGTACGGGAAGGGCGTCGAGGGCGGCGGTACGGATCACGTCAGTCGCGCTCGCAGACGAAGATCGCGGTGCCCGGGATCAGGTTGCCGCGCAGCGGGGACCAGCCGCCCCACTCCTGGCTGTTCCACTCCGGCCACTCGGGCTCGACGAGGTCGAGCAGGCGGAAGCCGCCCGCGACCACGTCGCGCACCCGGTCGCCGATCGTGCGGTGGTGCTCCACATATACGGCGCGGCCCTGCTCGTCCTGTTCCACGTACGCGGTGCGGTCGAAGTAGGAGGCGGCGACGGACAGCCCCTCGGGTCCGGGCTCGTCGGGGAAGGCCCAGCGGACGGGGTGGGTCACGGAGAAGACCCAGCGGCCGCCGGGGCGCAGGACGCGGTGCACCTCGCGCATGACATTGACGGGGTCGGCGACGAAGGGGACGGCGCCGTAGGCGGAGCAGGCCAGGTCGAAGGAGCCGGCGCGGAAGGGCAGGCGTCCGGCGTCGGCCTCGACGAGCGGGAGGTCGTCGCCGATGCGCAGGGCGTGCTGGAGCTGGCGGTGGGAGAGGTCGAGGGCGACCGGGCGGGCGCCCTGGGCGGCCAGCCAGCGCGAGCACTGGGCGGCGCCGGCGCCGATCTCCAGGATGTCCTTGTCCCTGAGGGAGGCGGCGGGGCCGAGGAGGGCCGCCTCCGCCTCGTCCAGCCCCTCGGGACCCCACACGAAGCGGTCGTCGCCGAGGAAGGCGCCGTGGTCGCTCTGGTACTCGTCGGCGTTGCGGTCCCACCAGCTGCGGCTCGCCCGGCTGCTCTCCGCTTCCCCCGCGTCACGCCGTGTGGCCTCGGGGTCTTCCGCCGAGACCGGATCGGCTTCGGACGCTACTTCGGAGGCGTAGTCCTCTTGGTTCATGGGGCCCGTCGTCGTAGTCTGCGAATGTCTTCTGAATGTGGCAGGAAGCGCCAGGAACGGCTTCCCGCCCATGAATTGTGCCGGTTGTGCGGCGATCCGCCCGGGGTGTGCGCCTTCGCGCATTGACCCTGTCCGGCTGCCCCCGTATGCTACAAGTTGCGCTGCGAGCCTGTGCTCCTCAGACCTAGCAGGCTGCGCTTGCATCTGTTGATGTCCCCTCGGTTTTCGAGGCCCCGCCGCTCTTCGCGGAAGGGGGTCTCCTTGGCTGTCCGGCTTCTTCGGCAGATGCCGATAAGGGCTCCCGGCGTAGCAGTACCTACGACTTTCTGTCCGTAACCGGAGCCCTTTCCCACATGACGAGCAGCACCGAGACCACCTCTACCACTCCGCAGGTAGCGGTCAACGACATCGGTAACGAGGAAGCCTTCCTCGCCGCGATCGACGAGACGATCAAGTACTTCAACGACGGCGACATCGTCGACGGCGTCATCGTGAAGGTCGACCGGGACGAGGTCCTGCTCGACATCGGTTACAAGACCGAAGGCGTGATCCCGAGCCGTGAGCTCTCGATCAAGCACGACGTCGACCCGAACGAGGTCGTCAAGGTCGGCGACGAGATCGAGGCCCTGGTTCTCCAGAAGGAGGACAAGGAAGGCCGCCTGATCCTGTCCAAGAAGCGCGCTCAGTACGAGCGTGCCTGGGGCACGATCGAGAAGATCAAGGAAGAAGACGGCATCGTCACCGGTACCGTCATCGAGGTCGTCAAGGGTGGTCTCATCCTCGACATCGGCCTCCGCGGCTTCCTGCCGGCCTCTCTCGTCGAGATGCGTCGTGTCCGCGACCTCCAGCCCTACGTGGGCAAGGAGCTCGAGGCGAAGATCATCGAGCTGGACAAGAACCGCAACAACGTGGTCCTGTCCCGCCGCGCCTGGCTGGAGCAGACCCAGTCCGAGGTTCGCCAGACGTTCCTCACCACCCTGCAGAAGGGTCAGGTCCGCTCCGGCGTCGTTTCCTCGATCGTCAACTTCGGTGCCTTCGTGGACCTGGGTGGCGTCGACGGTCTCGTCCACGTCTCCGAGCTGTCCTGGAAGCACATCGACCACCCGTCCGAGGTTGTCGAGGTCGGCCAGGAGGTCACCGTCGAGGTTCTCGACGTGGACATGGACCGCGAGCGCGTCTCCCTGTCGCTGAAGGCGACGCAGGAGGACCCGTGGCAGCAGTTCGCCCGGACCCACCAGATCGGTCAGGTCGTCCCGGGTAAGGTCACCAAGCTGGTTCCGTTCGGTGCGTTCGTCCGCGTGGACGAGGGCATCGAGGGTCTGGTCCACATCTCCGAGCTGGCCGAGCGCCACGTGGAGATCCCGGAGCAGGTCGTCCAGGTCAACGACGAGATCTTCGTCAAGGTCATCGACATCGACCTCGAGCGTCGCCGGATCTCGCTGTCGCTGAAGCAGGCCAACGAGTCCTTCGGTGCCGACCCGGCGTCGGTCGAGTTCGACCCGACCCTGTACGGCATGGCCGCGTCTTACGACGACCAGGGCAACTACATCTACCCCGAGGGCTTCGACCCCGAGACCAACGACTGGCTCGAGGGCTTCGACAAGCAGCGCGAGGCCTGGGAGACCCAGTACGCCGAGGCGCAGCAGCGCTTCGAGCAGCACCAGGCTCAGGTCATCAAGAGCCGCGAGGCCGACGAGGCCGCTGCTGCCGAGGGCGCTGCCGCCCCGGCCGCCGGTGGCAACGCCGGTGCGGGCATCTCGGGTGGTTCGTACTCCTCGGAGTCGGACGAGACCTCCGGCGCCCTGGCGTCGGACGAGGCCCTGGCCGCGCTCCGCGAGAAGCTGGCCGGCGGCCAGAGCTGATCGCAGCGCGCATCACACTCCGGTGTGAGCCGAGCTGAACTGCGTTGAACGGTAAGGCCCGTCCCCTTCGGGGGGCGGGCCTTACCGCGTTTCCCCGTCAGGTCTGCCCGTCGGGTCTCCCGGTCGTGATCCGCTGCGTGATCGGTGGTGTGATCCGTTGCGTTCCTGTGAATGCGGCCAACTGGGGAATGGCCGGGCCGCCTTGGACGTTCTTGGCTGAGAACGAGGCGAGGAGGAGTGGTGACGGTGCTTGATCCACAGGGTTTGTACGAATGGGATGCCAAGGGCCTGGCGGTGGCCGACCTGGCGGTCGCCCAGGACTCGGCCGGGCTGGTCATGCTGTACCACTTCGAGGGGTACATCGACGCGGGTGAGGCCGGCGAGCAGATCGTCGAGCGGCTCCTGGACACCCTGCCCCACCAGGTGGTCGCCCGCTTCGACGCGGACCGGCTGGTGGACTACCGGGCGCGGCGCCCGCTGCTGACCTTCCAGCGCGACCGCTGGACGGAGTTCGAGGAGCCCCGGCTGGAGGTCCGGCTCGTCCAGGACGCCACCGGAGCGCCCTTCCTGCTGCTGTCCGGCCCGGAGCCGGACGTGGAGTGGGAGCGTTTCGCCGTCGCCGTCCGGCAGATCGTCGAGCGCCTGGGAGTCCGGCTCGCGGTCAACTTCCACGGCATCCCGATGGGCGTCCCGCACACCCGTCCCGTGGGCATCACCCCGCACGGCAACCGCACCGACCTCATGCCGGGCCACCGCAGCCCCTTCGACGAGGCCCAGGTGCCGGGCAGCGCGGAGTCCCTGGTGGAGTTCCGCCTGGCCCAGGCCGGGCACGACGTGCTGGGCGTCGCCGCGCACGTACCGCACTACGTCGCGCGCTCCCCGTACCCGGACGCCGCGCTGACGGTGCTGGAGGCGATCACGGCGGCGACCGGGCTGGTGCTGCCGGCCGTGGCGCACGCCCTGCGCACCGAGGCGCACCGCACGCAGACGGAGATCGACCGGCAGATCCGGGAGGGCGACGAGGAGCTGGTCAGCCTCGTGCAGGGGCTGGAGCACCAGTACGACGCGGCCGCCGGGGCCGAGACCCGGGGCAACATGATCGCCGAACCGGCGGAGCTGCCGTCGGCGGACGAGATCGGCCGCGAGTTCGAGCGGTTCCTGGCGGAGCGCGAGGGCGAGAACTGACGTACGGGCGGGGCCCCCTATGCTGCGGGGCATGCTGAAAGTAGGCCTGACGGGCGGAATCGGTGCCGGCAAGAGCGAGGTCTCGCGACTGCTGGCGGGGTACGGGGCGATCGTCGTCGACGCCGATCGGATCGCGCGCGAGGTCGTGGAGCCCGGTACGCCGGGGCTCGCGGCCGTCGTGGCGGCCTTCGGGGAGTCGGTGCTGACCGCGGAGGGGACGCTGGACCGGCCGAAGCTGGGGTCCATCGTGTTCGCGGACCCGGCGAAGCTCCAGACCCTCAACGCGATCGTGCACCCGCTGGTGGGGGCCCGGTCGACGGAGCTGGAAGCCGCCGCGGGGGCCGACGCCATCGTGGTGCACGACGTACCGCTGCTCGCCGAGAACGGCCTGGCGCCGCTCTACGACCTGGTCGTCGTCGTGGACGCGGCGCCGCGGACGCAGCTGGCGCGGCTGACCGCGCTGCGCGGGATGGCCGAGGAGGAGGCGCGGGCCCGGATGGCCGCGCAGGCGACCCGGGAGCAGCGCCTCGCGGTGGCGACCCTCGTGATCGACAACGACGGACCGCTGGAGGCGCTGGAGCCACAGGTGCGCAAGGTGTGGGACGAGCTCACGGCGCGGGCGGCGGGCGGGGACGCCTGACGTGTGCATGGAATAGCGGGTGGGGCGGGGGCGTTGAACGCGCCCGGAGAGGGAAGGATTTCGAACGTGTCCGAGACCACGCGCCCCACACCGTCCAGCCCGGAAACCCACGTCATCGACTACCGGGCCGCCGAGCACCTGCTCGCCGCCCGGGACCCGCGCGGCGCGGTCAAGCTGCTGGACTCGGTCATAGCCGCCCACCCGGAGAACACGGCGGCGCGGCTGCTGCGCGCCCGGGCCTTCTTCGCGGCGGCGCAACTGCGACCGGCCGAGCTGGAGTTCGAGCTGGTGCTGGAGCGGGAGCCGGACAACGCCTTCGCCCACTTCGCGCTGGCCCGTACGTTCGAGCGCTCGGGCCGGCCCGAGCAGGCGCGCAAGCACTTCCGCCTCGCCGCGGCCCTCGACCCGCAGCCCGACTACCTGGCGGCGGCCCGTTTCGAGGGCCCGGCCGCGGAGGGCCCGGCCGCAGAGGGCCGGGCCGGAGAAGGACCGGCCTCGGAGGGTCCGGCCTCGGACGGCCCGGCCGGAGCCGGCCCCGCCTGACTCACCGGCTGCGGGGAGGCTCGTACGGAGGGATGTCCGGGCCGGGCTGGTAGTGGGGCCCCTGGCGGATATGGCGCACGATCATGAACAGGTCGACGGCCACGACCACCGCCAGCGCCCCGCAGGCGGCCGCCCATCCGGGACGGCCCACCAGCGAGAACAAGGCCGTGCCGGCGGCAGCCCAGACCAGCCCCCAGACACCCAGCCAGAACCGCAGCCGCAGCGGACTGCGAGCGGTCACCGGCTCATTTCCGGAACGCATGGTCATCGCCTCTCATGTCCATGGTGCCACCCCCTCCGGTCAGGGGTTGAGCTTGTTCACGGCCTTGGTGGTCGTCTTCTTGAAGTCGGCGACCGGGGCGTGGGACAGGTTGCCCATCTCGCCCCACTGCACGACGGTCACGGTGGAGCCGTCGCGCCCGATCCCGTACAGGTGCACCCCGGGCTCGGAGTCGGGGATCGAGGTGTGGACCCCGTAGACGTGCGCGCCCTCCTCGACGGGGAGCGTGCCGTAGTCCTGCCAGGATGCGGTGCCGCCCGGCGTGGTCCGCAGCCAGTCGGCGGCGCAGGCGGCGACCTGGCGCTCCAGGGCGCCGACGAGCTTGGCCGCCGCGGCGGGCGAGGCGGACCGTACGGAGACCTGCACGGCGCCGGTGTCGTACTCGGTGCCGAAGACGCGGTGCCAGCTGCCCGCGGCCGGAACCACGCCCTCCAGGCAGAACGGGGTGGACTCGGGCAGCCCCTTGGTGACGGCTCCCGCGTACCAGGGCGAGGTGGGGTGCGGCGGAAGGTCGGCGCCGGCCAGGAAGCCGGGCGCGGTGGCGGCCGCGGCGGAGGAGCCGGCGGAGGCGGTCAGGAGGAGGGCGGCCGCCGCCGCGACGAGTGCGGTGGTGAGCGTGGTGGCGGTGCCGGAACGTCGGAACATGGTCGGTTCTCCCCGTGGTGTCGTGGTGGTGGTGTGTGCCTGACGAGCCTGTTCCCCGGACGGCGTGGCGGGCGACGGATTGCGGCGAATCCGGGACGCTGGAACGGCCGTACGCGCCGTCACCTGGGGGAACACCTCATGCATGGAACGCGGTCGCGGGACGCGGAACGGGGGAGAGCGTGAGCGAGGCCGAGAATTTCGCACGGCTGATGCGGGAGCTGAAGGAGCGTGCCGGGCTCAGTTACGGAGCCTTGGCGCGCCGGTTGCACACGAGCACGTCGACGCTGCACCGGTACTGCAACGGGGAGGCGCTGCCGGCGGAGTTCGCGGTGGTGGACCGCTTCGCCCGGGTCTGCGGGGCGACACAGGGAGAGGCGGTGGACCTGCACCGGGCCTGGCTGCTGGCGGACGCGCGGCGGCGCGCGGGGGCCGCGGCGGTGCCGGCCCCGGAGCCCGTGCCCGTGCCCGTGCCGGAAACCGTGACGGAGCCGGAGCCGGAGGGTGAGCCGACTGTGGTGGTGGCGCCGGAGCCCGAGCCGGAACCGGTGGCCCGGGGGGTCTGGTACCGGCGGCGGGCGGCCGTGATCGTCGCCGCGGGGGTGACGGCCGGGACGGTGGCCGTGGCGCTGCTGGCGGCGACCGGCCCCGGGCCGGGCGCGCCGCACACGGGCGGGAGTACGGGGACGGGGACGGGTGCGGGTACGAGTGCGCCGGCGTCCGCGGGATCGGGGTCCGCCTCGGCACCGGCGGCGACGGGCGCACCGGAACCGACGCCACCGGCCGGATCGGCAGGGGCGACCGGGTCGGCCGGGGTGACGGTCCCGGCGCCCGCCCAGCCCTCCGCGTCACCGCCGGCGTCGGCCCCGGGCCGGGAACCGGCCGCGCCCCTCAAGGCGGCGGTGCGGTCACACGTGTGGACCGCGGGCTGCGATCACGCCTACCTGTCCGAGCGCGGTCCGGGATCGGTGCCCCCGCCGCCCGTGGAGGCGGACGCGCCCGCCTGGGCGTCGGCGCAGCGCGCCGTGCACGCCGGGACGCAGATCGTGGAGGTCACCCTGCACGGCACGGGCGGGGGCGCCGTGGTCCTGGAGGACCTCGAAGTACGGGTGGCCGCCCGCCGCAAGCCGCCGGCCTGGAACGTCTACCAGATGTCGCAGGGCTGCGGCGGCGGGCTCACCCCTGCCGCGTTCGCCGTCAATCTGGACGCGCCGCGCCCACTGGCCCGGCCCGTCGCCGGTAACGACGGCGGCAGCACGCTGCCCGCCCCCGCCTTCCCGCTGCGCGTCTCGGCGGCCGAACCGGCCGTCCTGCGGGTGGAGGCGGCCACCACGGGATGCGACTGCGACTGGTACCTCGACCTCCGGTGGACCGGCCCGTCCGGGTCGGGGACCCTGCGCATCGACGACGGCGGGCGGCCGCTGCGCACGAGCGCCGCCGCCGGCCGGCCCGTGTACGGGTACGCACCGGAGCAGGGCCGCTGGGCCCGCTGATCTGCGGGTGCTGAACCGCAGGTCAGAAGGGGTTGTCAGTGGTCGCGCCTAGACTCGTCGGCACAGGGACGCGCCGATGGGCACCACCGGGGACCGAAGGGGAGGGGGACAGTGATGACCATGCAGCCGCAGGCATCCGCACTGCAGCCGCAGGCCACCGCACTGCTGCGGCACGCCGCGGTCTTCCTGCCCGCCGCCGTCCCCCGCGAGGGGCGGGTCGCCTTCTGGGCGCCCGACGGGGCCCCCCTGCCCGAGGCGGGCACGCCGACGCCGCTCACCGTCGTACGCCCGCACGGCGAGGGGGTCCGCAGCCGGACCGTGCCCGCGGTGACCTTCTCGGTCGCATCCGCCCTGCCCCTGCTCGCGCAGGCGCCCCACAGCCCCGCCGCGCATCCCGCCACCCGCGCCTGGGGCACCGCCGCCCGGCAGGCGCTCACCCTCGCCGCACGTGGCCGGCTCCTCCCCGGGCTCACCCCCGACGGCGTCGACGCCTGGCGCGCCGGGCCGCTCGACGCCGCCGACATCGACCACCTCCGCGCGGTCGCCGCCGCGCTGCCGTACGAGGGGTACGCGACGCCCCTGGCCGGGCGCCGTCCGCTCCAGCTGCCCGAACCGGAGGCACTGGTCCGCGCGTTCCTCGACGCCGTCGCCGACGGCCTGCCCCGCACCCCGGCCGCGGCCGTGGCCGCCGGGCGGCCGTTCGCCGCGCGGGAGCCGCAGCGGGTGCCCGGGATACAGGACTGGGCCGCGCAGGTCGCGGCCGGCTCCGACACCGGCGTCGGGATCTCGCTCCGGCTCGACCTGTCCTCGTTCCGGCTCTTCGACGAGGCCGAGGACGCCGACACCCGGCGCGCCGGAGCCGCCGTCGTCCAGGTGCACAGCCTCGCCGATCCGACCCTGGTCACCGACGCCGGGCAGCTGTGGGCGGGCACGGCGGCGGCCGGGTTCGGCCCGCGCGCCCGGATCGACGCCGTGCTCGCGCTGCGCCGGGCCGCCCGGGTCTGGCCGCCGCTGCTGCGCCTGCTGGACCAGCCCGTGCCCGATGCCCTGGCCCTGTCCGACCCGGAGCTGGAGGACCTGCTGGGGGTGGCCGCGAGCCGGCTGGCCGCCGCCGGGGTCCTGGTCCACTGGCCGCGCGAGCTGGCCCGTACGCTGTCGGCGACCGCCGTCGTACGGTCCACCGCGCCCGGTTCGGCGACCGACGGGACCGCCTTCTTCGACGCCGAGCACCTCTTCGCCTTCTCCTGGGAGCTGGCGCTCGGCGGCGACCGGCTCACCCCGGGGGAGATGGACGCGCTGGCCCAGGCGCACCGGCCCGTCGTCCGGCTGCGCGACCGGTGGGTGCGGGTCGATCCGGAGCTGGTGCGCAAGGCGCGCAAGCGGGAGCTGGGCCTGCTGGACCCGGTCGACGCGCTGGCCACCGTGCTGTCAGGGACGGCCGAGGTCGACGGCGTGACGGTCGAGGCGGTGCCGGTGGGGGCGCTGGCCGCCCTGCGGGACCGGCTGACGCGGGAGCAGGCCCCGCTGCCGCAGCCCGCCGCCCTCAAAGCCACCCTGCGCGACTACCAGGCGCGCGGCCTGGCCTGGCTGGACCTGATGACCTCCCTCGGGCTCGGCGGCTGCCTCGCCGACGACATGGGCCTCGGCAAGACCGTCACGCTGATCGCGCTGCACCTGCACCGGGACCGGCCGGAGCCCACCCTCGTGGTGTGTCCCGCGTCCCTCCTCGGCAACTGGCAGCGGGAGATCGAGAAGTTCGCCCCCGGCACGCCCGTGCGCCGCTTCCACGGCAACAGCCGCAGCACCGAGGACCTGACGTCCTGCGCGGGCGGATTCGTCCTCACCACGTACGGGACGATGCGCGCCAGCGCCGCCCTGCTCGCCGAACAGAGCTGGGGCATGGTCGTCGCCGATGAGGCACAGCACGTCAAGAACCCGCATTCGGCGACCGCGAAGGCGCTGCGCACGGTGCCGGCGCCGGCCCGGGTGGCGCTGACCGGTACCCCGGTGGAGAACAACCTCTCCGAGCTGTGGGCACTGCTCGACTGGACCACGCCGGGGCTGCTGGGCCCGCTCACCGCCTTCCGGGCCCGCCACGCGCGCCCGGTGGAGCACCAGCAGGAGGAGGACGGCGGCAACGAGGCGGCGGTCGCCCGGCTGTCCGCGCTCGTGCGGCCGTTCCTGCTGCGCCGCAAGAAGTCCGACCCCGGCATCGCGCCCGAACTGCCGCCGAAGACGGAGACCGACCATCCGGTCTCCCTCACCCGGGAGCAGGCCTCGCTCTACCAGGCGGCGGTGGACGAGGCGATGGCCGTGATCGAGTCGAGCGAGGGCATGGAACGGCGCGGCATGATCATGAAGTTGCTGGCCTCCCTCAAGCAGATCTGCAACCACCCCGCGCAGTACCTGAAGGAGGAGCAGCCCCGGATCCCGCACCGCTCGGGCAAACTCGCCCTGCTGGACGAGCTGCTGGACACGATCCTGGCCGAGGGCGGTTCGGTGCTGGTCTTCACCCAGTACGTGACGATGGCCCGCCTGATCGAACGGCACCTGCAGGCCCGCGGGATCAGCTCGCAGCTGCTGCACGGCGGGACGCCGGTGCCGCGCCGTGAGGAGCTCGTCGACCGTTTCCAGGCGGGCGAGGTCCCCGTGTTCCTGCTGTCCCTGAAGGCGGCGGGCACCGGGCTGAACCTCACCCGGGCCGGGCACGTCATCCACTTCGACCGCTGGTGGAACCCGGCCGTCGAGGAACAGGCCACCGACCGCGCCTACCGCATCGGCCAGACCCAGCCCGTACAGGTCCACCGGATCATCGCCGAGGGCACCGTCGAGGACCGGATCGCCGAGATGCTGGAGGCGAAGCGGGCCCTGGCGGACGCCGTCCTGGGCTCCGGCGAATCGGCGCTGACCGAGCTGACCGACCGCGAGCTGGCCGACCTCGTCTCCCTGCGGAGGCCCGGATGATCACCGCGCGGGACGGCCGCCGCCGCACCTTCGAGACCGTGCCCGCCGGGACCGAGGCGGTGAGCTGGTGGGGCCGGGCCTGGGTGTCGGCGCTGGAGGAGGTCTCCCGCGACGCGGCCCGCCTGGCCCGGGGGCGTACGTACGCGGACGCGGGACACGTCAGCGCGGTCACCGTCACCCCCGGCCGGATCGTGGCCTACGTCCGGGGCAGCCGACCCCGCCCGTACCGCACCGAGCTGACCCTGCCCGCCTTCACGGATCCGGAGTGGGACGCACTGCTGGAGACGGTCGCGGCCGACCCCGCGGCGCTCGCCGCCCTGCTGGAACGGGAGGTCCCGCAGTCGCTCGCGGGCGCCGTCCTGCCCGGCGCGGGCGAGCTGGTCCCGCACTGCTCCTGCCCGGACTTCGGGCGTCCGCCGTGCAAGCACGCGGCGGCCCTCTGCTACCGCGCGGCCCGCCTCCTGGACGAGGACCCCTTCGTCCTGCTGCTGCTGCGCGGCCGGGGCGAGCGGGAGCTGCTCGACGAGCTGACCCGCCGCAACGCCGCCCACGCCGCGCGCGAACAGCCGGACACGGCACCCGGCATCCCCGGTGTTCCGGCCCGGGCGGCGCTCGCCCGCACCAGCCTGCCCCTGCTGCCCGCGCCGCTTCCCGCGCCCGCCGCCGCGGGCCTGCCGCCCGCCTACCCGGCCGACCCGGCAGCCCCGGACCCCCTGGCCCTCGACCAGCTCGCCTCCGACGCGGCCGCCCGCGCCCTGGCCCTCCTCACCACCGGCGAGGACCCGATCGCCGGGCTCACCGTGTGGCAGGACGCCGTCCGGCTGGCCTCCGCACACCCCACGGCGGGGCTGACGGGCACGGCCCGCACCCTGTACCGGGACCTGGCCCGCGCCACCGGCCGTACCACCACCGATCTCGCCCGGGCCGCCGCGGCCTGGCGCCAGGGCGGGCGCCCGGCCCTCGACGCCCTCGAAGAGCCCTGGGACCCGCCCGCGGGCCCCTTCGACCGGGCCCGCCCGGCCCTGCTCGCCGCCGGCCAGGGCTCCTTCCGCCCCGACCGCAACCGCCTGACGATCCGCACCCGCCAGCTCCGCCTCGGCCGTGACGGCCTCTGGTACGCCTACGAGGACCGCCACGGCGACCAGGACTGGTGGCCGACGGGCCGCCCCTCTCCGGACCCGGTCAGCGCTCTGCTGGGCTGATGCCCGCCGCCCAGCGGGTCAGGGTGGTGAAGTCGCGGTCGCGGAGGCCGTGGCGTGGGTGGATGCGCAGCAGGAGGGCCGGGGCCGGATGGTGTTCGGCGACCCAGGCGCGGTCGCGCGGGGTGATCATGTCGTCGACCCAGGCGAAGGGCCGGCCGGCCGCCCAGTCACGGAGGTGGCGGGTCTTCCAGGAGAGGCCGTCGGGGTCGTCGGCGAAGAGTTCGGGCCACTCGACGACGGTGAGGTCACCCGGCAGCCCGATGTGCGGGGAGATCATGGTGTTGGCCTGGTGTGTCCAGGCGGTGGCCCAGGTGAGTTCGAAGGGCAGGGCCAGCAGCCGGGCGCCGTGGGAGGGGTGGAGGCGGACCCGGGCGCCGCGCCGGGCCTTGCGGGACTCCGGGTCGCGGTAGGAGAGCCAGACGTCGGGCCACATCCGGTGGCTCCGGTATCCGCGCAAACCGGCCAGGGGGGAGCGGAAGGGGTTGAGGGGGCCGTCCACGTCGAGGAGGAGCAGCGGGCGATCGGTCATGAAGTACCCACTACCCAGTACACGATTGAGTGAAATGCCTACTGCCGCTATAACCCGAATGGGGTCAGCGCGTTGTTTCCGGTGCGGGGACATCACCCGCGAACTTCTCCGGAAGGCAGGGAAACTGATGCGTCACAGTCGTCGGAATGGCGTGATCGCGGCGGTGGTTGCGGGAGGCGGACTGGCGGTCGCGGGTGTGGGTGGATTCGCCTACGCCGATGCGGACGCGGGTGGCCGGGCCGAGCGCTCGCCGGGGCTGCTGTCCGGAAACCTCGTACAACTGCCGGTGCACATCCCGGTGAACGCGTGCGGGAACACCGTGAGCGTGGTCGGCGTGCTCAACTCGGCCGCCGGGAACCGCTGTAGCAACGAGACATCGGGAGGTGGCGGCGGCCATTCCGGTACGCGCTCCGCGGATTCCGCGAAACCAGGAGGCGGGAACAGCGGAGGGGCCGTCGCGGAGGGACGCGGAAAGGATTCTCCGGGAGTGCTCTCCGGCAACGGGCTCCAGCTGCCGGTCGACCTCCCCGTGAACATCAGCGGCAACGCGGTGAGCGTGGTCGGCGTCGGGAACTCCTCCCACGGCAACACGTCCGTCAACGGCGAGGAGCCCACGGGCGGCAAGCCCGTCCAGCCGCCGGTCGTCGAACAGCCGGTGACCCCGCCCGCGCCCGCGCCCGTATCCGTGCCCCCGGCCCCGCGCCCGGCGCCTCCGGCCCCGCCGCGGCACAGCGAGGCGCTCGCCCACACCGGGTCGGACGGCGTCGGCTATCTGCTGCCCGGCGGCGGAGCGCTCCTCCTCGGCGGGGTGCTCCTCTACCGCCGCTTCCGCCTCAACTGAGCGGGCTCAGGCCGGAAGGTCCGGAGCGGGCGCGGACGCCTGCCCCGGAGGCGGCGTACGCCACCCGTCCAGGATGGCGTCGATCCGCGGGGCCAGCCGGGCGCGGGCCGCGAAGCGCGGGACACCCGCCATCAGCAGGGCGTCGTACTCGGTGTCGGTGTGCCGCACCGCCGCCCGGACCGCGACGGAGACCGCGAGTTCGTCGAGGGCCCGGCCGGCCGTGGTGCGGCCCACCCGGCCGCTGCCGCGCACCGAGGCATGCGTGGCGATCGCCACGGCCCGGTCGGCCGGACAGCCGGGGAACAGCCGCACGATCTCGGCGGCGAAAGCCGCCGTGAACCGGATGTCCTCGGCCGCACGCCGCCGCCGGTCGCGCTCCCGGCGGCGCGCCCGCGCCTCGGAGTCCGCGAGGCAGGCGCGCTCCGCGCGCGCCAGCGCGGCCTCCTCGACGAGGAGGCCCAGACGCTCGTAGCGGTGCCGGCGCTTGTTGAAGCGCACGACGACGGCGCAGAGCGAACTGGCCTCGCGGGAGCGGCGGGTGAGGGCCGTGTCCCCCCGCGGGAGATAGACGAGATGGCCGAGATCCGTACAGTCCAGGCAGCGGGGTACGCCGGACTCGCGGACGAGGTGCCGGAGCGGGCCCTGGCGGCAGTCGGCGCAGTGGATCTGCTTCAGCGACTCAAAAACCACCAGGCTCATGGACATGTGATACCGCTGTATGACCCTCATATCACCTGGTGAAGAAGGCATGCTGATGTTTCGTCGACTGTTCCTGGATGACCCGCGGCCCTTTTACCGTGGAGCGGTGGACCGCAGGAGGTCCGTCGAGGAGGGGCACATGGGTGGGCTGCGGACGATGACGGCACGGCCGGGCGGAGCATGCGCCGCCACGGACCCGACTGGCCGGGAGATAGTCATACCGCCGGGCGGTTGCACCGGCTGGCACTTCCACCGGGTCAGACTCGACGCGGTGGTCCTGGCAGGCACCCTGACCCGGGTCCTGCACGACCGGACCATCGAGGTGCACACGGCCGGGACCACCTTCGTGGAGCCCGCGGGCATAGGACACATCCACCTGGGCCACAACCTCGGCACCGAGCCGGTCGTGCTCTACGTGACCCCCGCGCTCCCCGCGGGGACCCCCTTCGCGATACCCGCCCCGGCCCCGGCCGGTGCCACGCAGGCGGCCTGCCGCTCACACAAGCCGTCGTATCTCTCCGCGGACCCGGTAGAAGCCTCCTGAGGAGGCGTGCAGACCCTCGACCACGTACCGGGCGCCGGGCTCCCGTATCCCGCGCGGGAACTGGACGTTCCACGAGGGCTCGAAGCCGTCCGACACCACCTGCACCCGCATCCGGCCGCCCTGCTGGACGCACTCCACCACCACACCGCCGGCCGGCGCCGCGGCCACCGAGACCGTCGCCACCGCCGAGGCCGACGCGGCCGGTGTGAACACCGGGAGCGCAGCCGCCGACTTCACGTCCATGGGCGCGGGCACCGAGCCCTGCTGGGCCGCCGCGATCGCCTGCTCGGTCGCGTCCACGCAGACCAGCGACCCGTCCGTGGTGACGAGATACAGCCGCTCGTCCAGGTACTGCATGGACAGGGCCGACCCGCCGCCCGTCCCCAGCTTCCACAGCCGCCGGCCGTCGGCGTCGAAGCAGTAGACCGAGGAGGAGGAGTCGCCGGCGAAGACGTGCCGCCCGTCGGGTGAGGTCGCGCACGAGTACACCGCGGCGTCGCACGCGTAGGAGGCCTCCACCGCCCCCGTCGCCTTCGAGAGCCGCTGCACGGTGTTGCGGACCGTGCCCGCGTACACCGCGTGGTCCTCCTGCCAGCCGAACAGCACCCCGCCGGGGGTCTTGGTGTGCCACAACTGCCCGCTGCCGTCGGCCGCGTACGCCGTCACACCGCCGCTGTGCCCGTGGAAGACCGCCCGCTCGTCCGCCCGGACCATCCAGGCACCCGTCCCGCCGGACTTCCGCGACCACTGGTGCTCGTCCTCGTGGTCGATGACGGTCAGGCCGCCGTTCGCGTCCGAGACGTTCAGCACACCCTCGTGGATGTCGAGCCAGTAGATGTCCACGTCCGCCGCGATCGCGTAGGCCCCGAACGGCACCTTCGACGACAGGTCGTACACCGTGCCGTCGTCGCAGCCCGCGTATATCCAGAACTCGTCCGCCACCAGGCACTTCACCCCGTCCGGCAGCGAATACCGGGCGAGCACCTCGCCGCCGTGGCTCAGCGTGTACACGTCGCCCGCCTGGTTGCCGACCCAGCAGCGATCCTCGTCCACGTGGATGCCGAAGGCCGAGGAACCGGTCCGGAAGCGCCACAGCACCGGAGCCACCGCGCGCGCCGTCGACGGGGCCGAGGTCACCTGGCGGCGGGTCACCGCACGGGCCGCGCGCTGCCCCCGCACGGCCGGGGCGTACCCCTTGCGCACCTTCTCCCCGATCTTCTTCGCGGCGGCCGCGCGGGCCTTCTCGGCGCTCGGGAAGGCGGAGGTCTGCAGCTGGCCGTCCGCGCCGATGCGCCCGTACCGCACGGACACGGCCGTGCCGTCGACGGTCACCTCGTAGAACTTGTGCGCCGCGCCGTCGTCCTGCGACAGCTCCAGATACGTCGTCTCCCGAGCCATGACAAACCCCTCCCCAAAGGCAGCGCCGCCGGCTCCCTTTCGGCCGGTGATCCCTCGTGAAAAACGCTAAGGCCCACCACTGACAATGGGCTCGTGCAGTGGGAAGCGATCACATGGCAGCGGATGGCCGAGCGGCTCGCCGGTCACCTCGACGACCCCGGCCGTGCCCCCGGGCAGGGCAGTTGGCAGCGGGTGGGCATCGACGGCGCCCCCGCCGCCGGGACCGGCGTGCTCGCCGGTGAACTCGCCGAAGCGCTGCGGCTGCGCGGCCGCTCGTCCCTGGTGGTATCGGTCGACGGTTTCCTGCGGCCGGCCTCCCTCCGCTTCGAGTTCGGCCGCGAGGACGTGGACTCCTACCTCGGCGGCTGGTACGACACGGCCGCGCTCTGGCGGGAGGTCTTCGGCCCGACCGACCCGGGCGGCAGCGGGCGGGTGCTGCCGGACCTCTGGGACCCGGTGACCGACCGGGCGACCCGCAGTCCGTACGCCGAACTCCCGCCCGGCGGCGTGCTGCTCGTGCACGGGCCGCTGCTGCTGGGGCACTGGTTCCCCTTCGACCTGAGCGTCCACATCCGGCTCTCCGCCGGCGCGCTCGCCCGTCGCACCGAGGAGTCCGCGCGCTGGACGCTGCCCGCCTTCGCGCGCTACGAGGCCGACACCGACCCGGTGTCGGCCGCCGACGCGGTGGTCCGGGCCGACGACCCCCGCCACCCCGCCTGGACCGGCATCCGGAGCCGCTGACGGGCCGGGCAAGGCCGGGCAGGGCCGCCCCCGGTCGCCGCCCCCCGTCAGGAGGACGGCGGCCCGACCGGCAGAACACCCCCTACGGCCGGCCGCCCGTCCGGGTCACCGCCAGGGCCGCGGCCCGGCATCCGGCGCGGGCGGCCTCGGCCGGGTCCGCGCCCTCCAGCCGCGCCGCGAGGAAGCCCCCGGTGAAGGCGTCCCCGGCGCCCGTCGAGTCCACCGCCTCGACCGGCTCCGCCTCGACCTCGGCGGTGATCCGGCCGCGTTCGGCGATCAGCGCCCCGGCCGCGCCGCGGGTCACCACCACCAGCGGCACCCGCCGGCTGAGCTCCGCCGCCGCCCGGGCCACCCCCGCCGGCTCCGGCAGCCCGGCCAGCAGCCGGGCCTCGTCCTCGTTCGGCAGCAGCACGTCCGCCCCCGCCACGGCGTCCAGGAAGCGCTGCGGCCCGAGGCCGGCCAGGAATCCGGCCGAGGCGGGGTCCACGCTCACCTGCACCCCCCGGGTCCGGGCCGCCCGCAGCGCGACCACCGCCAGCTCCCGGCTGCTGTCGGCGAAGAACAGATAACCGGACAGGTGGAGATGGGCCGCCCCGTCCAGCAGGGAGGGGTTCCAGTCGGCGGGGCACAGCCGCAGCGAGGCCCCGCTGTCGGTCAGGAACGTCCGCTCCGCGTCCTTGCCGACCAGTGCGACGACCGTCCCGGTCGGCTCCTGCGTGTCGATCACCAGCCGCGGCCGCACCCCCGCGTCCACCAGAGCCCGCTCGTGCCAGCGCGCCGACTCGGCGCCCACCCGCGCAAGGAGCCGTACCTCCGCCGTCCCCGTACGGGCCGCCCAGCAGGCCGCGTTGGCCCCGGCCCCGCCCGGCAGGGTCCGGATGCGGGCCGCCGTGTCGGTAGCCGGAGCCAGCGGCTCCGGATGTATGGCCACCACGTCCGTCACCACGTCCCCGACGACGAGCAGGGCCCCCGGCCCGGTCATGCCCGCGCCGCCCAGGCCCCCGCGATCCGGGCGCCGAGCCGTACGTTGCCGCGTACCGCCGCCAGGTTCGCCTCCAGCGAGGCCCCGTCCGTCTCCCGCGCCAGGAACCCCAGCAGGAACGGCGTCACCGCCTGCCCCGTGATCCCGCGTTCGCGGCACTCGGCGAGCGCCTGCGCCAGTACCCGGTCGTGCAGCTCGGGATCCAGCTGCTCCTCCAGCGCCACCGGATTGGCCACCAGCAGCGCCGAGTCCGCACCGCCCAGCGCGTCCTGCGCGGCCATCACCGCGGCGACCTCCTCGGGCCCGTGCACGGTCCAGTCCACCGGCTCGCCCGAGTCGGCCAGGTAGAACCCGGGGAAGCGGTCCGTCCCGTAGCCGAGCACCCCCACCCCCAGCGTCTCCAGCCGCTGGAGCGTGCCCGGTACGTCCAGGATCGACTTCACCCCCGCGCACACCACGGTGATCCGCGTCCGCGCCAGCAGCGACAGGTCCGCCGACTCGTCCTGCGTCTGCGCCCACTCCCGGTGCACGCCGCCCAGCCCGCCCGTGGCGAAGACCCGCAGGCCCGCCCGGGCGGCGAGGGAGGCCGTCGCGGACACCGTCGTCGCGCCGGTCGCCCCGGTCGCCAGCGCGGGCGCCAGATCCCGGTGGCCGAGCTTGCGCACGCCCTCGCCGCCCGCGATCCGCTCCAGCTGAGCCTTGTCCAGGCCCGCGTACGCCACCCCGTCCATGACCGCGATCGTCGCCGGGACCGCGCCCTCCGCGCGGACCAGGGCCTCCAGTTCGAGGCCCACCGCCAGATTGCGGGGGCGGGGCAGACCGTGCGCGATGATCGTCGACTCCAGGGCCACCACGGGCTTCCCCCGGGCGAGCGCCTCGCGTACCTCTGCCGACAGGACCGGGATCTCAGATGCTCTGTGCTGTGACATGTCCCCATCCATGGCACGGGATTGACGCCCCCAAACACCCACCCGCCACACCCGTCACAACCTGTCCGAGTAGCGTTCCCCATGGACACGCGCGGTTTCCACGACGGGCCGGCCGACCGTCCCCGCCTCCGTGGCCCGCCCCGCCCGCGAGGCCGCACAGCGCTCGCTCGACCTGCCCGTCGCCGTCGCCGACATGCGCGACCTGCCCTTCGCGGACGCCTCCTTCGACGCCGTCGTCTGCGCCGGCAACGCGCTGCCGCACCTGCTGACCGCCGAGGACGTCCGCGCCGCGCCGGCCGAAACCCGGCGGGTGCTGCGCCCCGGCGGACTGCTGCCGCTCTCCACCCGCCCGTACGGCGAACTGCTCCGGACCCGCCCGCAGAGCGAGGTCCCGCGCGTCCGCACCGGCCCCGACGGGCGGACCATCACCTTCCAGCTGTGGCAGTGGCACGCCGACGGCGAGCGGTACGACGTGGAGCCCTTCCAGCTGCTGCCCACCGGTGCCACCTGGACCACGCGGACGTCGAGGGCTGCGTGCCGGGCACTGCCGCAGGAACGGACCGCCGGGTTCGCCCGGGAGGCCGGTCTGCGCGGGACTCTGGCACGCACCGGCGGACACCGGGTTCCTCCCGCCGGTCCTCACCGCCCGGCGCCCCGGCCCGACTGGACAGGGTGACTCGTGGGCCGGGCCGTTCCTGGACGCTGTGGTCACCGCGGAGCGGGGCGGGCCGCACTAGGCTGGCGCGCCATGAGCACCAGTGATCACTCCGCCGCGCCCGCCTCCTTCTCCGTCTCCGTCGCGGACGTCGAACTGGAGGCGGACGACCTCGACCCCGGGCAGATCGTCTCCGGCGAGCCCGTCGTCACCGGCAAGGTCCTGTGGGAGTCGGCGGACGGCAAGCAGGTGCGCGGGATCTGGCAGATCACCCCCGGCGTCGTCACCGACGTCGAGGCGAACGAGCTCTTCGTGGTGGTCAGCGGCCGCGCCACCGTCGAGGTCGAGGGCGGCGAGACCCTGGAGGTCGGCCCCGGCTCCGCCTGCGTACTCCGGGAGGGCGACCGGACCACCTGGACCGTGCACGAGACGCTGCGCAAGGCCTACCACATCAGCTGCTGACGCCCTTCGCGGATGCGGGCGCGGACGTGGCTGCGGCCGTGGGTACGGGCACGGGGTGGCGGCGCGCCGTGAACAGCGCGAGCGCCGCCATCGGCAGCAGCAGCGCGGCGCCGACGGCGTTCAGCCAGCCGTAGCCCGCCCCGGACATGATCAGCCCGGCGGCCGCTCCGCCCACGCCGGCGGCCGCGTTCATCGTGAGGTCGCTCAGCCCCTGTACGGCGGCCCGCGCGGGCTGCGGCACCGAGTCCGTCAGCAGGGCCGAGCCGGACACCATCCCGGCGGACCACCCGAGGCCGAGCAGGAAGAGGCCGAGCGCGCTCCGCCCGTGGCTGGGCCCGGCCGTTCCGGCGAGCAGCGCGGCGAGGGACAGGAGGCCTGCGGCCAGTCCGATCACGGAGAGCCGGCCGAGGCGGTCCGCGAGCCAGCCCATCACGGGGGAGAAGGCGAACATGCCCGCGATGTGACCGCTGATCACCAGCCCGATGAGCTCCAGGCCGGCCCCGTGGTGCCCCAGGTCCATCGGGGTCATCACCATGATCGACACCATGGTGGTGTGCGACACGGCGACGGTGAGCAGGGCGAGCCGGGCCCGCGGCGAGGCCTTCACGGCGGCGAAGCCGGCCCGCAGCGAGCGCCCTTCACGGGTCTGCTCCTCGGGTGCGGCGAGCGCCCGGGCCGTCAGCAGCGGGTCGGGGCGCAGGAATACGGCGATCAGCGCGCCGGTGAGCAGGAAGACGGCGGCGGCCCATACGAACGGGCCGGCCGTCTCGGGTATCGCGGTGCCGGCGAAGCTGCGGCTGGCCGGTGCGGACAGGTTGGGCCCGAGGACCGCGCCGACGGTCGACGCCCAGACCACGACCGAGATGGCCCGGGCACGGTGGTCCGGGGCCGCGAGATCCGCGGCGGCGAACCGGGCCTGCAGGTTGGCGGAGGAGGCGGCACCGAAGGCGGCCATGCCGAGCAGCAGCAGCGGGAAGCTCTTGATCGTGGCGGCGAGGACGACCAGGCCAGCTCCGGCGGCGCCGATGCCGTAGGCCAGGACCAGCCCGGGGCGACGGCCGCGCGCGTTCATCAGCGCGGCGAGCGGCAGCGAGACGAGGGCGGTGCCGATCACCGCGGCGGTGGAGGCGACGCCGGACAGCGCCTCGGTGCCGCTGACCTCGGTGGCGAGTACGGGGGCCAGGGCGATGCTGATCGGCACGCCGAGGCCGCCGAGGACCTGCCCGGCCATGAGGACCCGGGAGGTGCGGCGCTGCAGCCGGGCCAGCTCGGGCGGACCGAGGGGCCGCACGGGCCGGTCGGTACCGGGCGAGGCGGTCACGGCGTACACCGGCTTCGCGGGTGCGGGACACGGGGCGCGGAGGACGCGGGGAGGCCGGGTACGGCGGCAGGAGTAGTCACCGCCGCAGTGTGCCAGCCCTTACCGCCCGGCGGAACCGTGCCGGAGCCCGGCCGGTCCGGAGCCGGTTCGCAGCCGGTCAGCAGCCGCTCCTCGGTCCGGTCCGCGGGGACGGGTCCGCAGGTCAGGACCCCGTTCAGAACAGCGGCTGCGGAAGCACGCCCTCCAGTGCGAGCAGCTGCCGCTTGGTCTCCACCCCGCCGCCGAATCCGCCGATGCCCCCGTCGTTCTCCACGACCCGGTGGCAGGCCACCACCAGCGGCAGCGGGTTCGAGCCCATGGCGTTGCCCACGGCCTGGGCGGCGCCGGGCTGTCCGGCGCGGGCTGCCAGCTCCCCGTAGCCGACGACCGATCCGTAGGGCACGGAGCGGTCCAGCTCCTGGAGCACCTGCCGGTTGAAGCCGGAGCTCAGGCGCCAGTCCAGCGGCAGCTCGAAGCGGCGCAGCGACCCCCCGAAATACGCATTGAGCTGGCGTATCGGCTCGGCCAGCAGCGCTTCCTCGCCCGGCGCGGGGCGCCGGGCGTCGGCGCCGAGACGGGAGACGAGCGGGCCGATCATCTCGTCGACCCGGTCCGGCTCGGCATGGAACTCGACCCGGACCAGACCCTCCGGGGTCGCGGCCAGGAGCAGGGGCCCGCCGAGGACGCCGTCGCCGGCGAGGACGGTCCATTCGAGGTGCGGCCCGCGGGGCCGCTCGGTGCTGTCCACGCGTCCACGGTACGGCCATCCACCGACACGGCGGTCCCGGTTGTGGATCTCGGCCACCCGCCCGCCTGCCCGCCCGCCTGCCGCCCGCCCTGACGGGGCCGGGGATCAGAACCCGCCGACCGCGTCCTGGACCACGTCCGGGGCGTTGGTGATGATCCCGTCCACTCCCATGGCCTGCACCTTCCGGGCGGTGGCCGCGTCGTCCACGATCCAGGTGTCCACCTCCATCGCCTTGCCGTGGGCGCCGAGCAGGCCGTGCACGGCCGCGACCCAGTCGGCCGAGATCGTCGTGTGCCACGGGTTGATGCGGTCGGTGAACTCCGCGTAGCGGGGCAGGTCCGCCACGGTGGGGGTGCCCAGGAAGGCCGTCACCAGGTCCGGGCGCAGCCCGTGCACGATGCGCACGGAATCGGCGCTGAAGCTCTGCACCACCAGGCGCTGCGCGACATGGCGCGCGTCGAGCCAGCCGGCCTCGTCCAGCACCTTCAGGGTCTGCTCCTCGATCCCGGGGTAGAGCTCCGGCTTCTTGATCTCCAGCAGGAGTCGCTGCCGGTTGCGCTGTACCCGGTCGAGGTACTGCCGCAGGGTCGGCACGGAGGCGCCCGCGTACTCGGCGCCGAACCAGCTGCCCGCGTCCAGCTGTGCGATCTCGGCCGCCGTGAAGTCCTTGACCTTCCAGGGCGCGCGGTCGGGGAACTGCTGCTCGACGTCGGTGGTCCGGGCCAGGGTGTCGTCGTGGATCACCACCAGCACGCCGTCCTTGGTGCGCTGCACGTCGTTCTCGACCCAGCCGAAGCCCATCTGCATCGCCAGGTCGATCGCGTCGAGGGTGTTCTCCGGGGCGTAGGCGGAGGCCCCCCGGTGGGCGTACACGACTGGGCCCCCCAGCGCGGCCAGGCCGGCGCCGGCGCCGGTTCCCGTGCCGGTGGCGGATCCGGGACCGGTGGCGGCGTAGGAAGCCGTCCCGCCCAGCAGGGTGAGAGTAAAGCCCAGGAATGCGGCGGCGGCCGCGGCGGCGGGTCGGACGTACATGTGCGTTCTCCTCGGGTCGTGAGCCCTGTTCCTGCGTCAGACGGGCGCGGAGCGGCAGACGTTGTGGCGATGCACTTCACCGCGATCATGGGGTTGAAGATCACTGAGCCGCCACCGAACTACGACAAACGGACCAGAACGAATGACAGCGGCCCGGGCGGCCGGGAGGGTCCGGAGCGCGCCGCCGGCCCGTGGGGGCGCGTGAGTGTCAGTGGGGGGTCGTACGGTTGACCCATGCGGCCCGTATCGAAGATCGAACGCACGGTGGCGCCTTTCGAGGTCGTCAGCCCCTACCAGCCCAGCGGCGACCAGCCGGCGGCCATCGCCGAGCTGGAGAAGCGCATCCGTGCAGGTGAGAAGGATGTCGTCCTGCTGGGTGCGACCGGCACCGGCAAGTCGGCGACGACGGCCTGGATGATCGAGAAGCTCCAGCGCCCCACCCTGGTCATGGCGCCGAACAAGACGCTCGCCGCCCAGCTGGCGAACGAGTTCCGCGAGCTCCTGCCGAACAACGCCGTCGAGTACTTCGTCTCGTACTACGACTACTACCAGCCCGAGGCCTACGTTCCGCAGTCGGACACGTACATCGAGAAGGACTCCTCGATCAACGAGGAGGTGGAGCGGCTGCGCCACTCCGCGACCAACTCGCTGCTGACCCGGCGCGACGTGATCGTCGTCGCCTCCGTGTCGTGCATCTACGGCCTCGGTACCCCGCAGGAGTACGTCGACCGCATGGTCTCCCTCAAGGTGGGCGAGGAGACGGACCGGGACCAGCTGCTGCGCCGCTTCGTGGACATCCAGTACACCCGCAACGACGTCGCCTTCACCCGCGGCACCTTCCGGGTGCGCGGGGACACGATCGAGATCTTCCCGGTCTACGAGGAACTGGCCGTCCGCATCGAAATGTTCGGCGACGAGATCGAGGCCCTCTCCACCCTGCACCCGCTGACCGGCGAGGTCATCAGCGAGGACCGCGAGCTGTACGTCTTCCCCGCCAGCCACTACGTCGCCGGCCCCGAGCGCATGGAGAAGGCGGTCCGGGGCATCGAGGCGGAGCTGGCCGAGCGCCTCGCCGAGCTGGAGAAGCAGGGCAAGATGCTGGAGGCGCAGCGGCTGCGCATGCGCACCACGTACGACCTGGAGATGATGCGCCAGATCGGCTCCTGCTCCGGCATCGAGAACTATTCGCTGCACATGGACGACCGCGAGCCGGGCTCCGCGCCCAACACCCTCATCGACTACTTCCCGGAGGACTTCCTCCTGGTCATCGACGAGTCGCACGTCACCGTGCCGCAGATCGGCGCCATGTACGAGGGTGACGCCTCCCGCAAGCGCACCCTGGTCGACCACGGATTCCGGCTGCCGTCCGCCCTGGACAACCGGCCGCTGAAGTGGGAGGAGTTCCAGGAGCGCATCGGCCAGACCGTCTACCTGTCGGCGACCCCCGGGAAGTACGAGCTCTCGCGCGGCGACGGATTCGTCGAACAGATCATCCGCCCCACCGGCCTCATCGACCCCGAGGTGGTGGTCAAGCCCACCGAGGGGCAGATCGACGACCTGGTCCACGAGATCCGGCAGCGGGTCGAGAAGGACGAGCGGATCCTCGTCACCACCCTCACCAAGAAGATGGCCGAGGACCTCACGGACTACTTCCTGGAGCTCGGCATCCAGGTGCGGTACCTGCACAGCGACGTGGACACCCTGCGCCGCATCGAGCTGCTGCGCGAGCTGCGGGCCGGCGAGTACGACGTCCTGGTCGGCATCAACCTGCTCCGCGAGGGCCTCGACCTGCCCGAGGTGTCCCTGGTGGCGATCCTCGACGCCGACAAGGAGGGCTTCCTGCGCTCCGGGACCTCCCTGATCCAGACCATCGGCCGCGCCGCGCGCAACGTGTCCGGCCAGGTCCACATGTACGCGGACAAGATGACCCCGGCGATGGAGAAGGCCATCGACGAGACCAACCGGCGCCGCGAGAAGCAGATCGCCTACAACACGGCGAACGGGATCGACCCGCAGCCGCTGCGCAAGAAGATCAACGACATCGTCGCCACCATCGCCCGCGAGGAACTGGACACCGAGGAGCTCCTCGGCACCGGATACCGGCAGGCGAAGGACGGCAAGGGAGCCAAGGCCCCGGTCCCGGCGCTCGGCGGCCGGGCAGCTGTCGGCAAGACCGGTGGAAAGGCCGCGAAGGGGGCGAAGGGGGCGGCGGGTGCCGAGGTTCTCACCGACCGGCCCGCGGCCGAACTGGCCGCGCTCATCGAGCAGATGACCGAGCGCATGCGCGGGGCGGCCGCCGAGCTCCAGTTCGAGGTCGCGGCCCGGATCCGGGACGAGGTGGGCGAGCTGAAGAAGGAGTTGCGGCAGATGAAGGAAGCGGGCCTCGCCTGACCGGGAGCCGGTCAGTAGGGTTGGGTCTCAGCCGCAGGTACATGCTGCACGCTCGTCATGGGGCGGGCCAGGGAGAGGGGACAGTACGTGACGGTCAACATGACCAAGGGTCAGGCCATCAGTCTGCAGAAGGCGGACGGAGGCACGCTGACCGCGGTCCGTATGGGTCTCGGCTGGCAGGCGGCCAAGCGCCGCGGACTGTTCGGCTCGCGGACCCGGGAGATCGACCTCGACGCCTCGGCGGTGCTCTTCGCCGACAAGCAGCCCGTCGACGTGGTCTTCTTCCGGCATCTGCAGAGCGACGACGGCTCGGTGCGCCACACCGGTGACAACCTCGTCGGCGGCGTCGGCCAGGGCGGCGACGACGAGGCGATCCTCGTCGACCTCCAGCGCGTGCCGGTGCACATCGACCAGATCGTCTTCACGGTGAACTCCTTCACCGGCCAGACGTTCCAGGAAGTGCAGAACGCGTTCTGCCGCATCGTCGACGAGACCAACGGCCAGGAGCTGGCCCGCTACACCCTCGACGGTGGCGGTCAGTACACCGCGCAGATCATGGCCAAGGTGTCCCGCTCGGGCGCCGGCTGGCAGATGACGGCCCTCGGGAACCCGGCCAACGGCCGCACCTTCCAGGACCTCATGCCGGCGATCCTGCCGCACCTGTAGCAGTACCGGACAAGAGAAGAAGGCACGGGGGAGGGGCTGCACGATGACGGCCGAACTGGTCCGGGGGCAGAACCACCCCGTGTCCCAGAGCCGGGTGGAGATCAGGGTCTCGGCGGGCACGCCCGTGCTCACCCTGGCCGCGCTCGCCGACGAACAGGGCCGGTTCGCCGGCAACGGGATCCTCGCCCACCCGGGCGCCAGGTCCCTCCCCGGCGTCGAGTCGCCGGGCGAGCTCGCCGAGCGGCACACCTTCACCGTCGACCTCGACGAGGTCGCGGCGGACGTCCACCGGCTCGGTGTGCTGCTCGTCCTTCCGCCCGGCGGCCCGGTCCGCTTCGGCGCGGTACCGGCCTCCTACGTGGCCGTGGCCGACCCGGGAGGCGCCGAGCTCGCCGGTTACACCCTGACGGGGCTCGACGCCGAGACGGCCGTCGTCGCCCTGGAGCTGTACCGGCGCCAGGGCGCCTGGAAGGTCCGCGCCGTGGGCCAGGGCTATGCCGACGGCCTCGGCGCCCTGCTCGCCGACGGCGGGCTGCCCGCGGCGGCCGCCGCGGAGCTGGCCGCCGCCGCGCTCGGCACGACCCCCCGTACAGCGGGGGCCGACGCCACCCTCGCGACCATGCCGACCCTCGTCGGTGACCTGCGCGCCCCGCAGACCCCGGCGCAGGCTCCCGCGCCCGCCCCCGAGCCGCCGGACCCGGTCCCCGTCTCCGGGCACCCGTACGCCGGTACGCCCGGACCCGCGCCCGGGGGTGACGGTGCGGGCTCCCCGCCCACCATCAGCTACGCCCACCCGCGGCGCCGCCGCACCAGCACCGAGCCCCCCGAGCCCGCGCCGCGGGCCGCAGCGCCGCAGGAACCCGGACAGCATCCGCGGCCCGTCGCGGGGGACGCCAGCGGCTGGTCCATGGAGGAGCGGCTCTACAACCAGGTCTGGGGGATGTTCGAGGACCTGGCCCGCACGGTCGCCGCCTACCGCAGTGCCGTCGATTTCGCCGACTCCCGCATGGACCGCGAGCTCGACGAGGCCCTGTCCGACCCGCGCCACCGCCTCGGCGGCTCCGGGAACGCCGCCCGTGACACCGCGCGGGCCCGCCGCGAGGAGCTCGTCGCCCAGGCCCAGGCCGTCCTCGACCGGGACCTGGCCCAGCTGATCGCCGAGTCGGAGGTGGTCGAGCCCGCGCTGCCGGCCGCGTACGCCCGCTGGGACAACCCCGTCTGGCACGGTCACCGCACGCCCGAGGAGAGCCCGCTGGCCCTGCGCCTGGGGGATCTGCACCTGCCCGAGCGGCCCGATCTGCGCATCCCCATGCTGACCCGGGTCCCGCTGGAGCGCGGACTGTGGATCGACAACGGCCGCACCGGCTCCGAGGCCGCGATGACCATGGACACCGACCGGCTGCGCCGCGCCGCCATGGACATGGCCGTCGCCCTCGCGGTCCGGCTGCTCGCCGTCCACCCCGCCGACCGGTTCTCCGTGCACGTCATCGACGCGGCCGGGGCCGGATCCGCCTCCCTGGCGCCGCTCGTACGCGCCGGGGTGCTGGCCGGCCCGCCCGCCGCCGGGGCCACCGGGGTCACCCAGACCCTGGCACGGCTGACCCGGCGGGTGGACCTCGTGCAGATGGCGCTGCGGGCCGGAGCCCCCGAGGACCTGCCGCCGGACGTGGACACGGCCGACCAGCTGCTGATCGTGCACGACTTCCCGCACGGCTTCGACGACCGGGCCGTCACCCAGCTGCGCTACCTCGCCGACGAGGGCGCGGCCGTCGGCGTGCACCTGCTGATGGTCGCGGACCGCGACGAGGCCTCGGCCTACGGACCGCTGCTCGACCCGCTGTGGCGCTCCCTGATGCGGCTCTCGCCGGTGCCCGACAACCACCTCGCCGACCCCTGGGTCCATCACGCCTGGACCTTCGAACCGGACCTGCCCCCGCAGGGCAGCAGGGTCCTCGACCAGGCACTGGACCGGGTGGCGGAGGCCCGGCGCACTACCCGTCCGTGACCATTCTTTGGTGTTCTCTTTACCTTTACCGCCTTCGGCGGGTAAGCTCGTCCGTGCGGAGGGGAGTATTCCTGCTTTCCTGCTACGGCGTACCCGTCAATACGGACCGCTGCGGTTTCGATGAACGCAGTCGGTCCCGGGGCGTCGGCCCACGGCCTCCAGGCCGCCCGGGTGGAAGAGACCTCCGGCAGCGATGACGCTGACGAAGTGCTGAGCCATCCGCCGGAGGCGTGTTCACCATGGAAGTTTCCTGGGCCCTTTGGGCTGCGACCATTCTCGGTCTGTCCCTCCTCATCGGTGCCGATTTCTTCATCGGCCGCAAACCGCACGATGTGTCGATCAAGGAAGCCGGCACCTGGACGGTCGTCTGGATCGTCCTCGCCGGACTCTTCGGGCTCGGCCTGTGGTTCTTCGGCAACCCCCAGGCGTCACAGGAGTTCTTCGCGGGCTTCATCACCGAGAAGTCGCTGAGCGTCGACAACCTCTTCGTCTTCGTCCTGATCATGGCGAAGTTCGCGGTGCCGTCCCACCTCCAGCAGCGCGTGCTGCTCATCGGCGTACTGATCGCCCTGGTCCTGCGCGCGGTCTTCATCGCCGCCGGCGCCGCGATCATCGCCAGCTTCTCCTGGGTCTTCTACATCTTCGGCGCGTTCCTGATCTACACCGCGTGGAAGCTGATCCAGGAGGCCCGCAAGGACGAGGACGACGAGGAGTTCGAGGAGAACCGTCTCCTCAAGTCCGTCGAGAAGAAGTTCGGCGTCGCCGACCGCTACCACGGCACCAAGCTCTTCATCGTCGACAACGGCAAGCGCGTACTGACCCCGCTGATGGTCGTCATGCTCGCCATCGGCACCACCGACGTGCTGTTCGCCCTGGACTCCATCCCCGCGATCTTCGGCCTCACCCAGGACCCGTACATCGTCTTCACGGCCAACGCCTTCGCGCTGATGGGTCTGCGCCAGCTGTACTTCCTCATCGGCGGTCTGCTGAAGAAGCTGGTCCACCTCAGCTACGGCCTGTCGATCATCCTGGGCTTCATCGGCGTCAAGCTGGTGCTCCACGCCCTGCACGAGAACGGCGTCCACGTCCCGGTGATCTCGATCCCGGTCTCCCTCGGCGTCATCTGCGGTGTCCTGGTCATCACCACGATCACCAGCCTGATGGCCTCGAAGAAGCAGGCGGCGGCCGAGGCCGCCGCCCGCCCGGAGAACGTCGACGCGTAACCGGATCGAAGGATCCGGATCCGCGGGACCTACACGGGGGCGGCCGCTCCGGCCGCCCCCGTTTCCGTCGCCCGCCCCGCGGCCGCCCGCTTCGACGCCACCGCCGGAACGGTCTCCGGCAGCAGTGCGAAGCAGACCAGGCTGACCAAGGCGATCCCGGTCAGGTACAGCGCGACACCCCACGGCGGACCGGAACCGTCCGCCAGCGCCGTCGCCACGATCGGGGTCAGCGCCCCGCCCAGCACGCCGCCCAGGTTGTAGCCGACGGCCGCGCCCGTGCAGCGGATCCGCGGCGCGTACAGCTCGGGCAGGTACGCGGCCACCACCGAGAACATCGTCACCATGCCCAGCAGCGCGCCGGTGAAGCCGATCGTCATCAGCAGCGGATCGGCCGTCCGCAACAGCGCCACCAGCGGGAACATCCACACCGCGCAGATCGCGCACCCGATCAGGCACAGCGGCCGCCGCCCGTAGCGGTCACCGAGCACCGCGATCAGCGGGGTCACCATTCCCTTGATCGCGACCGCGACCATGATGCAGGCCAGCATCGCCGTGCGGTTCACCGAGAGGTGCTCGGTGGCGTAGGCGAGGGACCAGGTGGTGACCGCGTAGAAGACGGCGTACCCGACGGCGAGCGCCCCGCCGGTCAGCAGGAGCAGCCGCCAGTGGCCCCGGACCACCTCGGCCAGCGGGGCCTCGGCCCGCCGGTCCGTCGCGGCGAGCGCCCGGAACTGCGGGGTCTCCTCCACCGAGCGGCGCAGCCACAGCCCGGCCAGCGCCAGCACCCCGGCCGCCCAGAACGGCACCCGCCACCCCCAGGCGGTGAACTGGGCATCGGTCAGCGACGCGGACAGCCCCAGCATCAGGCCGTTGGCGAGCAGGAAGCCCACCGCCGGGCCCATCTGCGGAAAGCTCGACCACAGTCCGCGCCGCCGCTCGGGTGCGTGCTCGGCGGTCAGCAGCACGGCGCCGCCCCACTCCCCGCCCAGCCCGAGGCCCTGCAGGAAGCGCAGCAGGAGCAGGAGTACGGGCGCGGCCATGCCGATCGAGCCGTACGAGGGCACGCAGCCGACGGCCACGGTGGCGAGGCCGGTGAGCAGCAGGGAGGCGAGCAGCACCGGGCGCCTGCCGTAGCGGTCGCCGATATGGCCGAAGACCGCCGAACCGAGCGGGCGGGCCAGGAAACCGACGCCGAAGGTGCCGAAGGCGGCGAGGGTTCCGGCGAGCGGGGAGAAGGAGGGGAAGAAGAGCGGGCCGAGCACGAGGGCGGCGGCCGTCCCGTACACGAAGAAGTCGTAGAACTCGATCGCGGTCCCGGCGAGCGAGGCCGTGGCCAGCCGCAGCATGCCGGGACCGGCGGAGCCGTCGGCTTCGGCCGGCGGGGTCTCGTGCGGCGTGGTGGAGGAAGCGGCGGGGAATGGGGCGGGGGAAGCGCCGGGGGAGGCTTCGGGGGCGGAGGAGGCCAGGGGCGGGGACGGGTCGTGTGGCATGCCGCACCAGATACCCGTTCCCCGCCCCTCAGGACGTGAGTTCGGCCGTAAGCGACCGGAAGGAGTGCGTCGCGCCCGGAAGTTGACGCGTTGCGGTGCCTACCAGCCGCGCTCGCGCCATTCGGCCAGGTGCGGACGCTCGGCGCCGAGCGTGGTGTCGTTGCCGTGGCCCGGGTAGACCCAGGTCTCGTCCGGCAGCTGCTCGAAGATCTTGTGCTGCACGTCGTCGATCAGGCTGGCGAAGGCCTTCGGGTCGCCCTGGGTGTTGCCGACGCCGCCCGGGAAGAGACAGTCGCCGGTGAACACGTGGGGGTGGCCGTGCGGGTCGTCGTAGACCAGCGCGATCGAGCCGGGGGTGTGTCCGACCAGGTGGCGGGCGGTCAGCGAGACCCGTCCGACCGTGATCGTGTCCCCGTCGGCGACCGGCACGTCCGTCGCCACCGGGATGCCCTCGGCGTCGAGGGCGCCCGCGAGGGTGCGCGCGCCGGTCGCCGCGACGACCTCGGCGAGCGCGCCCCAGTGGTCGCCATGCCGGTGCGTGGTGACCACGGACGCGATGCCGTCGTCGCCGATCAGGCTGAGCAGGGTGCCCGCCTCGGCGGCCGCGTCGATGAGCAGCTGCTCGTCGGTGGCGCGGCAGCGCAGCAGGTAGGCGTTGTTGTTCATCGGGCCCACCGCGACCTTGGAAATCATCAGGTCCGCAAGTTCGTGCACGTCGGCGGGACCGCCGACCTTGACCTCTCCGGTGTACGTCATGCCTTGATCCTAGAGCGGGGGGAGCCCGGGGAGCGGGCCGCCCGAGGTGGTCAGGGAGGCGCCCTTGTCGCCGCGGCCGGCCAGCCAGGCCAGCAGCCCCGCGGCCGTGCCGGACACGGTCACGGCGGAATCCCCGGCGGAGCCGGTGCGCCAGCTGCGGCCGTCGGTCGCGACGAGGGTCACCGGCGGGACCTCGGGGCGCCCGGACCAGCGGTCGGCGAGGAAGACGATCTCGCGCTCGGTGAACTCGTCCGGGAGGTCAATGAGCTCGTAGCCGATGTTCAGGTCGACGTGGTGCAGATCGGCCTCGACCCAGCGCCGGAAGGGAACGTTGGCGGCGAGGTCCGTGATGCCGTTGCGCAGCTCGACCGTGCGCGTCCAGTCCTGGTCGGGCTCTGTGGTGGCCATGAAGCGGGCCGCGGAATCACGGAGGTCCGTCAGGTGTTCTTCCAGGGGCCGGCCGGCGTCGCGCTCGATGTCCGCGTCGCGGGCGGCGGCGCTCTCGTACATCGGGCGTCCCTCGAAAACGTTGACGAGGGCGTCCGCGTTGCGTGCGAGGTGGGCCAGGATGTGGCCGCGGGTCCAGCCCGGGAGGTGTGACTCCTCGGCGAGGGCTGCGTCGTCCAGTTTCGCGACAGCGGTCAGCAGCCGGTCCGTGGCTTCACGTACAGATCGCAGGTCGTGCACATGATCAGTCATGACGGCGAGCCTAGTGGCTCACCGGGGCCGGCCACACGATTGGGTGAAGCGGTCTGCGGAGTGCCGTAAATCGAATGTGCGTGCTATACGCTCGGAAGTCCAAGGACCAAGTCCATCGCAGAGGCGCCCCCCATACCCTGGGACGGGGGCCCGTGCCCCCGCTCTCTCAAGAAAGGTGCGGACCGGCGTGACCGACCGTCTCATCGTTCGTGGCGCTCGCGAGCACAACCTGAAGAACGTCTCGCTCGACCTGCCCCGCGACTCACTCATCGTCTTCACCGGACTCTCCGGGTCGGGCAAGTCCTCCCTGGCCTTCGACACGATCTTCGCCGAGGGCCAGCGCCGCTACGTCGAGTCGCTCTCGTCGTACGCCCGCCAGTTCCTCGGGCAGATGGACAAGCCCGACGTCGACTTCATCGAGGGCCTCTCCCCGGCCGTCTCGATCGACCAGAAGTCGACCTCGCGCAACCCGCGCTCGACCGTGGGCACCATCACCGAGGTCTACGACTACCTCCGCCTCCTCTTCGCCCGCATCGGCAAGCCGCACTGCCCCGAGTGCCGCCGCCCCATCTCGCGCCAGTCGCCGCAGGCGATCGTCGACAAGGTGCTCGCGCTCCCCGAGGGCAGCCGTTTCCAGGTGCTCTCGCCGCTGGTGCGCGAGCGCAAGGGCGAGTTCGTCGACCTCTTCTCCGATCTCCAGACCAAGGGCTACAGCCGGGCGCGGGTGGACGGGGAGACCATCCAGCTCTCCGAGCCGCCCACGCTGAAGAAGCAGGAGAAGCACACCATCGAGGTGGTCATCGACCGTCTCACCGTCAAGGAGAGCGCCAAGCGCCGCCTCACCGACTCCGTGGAGACCGCCCTCGGCCTCTCCGGCGGCATGGTGATCCTGGACTTCGTCGACCTCGCCGAGGACGACCCCGAGCGTGAGCGGATGTACTCCGAGCACCTCTACTGCCCCTATGACGACCTGTCCTTCGAGGAGCTGGAGCCGCGCTCCTTCTCCTTCAACTCGCCCTTCGGCGCCTGCCCCGAGTGCACCGGCATCGGCACGCGCATGGAGGTCGACCCCGAGCTGATCATTCCGGACGAGGACAAGTCCCTGGACGAGGGCGCGGTCTCGCCGTGGTCGCTCGGCCACACCAAGGACTACTTCCAGCGCCTGATCGGCGCGCTCGCCGGGGAGCTCGGCTTCCGGACCGACATCCCGTGGGCCGGGCTGCCGGCGCGCGCGAAGAAGGCCCTGCTCTACGGGCACAAGACGCAGATCGAGGTCCGCTACCGCAACCGGTACGGGCGCGAGCGGGCGTACACGACGGCCTTCGAGGGCGCCGTGCCGTTCGTCAAGCGGCGGCACGCGGAATCGGAGAGCGACGCCAGCCGCGAGCGCTTCGAGGGCTACATGCGCGAGGTGCCCTGCCCGACCTGTGAGGGCACCCGCCTCAAGCCGATCGTGCTCGCCGTCACGGTGATGGAGAAGTCCATCGCCGAGGTCGCTGCCATGTCGATCAGCGAGTGCGCGGACTTCCTGGGGCGGATGCGCCTCGACGCTCGCGACAAGAAGATCGCCGAGCGGGTCCTCAAGGAGGTCAACGAGCGGCTCCGCTTCCTCGTGGACGTCGGTCTCGACTACCTCTCGCTCAACCGGGCCGCCGGCACGCTGTCGGGCGGCGAGGCCCAGCGCATCCGGCTCGCCACACAGATCGGCTCCGGTCTGGTCGGCGTGCTCTACGTGCTGGACGAGCCGTCCATCGGTCTGCACCAGCGGGACAACCACCGGCTGATCGAGACCCTGGTGCGGCTGCGGGACATGGGCAACACGCTCATCGTCGTCGAGCACGACGAGGACACCATCAAGGTGGCCGACTGGGTCGTGGACATCGGTCCGGGCGCGGGCGAGCACGGCGGCAAGGTGGTGCACAGCGGGTCGCTGAAGGACCTGCTGAAGAACACCGAGTCGATGACCGGGCAGTACCTCTCGGGCAAGAAGTCCATCGAGATCCCGGACATCCGCCGGCCCGTGAACGGGGAGCGCAAGCTGACCGTCCACGGCGCCAAGGAGAACAACCTGCGGGACATCGACGTGTCCTTCCCGCTGGGCGTGCTGACGGCCGTGACCGGTGTGTCGGGTTCGGGCAAGTCGACGCTGGTCAACGACATCCTCTACACGCACCTGGCGCGTGAGCTGAACGGCGCCCGCTCGGTGCCGGGCCGGCACACGCGGGTCGACGGCGACGACCTCGTCGACAAGGTCGTGCACGTCGACCAGTCGCCGATCGGCCGCACCCCGCGGTCCAACCCGGCCACGTACACGGGTGTCTTCGACCATGTCCGCAAGCTGTTCGCGGAGACGATGGAGGCGAAGGTGCGCGGCTATCTGCCGGGCCGCTTCTCCTTCAACGTGAAGGGCGGCCGGTGCGAGAACTGCGCCGGTGACGGCACGATCAAGATCGAGATGAACTTCCTGCCGGACGTCTACGTCCCGTGCGAGGTCTGCCACGGCGACCGGTACAACCGGGAGACGCTGGAGGTCCACTACAAGGGCAAGTCCATCGCGGAAGTCCTGAACATGCCGATCGAGGAGGCGCTGGGCTTCTTCGAGGCGGTGCCGACGATCGCGCGTCACCTCAAGACGCTCAACGAGGTCGGGCTGGGCTACGTCCGCCTCGGCCAGTCCGCGCCGACCCTCTCGGGTGGTGAGGCGCAGCGCGTGAAGCTGGCCTCCGAGCTCCAGAAGCGGTCGACGGGCCGGACGGTCTACGTGCTGGACGAGCCGACCACGGGTCTGCACTTCGAGGACATCTCGAAGCTGATCAAGGTGCTGTCGGGGCTGGTGGACAAGGGGAACTCGGTGATCGTCATCGAGCACAACCTGGATGTCATCAAGACCGCGGACTGGGTCATCGACATGGGCCCGGAAGGCGGCTACGGCGGCGGTCTGGTGGTGGCCGAGGGCACGCCGGAGGCGGTGGCCTCGGTGGGCGCCAGCCACACGGGCAAGTTCCTGCGGGACATCCTGGGCGCCGACCGGGTGTCGGACGCTGCGGCGTCTCCGGTACGGGCCACGGCGAAGAAGGCCCCGGCGAAGAAGGCCCCGGCGAAGACGGCGGCGAAGAAGACGGCGGCCACCAAGGCCGTCGCCGCGAAGAAGGCGGCTCCGGCCAAGAAGGCGACGGCCCGGGCCCGCAAGGCATAGCCGCCGAGCCGCGATCGGATCCGCGTACGGGTTCGCGTACGCGTACGAGGGGAGGGTCCGGCCCATGGCCGGGCCCTCCCCTCGTGCGCTCCCCTCAGGAGGCGACGCCGACCGCGTGGCCCGCGCAGGCCGGGTCCGTCAGGGTGGCCAGGAGGGCGTCCGCGACGTCCGCGCGCGGGATGACCCGGCCGCCGGGCACGTTGGCGTCGATCGCGCGCCGGTAGGTGCCGGTGCGGGGCTTGTTCTGCAGCATCGGCGGCCTGACGACCGTCCACCGCGTCCCGCTCGCGGCCATCGCCGCCTCCATGTCCGCGAGGTCCGCGTAGACGTCCCGCAGCAGTCGGCGCAGCAGCGGGAAGACCACGGCGCGGGTGAAGATCCCCGCGTCCTCCGGCAGCGGGCCGACGGGTGCGGCGCTCACGGCCGACAGGGGCCGCACCCCCGCCCGGTCCATGGCCGAGGTGATCGCGCTCAAGGCCGGGCCCGCGACGGGCTTCGCCTTCGCCTGCTTGTTGTTCGCCGCGCCCAGCGCCGAGACCACCGCGTCCCGCCCGCTCACCACGGGCAGCACCGCCTCGACGTCGGTCACATCGGTCACCGTGGCCACGTGGAGCCGCTCATGGGCGGGAACGGGGAGCCGCGACGGGTCCCGCACGACCGCGGTGACCTCGTGTCCCGCGTCGAGTGCCTGCCGGACGACCTCGCGGCCGACGCCGCCCGTGGCCCCGAACACCGTGATCTTCATCGTCATACCCCCGCGACAAGAGGTGGGTGAGTATTTACTCACCCCTGGTTCCGCTAGGGTGAGTGAATGCTCACCTCGAAGTCAAGCCGCCCCACCCCCGAGCGGCTGCTGGACGCCGCCGAGAAGCTGATGCGCACCGTCGGGCTGGCGAGCGCCACCACGAAGGCCATCGCCAGGGAGGCCGGGTGCTCGGAGGCCGCGCTCTACAAGTACTTCGCGAACAAGGAAGAGCTGTTCGTGCGCGTGCTGCTGGAACGCACTCCCAACGCCGGCCCGCTCATGGCCGTCCTGCAGGCCGGTCCGGGGGACCGGGGAGTCGAGGAGACCCTCGGCGAGATCGCCCGGCACGCCTCGCTCTTCTACGCCGACGCCATACCGATGGCCGGCTCGCTCTTCGCCGACCCCGCGCTGCTCACCCGCCACCGCGAGGGCGTCCAGGAGATCGGGGCCGGACCGCACGTGGTGCTGGACGCGCTGGCCGGCCGGCTGCGGCGCGAGCTCGACGCCGGCCGGCTGCGGCCCGACGCCGATCCGCGGGCCGCCGCGGCCCTGCTGCTCGGAGCCTGCTTCCAGCGGGCCTTCTTCCTGCACTTCTCCGGGGCCCACGTGGTCCAGCCCGTCGAGGAGTTCGCCCCGGCCGTGGCCCGCACCGTCTGGGCCGCTATTCGCTGAGCTCCGCCGCGTACGGCGGCTCCGCGCCCGCCCGCGTGCAGGTCAGCGCCGCCGCGTGGGCGGCGTGGGCCAGGACCTGCGGCCAGTCCACCGGGTCGCCCGGCGCGAGGGCGAGCCGGTGCAGCAGGGCGGCGTTGACGGTGTCGCCCGCGCCGATCGTGTCCACCACCGCCACCGGACGGGCCGCCGCCGTGTACTCCCCGCCCTCCCGGGTCCAGGCCGTCAGGCCCGCCGCGCCCCGGGTCAGCACCACCGCCGACGGTCCGGCCGCCAGCCAGTCCCCGACCCGGCCGCCCAGCCAGGCCGCGTCCTCCTCCGACAGCTTGAGGACGCTCGTGTGCGGCAGCAGCCGTTCCAGGAAGCGTGCGCGGTACGCCGCCGGGTCCGCGATCAGCGCCGGCCGGATGTTGGGGTCCAGCAGGGTCAGCACCCCGCGCCGGGACTCCCGGCGCAGCAGGGCCTCGTACGCGCTCGCGCCCGGTTCCAGGACCAGCGAGCAGGTGCCGAGCGCGAGGGCCCGTACCCCGTCCGGGAGGGCGGGCGGCAGCGTGAACAGCCGGTCCGCCGTGCCCTCGACGTAGAAGCCGTACGAGGCCGAGCCGTCCGGGGCCAGCGAGGGCACGGCGAGCGTGGTCGGCTCCGGTCCGCGCTGGACCAGCGACAGGTCCACCCCGGCGGCCCGCAGCCCGGCCAGCAGGCTCTCGCCGAAACCGTCCGAGGAGACCCGGGAACAGAAGGCCACCTCGGCGCCGAGCCGGCCGAGCGCCAGCGCGGTGTTGTACGGTCCGCCGCCCGGCCGGGGCAGCAGCGCCCCGGGCGGCCGCGTCACGGGCACCAGGTCGATGAGGGCTTCTCCGCCGACGACGATCACGCGGGGGAAGCTACCTCATGGGACGGAGGTATCGTCGGGTGGGCCGGTGCCCCGGCCGGGTTCCGGCCCGCGCCCCGCCCCGCACCCCTTCCCCACGTGCCCGTACCCCAGGAGAACCGCATGCCCGCGCCGCAGTCGCCCGCCCGCCGTACCGTCCTCAAGGGCGCCGCCGCGCTCGCCGGGGCCGCGGGCGCCGGAGCGACCCTCGCGGCCTGCTCCACCGAGAGCGACAGCGGAGGCAACACCCCCGCCACCCCCGCCGCGCCGGTGGACCTGGGCGCCGCGGCCGATGTCCCGGTGGGCGGCGCGAAGCTGTACCGGGAGAACAAGCTGATCGTCAGCTGCCCGGCGGAGGGCCAGTACAAGGCCTTCAGCGCGCAGTGCACGCACGCCGGCTGCGTCCTGGACAAGATCGTCGAGGGTGAGGGGAACTGCCCCTGCCACGGCAGCCGCTTCGACGTGAAGACCGGCAACGTCCTGCGCGGTCCGGCCTCCGCACCGCTGCCCGCCGTCCCGGTCCGGGCCGAGAACGGCAAGCTCGTCGCGGGCTGACCCGCACCCCTTTCCGCATCCGCGCCCGGACCTCAGTCCCAGTCCCACGCGATCCCGAGGATCCCGCGCCGCACCGACTGCTCCACCAGGTGGACCGCCCGGTGCCGGCCGCTGGGCGTCAGGTCCACGAGGCCGGTGCGCGGGGCCTCGGGCCCGCCCCGGGCGAAGCGCCGGCAGCGCACCGGCAGGGCCGCCTCGTCGAAGCTGACCTGGAGCATGTACTGGCCGCCGGCGTAGCTGAACCCGCGTACGTACTCGCCGCTGCGGGCTCCGGTGCCGTCCTCGATCCCGTAGCCGAAGACGTGGGTGTCCCCTCGCCGCAGCCGCGCATCGAAGAGCAGCTCGGCGACCACCACCCCGGACTCCGGGTGGCACCGCACCCGGCCCGTGCGGCAGTTCTCGTACGCCGTCACGCGCATCCGGGACACGTCGCAGCCGGGGTCGCCGTGGTGGACGGCCAGGTAGCGGTCCACGCCGTCGCGGTGCGCCCGGACGATCTGCTGCGACTCGCGGACCCGCAGCTCACCCGCCGGTCCGATGCGGACCCGCTCGTGGTGGCCGACCGAGTGCAGCCCGCCGTCCGGCGGGAGGTCCATCCCGTCCAGCAGCCGCTCCACCGTCCCGCCCAGGCTGAACAGGGCCCGGTACGAGCGGGTGGGCGGGCGCGCGGCCCCGGGGCCCGGATCCTCGGCGGCCAGCAGGCGCAGGAGGACGCCGTCGGGCAGTTCCAGGATCCGCTCCAGGGCGCTGACCGCCCGCAGCGACTCCGGGTGACGCGGCCGCCGCGCGCCCTGCTGCCAGTAACTGAGGCTGGTGACACCGAGCTTGATGCCCTGTGCCGCGAGCCGGTGCTGCACCCGGTGCAGGGGCAGTCCACGCGCGGCGAGGGCGGCACGCAGGGCGAGGTGGAAGGGGCCGCCGTGCAGCAACTGGCCGAGTTCTGCCGTGTCCTCGGTCGGTCGCATGGCGACTCCTTCGTGAACGTTCACACGGGCCGGCGCGGGGGATCGCGGCGGAGGCTCCGGGGGACCAGGTGACACGGCAGCAACCGTTCACACCGCAGCCCCACCGTTCACACAGCAGTGTCACCGCGTATTGAAGCGTGTTGACCTGATCGCGACAACTCCCTGATGCTCCTGAACAGCGTCCGGACGCGCTCCTCCACCCCCCCACACCCCACATCGGGAGGAACGCGATGCGCAACCGAAACCGGCGGCACTCCCCAGCCGCCTGTCTCACCGCCGTGCTCACCGCCCTGCTGTTCACCCTGCCCCTCGGCGCCGGCACCGCCGCCGCTGCCGAGGCCGGCACCGACTCCGCCTTCGCCGCCAAGCGCCTGAACATCACCATGCAGGCCCAGGCCAAGACCAACTGGTGCTGGGCCGCCGGCGGCAACACCATCGCCACCTGGTTCGGCCGGAACTACAGCCAGAACCAGTTCTGCAACGCCGCCTTCGACCGCCAGCAGGGCAGCGAATGCCCCAACAACCAGGCCACCCTGGGCAACGTCCAGACCGGCCTGCGCTGGGCCGGCATCAACCCCGGTTCGTACGTCAGCGGCTGGCTCCAGTACTCCACCGTCCAGACCGAGGTCAACGCCGGCCGGCCCGTCGAGACCCGCATCCAGTGGTCGAACGGCGGCGGCCACATGCACGTCGTGTACGGCTACGACACCGCGAACAACTGGGTCTACTGGGGCGACCCCTGGCCCTCCAGCGACCGCTACAACTGGGCCTCGCACTCCTGGTACGTGAACAACAGCACCTTCTCCTGGACCCACTCCCTCTACCGGATCGGGGCGTGACCGCCATGACCCTGCGCGCCACCACCGCCGCAGCCGCGGTCCTCGCCGCCACCGCCCTCCTCGGCCTCGCCCCGTCCGCCGCCGCGGCACCCGGGGGCCCGCTGCCGCAGCCCCAGGCCGCCACCGCCGAGAACAAGGCCGCCGCCGCGCAGGCGGCCACCGCCCCCGACACCCTGGCCACCCTCTCCCGCTTCTTCGCCCGGGAGGGCAAGGTCTCCCTCACGGCCGCGCAGCCCCGGATCGAGGGCGAGGCGATACCGGTCAACCACCTCTCCCCGGAGTTCGTCGCGGGCAGAGCGGGCGCACCCGTCGCCCGCCTGGAATTCCTGGCCAGCAAGGCCGTCTCCGCCGACGGGCAGCAGGCCGCGCTGTGGACGGCGCGGACGGAGGCCGGCTGGGAGGTCGTGAACATCGCCACCGGCGACGACGAGTTCCGCTACGCCCGGCTGGGTGCGGAGAAGCTGCCCGGTGGGACGGTGTTCCGGGAGCCGCAGATCGACGCCTGGTACGTGGCCGGGGGCAGCAGGGTGCTGCCGCTGGACGAGGACGCGGTGCGGGCCGTGGGTACCGGGGGGACGAGCCTGGCCGCCTACCGGGCGCGGGTCGTCAAGGCGTACGGGGACAAGCTCCCGGGCTCCCCGTACGCCGGGCGCGGCGCGGCCGGCGGCTACGCCGAAGCCGCTGCGGCCGCCGGGCCCCCGGTTGCGGTGATGGCGTCCGGTGCCGGGGCGCTCGCGCTGGGCGGTACCGGGGTGCTGCTCCTGCGCCGCCGGCGCGCCGTGGCGTAACCCCGTGCCCGCAGGGCCCGGCTCCGCCGATGGGGCCGGGCCCTGCGTGTCCGGCTGCGGCACCGTGGCCGCGCCTCGAACGCCGGCGGGGCTGAGAGATCAGGGCTCCGCCCCCGGACCCCGCGCCTCGAACGCCGGCGGGGCCGGATGTGCGGCCCGCCCGGATCCGCCAACCGCGCCGGAGGCGTACGGTCTGTTGTCGGTCCGCGCAAGTAGGGTGGTTGGCATGGCCGACCCTTCCAGTTACCGCCCCGAGCCGGGACAGATCCCGGACTCCCCGGGGGTCTACAAGTTCCGCGACGAGCACCGCCGGGTGATCTACGTCGGGAAGGCCAAGAGCCTGCGCCAGCGCCTGGGCAGCTACTTCCAGGACATCGCCGGCCTGCACCCCCGTACCGCCACCATGGTGACCACGGCCGCCTCCGTCGAGTGGACCGTGGTGTCCACCGAGGTCGAGGCGCTCCAGCTGGAGTACTCGTGGATCAAGGAGTTCGACCCCCGGTTCAACGTCAAGTACCGGGACGACAAGAGCTACCCCTCCCTCGCCGTCACCCTCAATGAGGAGTACCCGCGGGTCCAGGTCATGCGCGGGCCCAAGAAGAAGGGCGTGCGCTACTTCGGTCCGTACGGGCACGCCTGGGCCATCCGCGAGACCGTCGACCTGATGCTCCGGGTGTTCCCGGTCCGGACCTGCTCCGCGGGCGTGTTCAAGCGCTCCGCCCAGATCGGCCGGCCCTGCCTCCTCGGCTACATCGGCAAGTGCTCCGCCCCCTGCGTCGGCAAGGTCACGCCCGAGGAGCACCGCGAACTGGCCGAGGACTTCTGCGACTTCATGGCCGGCCGCACCGGCACCTACCTCTCCCGGCTGGAGAAGGAGATGCACGCGGCGGCCGAGGAGATGGAGTACGAGAAGGCCGCCCGGCTGCGCGACGACATCGGGGCGCTGCGCCGGGCGATGGAGAAGAACGCCGTGGTGCTCGCCGACGCCACCGACGCCGACCTGATCGCCGTGGCCGAGGACGAGCTCGAAGCCGCGGTGCAGATCTTCCACGTCCGCGGCGGCCGGGTCCGCGGCCAGCGCGGCTGGGTCACCGACAAGGTCGAGGCCGTCGACACGGCCGGGCTCGTCGAGCACGCCCTCCAGCAGCTGTACGGCGAGGAGAAGGGCGAGGCAGTGCCCAAGGAGGTGCTGGTCCCGGCTCTCCCCGAGGACACGCCGACGCTGAACCAGTGGCTCGCCGAGCGCCGGGGGTCCCAGGTCAGCCTGCGGATACCGCAGCGCGGCGACAAGAAGGCCCTGATGGAGACCGTCCACCGCAACGCGCTGCAGTCCCTCGCCCTGCACAAGACCAAGCGCGCCAGCGACCTCACCACCCGCTCCCGGGCCCTGGAGGAGATCGCCGAGGCGCTGGACCTCGACAGCGCCCCGCTGCGCATCGAGTGCTTCGACATCTCCCACCTGCAGGGTGACGACGTCGTCGCGTCGATGGTCGTCTTCGAGGACGGGCTGGCCCGCAAGAGCGAGTACCGGCGCTTCCAGATCAAATCGCATCTGGGGCAGGACGACGTCCGCTCCATGCACGAGGTGGTCTCGCGGCGCTTCCGCCGCTACCTCCAGGAGAAGCTGAAGACCGGCGAGTGGGAGGCGGAGGAGGGCGAGGGCGCGGTGCCCGAGGACGACGGGCGCCCCAAGCGGTTCGCCTACCCGCCCCAGCTCGTCGTGGTCGACGGCGGGCAGCCGCAGGTCGCCGCCGCCAAGCGGGCCCTGGAGGAGCTCGGGATCGACGACGTCGCCGTGTGCGGTCTGGCCAAGCGGCTGGAGGAGGTCTGGCTGCCCGGCGAGGACGACCCCGTCGTGCTGCCGCGCACCAGCGAGGGCCTCTACCTGCTCCAGCGGGTCCGTGACGAAGCCCACCGGTTCGCGATCCAGTACCAGCGCAGCAAGCGCGGCAAGCGCCTGAAATCCGGCCCGCTGGACGAGGTGTCCGGCCTCGGCGAGAGCCGCAAGCAGGCCTTGATCAAGTACTTCGGTTCGGTGAAGAAGCTGAGACAGGCGACAATCGACCAGATCTGCGAGGTCCCGGGCATAGGCCGTAAGACGGCCGAGACCGTGGCCGCGGCCCTCGCCCAGGCGGTTCCCGCTGGTCCTGCCGTCAACACGGCCACAGGAGAGATCATTGAGGATGAGACCCCCGCGCCCGCGGGAGCATCGTCCGAACGGGGGACCGAGCAATGACCGAGCACGAGACCGCGAACGACCGAGACGGAGCACAGGTGAGTACGGGCACGACAGTGGAGCCCGGCGAGACCGCCGAGGCGGCCATCCCCGAGCTGGTGATCATCTCCGGTATGTCCGGGGCCGGCCGCAGTACGGCGGCGAAGTGTCTGGAGGACCTCGGCTGGTTCGTCGTCGACAACCTCCCGCCGGCCCTGATCCCGACCATGGTCGAGCTCGGCGCCCGCTCCCAGGGGAACGTGGCCCGCATCGCCGTCGTCGTCGACGTCCGCGGCCGCCAGTTCTTCGACGCCCTGCGTGAGTCCCTCGCCGACCTCGACAGCAAGGGCGTCACCCGCCGCATCGTCTTCCTGGAGTCCTCCGACGACGCGCTGGTCCGCCGCTTCGAGTCGGTCCGCCGCCCGCACCCGCTCCAGGGCGACGGGCGCATCACCGACGGCATCGCCGCCGAGCGAGACCTGCTGCGCGAGCTGCGCGGCGACGCCGACCTGGTGATCGACACCTCCAGCCTGAACGTGCACGAGCTGCGCGCGAAGATGGACGCCCAGTTCGCCGGGGACGAGGAGCCCGAGCTGCGGGCCACCGTCATGTCCTTCGGCTACAAGTACGGCCTCCCCGTCGACGCCGACCTCGTCGTCGACTGCCGCTTCATCCCCAACCCGCACTGGGTCCCGGAGCTGCGCCCCTTCACCGGGCTCAACGAGGAGGTGTCGGGGTACGTCTTCAGCCAGCCCGGCGCCAAGGAGTTCCTCGACCGCTACACCGAGCTGCTCCAGCTCATCGCCACCGGCTACCGCCGCGAGGGCAAGCGGTACGTGACCATCGCGGTCGGCTGCACGGGCGGCAAGCACCGCAGCGTGGCCATGTCCGAGAAGCTCGCCGCCCGCCTCGCCTCCGAGGGAGTCGAGACCGTCGTAGTCCACCGGGACATGGGGCGCGAGTGACCGCACGGACCCCGCGGCTGAGCCGCCTGCGCCGCCTCACCCCGGGCCGGGGCGAGGAAGGCGCGGGCCGCGCCGGCCGCTCCGGCCGCCGGCGCGGCGCCACGCCCAAGGTGGTGGCGCTCGGCGGCGGCCAGGGCCTGTCGGCCTCCCTCGCCGCCCTGCGCCGCATCACCGGTGACCTCACCGCCGTGGTCACCGTCGCCGACGACGGCGGTTCCAGCGGCCGGCTCCGGGAGGAGCTCGGTGTGCTCCCGCCCGGCGACCTGCGCAAGGCGCTGGCCGCGCTGTGCGGCGACGACGACTGGGGCCAGACCTGGGCCCGGGTCATCCAGCACCGCTTCCAGTCCGAGGGCGATCTGCACGGGCACGCCGTCGGCAACCTGCTGATCGTCGCCCTGTGGGAACAGCTCGGCGACCCCGTCCAGGCCCTCGACCTGGTCGGGAAGCTGCTCGGGGCGCAGGGCCGGGTGCTGCCCATGTCGGCGGTACCGCTGGAACTGCAGGCCCTGGTCAGGGGGCACGACCCGGCCCGCCCCGAGGAGGTGGACACCGTCCGCGGGCAGGCCACGGTGGCGCTGACCCCGGGCGAGGTGCTCTCCGTACAGGTGGTGCCGAGCGACCCGCCGGCCGTGCCGGAGGCCGTCGCGGCGGTCCTGGACGCCGACTGGGTGGTGCTCGGTCCGGGGTCCTGGTTCTCCTCGGTCATTCCGCACCTGCTGGTGCCGGAACTGCTGGACGCGCTGATGGAGACGAAGGCCCGGCGGGTCCTCTCGCTGAACCTCGCGCCGCAGCCCGGCGAAACAGAGGGCTTCTCTCCGCAGCGTCATTTGGAGGTTTTGGCCCGACACGCCCCTAAACTCGCCCTGGACGTGGTGCTGGCCGACGAGGCCGCCGTGCCCGACCGCGAGTCCCTTGCCGATGCCGCGAAACGGTTCGGTGCAGCGGTCGAGCTGGCGCCCGTGGCCAGGCAGGACGGTTCTCCGAAGCACGACCCGGAGCTGCTGGCCGCCGCGTACGACCGTATTTTTCGGATGCATGGAAGGATCGGCCCATGGCGATGACGCCTGCGGTGAAGGATGAGATCTCCCGCCTGCCCGTCACCCGGACCTGCTGCAGGAAGGCGGAGGTCTCGGCGATCCTTCGGTTCGCGGGCGGCCTGCACCTGGTGAGCGGCCGCATCGTCATCGAGGCGGAGCTGGACACCGGGATCGCCGCCAGACGCCTGCGCAAGGACATCCTGGAGATCTTCGGCCATTCCTCGGACCTGGTGGTGATGGCCCCGGGCGGACTGCGCCGCGGCAGCCGCTACGTGGTCCGCGTCGTGGCCGGCGGTGACCAGCTGGCGCGCCAGACGGGCCTCGTGGACGGCCGCGGCCGCCCCATCCGGGGTCTTCCCCCGCAGGTGGTCTCCGGGGCCACCTGCGACGCCGAGGCGGCCTGGCGCGGCGCCTTCCTGGCCCACGGCTCGCTCACCGAGCCGGGCCGGTCCTCCTCCCTGGAGGTCACCTGCCCCGGCCCGGAGGCCGCCCTGGCCCTGGTGGGCGCCGCCCGCAGGCTGTCCATCGCCGCCAAGGCGCGCGAGGTGCGCGGAGTGGACCGGGTCGTGGTCCGCGACGGCGACGCGATCGGCGCACTGCTGACCCGGCTCGGCGCGCACGAGTCGGTGCTGGCCTGGGAGGAGCGGCGGATGCGGCGCGAGGTCCGCGCCACCGCCAACCGCCTGGCCAACTTCGACGACGCCAACCTGCGCCGCTCCGCGCGGGCCGCGGTGGCCGCCGGAGCCCGCGTGCAGCGCGCGCTGGAGATCCTCGGCGAGGAGGTCCCCGAGCACCTGGCCGCGGCCGGCCGGCTGCGCATGGAGCACAAGCAGGCCTCCCTGGAGGAGCTGGGCGCGCTCGCCGACCCGCCGCTGACCAAGGACGCGGTCGCCGGCCGGATCCGCCGCCTGCTGGCGATGGCCGACAAGCGGGCCCAGGACCTCGGCATCCCGGGCACGGAGTCGAATCTCGACCTCAGCGAGGAGATGGCCGACAACATGGCCGGTTAGGCCGTCTCTTTCGGCTGAAGGGGCTCGCGCGATCACTCGTGCGGGCCCCTTTGCCGCACGCCCCATTGACATGAGCATGGGCCGGTCTTGAGTCTGGCGTCCGAACGCTTTCGTGGCAGACGACGCCCAGGGGGGCACATGAGTCACCGCGCGAGATCGATCCTCGCCGCAAGCGCACTCGTCTTCGGAACCACACTCGCCGTGCTGCCCGCCGCGGCACAGGCCCAGCCGGGACCCGGCGCCGCATCCGGCGCCGCATCCGGCGCCGACGAGGTACGGGTCTACGACGCCGACATCACCCGGGAACAGGTCCCGCTCGTCCTCGCCGCGGGGCAGGACGCGCACGAGCTCACCGAGCGGGCCCCGGAGACCGGAACCGCCCGGGTCGAGCTCTTCCTCAGCGGCGGCCAGGCCGCGGAACTCGCGGCCCAGGGCGTCAAGCTGGCCGAGCGCAAGGTCCCCGCCCAGGGCCTCGCCCGTGCCAAGGCCGCCGGGGACGGGGTGTTCCGCCCGTACAGCGGCAAGGGCGGCCTCCAGGAGGAGATCCTGCGGACCGCGCAGGAGAACCCGGGGCTCACCAAGGTCGTCTCCATCGGCAAGACCGTCCAGGGCAAGGACATCCTCGCCCTGAAGGTCAGCAAGAACGCCAGGAAGACCAAGGACGGCGACAAGCCGTCGGTCCTCTACATGTCCAACCAGCACGCCCGTGAGTGGATCACCCCCGAGATGACCCGGCGGCTGATGCACCACACCGTCGACAACTACGGCAAGGACCCCAGGATCACCAAGCTGGTGGACTCCAGCGAGCTGTGGTTCCTGCTCTCCGCCAACCCGGACGGGTACGACTACACGCACGCGGCCGACGGCCAGCGGCTGTGGCGCAAGAACCTGCGCGACAACAACGGCGACGGGAAGACCGGCCCCGGCGACGGCGTCGACCTCAACCGGAACTTCGCCTTCAAGTGGGGTTACGACAACGAGGGCTCCTCGCCGACCCAGTCGAACGAGACCTACCGCGGTCCGAGCGCCTCCTCCGAGCCCGAAACCGTCGCCCTCGACCGCTTCGAGAAGCGCATCGGCTTCGAGTACGCCATCAACTACCACTCCGCCGCCGAGCTGCTCCTCTACGGCGTGGGCTGGCAGGTCGCCACCCCCACCCCCGACGACGTCGCCTACAAGGCGCTCGCCGGCACCCCGGAGAACCCCGCCGTCCCGGGCTACTACCCGCAGGTCTCCTCCGAGCTCTACACCACCAACGGCGAGGCCGACGGCCACGCCTCCAACGTCAACGGCATCATGATGTTCACGCCGGAGATGACCACCTGCCAGACCGCCTCGGCGAGCGATCCCAACGACCGGTGGAAGCCCGAGGACTGCGCCTCCGGCTTCAACTTCCCGGACGACGAGAAGCTCATCCAGGCGGAGTTCGCCAAGAACATCCCCTTCGCCCTCTCCGTCGGCGAGAGTGCCGCGACCCCGGACCGGCCGAAGTCCTCGCTGGGCCTGAGCGCCGCCGACTTCACCGTGGACGCCTTCGCCACTTCCTACGCCGCCCGCGGCGAGGACCAGACGGTCTCCGTCACGGCCCGCAAGGCGCTGAAGGGCAAGGAACTCAACTTCCGGATCAACGGCGGCCGCACGCACGACGAGGACCTCGAGCCCTGGAAGGGCGGCGAGGTCTACGGCGGCGACGACAACAACTGGTTCGACGAGTACCGCGCCGAGGTCGACGGCGCGAAGCCCGGCGACAAGGTCGAGGTCTGGTTCACCGGCCGCGACCGCTCCGGCAAGCAGGTCTCCAGCGAGCACTTCACGTACACGGTGGCCGAGCGGCCGCGCGCGGACGTCCTGGTGATCGCGGAAGAGGGGGCCAAGGCCCAGCACGCCCAGACCTACGTCGACGCCCTGCGCGCCAACGGCAAGTCCGCGGCCGTCTGGGACGTCGCCGTCCAGGGCGCCCCGCACCACCTCGGCGTCCTCTCCCACTTCGGTACGGCCGTCCACTACACGGGGGCCAAGACCCCCGGCGGCGACACCCAGCTGGCGGTGCGCGACTTCCTGAACGAGGGCGGCAAGCTGATCGAGGCCGGTGAGCTGGCGGGCGGCAACGCCCAGGTCGGCCGAGCCGTGACCAACGACTTCAGCCAGTACTGGCTCGGCGCGTACAGCCGTACGAGCACCCCCGGAGCCACCGGCTTCGCCGGCGCCGGCGCCCTGAACGGCGCGCGGGGCAACGTCGGGGACGCCGCGGGCAACCCGCTGAACGCCCCCGGCGGGTACACCGTGACCTCCGAGACCCTGGCGCCCGCGCAGTTCCCGCAGTTCAAGAGCGCCCAGGCGGGAGCCTTCACCGGGGTCGTGAACCCGTACGCCCCTTACGCCGGCACCGGCATGGCCGCGGCCCAGCACGCCGACGACGACTGGAAGCGCCTCGTCCGCACGATCGACCTCACCGGGGTCACCGCAGCGGACCAGCCGCAGCTGAAGCTGGCGCTCAACTGGAACGTCGAGGAGGGCTACGACCACGCCGCGCTGGAGGCCCGGACCGCGGGCGGCGACGACTGGACCACCCTGCCGGACACGGGCGGCCTGAGCAGCTCCACCGTCCCGGAGGAGTGCGCGGCCGGGTTCTTCGTCAACGGACACCCGTTCCTGCGCCGCTACCTCACGCTCGACGCCGGCGGCTGCACCCCGCAGGGCACCAGCGGCAAGTGGAACAGCTTCACCGGCTCCTCCGGCGGCTGGAAGCAGGTCTCCTTCGACCTGAGCGCCTACGCCGGCAAGAGCGTTGAGCTCTCGCTCTCCTCCATCACGGACCCGGGCTCGGGCGGCCGCGGCGTCTTCGCGGACGAGGCACGCCTCTCCGTCAAGGGCGCGGACCAGCCCGCAGAGGGATTCGAGACGTCCCTCGGGGCCTGGACGGCGCAGGCCGCACCGGCCGGAAGTCCCGAAGTTCCCGGTGACTGGGCCCGGTCCGGGGAACTGTTCAAGTCCTACGCTGCGGTCACCACGCGTGACACGGTGTTGCTGGGCTTCGGCCTGGAGCACATGCCCGCCGCGGCGGACCGTGCCCTACTCGTCGGTAAGGCATTGCGCACACTGCACCGCTGATCGGAGGCCCGCTCGTCACTCACCCTGAGTGACGAGGGCCGAAGTCCGGGGGTCCCGTTCCGGAGCGTCCGGAACGGGACCCTCGCGGGAGTACCCCCGGGAAGTAGGGGGAGTGTCAGGCCCCGACCGATGTCACCCAAAAGCTCACGGAGAGGTAGGGTCGTAAGCGGTCGGGGACATCCCATACAGCTCGCCGGCGCTCTTACCGGCGCACCAACGAGGAGATCGGTTCGTGACGATCCGCGTAGGCATCAACGGTTTTGGCCGAATTGGCCGCAACTATTTCCGGGCGCTCCTGGAGCAGGGAGCGGACATCGAGATCGTCGGTGTCAACGACCTGACTGACAACGCCACCCTGGTGCATCTGCTCAAGTACGACACCATCCTGGGCCGCCTCAAGGCCGAGGTCTCCCACACCGACGACAGCATCACCGTCGGCGGCCAGACCTTCAAGACCTTCGCCGAGCGTGACCCCGCCAACCTCCCCTGGGGCGAGCTGGGCGCCGACATCGTCATCGAGTCGACCGGCATCTTCACGAAGAAGGCCGACGCCGCCAAGCACATCGCCGCGGGCGCGAAGAAGGTCCTCATCTCGGCTCCGGCCAAGGACGAGGACATCACCATCGTGATGGGCGTCAACCACGACAAGTACGACGCGGCCAACCACCACGTCATCTCCAACGCCTCCTGCACCACCAACTGCGTGGCGCCGATGGCCAAGGTCCTCGACGAGAACTTCGGCATCGTCAAGGGCATGATGACGACGGTCCACGCGTACACGAACGACCAGCGCATCCTGGACTTCCCGCACTCGGACCTGCGTCGCGCCCGCGCCGCCGCCGAGAACATCATCCCGACCTCCACCGGTGCCGCCAAGGCCACCGCGCTGGTCCTCCCGCAGCTCAAGGGCAAGCTCGACGGCATCGCCATGCGCGTCCCGGTTCCGACCGGCTCGGTGACCGACCTGGTGCTGGAGCTCTCCCGCGAGACCACGGTGGAAGAGATCAACGCGGCCTTCCAGAAGGCTTCGGAGGGGCAGCTCAAGGGCATCCTCGACTACACCGAGGACGCGATCGTCTCTTCCGACATCGTGAACTGGCCCGCGTCCTGCACCTTCGACTCCTCCCTGACCATGGTTCAGGACGGTACGCAGGTCAAGGTCGTCGGCTGGTACGACAACGAGTGGGGCTACTCCAACCGTCTCGTCGACCTCACCGTCTTCGTCGGCGGTCAGCTCTAAAAACGTAGGGCAAGGCACCACGATGTGAAGCACAGGGTCCGAGCAGCGCGACGAAGCGCCGCACGGGCCCTGTTGCTTGCCTCGTTATCCTTCCTCGCCCTTCGAGTGAAGGCTCAAAGGAGTAGAAATACATGAAGACGATCGATGAACTGCTCGCCGAAGGCGTCAAGGGCAAGCGGGTCTTCGTCCGCGCGGACCTGAACGTCCCGCTGGCCGAGGGCACCATCACCGACGACGGCCGCATCCGCGCCGTCCAGCCCACGATCGCGAAGCTCGCCGAAGCCGGCGCCCGCGTCATCGTGGCCTCGCACCTGGGCCGCCCCAAGGGCGCCGGCGTCGAGCCGGCGTTCTCGCTCGCCCCGGCCGCCGCGCGCCTGGGCGAACTGCTCGGCGCGAACGTCGCGTTCGCCACCGACACCGTCGGCTCCTCCGCCAAGGAGACCGTCGCGGCCCTGACCGACGGCCAGGTCGCCGTGATCGAGAACCTGCGCTTCAACGCCGGTGAGACCTCGAAGGACGACGCCGAGCGCGGCGCCTTCGCGGACCAGCTCGCGGAGCTCGCCGACGTCTACGTCGGCGACGGCTTCGGCGCCGTGCACCGCAAGCACGCCTCGGTCTTCGACCTCCCGGCCCGCCTCCCGCACGCCGCCGGCTACCTCATCGCCACCGAGGTCGGCGTCCTGAAGAAGCTGACCGCCGAGGTCGAGCGCCCCTACGTGGTGGTCCTCGGCGGCGCCAAGGTCTCCGACAAGCTCGCCGTCATCGACGAGCTGCTCGGCAAGGCCGACCGCATCCTCATCGGCGGCGGCATGGCCTACACCTTCCTCTACGCCAAGGGCTACGAGGTCGGCATCTCCCTGCTCCAGAAGGACCAGGTGGAGGTCGTCAAGGAGTACATGAAGCGCGCCGAGGACACCGGGGTCGAGCTGGTCCTCCCGGTCGACGTGCTGGTCTCCGGGGAGTTCCCGGACCTCAAGGGCAAGACCCCGGCCACCTTCGAGACCGTCGACGCGGACAAGATCCCCGCCGACAAGGAGGGCCTGGACATCGGCCCGAAGACGCGTGAGCTGTACGCGTCGAAGATCGCCGATGCCAAGACCGTCTTCTGGAACGGCCCGGTGGGCGTCTTCGAGCACCCCGACTACGCCGGGGGCACCTCGGCCATCGCCCAGGCCCTGCTCGACAGCAGCGCCTTCACCGTCGTCGGCGGTGGCGACAGCGCCGCCGCGGTCCGCATCCTGGGCTTCGACGAAAATGCATTCGGCCACATCTCGACCGGTGGCGGCGCCTCCCTCGAATACCTCGAGGGCAAGACGCTCCCCGGCCTCGCCGCCCTGGAGGGCTGAACCCGTATGACCACGCGCACCCCGCTCATGGCGGGCAACTGGAAGATGAACCTCAACCACCTCGAGGCCATCGCCCACGTCCAGAAGCTCGCCTTCGCCCTCACCGACAAGGACTACGACGCCGTCGAGGTCGCGGTCCTGCCGCCCTTCGTCGACCTGCGCTCGGTCCAGACCCTGGTCGACGGCGACAAGCTGAAGATCAAGTACGGCGCCCAGGACATCTCCGCGCACGACTCCGGTGCCTACACCGGTGAGATCTCCGGCCCGATGCTGTCGAAGCTGAAGTGCACGTACGTGGCCGTCGGCCACAGCGAGCGCCGCCAGTACCACGGCGAGACCGACGAGCTCTGCAACGCCAAGGTCAAGGCCGCCTACCGGCACGGGCTCACCCCGATCCTGTGCGTCGGCGAGGGCCTGGACATCCGCAAGGCCGGCCGGCAGGTCGCCTACACGCTGAGCCAGCTCGACGGCGGCCTCGAAGGGGTCCCGGCCGACCAGGTCGAGTCCATCGTGATCGCCTACGAGCCCGTCTGGGCCATCGGGACCGGCGAGGTCGCCACCCCCGACGACGCCCAGGAGGTCTGCGGGGCGATCCGCGGCCGCCTCGCCGAGCTGTACTCGCAGGAGCTGGCCGACAAGGTCCGCATCCAGTACGGCGGCTCCGTGAAGTCCGGAAACATCGCGGCGATCATGGCCCAGCCCGACGTCGACGGCGCCCTGATCGGCGGCGCGGCGCTGGACGCGGAGGAGTTCGTCAAGATCGTCCGCTTCCGCGACCAGTGAGTATGCGGTAGGGCGGATCCGTCGTACCCTTGCGGGGGCCAGAGGCTGATGCATCAGCCCCTGGCCCCCGTGCACATCTCGCAAAGCCGGAAAGCCCGAAAAAGCCAGAAAGTAGGAATCAGCCGTGATTATGGGGTTCTCGATCGCCCTGATCGTCTTCAGCGCCCTGCTGATGCTGCTCGTGCTGATGCACAAGGGCAAGGGCGGCGGCCTCTCCGACATGTTCGGCGGCGGTATGCAGTCGTCGGTCGGCGGTTCCTCCGTCGCGGAGCGCAACCTGGACCGCATCACCGTGGTCGTCGGTCTGCTGTGGTTCGCGTGCATCGTCGCGCTCGGCCTGCTGACGAAGTCGAGCAGCTGACCGTTCTGGCCATTCCGGCAGTCCGGTCGGCACCGTCCGGCCTATCATGAGGGCCGGCGTTCATCGCGTGGAATCAGTAACTCCGCTCACTGGACGTGCGTTGGGCCTTACGTAGACTTGGGCGCTCCGCGGCGGAATTCCACTCACCTTCCGCGGCACCATCACGCAGGGAGTTACGACCGTGGCAAGTGGCAACGCGATCCGTGGTAGCCGGGTCGGAGCGGGGCCGATGGGTGAGGCGGAGCGCGGCGAGTCCGCGCCCCGTCTGCGCATCTCCTTCTGGTGCTCGAACGGGCACGAGACGCAGCCGAGCTTCGCCAGCGACGCGCAGGTGCCGGACACCTGGGACTGCCCGCGCTGCGGGTTCCCGGCCGGCCAGGACCGGGACAACCCCCCCGCGCCGCCGCGCACCGAGCCGTACAAGACGCACCTGGCGTACGTACGGGAACGACGCTCGGACGCCGACGGCGAGGCGATCCTGGCCGAGGCGCTCGCCAAGCTCCGCGGCGAGATCTGAGACGGCCCGAAGAGTGTGACGTGAGGTCCGGCCCCACAGGAACTTCTCCTGTGGGGCCGGGCCTCTTTGTGTGCGTTCTGCCGCTTGTGATCCCTTAAGTTGGAGGACGGCGGGGCACGACAGGACGGAAGAAGTGGGTTGATGTCCGAGATGAACGCAGGCACGCGTACGAAGCTGAACCGGACGCCGGAGTGGCTGGCACTCGGCAAGCACCGGGAGGAGTTCGGCCAGACGCATCTGCGCGAGCTGTTCGAGGAGAATCCCGGCCGCGGCTCCGGCTACACCCTGCAGGTCGGAGACCTGCACATCGACTACTCGAAGCACCTCGTCACCGACGAGACGCTCGCACTGCTCCGCGAGCTGGCCGAGGCCACCGGTGTGGCAGAGCTGCGCGAGGCGATGTTCCGCGGCGAGAAGATCAACACGACCGAGGACCGGGCGGTGCTGCACACCGCCCTGCGCGCACCGGCGGGCACGGTCGTCGAAGTGGACGGCGAGGACGTCGTTCCGGGCGTGCACGCCGTCCTCGACAAGATGGCCGACTTCTCCGACCGGATCAGGTCGGGAGCGTGGACCGGCTTCACGGGCAAGCGCATCAAGAACGTCGTCAACATCGGAATCGGCGGCTCCGACCTCGGCCCGGCCATGGCGTACGAGGCCCTGCGCGCCTTCGCCGAACGCGATCTGACGGTGCGCTTCGTCTCCAACGTCGACGGCGCGGACCTGCACGAGGCCGTGCGGGACCTGGACCCGGCCGAGACGCTGTTCATCATCGCCTCCAAGACCTTCACCACCATCGAGACCATCACCAACGCCACCTCGGCGCGCAGCTGGCTGCTCGCCGGGGTCGGCGGGGACCAGGCCGCCGTGGCCCGGCACTTCGTGGCGCTGTCGACCAACGCCGAGAAGGTCACCGACTTCGGCATCGATCCGGCCAATATGTTCGAGTTCTGGGACTGGGTCGGCGGACGCTACTCCTTCGACTCCGCCATCGGCCTCTCGCTGATGATCGCGATCGGCCCGGCCGCCTTCCGGGAGATGCTCGGCGGCTTCCACGCCATGGACGAGCACTTCCGCACGGCGCCCGCGCACGAGAACGCCCCGCTGCTGATGGGCCTGTTGGGGATCTGGTACGGCGCCTTCTTCGACGCCCAGTCGCACGCGGTGCTGCCGTACAGCCACTACCTCTCGCGCTTCACGGCGTACTTGCAGCAGCTCGACATGGAGTCCAACGGCAAGTCCGTGGACCGCGACGGCAATCCGGTGGAGTGGCAGACGGGCCCGGTGGTCTGGGGCACGCCCGGCACCAACGGGCAGCACGCCTACTACCAGCTGATCCACCAGGGCACCCGGATGATCCCCGCGGACTTCATCGGCTTCGCCCGGCCGGTGGCGGAGCTGGAGGCGGCCCCGGCGGCCCAGCACGACCTGCTGATGGCGAACTTCTTCGCGCAGACCCAGGCGCTGGCCTTCGGCAAGACGGCGGACGAGGTGCGTGCCGAGGGCGCCCCGGAGTCGCTGGTCCCGCACAAGACCTTCCACGGGAACCGCCCGACGACCACCATCCTGGCGGGAGAGCTCTCCCCGGCGGTGCTGGGCCAGCTGATCGCGCTCTACGAGCACAAGGTGTTCGTCCAGGGCGCGGTGTGGAACATCGACTCCTTCGACCAGTGGGGCGTCGAACTCGGCAAGGTGCTCGCCAAGCGGGTCGAGCCCGCGCTGAGCGAGGGCGCCGACGTGCCGGGGCTGGACGCCTCGACGAAGGCGCTGGTGGCCACGTACCGCACGCTGCGCGGCCGTAGCTGACGCAGGTACGAGAAGGGCCCGCCTCCCGGGAGGCGGGCCCTTCGGCGTCGGCCGTCGTCAGGAAGAGGCTGGCGGGTACATGCCGGCCGGGAGCTTCGCCGCCGCCGCGCGGTCCAGGAGCCACAGGGTGCGGGAGCGGCCGTACGCCGCCGCGGCCGGGGCCTGGACCTCGCCCGCGCCACCGAGGGCCAGGGAGACCGCCCCGGCCTTGTCCTCACCGGCGGCCAGCAGCCAGACCTCACGGGCCGCCCGGATCGCCGGGAGCGTGAGAGAGATCCGGGTGGGCGGGGGCTTCGGGGCGCCGTGCACGCCGACCACCGTGCGCTCGGTCTCGCGGGCCGCCGGGTGCTCCGGGAACAGCGAGGCCACGTGCGTGTCCGGGCCCACGCCCAGCATCAGCACGTCGAACCGGGGGACCGGACCGTGGTCCTCCGGACCGGCCGCCTTCGCCAGCTCGGCCGCGTAGGAGGCCGCTGCGGCGTCCACGTCGGCCCCGTACGGGCCGTCCGAGGCGGGCATCACGTGCACGCGGGCGGGGTCCACCGGGACCGCGTCCAGGAGGGCCTCGCGGGCCTGGGTGTGGTTGCGCTCGGGGTCGTCGGCGGGGACGTACCGCTCGTCGCCCCACCACAGGTCCAGCCGGGACCAGTCGATCGCGTCACGCGCGGGGGCGGCGGCCAGTGCCGCGAGCAGGCCGTTGCCGTTGCGTCCGCCGGTGAGGACGACGGACGCGCTGCCGCGGGCGGTCTGCGCGTCCACGATCTTCGTGATGAGCCGGGCCGCGGTGGCCTGGGCCATCAGTTCCTTGTCCCGGTGGACGACGACCTGGGGAGTCGTCATACCCATGTGCTGCCGCCTTCTTGGTTGTGCGGGTGGGATGCGGTGCGGGCGCCGCTGCGCGGAGCTGGTCCCCGCCCCGCCCTTTCGCCGTTTCCCTGGCTCTGCCCGGACCCGGTCCTCAAACGCCGGACGGGCTGAGAATCCAGCCTCGCCGGCGTTTGAGGCGCGGGGTCCGGGGCGGAGCCCCGGCAGCGGACCCGCGGTGGTGCTACTTGGCCGCGGCCTTCTTCGTCGGCTTGGCCGTCGGCTTCGAGGACTCGGCCTTGGCCGGAGCCTCGGCGGGTTCCCGCTCCACCGGGGCCGCCGACGTCTCCAGCCTCGCCACGCCGAACTTCAGCGAGGCCTCGTACGTGTTGTCCGGATCCAGCCTGCGCAGCTCCTCCGCCAGGAGCTCGGCCGTATCGCGGCGCTTGAGCGCCACCGCACGGTCGGGCTGCCCCGGCATGCACAGCGTGGCCAGCGCGCCGTCCGCCCGGTCCAGGACGATGTCGCCGTCCTTGGTGGACAGGCGTACGGCCGTCAGGCCCGGGCCCGACGACAGCGTGCGCCTGACGGGGACCTGGAGCCGGTCCGCCAGCCACATGGCCAGCAGTTCGCAGCTCGGGTTCTCGTCCTCGCCCTCGACGGTCGCCGAGACGACCGACAGGGCCTGCTGGTCCAGTGCGGCCGCCAGCATGGAGCGCCACGGGGTGATCCGGGTCCACGACAGGTCCGTGTCCCCGGGGGCGTACGCCTCCGCCCGGGCGCCGAGCACCTCGACCGGGTGCTCGGAGGAGTAGGTGTCCGTGATCCGACGCTGTCCCAGCGCGCCCAGCGGGTCGCCCGCCAGGTCTGCCGGAGCCCCTCCCGGCCACCAGACGACCACGGGCGCGTCGGGCAGCAGGAGAGGCAGCACGACCGACTGGGCATGGTTGACCAGTTCGCCGTGCAGGCGGAGCACAACCGTTTCCCCGCTGCCGGCGTCCGCCCCGACGCGGACCTCCGCGTCGAGCCGGGCGTCACGGCGGCTGCGGGGGGAGCGGCTGACCCGCTTGACCACGACGACGATCCGCGAGGGGTGTTCGTGGGACGCGTCGTTCGCCGACTTGAGCGCGTCGTACGCGTTCTCCTCGTCGGTCACGATCACCAGCGTGAGGACCATGCCGATGGCCGGCGTGCCGATGTCCCGGCGTGCCTGCACCATCGCGGCATTGATCTTGCTGGAGTTGGTCTCCGTGAGGTCGATCTTCATGGCCGGCGCCAGCTCCGTCCGTCTCGTGCGAGCATCTCGTCCGCCTCGACCGGCCCCCAGGTGCCCGCCGGGTACTGCGCGGGCTTGCCGTGCTTGTCCCAGTACTCCTCGATCGGGTCGAGGATGTTCCAGGACAGTTCGACTTCCTGGTGGCGCGGGAAGAGGTTCGCGTCGCCGAGGAGCACGTCGAGGATGAGCCGCTCGTACGCCTCGGGGCTGGACTCCGTGAAGGACTCGCCGTAGGCGAAGTCCATCGTGACGTCCCGGACCTCCATGGAGGTGCCCGGGACCTTGGAGCCGAAGCGGACCGTCACGCCCTCGTCCGGCTGGACCCGGATGACCAGGGCGTTCTGCCCCAGCTCCTCGGTCGCGCCCGACTCGAACGGCAGGTACGGGGCCCGCTTGAAGACGACCGCGATCTCGGTCACCCGGCGGCCCAGGCGCTTGCCCGTCCGCAGGTAGAACGGGACGCCCGCCCAGCGGCGGTTGTTGATCTCCAGGCGGATGGCCGCGTAGGTGTCGGTCTTCGACTTGGGGTCGATGCCGTCCTCTTCGAGGTACCCGACGACCTTCTCGCCGCCCTGCCAGGCGGCCGCGTACTGGCCGCGCACGGTGTGCTTGCCCAGGTCCTCGGGCAGCTGCACCGCGGTGAGCACCTTGAGCTTCTCGGCCACCAGCGCCTTGGGGTGGAAGGAGCCGGGCTCCTCCATCGCGGTCAGCGCGAGCAGCTGGAGCAGGTGGTTCTGGATGACGTCACGGGCGGCGCCGATACCGTCGTAGTACCCGGCCCGGCCGCCGATGCCGATGTCCTCGGCCATGGTGATCTGCACGTGGTCGACGTACGACCGGTTCCAGATCGGCTCGAACATCGTGTTGGCGAAGCGGAGCGCCAGGATGTTCTGGACGGTCTCCTTGCCGAGGTAGTGGTCGATCCGGAAGACCTCGTCGCGCGGGAAGACCTCGTGGACGACCTTGTTGAGTTCCTGGGCGCTCTTCAGGTCGTGTCCGAACGGCTTCTCGATGACGGCACGCCGCCAGGAGCCCTCCTTCTGCGCCAGCCCGTGGTCCTTGAGCTGCTGGACCACCTTGGGGAAGAACTTCGGCGGGACGGACAGGTAGAAGGCGAAGTTGCCGCCCGTGCCCTGTGCCTTGTCCAGCTCCTCTATGGTCGCTTTCAGCGTCTCGAAGGCGGCGTCGTCGTCGAAGTCGCCCGAGACGAAACGGCAGCCCTGCACGAGCTGCTGCCACACTTCCTCGCGGAAGGGCGTCCGGGAGTGCTCCTTGACCGCGTCGTGGACCACTTGGGCGAAGTCCTCGTCCTGCCACTCGCGGCGGGCGAACCCGATCAGCGAGAAGCCCGGCGGAAGCAGGCCTCTGTTGGCCAGGTCGTAGACGGCAGGCATCAGCTTCTTGCGCGACAGGTCACCCGTAACGCCGAAAATGACCAGGCCGGACGGCCCCGCGATGCGCGGGAGCCGCCGGTCCTGTGCGTCACGAAGCGGGTTCGCTCCGTTTACAGACAAGGTGTCAGGCCTCCGTGGGGGCGAGGCGCTCAAGCTCCGCCTCGGTCGACTTCAGCAGGTCGTTCCAGGACGCCTCGAACTTCTCGACGCCCTCGTCCTCGAGCAGCTGCACCACATCGTCGTACGAGATGCCCAGCTTCGCGACCGCGTCGAGCTCGGCGCGCGCCTGCTCGTAGGTGCCGCGCACGGTGTCGCCCGTGATCTGCCCGTGGTCGGCGGTGGCCTCCAGGGTGGCCTCCGGCATGGTGTTCACCGTGTTCGGGGCGACCAGGTCGTCCACGTACAGGGTGTCCTTGTACGCCGGGTCCTTGACGCCCGTCGAGGCCCACAGCGCACGCTGCTTGTTGGCGCCGTGCTTCTCCAGCGCGCTCCAGCGGTCCGAGGAGAAGACCTCCTCGTAGGCCTCGTAGGCCAGACGGGCGTTGGCGAGCGCCGCCTTGCCCTTGAGGGCCTTCGCCTCGTCGGTGCCGACCGCGTCCAGGCGCTTGTCGATCTCCGAGTCCACGCGGGACACGAAGAAGGAGGCGACCGAGTGGATCAGAGAAAGGTCCAGGCCGGAAGCCTTGGCCTTCTCCAGACCCGCCAGGTACGCGTCCATGACCTCGCGGTAGCGCTCCAGCGAGAAGATCAGCGTGACGTTGACGCTGATGCCCTTGCCGATGACCTGGGTGATCGCCGGCAGGCCGGCCTTGGTCGCCGGGATCTTGATGAGCGTGTTCGGGCGGTCCACCAGCCAGGCGAGCTGCTTGGCCTCGGCGATGGTCGCCGGGGTGTTGTGCGCCAGGCGCGGGTCGACCTCGATCGACACGCGGCCGTCCTGGCCGTCGGTGCGGTCGTAGACCGGGCGCAAGATGTCGGCGGCGTCCCTGACGTCCGCCGTCGTGATCATGCGCAGGGCCTCTTCCACGGTGACCTTGCGGGTCGCGAGGTCGGTGAGCTGCTGCTCGTAGCCCTCGCCGCCGCTGATGGCCTTCTGGAAGATCGCCGGGTTGGTGGTGACACCGACCACGTGCGACTGGTCGATGAGCTCGGCCAGGTTACCGGACGTGATGCGCTTGCGGGACAGGTCGTCCAGCCAGATCGCGACGCCTTCGTCGGAGAGGCGCTTGAGTGCGTCTGTCATGGGATTACATCTCCTACTTGGGTTGCGTACCGGCGTCAGCGCGCGGCGGCGGCGAGGGATTCGTGGGCGGCGGCCGCCACGTTCTCGGCGGTGAAGCCGAACTCGCGGAAGAGCACCTTCGCGTCGGCCGAGGCACCGAAGTGCTCCAGCGAGACGATCCGGCCGGCGTCACCGACGTAGCGGTGCCAGGTCAGGCCGATTCCCGCCTCGACCGCGACGCGGGCCTTCACCGACGGCGGCAGGACGCTGTCCTTGTACTCCTGGTCCTGCTCCTCGAACCACTCGACGGACGGCATCGAGACGACCCGGGTGGGGATGCCCTGTGCCTGGAGCTGCTCGCGGGCCTCGACGGCCAGGTGCACCTCGGAGCCGGTACCGATGAGGAGGACCTGCGCCGGGCCGCCCTCGGCCTCGAACAGGACGTACCCGCCCTTGGCGGCACCCTCGTTGCGCTCGTAGGTCGGCACACCCTGGCGGGTCAGCGCGAGGCCGTGCGGGGCACCCTTGCCGAAGACCTTGGTGTGGCGGCGCAGGATTTCGCGCCAGGCGATGGCGGTCTCGTTGGCGTCGGCCGGGCGGACGACGTTCAGGCCCGGGATGGCGCGCAGCGCGGCGAGGTGCTCGACCGGCTGGTGGGTCGGGCCGTCCTCGCCCAGACCGATGGAGTCGTGCGTCCACACGTACGTCACCGGCAGGTGCATCAGGGCGGACAGGCGGACGGCGTTGCGCATGTAGTCGGAGAACACCAGGAAGGTGCCGCCGTAGATGCGGGTGTGGCCGTGCAGCGCGATGCCGTTCATGGACGCGGCCATGGCGTGCTCGCGGATGCCGAAGTGGATGGTGCGGCCGTACGGGTCGGCCTCCGGCAGCGGGTTCCCCACCGGCAGGAACGAGGAGTCCTTGTCGATGGTGGTGTTGTTGGAGCCGGCCAGGTCGGCCGAGCCGCCCCACAGCTCCGGGATGACCGCGCCGAGCGCGCCGAGCACCTTGCCGGAGGCGGCGCGGGTGGCGACGCCCTTGCCGGCCTCGAAGACGGGGAGCTCGTCCTCCCAGCCCGCGGGCAGCTCGTTGGCGTTGATGCGGTCGAACTCGGCGGCGCGCTCCGGGTTGGCGGTGCGCCAGGCGGAGAACTCCTTCTCCCACTCGGCCTTGGCCTCGCGGCCGCGGTCGCCGAGGGCGCGGGTGTGCGCGATGACCTCGTCGGAGACCTCGAAGGTCTGCTGCGGGTCGAAGCCGAGGATGCGCTTGGTGGCCGCGACCTCGTCGTCGCCGAGCGCCGAGCCGTGGGCGGCCTCGGTGTTCTGGGCGTGCGGGGCGGGCCAGGCGATGATCGAGCGGGCCGCGATGAAGGACGGGCGGCCGGTCTCGGCCTTGGCGGCCTGGAGGGCGGCGAACAGCGCCTTCGGGTCGAGGTCGCCGTTCTCCTGCTGCTCGACGCGCTGGACGTGCCAGCCGTACGCCTCGTAGCGCCCCAGGGTGTCCTCGGAGACGGCCGTCTCCGTGTCACCCTCGATGGAGATGTGGTTGTCGTCCCACAGCAGGACGAGGTTGCCGAGCTTCTGGTGGCCGGCCAGCGCGGACGCCTCGTGCGAGATGCCCTCCTGGAGGCAGCCGTCGCCCGCGATCGCGTAGACCATGTGGTCGAACGGGGAGGTGCCCTCGGCGGCCTCCGGGTCGAACAGACCGCGCTCGTAGCGGGAGGCCATGGCCATGCCCACCGCGTTGGCGATGCCCTGGCCGAGGGGACCGGTGGTGGTCTCCACGCCGGCCGTGTGGCCGTACTCCGGGTGGCCGGGGGTCTTCGAGCCCCAGGTGCGGAACGCCTTCAGGTCGTCCAGCTCGAGCCCGAACCCGCCGAGGTAGAGCTGGGTGTAGAGCGTCAGGGAGGAGTGCCCCGCGGAGAGCACGAAGCGGTCGCGGCCAACCCACTCGGGGTCCGCCGGGTCGTGCCGCATCACCTTCTGGAAGAGGGTGTACGCGGCGGGGGCCAGGCTCATCGCCGTACCGGGGTGGCCGTTTCCGACCTTCTGGACCGCGTCAGCGGCCAGGATGCGGGCGGTGTCGACGGCCCGCTGGTCCAGTTCGGTCCACTCGAGCTCTGTGGTGGTCGGCTTGGTGCTCACCGTGGGTCAGGGCTCCTCTCCACATGTATGAATCCCGGTGACGAACGGTGCACCGGCGCGATTCCGAGCCTACCCCCGCAACGGCGTGCAGCTATTCGAGTGCAGGCAGTCCGTCACCGCGCCGCCGACCCGCGTTCACCCGCGCACCGGCGTCCGGCGAGGCCCGTCCCCCGTATGTATGCACGGTCCGATCGGCTCAACACGAGGCGACCCCGGCGCAGGGCGACGTAAGCGCAACGTCTACAGTGGCGTGGTACGCGCAAGCCTTAACCGGGCCTTCATGTCGTGAATGGTCCGAGTCGGAGCTTGCTGGATTCTCTCTCAGGGGTGTGCGTGACGGCCGTCGAATCCCGTCCAGCGGGGGTGCTCGGGACGAGCCCCGGTCACCGGCCGCTCGGGACCCGCGTCATGGCTTTCGTGGCATTGACCAAGCCGCGGATCATCGAACTTCTGCTGATCACCACAGTGCCGGTGATGTTCCTGGCGGAGCAGGGCGTTCCGTCGCTGCGGCTGGTCCTCGTGACCTGCCTCGGCGGCTACTTGTCCGCGGGCGGCGCCAATGCGCTGAACATGTACATCGACCGCGACATCGACGCGCTGATGGACCGGACCTCGCAGCGCCCGCTGGTGACCGGCATGGTCAGCCCACGGGAGTGCCTGGCCTTCGGCCTCACCCTGGCGGTCGTCTCCACCCTCTTCTTCGGCCTGCTCGTCAACTGGCTGTCGGCCGCGCTGTCGCTCGGCGCGCTCCTCTTCTACGTCGTGGTCTACACGATGCTGCTGAAGCGGCGCACCGCCCAGAACATCGTGTGGGGCGGCATCGCGGGCTGCATGCCGGTGCTCATCGGCTGGTCGGCCGTCAAGGACGAGGTCTCCTGGGCCGCGGTCGTCCTCTTCCTCGTCATCTTCTTCTGGACGCCGCCGCACTACTGGCCGCTGTCGATGAAGGTCAAGGACGACTACGCGCGGGCCGGCGTGCCGATGCTCCCGGTGGTCGCGGGCAACAAGGCCGTGGCGCGCCAGATCGTCCTCTACAGCTGGGTCATGGTGGCGGTCTCGCTGCTGCTGACCCCGCTGGGTTACACCGGCTGGTTCTACACCGCGGTCGCGCTGGTCTCGGGCGGCTGGTGGCTGTGGGAGGCGCACGCGCTCCACGCGCGGGCCAAGGCGGGCATCGTGGGCGCGAAGCTCAAGGAGATGCGCCTGTTCCACTGGTCCATCACCTACGTGTCGCTGCTGTTCGTGGCGGTGGCCGTGGATCCCTTCCTCCGTTGATTACTCGCCGGTAGCATGGCTTCCATGGGAGACACCGCAGACACGGCGGCCGCCGCAGGCGCCGCGGACAAGAAGCAGGACCGTAAGGCCGCGAACCTGGCCAGGCAGATCGGCGCGTTCGCCAGGCAGCACGGCGGCGCCGAGGGCCAGCTCGCCCACATCGGCCAGGCCGGCACCCGGATCGTGCTCGTGGGTACGGACGGTGGCTGGGGCGACCTGGTGGCCCCCACCTTCGAGGTGGCCCGGCTGGCCGCGGAGAAGGCGGCGCTGACCCTCCATGACGAGTTCGACGGGGAGTTCGCCGCGCGCGTGCGCACGGGCCCGTACGAGTGGACGCGGATGGCCGGCATCCAGATCGGCGGACCCCGGAACCCGGCGGCCTGAGCCCGGAAGAACCTCCCGGGACCCGGGAGTGCCGTCTCGGTCAACAGCCCGAGCAACACCTCACACCCCGCTCACCCGTTAGGACGTGTGGAAGCCCCTTCCTCACGTCCGCAACGGGATGCCCGGATGATCGAAACGCCGCCCCTGGTGGACCAGTACTGCCACGGAGTCCTCCGTACGGAGCTGGGCCTGGGCACCTTCGAGGCCCAGCTGATGCGCTCGGCCGGCCCGCCCGCCGCGGGCACCACCTTCTTCGACACGCAGACCGGCTTCGCGGTGCGCCGCTGGTGCCCGCCGCTGCTGGGGCTGGAGCAGCACGCCACCCCCGCCCGCTATCTCGCGCGGCGGCGCGAGCTGGGCGCGGCCGAGACCGCCCGGCGGCTGCTCAGGGGATCCGGCGTCGCCGCCTACCTGGTCGACACCGGGGTGCCCGGAGATCTCACCGGGCCCAAGGAGCTGGCGCTCGCCGGGGACGCCGAGGCCTTCGAGTCGGTCCGGCTGGAGCTACTGGCCGAGCAGGTCGCCGACACCTCCGGGACGGTGGGCGCCTTCCTCGCCAATCTCGCCGAGGCCGTCCACCACGCCGCCACCGGAGCCGCGGCCTTCACCTGCGCCACGGCCTTCGCCCGCGCGGACACCCCGGCCGTCGCACCCGAGCCGCCCGGTCCCGGCGCGGTGCGCGGGGCGGCCGGGCGGTGGCTGGCCCGGCGGCCGCGGGGCGGAGCCGTACGGGACCCCGTACTCCTGGCCCACCTGCTGTGGAGCGCGGTGGCGTCGGGGCTGCCGCTCCAGCTGCACACGGGCGAGGCCGACCCGGCCGCGCTGACCGGGTTCGTACGGGCCACCGCGGGCTTCGGGACACGGCTGGTGCTGCTCGGCGGATATCCGCACCACCGCCGCACCGCGCAGCTCGCGGCGGCCTTCCCGCACGTCTACGCCGATACGGGCGAGGCTCTCGGGCAGACCGGGGCGCGGGCCGCGGTGGTCCTGGCGGAGCTGCTGGAGATCGCGCCGTTCGGGAAGGTGCTGTTCTCCAGCGGCGGGCGGCAGCTGCCCGAACTGCACGCGGTGGGCGCCCTGGTCTTCCGCGAGGCGCTGGGCCGGGTGCTGGGCGGCTGGGCGGCCGAGGGTTCCTGGTCCTGGCGGGACGCGGAACGCGTGGCCGCCCTGGTCGCGGCGGGCAACGCCCGCCGCGTCTACCGCCTGGACCGGGGGCAGGGGCCGGGGGCGGGGTTCCGCGACTAGGCGGCGGAGAGCTGCGGGTCGGCCTGGGCGGGGATCTCCGCCTGCTCGGCCGGCCGCTCGCGCAGGCTCAGGGCGATCCGGAGTACGGCGATCCACACCAGGCAGGAGCCGAGCATGTGGGCGGCGACCAGGGCCTCGGGGACCTGGGTGGCGTACTGCACGTAGCCGATCGCGCCCTGGGCGAGCAGCACGACCAGCAGGTCGCGGGCGCGGGCCCGGGTGTCGGCGGGAGCGTCCACGACGCGCAGGACCAGCCACATCGCGATACCGAGCGCGCACACCAGCCAGGCGGAGACGGCGTGCACGTGGGCGGTGGTGTCCCAGTCGAAGGGCATCCGCTTGATCTCGCTGCTGTCACCGGCGTGCGGCCCGGAGCCGGTCACGACGGTGCCCGCCGCGATCAGGACGAGGGTGGTCGCGAGCAGCGCCCACGACAGCTTGCGCACCGGGCCGGGCACGCGCGGCCGGGGGGCGCCGTCGCCTTCGCGGGTGCGCTGCCAGGTGACCGTCGTCACGGTGAGCAGCGCGGTGGCGAGGAGGAAGTGCCCGGCCACGCTGTACGGGTTGAGCCCGGTCAGGACGGTGATGCCGCCCAGTACGGCGTTGGCCATCACGGTGAAGAACTGCACCCAGCCGAGCTTCGTCAGGGAGTGCCGCCAGGGCTTGGCCGAGCGGGTGGCGATGATCGCCCAGCCGACGGCCGCGCTGAGCACGTAGGTCAGCATGCGGTTGCCGAATTCGATGGCGCCGTGGAAGCCCTGCTCCTGCGTCACGATCAGGCTGTCGTCGGTGCACTTGGGCCAGGTGTCGCAGCCGAGGCCGGATCCGGTCAGCCGTACCGCGCCGCCGGTGACGACGATGACCACGCTCATGACGAGCGCGGCGAGTGCGGCCCGCTGGACGGTCCGGGGTGACGGGGTCCAGCGGCTGGCGATGTGGGCGAGGGGGTTCAACACGCCCCATATCGTAGGCGACCCCTTGTGCAAAGTTTCACGAGGGGGTGGCCAGGGGCGTGTCCGGGCCGACGGCCAGCCGGTACCTCGCCTCCGCGGGGCCGCCCTCCTCCTGCCACCACAGGAGGATGCGCCAATGGGTGCCGTCGCCCGGGTAGGCCGCCGAGCCGGCGAACCCGCGGACTAATTCACCCGCTACGTCCTCGGCCGTCCGATTCCTTATTTCTGTGGTGCTGTGCCAGGGGTGTTCGAGTACGTTCCACAGGCCGTCAGGTCCGCGCACCTCGAAGCGCCACACCGCGAGCCAGGGGGTGACCTCCAGCATCGTGCGCACCTGCTCGGCGTCGAGACCCAGCCCGGCCGCGATCCGCGGCTCCGCCACCCCCTGGATACGGGCGGCCACCACGGCCCGGGGCAGCAGCCGTTCGGGCAGCAGCCCCTGCGTGCGCAGACTGACCAGCGAGCCGAAGGTCAGGAAGCGCAGCCGCAGTTCCAGCTGGCGGCCGATGTGGTCGAGGGCCTCCTCGGCCTCCCCGGACTCCTCCGCGGCCGGGTCCGCGAGCAGCAGCCGGCGGAAGTCGGACTCGGCGGCCACGGCCCAGGCCACGGCCTCCTCGGCGAACCCCAGCTCGGCGAGGCGGTCCCCGAGGAACACCTTGGCCTGCGCTAGGCCCCGCCGGTTGACCGGATCCCGCTGGTCCAGCCCCGCCCACACCTCCACCGCGGTCCGGGTCAGATCGCGGGCGCGCTCACCGGCCGCCCGGTCCATGGCGCTCGGCCCCTCGCCGGCGGCCGGGCCCAGCGGGTGCTTCGGCAGCCGGGCCCCGTCGCTGAGCGGCCAGGAGAGCCAGACCCCGTGGTTGATCAGCCCGCGGGCGTACCAGCGGGCGAACTCGGGGGAGTGTCCGGCCGCGCGCTCGGAGCTGCGCAGCCCCTCCTCGATCGTGGCGAGGGCGCCCGCGCGGTCCCCCGCGGCGAACCGCGCGGCGGCCCGGTCGGCGAGGCGCAGCCCCAGCAGCGCGGTGCACCGGGGGTCGTCCGTGAACGGGCGCAGGGCGCCGATCAGCTCGTCGAGGAGCCGTTCGCGCTCCCCGGGCTCCGTGTGCTCCGCCCCCGACCGCACCCGTGCCCATTGACCGTCCAGCCGTAGAACGGCGTCCCGCTGCACCATGTCCGCCCCCCGGCTTCATGTGTGAGGGGCCCATCCTCGCGGCATCGCCTCCGGGAGGGGAGGGATTTCATTCCCAGCGGAAGAGCCGCGCGGCGGCGCCCAGACCGAGTACGGCCCAGCCCGCGAGTACGGCCGCGTCGCCCCAGGGGAGCGGAGCCCCGTGCTGGAGCACCTCGCGCAGCCCGTCGGACAGGGCCGCGATGGGCAGCAGCCCGAGGACGGACTGCGCGGCGTCCGGGAACTTCTCCAGCGGCACGATGACCCCGCCGCCGACGAGCAGCAGCAGGAAGACCAGGTTGGCGGCGGCCAGGGTCATCTCGGCCTTGAGGGTGCCCGCCATCAGCAGCCCGAGCCCGGAGAAGGCAGCGGTGCCCAGCAGGATCAGCGCGGCCACCGACAGCGGGTCGCCCTGCGGGGACCAGCCCAGCGCGAGGGCGATCGCCGTCAGCAGGGCGATCTGCAGTACCTCGGTGACCAGTACCGAGAGGGTCTTGGCGGCCATCAGGGCCCAGCGCGGCAGCGGGGAGGCCCCGAGCCGCTTGAGGACCCCGTAGCGGCGGTCGAAGCCGGTGGCGATGGCCTGGCCGGTGAAGGCGGTGGACATCACGGCGAGCGCCAGGATCCCGGGCGCGAGGAAGTCCACGGACTTCCCGCTGCCGCCCTCTTGAACGGGCACAGTGACGATGTCGACAGCAGAGAAGAGGGTCAGCAGCAGCGCCGGGATGATCACGGTCAGCAGCAGCTGTTCCCCGTTGCGCAGCAGCATCCGGGTCTCCAGCGCCGTCTGCGCGAGGATCATGCGGGACACGGGCGCGGCCCCCGGGCTGGGGGTGAACGTACCGGCGCTCATGCGCGCAGCTCCTTGCCTGTCAGTTCGAGGAAGACGTCCTCGAGGGTGTGCCGTTCCACCGTGAGGCTGCTCGGCATCACGCCGTGCTGCGCGCACCAGGAGGCGACGGTGGCCAGCAGCTGCGGGTGGACGTCGCCGGTGACCCGGTAGACGCCCGGGGTGAGCTCGGCGGCCTCGGTGCCGTCGGGCAACGCCTTCAGGAGCGAGGCGAGGTCGAGGGAGGGGCGGCCGGTGAAGCGCAGGGTGTTCTCGGCGCCGCCCCGGCACAGCTGCTCGGGGCTGCCGTGGACGACGACCTTGCCCGCGTCCACGATGGCGACCTCGTCGGCGAGCTGCTCGGCCTCGTCCATGTGGTGGGTGGTGAGGACGACGGTGACCCCGTCGGTGCGCAGCTCCCGTACGAGGTCCCAGGTCGCGCGGCGGGCCTGCGGGTCCAGGCCGGCGGTGGGCTCGTCGAGGAAGACCAGCTCGGGGCGGCCCACCACGGCCATGGCCAGGGCCAGGCGCTGCTGCTGGCCGCCGGAGAGCCGGCGGTAGGGGGTGCGGCCGCAGCCGCCGAGTCCGAGGCGTTCCACCAGGGTGCCGACGTCGAGCGGGTCGGCGTAGAGCTTGGCCATGTGGCGGAGCATCTCGACGGCGCGGGCTCCGGAGTAGACGCCGCCGGACTGCAGCATCACGCCGATCCGCGGGCGCAGGGCCCCGGCCTGGGCGACCGGGTCGAGGCCGAGGACGCGGACGGTGCCGGCGTCGGGGCGGCGGTAGCCCTCGCAGGCCTCCACCGTGGTCGTCTTGCCCGCGCCGTTGGGACCGAGGACCGCGGTGACGGAGCCGCTCCGGACGGTGAGGTCCAGGCCGTCCACCGCGGTCTTGGTGCCGTACCGCTTCACCAGTCCGCGGATCTCCACGGCGGGGTCGTTGCTCATGAGGGGTGAGTCTACGGAGCCCGGGGAGGGGTCGTGGGTCCCGGGGTCGGGGCCCCTTCGCCTCCGGTTCGGCTCCGGTTCGCCTTCGGTTCGGGGCCAGGGATTCGAACGCCGCGTCGCGAATACTGTTCTTTTCAGTCGGTCGGCCCTGGAGGCGTCGGCATGTTTCCGTGATCTTTTCCGGAAGTCGATCTTTTCGGCGCCGGGGAACCGGCGCGGGGGCAGATGTGCTGGTGGGGGGCGGTTTTAGGGCTCGTAGGAGGCATCCGGAAAAGTAGCGGAATGATGCCCTCCGAATAACTCTCCGTCGATAAATAAGGTAACCCTTAGTGATGGAGGCCACCAGGGGTGGCGTCCATCACGACTTGTCGCCGCTCGGTTAATTACGCAACAATGGCGTTGTGAAATACGGCGAACGGCAGATCGACACCCTCCAGGGGGAGCTCGGCACCGGGGAGCGGTCAACCCGCAACCGCGTGGCGCGCTCGATCCTGGACCACGGTCCGTCCACCGTCGCCGACCTCGCCCAGCGTCTCGGCCTCACCCAGGCCGCCGTCCGCCGCCACCTCGACACGCTCGTCACGGACGACGTGGTCGAACCCCGTGAGCAGCGTGTGTACGGTGCGCGCACCCGGGGTCGGCCCGCCAAGGTCTTCGCGCTCACCGACTGTGGCCGCGACGCCTTCGACCAGTCCTACGACACGCTCGCCGCGGACGCCCTGCGCTGGATCGCGCAGTCGGCCGGCGGCGGCGAACAGGGCGAGGTGGCCGTCGCGGCCTTCGCCAGGTCGCGGATGGAAACGCAGGCGCGGGCCTACAAGGAGGCCGTCGAGGCCGCCGCCCCGCAGGAGCGCACGGAGGCCCTTGCCAGGGCGTTGACCACGGACGGGTACGCTGCTACGGCGAAGAGCGCTCCCGGTCCGCACAGCGGTGAACAGCTCTGCCAGCACCACTGCCCGGTCGCGCACGTCGCCGAGCAGTTCCCGCAGCTCTGCGAGGCGGAGACCGAGGTCTTCTCCCGCCTGCTGGGGACCCATGTGCAGCGCCTCGCCACGATCGCCCATGGCGACGGGGTGTGCACGACGTTCATTCCGCGTGGCGCGAGCACCACACAGACCGACACATCAGCATCTGCAAGTACGGCCGGGAGGAACCCCGCATGACCACGGAGATCGCTCACCCTGAGCTCGATGGCCTGGGCACTTACGAATACGGCTGGGCCGACTCCGACGCGGCCGGTGCCGCTGCCAAGCGGGGTCTGTCCGAAGATGTCGTCCGCGACATCTCGGCGAAGAAGTCCGAGCCGGAGTGGATGCTCAAGCTCCGCCTCAAGGGCCTGAAGCTGTTCGACAAGAAGCCCATGCCGAACTGGGGTTCCGACCTCTCGGGCATCGACTTCGACAACATCAAGTACTTCGTGCGTTCCACCGAGAAGCAGGCCGCTTCGTGGGAGGACCTGCCCGAGGACATCAAGAACACGTACGACAAGCTCGGCATCCCGGAGGCGGAGAAGCAGCGCCTCGTCGCCGGTGTCGCGGCCCAGTACGAGTCCGAGGTCGTCTACCACCAGATCCGTGAGGACCTGGAGGAGCAGGGCGTCATCTTCCTCGACACGGACACCGCGCTCAAGGAGCACCCGGAGCTCTTCCAGGAGTACTTCGGCACGGTCATCCCGGTCGGCGACAACAAGTTCGCGTCGCTGAACACCGCGGTGTGGTCCGGCGGCTCCTTCATCTACGTCCCCAAGGGCGTGAAGGTCGACATCCCGCTCCAGGCCTACTTCCGTATCAACACGGAGAACATGGGCCAGTTCGAGCGGACGCTGATCATCGTCGACGAGGACGCCTACGTCCACTACGTCGAGGGCTGCACCGCCCCGATCTACTCCTCGGACTCGCTGCACAGCGCCGTGGTCGAGATCATCGTCAAGAAGGGCGGCCGCTGCCGCTACACGACGATCCAGAACTGGTCGAACAACGTCTACAACCTGGTCACCAAGCGCGCCGTGGCGTACGAGGGCGCGACCATGGAGTGGATCGACGGCAACATCGGTTCCAAGGTCACCATGAAGTACCCGGCCGTCTACCTGATGGGCGAGCACGCCAAGGGCGAGACCCTGTCCATCGCCTTCGCGGGCGAAGGCCAGCACCAGGACGCCGGATCCAAGATGGTCCACATGGCGCCGAACACCTCCTCGAACATCGTCTCCAAGTCGGTGGCCCGGGGCGGCGGCCGCACCTCCTACCGAGGCCTGGTCGAGATCGGCGAGGGCGCCCACGGCTCGAAGTCCAACGTGCTGTGCGACGCGCTCCTGGTCGACACCATCTCGCGCTCGGACACGTACCCCTACGTGGACGTCCGCGAGGACGACGTCTCCATGGGCCACGAGGCCACGGTCTCCAAGGTCTCCGACGACCAGCTCTTCTACCTGATGAGCCGCGGTATGACGGAGTTCGAGGCGATGGCCATGATCGTGCGCGGCTTCGTCGAGCCCATCGCGCGCGAGCTGCCCATGGAGTACGCCCTGGAGCTGAACCGGCTGATCGAGCTGCAGATGGAGGGATCGGTCGGCTGACCGCCGGCCGCGCGGCGTCCCCCGCCGCACATCCTTTGACGTAGGCAGTGTTCTTTAAAGAGAGTGAGCAAGACGACAGCCATGGCTGAGGCTCAGAACATTCCGGCGGGTTCGACCACCGCCGGCGCGATCGCGGTGGCCGCCGAGTCCACCGTTGCCACCCGGATGAGTGCGCCCCCGTCCTTCGACGTGGCGGACTTCCCGGTTCCGAACGGCCGCGAGGAGGAGTGGCGCTTCACGCCGCTCGCCCGCCTCAAGGGCCTGCACGACGGCACCGCGGTCGCCAACGGCACCATGAAGGCCCAGATCGACGCGCCCGAGGGCGTCACGGTCGAGTCGGTGGAGCGCGGCGACGCGCGCATCGGCAAGGCCGGCACCCCCGTGGACCGGATCGCCGCCCAGGCGTTCTCGTCCTTCGCCAAGGCCACGGTCGTCACCGTGCCCAAGGAGACGGTCCTGACCGAGCCGGTGCGTGTGGCGCTGCACGGCGAGGGCGGCACCACCTTCGGCCACACCGTCTTCGACGTGCAGGCCTTCGCCGAGGCCGTCATCGTCATCGACCACACCGGTGACGGCGTGCGCGCCGCCAACGTCGACTTCCTGGTCGGCGACGGCGCCAAGCTCACCGTCGTGTCCGTGCAGGACTGGGACGACACCGCCGTCCACTGCTCCCAGCACAACACGCTGGTCGGCCGCGACGCGACCTTCAAGTCGGTCGTGGTCACCTTCGGCGGCGACCTCGTGCGCCTCCACCCGCGTATCAGCTACGCCGGCCCCGGCGGCGAGGCCGAGCTCTTCGGCCTGTACTTCACGGACGCCGGCCAGCACCAGGAGCACCGCCTCCTGGTCACGCACGACGCCCCGCACTGCAAGTCGAACGTGGTCTACAAGGGCGCGCTCCAGGGCCAGGACGCCCACGCCGTCTGGATCGGTGACGTGCTCATCCAGAAGAGCGCCGAGGGCACCGACACCTACGAGATGAACCGCAACCTCGTCCTCACGGACGGCGCGCGGGTCGACTCGGTGCCGAACCTGGAGATCGAGACCGGCGAGATCGTCGGCGCCGGCCACGCCTCCGCGACCGGCCGCTTCGACGACGAGCAGCTCTTCTACCTGCAGGCCCGTGGCATCCCGGCCGACGAAGCCCGCCGCCTGGTCGTCCGCGGCTTCTTCGCGGAGCTCGTCCAGCAGATCGGTGTCGACGACATCGAGGAGCGTCTGCTCGCCAAGATCGAGACCGAGCTCCAGGGTTCCGTCTGATGAATTACGTCAAGGCCTGCGCGCTCAGCGAGCTGGAGGAGAACACCCCGAAGCGGGTGGAACTCGACGGCACGCCGGTGTCCATCGTCTCCACCGAGGGGGAGGTGTTCGCGATCAACGACATCTGCTCGCACGCGAACGTCTCGCTCTCGGAGGGCGAGGTCGAAGACTGCATGATCGAGTGCTGGCTGCACGGGTCGGCCTTCGACCTGCGCACCGGCAAGCCTTCGGGTCTGCCCGCGACGCGCCCCGTACCCGTATACCCCGTAAAGATCGAAGGGGACGACGTGCTCGTCTCCCTCACCCAGGAGTCCTGAGGTATCCATGGCAACGCTTGAAATCCACGACCTGCACGTCTCCGTCGAGGCCGAGAACGGCGCCCGCGAGATCCTCAAGGGCGTCGACCTCACCGTCAAGCAGGGTGAGACGCACGCCATCATGGGTCCGAACGGCTCCGGCAAGTCCACCCTGGCGTACTCGCTCGCCGGTCACCCGAAGTACACCATCACCGGTGGCACCGTGACCCTCGACGGCGAGGACGTCCTGGAGATGTCCGTCGACGAGCGCGCCCGCGCCGGCGTCTTCCTCGCGATGCAGTACCCGGTCGAGGTCCCCGGTGTCTCGGTCTCCAACTTCCTGCGCACCTCGGCCACCGCGATCCGCGGCGAGGCGCCGAAGCTGCGTACCTGGGTGAAGGAGGTCAAGTCCGCGATGGAGCAGCTCCAGATGGACCCGGCCTTCGCCGAGCGCAACGTCAACGAGGGCTTCTCCGGCGGTGAGAAGAAGCGCCACGAGATCCTGCAGCTGGAGCTCCTGAAGCCGAAGATCGCGATCCTCGACGAGACCGACTCCGGCCTCGACGTCGACGCACTGCGCCAGGTCTCCGAGGGCGTCAACCGCGTCCGCGCGACCGGCGAGGTCGGCACGCTGCTGATCACGCACTACACGCGGATCCTCCGCTACATCAAGCCCGACTTCGTCCACGTCTTCTCCGAGGGCCGCATCGCCGAGTCCGGTGGCGCCGAGCTCGCCGACAAGCTGGAGGCCGAAGGCTACGAGTCGTACAGCACGAAGGGTGGCGCGACCGCGTGACACAGCTGCCTGGCCTCCTCGACATCGAGGCGATCCGAAAGGACTTCCCCCTTCTGGATCGTGTGGTCCACGACGGGAAGAAGATCGTTTACCTGGACAACGCGGCGACCTCGCAGAAGCCGCGCCAGGTGCTCGACGCGCTGAACGAGTACTACGAGCAGCACAACGCCAACGTCCACCGTGGTGTGCACGTGCTCGCCGAGGAGGCCACGGCGCTGTACGAGGGCGCTCGCGACAAGGTCGCCGCCTTCATCAACGCGCCGAGCCGCGACGAGGTGATCTTCACCAAGAACGCCTCGGAGTCGCTCAACCTGGTCGCGAACATGCTCGGCTGGGCGGACGAGCCCTACCGGGTCGACCGCGAGACCGAGATCGCCATCACGGAGATGGAGCACCACTCCAACATCGTGCCGTGGCAGCTGCTCTCGCAGCGCACCGGCGCGAAGCTGAAGTGGTTCGGCCTCACCGACGACGGCCGGCTCGACCTGTCCAACATCGAAGAGGTCATCACGGAGAAGACGAAGATCGTCTCCTTCACGCTGGTCTCCAACATCATGGGCACGGTCAACCCGGTCGAGGCGATCGTGCGGCGCGCCCAGGACGTCGGCGCGCTCGTGCTGATCGACGCCTCCCAGGCCGCCCCGCACATGCCGCTGGACGTGCAGGCGCTCGGTGCCGACTTCGTGGCCTTCACCGGCCACAAGATGTGCGGCCCGACCGGCATCGGCGTCCTGTGGGGCCGGCAGGAGCTCCTGGAGGACCTGCCTCCGTTCCTCGGCGGCGGCGAGATGATCGAGACCGTGTCGATGCACGCCTCGACCTACGCCCCGGCACCCCACAAGTTCGAGGCGGGTACACCCCCGATCGCCCAGGCCGTCGGCCTCGGCGCGGCCGTGGACTACCTGACCGCGATCGGCATGGACAAGATCGCCGCGCACGAGCACGCGATCACCGAGTACGCGATCAAGCGCCTCGCGGACGTGCCCGACCTGCGGATCATCGGCCCCACCACGGCCGAGGACCGCGGCGCCGCGATCTCCTTCGTCCTGGGTGACATCCACCCGCACGACGTCGGTCAGGTGCTGGACGAGCAGGGCATCGCGGTCCGCGTGGGACACCACTGCGCGCGCCCCGTCTGCCTGCGCTACGGAATTCCTGCGACGACGCGAGCGTCTTTCTACCTGTACTCCTCTCCGGCCGAGGTCGACGCGCTGATCGACGGGCTGGAGCACGTACGGAACTTCTTCGGCTGACGGACGAGGCGACGAGGACGCAGTGAAGCTGGATTCGATGTACCAGGAACTCATCCTGGACCACTACAAGCACCCGCACGGGCGTGGCCTGCGCGACGGCGACGCCGAGGTGCACCACGTCAATCCGACGTGCGGTGACGAGATCACGCTGCGCGTGAAGTACGACGGCGAGACGCTGACCGACGTCTCCTACGAGGGCCAGGGCTGCTCCATCAGCCAGGCCAGCGCGTCCGTACTGAACGAGCTGCTCGTGGGCAAGGAACTGGCCGAGGCGCAGAAGATCCAGGCAGTCTTCCTGGAGATGATGCAGTCCAAGGGCAAGATCGAGCCCGACGAGGCCATGGAGGAGGTGCTGGAGGACGCGGTCGCGTTCGTCGGCGTCTCCAAGTACCCGGCTCGTGTGAAGTGTGCTCTGCTGAGCTGGATGGCGTGGAAGGACGCGACGGCCCAGGCTCTGGGCGGCGCGGAGAGGGAGACGGCATGACCGAGAACGCGACGCCCGAGGCGTCGATCAAGCCGGCCACCGAGGAGGAGGTCCGCGAGGCCCTCTACGACGTGGTCGACCCCGAGCTGGGCATCGACGTCGTCAACCTGGGCCTGATCTACGGCATCCACATCGACGACGCGAACATCGCCACCCTCGACATGACGCTCACCTCGGCGGCCTGCCCGCTGACGGACGTCATCGAGGACCAGGCGAAGTCGGCGACGGACGGCATCGTCAGCGAACTTCGGATCAACTGGGTCTGGATGCCGCCGTGGGGCCCGGACAAGATCACGGACGACGGCCGCGAGCAACTCCGCGCGCTCGGCTTCAACGTCTGAGCCGTTGTGAACGAGGAAGGCCCCCGGCATCGCGCCGGGGGCCTTTCGCGTGTAGGCCGGTCGGTCGGCGGTTCGTCCAGCCGCTCAGCCGTCCGTTCGCCCCGTCAGCCCTGTTCGTCGGCCTGCCCGTCCGTCTTGCCGTCCGCCTGTCCGTCCGGCCGCGGATCCGGCTGCGGATCCGGCTGCGAGGCGGTCCCGGCGCCGGGGGTCTCCGCGGCGAGTTCGGCGAGGATGGCGGAAGCCAGGTTCTCGCGCCGGATCCGCTGGTCCACGTAGAGCAGATTGCTGAACAGCTGTGTGTACGCGATCTGGAACATCTGGCTCAGGCCGCTGCCGAACAGCACGCACAGGAAGCCGAGCGCGAGGCCGACGATCATGCCTGTCGACAGGCCGGTTCCCTCGCTCCCCTCGGTCATGATCGGGATCATCCCGAACATGCCGATGAGCTGGAAGGGCATCTGGATCATGTAGGCGATGCTCATCCCGATCATGCTGCCGACCAGGGTGATGCCGAAGATCCGCCACCACTCGCCCTTGACCAGCGCGGCCGAGCGGCGCAGCGCGGTGACGGAGCCGGCCTCCTCCATGACCGCCACGGCGGGGGCCAGGCCGAGCCGGGTGGCGAGCCAGACGGCCACCGGGGCGGCGAGCAGCATGAGCGCGGGCAGGAGCAGCACGACCCCGGGTGACGGGTCGCCACCGGCGGCGGAGGCGATCATCAGCGGAATCCACACCGCGAAGGCGGCGAACACCGGGGCGCCCGCGATCAGCCCCGTGAGCGCCAGCACGCCCAGGACGGCGGGGGTCCGCCGCAGGGCCGTGCGCCACATCGCGCGGAAGGTGGTGGGCCGGCCCATGATCGCCTCGCGGAGGACCGCCGGGCACAGGGCGGTGAGCACCGCCATGCCCAGCAGCCCCACTGCACACAGGAGCACGAACAGCGTGATCGCCGCGACGAGGAACGGTGTGAGGTCCTCGGCCGACGGTTCCTGTCCGTAGGGCGGGTCGAAGACCGGCTCGATGTGGTCGTACACCGCGGCGACGGCGATGCCCGCCAGCAGGGCCATGACCAGCAGGCAGATCCCCTGCACGGCCAGCATCACACCGACCAGCTGCTTCCAGTGGCGGCCGAGCGTGGCGAACGAAGCGCTCACGATGTCCCCGAGGCCCAGGGGCTTCAGGGGTACCACCCCGGGCTTCGGCGGTGGCGGCGGAGCCCATCCTCCCCAGTGCGGCGCGCCGCCCTGGCCGCCCGGCCCCGGTGCCCCCGTGGATCCCCACCCTGCGCTCTGCGTCATGCGTCTGCTCCGTCTGCTCGTTCCCCCGTCGAACGCACACCGTATCCCAGCATGTCAGGGACATGGCGGCAGGCTTCCGGCCCGCTTGTGTACGCGCGTACGCATCGATGTGTACAGTTGTACGCATGCCCTACGTCATGCTTGCCGCGGCCATCGCCGCCGAGGTCGCCGGAACCACCGCCATGAAGTACAGCGACGGCTTCACGAAGCTGTGGCCGTCGCTGGGTACCCTGCTGGGCTACGTCATCGCCTTCACCCTGCTCGCGCAGACGCTGAAGTCGATGTCGGTGGGCACGGCGTACGCGATCTGGGCGGGCGTCGGCACCGCCGCGATCGCCGCCATAGGCATGGTGTTCCTGGGGGAGGCGGCCACCGCCGCCAAGATCGCCGGGATCGCCCTGGTGATAGGCGGGGTGGTCCTGCTGAATCTCGGCGGGGCCCACTGATGACCCCCGCCGTGCGGCGCTACGACCCGGACCGGCGGCAGCGGATCATCGACGCGGCGCTCCGGGTGGTGGGTGAGCGGGGCATCGCCGGGCTGACCCACCGCAGCGCCGCAGCGGAGGCCGACGTACCGCTCGGGTCGACGACGTACCACTTCAAGACGCTGGACGACCTGCTGGTCGCCGCGCTGCGCCAGGCCAACGAGGGCTTCGCGCAGGCGGTGGCGGGCTCGGCCGCACTGGCCGACCCGGACGCGGACCTCGCCGGGGCCCTGGCCCGTCTGCTCGGGGAGTTCCTGGCGGCGGACCGGGGCCGGGTCGAGCTGGAGTACGAGCTCTACCTCGCGGCCCTGCGCCGCCCGGCGCTGCGGCCGGTGGCGGCGCAGTGGTGCGAGGCGATGTCGGCGGCGCTGACCCCGCGCACCGACCCGCTGACCGCGCGGGCGCTGGTGGCGGCCATGGACGGGATCGGCCTGCAGGTCCTGCTGACGGACGCCGCCTACGACGAGGACTACGCCCGCGAGGTCCTGCGGCGGATCCTGCGGCCGGCCTAGTGCTGTGGCCGGGAAGGTTTGCCGGGTCGCGTCGTCCGGTGCGGTGGATCGCAAGGCGGAGGACCGCGGCTCGTACTGGACGTACTTGCGCGGTCCGACAACGCGGCGAGGCGCCGTGCCGGGCGTCGTGACCCGGTGAACCTTCCCGGTCACAGCACTAGGTACGCCGCTGTCGCTCGGCCCCCCCGCGCCCTGCGCCCTGCGACCCGGTCCTCGAATACCGGCGGGCCTGCACGACCGGGTCCGGGCCGGGCCCGGTTCCGAAAGGTACGGGGGAGCGGCTCTGCGGGCGGTGGCCCGGTGGCCCGGCAGCCCGGCGGCCTGGTGGTCCGGCAGCCCGGCAGCCCGGCAGCCCGGCGGCCTGGTGGTCCGGGGGCCCTGGTGGTCGCTCAGCCTGCGGAGCGTACGGCCGCGAGGGCCGTCTGCACGCTCGCCTCGATGTCCTGGATCGGGTAGATCACCTCGCGGACCGTGCGGTCGCGGTCGATGACGAGGGTGAGCCGCTTGATCCGGCTCGTGCCCGCCGCGCGGAACGTCGGCAGGCGCAGCGCGGCCGTCAGTGCCAGATCCGCGTCCGACAGGAGCGGGAACCGCAGCCGCTCCTGCTCCGCGAACTCCCGTTGCTCGTCCGGGCGCTGGGTCGACACCCCGTGCACGGTGGCGCCGGCCGCGGTGAACTCCGCGAGCTGGTCGCGGTAGGTGCACGACTCGAAGGTGCAGCCCTTGGCGCCCGGGATCCCGGCCCAGCCGGGCGGGTAGGACTCGGCGCGCGCGTACGCGCCCGGGAAGCAGTACAGGACCGTGAACGGGGTGTCCGCCACCGGGTCGCTCAGCTCGCCGAAACGGTCCGGCAGCAGCAGTGGCGGCACCCGCGTGCCGCGCAGCGCGTGCACCCGTTCCGCCTCGCGCGATGCCTCGTCGGTCGTCGCCGTCATCTCTCCCTCTCCCAGGACCCAGGTGTCTCCCCAGTCCTGGAGGGCCACCAGGACGGGCAGGAGCCCCCGCCCGCGCGGGGTCAGCCGGTACTCGTGCCGCACCGGGCGCTCCTGGTACGGCTCGCGCGCCAGCACCCCGGCCTCGACGAGCAGCTTCAGCCGCTCCGCCAGCACCTTGCGGGACATCCCCAACTCGCGCTGGAGCTCGTCGAAGCGGTGCAGACCGCGCGCGGCGTCGCGCACGATCAGCAGCGTCCACCAGTCGCCCACCACGTCGAGGGCCTGGGCGATGGCGCAGTCCGCGTCGCCGAGGTGTGTGCGCTGGGCCATGGGAACTCCTTCGTCCGTTGACCCAAGGCTGTCATGCTGACATAGTCCGTTCCCAAAGGGAACTTACTCATCGGGCAGGGGGGCACGGGTGTGCTGCAGGGGTTCAAGGACATACCGAGGGTTGTGTGGCTGCTGGCTGCGGGGGTCTTCGTCAACGCCGTCGTCAGCTTCACCTTCGTCTTCGTCTTCCTCTACCTGACCGGCCCGCGCGGCCTCGGTGCCGCCCAGGCGGGCCTCGTCACCGGAATCAGCGGCATCGGCCTGGTCGCAGGCAACTTCACCGGCGGCTGGTACGGAGACCGCTTCGGCCACCGCCGGGTGCTGCTCGCCGCCTCCACCCTCGGGGGCCTGGCCCTCGCGGCCCTCCCGCTGTTCCCCCTGCCGCTCCTCTGCCTGGCCCTGCCCGTGGCCCAGTACGCCTCCGGCGTGATCCGGGCCGCCAACTCCGCACTCGTCGCGGTCACCGTCCCGGAGGGAGCCCGCCGCCAGGCCTTCGCCCTCGTACGCTGCGCCTCCAACGGCGGCTTCACCCTCGGGCCGCCGCTGGGCGCCCTGATCGCCACCGGCCTCTCCTACGACTGGCTCTTCGTCGGCGACGGCGTCGGCACGCTCGCCTTCGCCCTCTGGACCGCACGGGTCGTCCCGGCCCGCGGCGCTCCCCGCACCCCCGCCGCGGCCCAGGACGGGGGTCCGGGCCGCGGCGAACGGGGCCTGTGGCGCGAACTGCGCGCCCGCCCCACCGTGCTGGTGCTGCTCGGCGCGATCCTGGTGACCGACATCGTCTACCGCCAGCAGTACTTCACCTTCCCCGTCTTCCTCGCCGACCACGGCATGGACGCGCGCGCCTTCGGGCTCGTCATCGCCCTGAACGGAGGGGTGATCCTGCTCCTGGAGCTGCCCGCCGCCGTCGCCCTGCGCAAACGGCCGGCCCTGCCGGTCATCGGTGCCGGGATCGTGCTCGTCGGGGCCGGGTACGCGGCGCTGCTGCTCGGGGCCGGGATCGCGAGCGCCGTGGCGATGATGATCCTGCTCAGCCTCGGGGAGATCCTCTACAAGACCACCGCCACCGCCCACATGGCCGACCAGGCGCCCGAGCACGCCATCGGGCGGTTCCAGAGCCTGTACGCGGGCGTCTCGGTCAGCGGGGTCGTCCTCGGTCCGCCGCTCGGCGGAGCCCTCTACTCCGTTGCGCCCGGGCTGCTGTGGCCGCTCTGCGCGGTGCTGGCGGCCGGGGCGGGCGCGGCGCTGCTGGGGGCGCACGCACGCCAGGCCCGGCACGCGGCGCGACCCGCGCGACCGTCACATGAGACCGGTTCGCAACCGACGGCCGTCGCCGGTTAGGTTTCGGATATGACTGCTACGCGTACCACCGGCGCCGTCGCCGCCGGACTTGCCACCATCACCGCCGACGGCACCGTCCTCGACACCTGGTTCCCCGCCCCCGAGCTGGTCGCCGAGCCCGGCCCGGCCGGCACCGAGCGCCTCACCGCCGACCAGGCCGTGGAGCTGCTGGGCGCCGCCGCGGCCAAGGCGATCCGCACGGACGCGGTGCGCGGCGTCGAGGTCGTAGCCGTCCGCACGGTCATCTCCTCCCTGGAGGACAAGCCGCTGGACGCGCACGACGCGTACCTGCGCCTGCACCTGCTCAGCCACCGCCTGGTCAAGCCGCACGGCCAGAACCTCGACGGCGTCTTCGGCCTGCTGACCAACGTCGCCTGGACGTCGCTGGGCCCGGTCGCCGTCGACCAGGTCGAGACCGTCCGCCTCAACGCGCGCGCCGAGGGCCTGCACCTCCAGGTCACCTCGATCGACAAGTTCCCGCGGATGACGGACTACGTCGCGCCCAAGGGCGTGCGCATCGCCGACGCGGACCGCGTCCGCCTCGGCGCGCACCTCGCCGAGGGCACCACCGTCATGCACGAGGGCTTCGTCAACTTCAACGCCGGCACCCTCGGCACCTCCATGGTCGAGGGCCGCATCTCCGCGGGCGTCGTGGTCGGCGACGGCTCCGACATCGGCGGCGGCGCCTCCACCATGGGCACCCTCTCGGGCGGCGGCAAGCAGATCATCTCGATCGGCGAGCGCACCCTGATCGGCGCCGAGGCGGGCGTGGGCATCGCGCTGGGCGACGAGTGCGTGGTCGAGGCCGGCCTCTACGTGACCGCGGGTACCCGCGTGACCCTGCCGGACGGCCAGATCGTCAAGGCCCTGGAGCTCTCCGGCGCCAACAACATCCTCTTCCGCCGCAACTCGGTGACCGGCGCCGTCGAGGCCCGCCCGTACAAGGCGGCCTGGGGCGGCCTCAACGAGGTCCTGCACAGCCACAACTGACACCGGCCGCCGGCCCCACCGGCCGCACCGCCGTTTCCCGAGCGCCCTCTCGCCGTCCCCCACGGCCGGGAGGGCGCTCGCACCGGGCCCTACGAGGCCCGGCAGGTGCTCGGGCTCGGGCTGACGTTGCCGGTGCCCGTGTGCTGGGCGGCGTACCGGGGCCTCGCGACGGGCGCCGTCGTGGGCGTCACGGCCGGCCTGACCTGTGCCGCCTTCTACGACTGGTCGGACGATGCCAGCGGGCTCTTCGCGGTCGGCGTCGCCATGGTCATGGTGGGGAGCCTGGCCGCGACCGCGGGCGTCTGCGCACTGATCGGCGCCGTGAGGCCGAAGGAGCCGGCGGGCCGCCGCGACGGGTAGGCCGCGGGGCCGGGTGTCAGCTCAGGGGGATCGTGCGGACCAGGCCCGCGAAGGCCTGCTTCTCCGCCTCGGTCAGCTCCACCGACTCCATCGGGTGCGCCGCGGAGCCGCGCTGGGCAGGGATCATCGGCAGGCCCCCGGCGGCGCCGGGATCCGCGTGGGGGAAGCGGCTGTCCTCCCGCATGTGGCGGAGGCCGGTGAACCAGACGATCGCGGCCACGAGCAGGACGGCGAGGCCGATTTCCTGAGCGAGGGAGATGGAGGGGAGCACGAGGATCCTCCGGGGGTGCGGTCGGTACGAGCCGGTAACAAGATCGAGCGTGGAAATACTCAACCACCCCGACCGGTCGATTCGGCAGGGATGTGTCGAGCGTCACGCCAGGGCCGAAAGTCCCTAGCTTGTCCGAGAAGGCCCGGTTACGGCTCCAGGTGCAGCTTGAAGCCCTCGTGGCTGCGTGCGAAGCCCAGCCGCTCGTAGAACCGGTGCGCGGCCGTCCGCCGCTTGTTGCTGGTCAGCTGGACCAGGCCGCAGCCGCGCTCGCGGGCCCGCTCGGCGGCGAGCCGCATCAGTTCGGCGCCGAGCCCCCCGCCCCGCCGGTCCGCGCGGATCCGTACCGCTTCCACCAGCGCCCGTTCCTGCCCGTTCTGGCCCAGGCCAGGGATGTACGTGAGCTGCAGGCAGCCGAGGACGACCTCCCCGGCCCCGCCCACCCCGTCGTCCTCGCCCGCCCCGTCCGTGAGGACCAGCATCTCGTTGCGCGGGTCCGCCTCGATCGAGGCGAAGGCCCGCTCGTGCGCCTCGCCGACCACGACCCCGGCCGGGTCGACGACCGAGTCCTCGTCGGCGAGCAGGGCGAGTACGGCGGGCAGGTCCTGGCGGGTGGCCTCACGGAAGATCATGCCGGGATTGTGGCAGGGGGCCCGGCCGGGACGGCGGCCGGACCCCCTGCAGCTGCGGGACCCGAAGGGTTACGGGCGGAAGCGCAGCACCTGCGGGTCGTGGTCGCTGTTCTGCGCCGAGAACTCCGCGTTGATGTGCACGCTGTCGTACGTGAACTTCTTGATCGCCGGGCTGGTCAGGATCTGGTCCAGCACCTGCGCGTTGCCCTGGTAGACGTAGGAGTAACGCTCCGCCTTCGGCAGCGACTTGATCGCCGGATACAGCGCCCCGCCGTCCGCCAGCGCGTCCGTCGTCGCCGAGAACTCGAAGTCGTTGATGTCACCGAGGACCAGCACGTCGGCGTTCTTGTCCTCCGCCAGGATCTGCTTCACGAAGCCGTTCACGGCCTGCGCCTGGAGCAGCCGCTTGGCCTCCGAGGAGCGGACCGGCGGCTGGTGGTGCGAGGTCAGGCCCTCGTCGCCGCCCTTGGAGCCGAAGTGGTTGGCGATCACGAAGACCGTCTTGCCGCGGAAGACGAACTCGCCGGCCAGCGGCTTGCGGCTGTCCGCCCACGCCGGGTTGGCGGGGTCGACGCGGCCGGGGGAGTGGGTCAGAGCGGCCTTGCCGTTGACCTTGGTCACGCCGGTCGCGGTCACCGCGTCACCGGGGGCGCGCTCGGTGAAGGAGACCCGCGCCGGGTTGAAGAGGAACACCTGGCGGATGTTGCCGCCGGGCTCGCCGCCGTCCTTCTTGTCCTCCGGGTTGACGGTCCGCCACTGGTAGGCCGGGCCGCCGGCGGCCGAGATCGCCGCGGTGAACTTGGCGAGGGTCTGCTCCGCCGAGACGGTGCCGTCGTTCTTGGCGCCGTTGTCGTCCTGGATCTCCTCCAGGGCGAGGACGTCGGGGGAGGCCAGGTTCTCGACGACGGCCTTCGCCAGCGCTTCGAACTTCTCCTGCGGGTCGGTCGGGTCGAGGTTCTCGACGTTGTACGTGGCCACCGCGAGCTCCTGCTCGGCCTGCGGCTTGGTCTTCTCGGGGGCGAGGGTGCCCGCCTTGACGGTGCCGAGCGTGCGGGCCACCAGCGTGTAGCCGCCGAACTGGTTGAAGTCCAGAGGGCCTTCCGTGGTGCCGGTCAGCTTGTCGCCGACGTTGGCCACCGGGAAGGGCTGCTGCGCGATGGGCGCGAGCTGCTGGATCTGCAGGCGGCCGGTGTTCTGGGACTCGTAGGAGCCGTAGATGGTGCCACCGCGCTTGGCGGTGTTCTCCCAGCCCTTGACCGTGACCCACAGCTCCGAGTACGGGTCGGTGGCGCCGACCACGCGGGAGGTGCCGATCTTGACGTTCATGCCCTCCAGCGACTCGAAGTGGTCCAGGGCGTAGCGCGAGGGCTCCAGGGTCAGACCGTTGATGCTGCCGCCGGCGGCCGGGTCGCCGGCCGGGGCGTACTCGGCGGGCACCGAGTACTCGTTGATCGCGGTGGCCTCGGGCAGCGCGTTGCCGGAGGAGACCACGGTCACCGTCGGCTTGGAGATCTGGGTGACGGACTGGTTGCCGGAGCTCACGCCGCCGGGGATGTACTCGCCGACCGTTCCGGAGACCTTGACCGCGTCGCCCGCGGTGACGGTCGGGACCGAGTTGGTGAAGACGAAGACGCCCTCGCTGGTGGCGTCGTTGTCGTCGGCGTCCGGGTCCTGGATCCAGAAGCCGCGCGAGCCGTACGTACGTACGCCCGTCACGATGCCCTCGACGTCGGTGACCTGCTTGCCGTTGAGCGGGGATATCCGGGTGGTGCCCTGAATGTCGTGGATGCGTATCGGATCGGCGGACACGGCGCCTTCGGCCGCGTCGGCGGAACCCGCGAGCAGGCCGGTGGCCAGTGCGGTGGCGACGAGGGCCGCGACGGCGGCGGAACGGGGATGCGAGGAGCGCATGGGCAGGAACTCCGGTGTGGGAGAGGGAAAGGTGGGGGGTGCGGCAGTGAGATCTGCGGGAGGCAAGCCGCTCCCTGTACATCTACGCGCGTCAATTTCCTGTGTGGCCAGCAAAGTTGTCAAGCCCTCCAGGGAATACGGAAGCTGACTGTGGGATGAACCAAAGGGGATGGCCCGCCGGACACGCCCGAAATGCGTCTACGCTGGAGCGCCGTACGAAGGCCACGCCTGTCGTCTGCGCCACATCCGCATGCCCGCACTGACCGTCATGTCGGCCATGTCATCGAAATCCGGGCGCATCTGACGGTCCGGCCGACAGCACGGCCCGTGTCACCAACGCCACACCCCCGTTCCACCCCGCCACACCCGTCCTACCCCGCCCCACCGCGTCCGCGAGGAGAACCGTCCCCATGTCCGCAGACTCGCACCCCACGCTGCCGCCCGTACGGCTGCACTCCGATGCGGAGCTGGCCCGTGACGCCCTCGGCGCCCCGCTGTTCGCGCGCGCCGTACGCCTCGCCCGCTGGGCCGGACCCGCCACCCGCGTCGGCGTCGGTGGCGAGCTCGCCGCCGACCAGCTTCCCGAGGCCGCCGCGGTGCTCGGCCTCGACGCCGCCGACGCGGACTCCGCCGGGTACGCGAGCCAGGCCTGGCGCGTGGCCGTGGACACCGGCCTGGTCGACGTGACCGAGCCGGAGGACGACGGCGGGAAAGGCGACGAGGAGCGCTTCGGCACGGCCGCGCCCGGTGAGGACCTCGCGCTGGTGACGAGCGGGGCGCCCGGCGACGTGCTCGACCTCTGGCTGGCGGCGCTGGACACGGTGCTCGCCGACGCGGCGGTGCCCGACCTGGACGACCTCGTGGACGCGCTGGACGCGGGCGGCGAGATCGACTTCGACCGGCTGGACTGGAACCCCGGGCGCGAGGCGGACTTCCTCGACGGGGTCCTCGCCAACCTCTACCTGCTCACCGTCACCGAGGGCGGGGCCGCGGACGAACCGGTTCCGCTGCCGGTGCTCGCCGCGTCGATGGTCGTGCCCGACGACATGGGCGAGCCGACCGACGCCGTGCTGGAGCAGGTCTCGGACGCGATGATGCGCCTCGACGACCAGTTCCGGCAGCTGGAGCCGATCGGGCTGGTGGAGTTCCGGCCCGTCGACGCGGAGCTGATGACGGAGACCGACGGCTCCCTGGAGCGGGAGACCGCGAGCGCCGGGAGCTCCGCGGACGACGAGGACGTCTCCCGCTACGGGATGGTCCGCCTGACCCCCCTCGGCCTGTACGGGATCCGGGCCCGGATGCTGGAGGCCGGGGTCGATGCCCCCGCCGTCGGCGAACTGGCCGAGAAGGGCGCCGACGCCCTCCTCGACGCGGTCTCCTTCTACTCCGAGAGCGCCGCCCAGGCCGAGATCGAGCAGTGGCTGGCAGGCCGGGAACTGCCCGCCGCGGCCGCCGAGCTGCTGGCCGCCGCCCGCGGGGACGACGAAGGCGGCCCGCTGCGCCGGCTCCGGTGCCAGCAGGCCCTGGCCCCCGCCGGACCGGAGGCCGAGCCCGCGGTCCGCTCGGTGCTGGACGACCCGGAGCTCGGCGGGCTGGCCCGGGTCTGGCTGGCGGAGCGCGGGGTGAGCGACGTACCGGTGCCGGACCCGGAGATGGTGTTCTGGCTGACGGTGGACACGATCGCGGCGCAGCTCGCCGCCGACGGGGAGACGGAGGAGCTCCCTCTCCTGATGGAGACCCTGACCGCTCACCACGCGGGCTTCTTCGACGAGGTGTGGCGCGTGGAGCACCCGTCGACGGCGTACGTCCTGGAGGCGATGGGCCGGCTGCACCCGGACAAGAAGGCGGCCAAGGAGGCCCGCAAGGCAGCGTTCAAGGCCCGCTCCCGCCGCCCGGCCTGAGCCGGTCCCCGGTCGGGTCGGGGCCGGACCGGGGGTCGGACCTGGCCGGACCTGACTCCTCGGTGGACACGATGGGCGCCACTGGCTCAGGACTGACCCGGGCCCCCCGACCGGGGTGCCCGGAGCGGGTGCCCGGGAGGGCGGTGACAATGCGCCGTTCCTGGGGCCGGAGTTGGCCATTCCGGGGCAGGGCAAGGGGTCGGTTCCTCTTGATGGGTAGTTCAGCCGCCGTTCACGTGCGGGCGAGAGCGTGTGCGCCGACGACCGCACGACAGGCGCACCACCTCCCCACCCCTGGAGACCCGATGCCGCTCAGCCGTAGAGACTTCACCGCTCGTACCGTCATCGCCGGAGCGGGAGTGGCGCTCACCGGGACGGTCGGCGCCCTCGCCACCGCCCCCGGGGCGCTCGCCGCCGAGGACAGCACCGATCGCGACGAGCACGGACGGCCCTGCGAGCCCGGCTACGGCCCGCTCGTCCCCGACCCGGCCGGACTGCTGGCCCTGCCCGCCGGATTCACGTACCGCGTCATCACGCACAGCGGGGTCACCAAGCTGGACTCCGGCGAGACCACCCCGTCCAACCACGACGGGACCGCCGCCTTCGAGGGCCACCGCGGGGTCACCCTCCTCGTCAACAACCACGAGCTCAAGGGCAAGCGGGAGAACTGGGCCCGTCCGGTCCCGCTCACCGAGGGCCTGGTCTACGACCCGGCCGCGGCCGGCGGATGCACGGTCGTCGAGGTCCGGCGCGGCGGCGAGGTCGCCGAATGGGTGGGCATCGCCGGTACGTCGACCAACTGCGCGGGCGGCGCCACCCCTTGGGGCACCTGGCTGACCTGCGAGGAGAACTCGGACCTGGCCGGCAAGAACGGCATGACGAAGGACCACGGCTACGTCTTCGAGGTCGACCCGCACGACCGACGCGCCAACCGTGACCCGCGGCCGGTCAAGGCCTTCGGCCGCTATGACCACGAGGCCGTGGTCATCGACCCGCGCCAGGGCCACGCCTACCTGACCGAGGACGCCTCCGGCCCCAACGGGCTGCTCTACCGCTGGACCCCGCCCCGCGGCTTCCACCACGGGCGCGGCAAACTCCGTACGCTGGCGGCCGACGCCGGCGTGCTCCAGGCCGCCAAGTGCATCGACAGCTCCGGCCGGTTCGTCGACGACTTCTCGCGCGCCACGAAGATCGGCACCGTGTACGGGGTCGACTGGGTGGACGTGCCCGACCGCGATGCCCGGACCGTACCGGTGCGCAAGCAGTTCGCCGACGGTGTGGTGACGCGCGGACGCAAGCTGGAGGGCATGTGGTGGGCGGACGGCGGCGCGTACTTCGTCTCGTCCTACGCCCGTGAGGAGAGCCCGGGCGCGGCCCACGACGGCCAGGTCTGGTTCTACGACCCCAAGCGGCGCACGGTCCGCCTCACCGTCCTCATCGGGATCAACGCGGACCCGTCGGCCGACGGCGGCTACGACGGCCCCGACAACATCACCGTGTCCCCGTACGGCGGCCTGATCATCGCGGAGGACGGCTCGGGGCTGCAGCACCTGTTCGGCGCGACCGCGTCGGGACGCACCTACCCGCTCGCGCGCAACGAGCTGAACAACGGGTCGGCCGAGGCGCCGGAGTACTCCGAATTCACCGGTGTCTGCTTCTCCCCGGACGGGCGCACGCTGTACGCCAACATCCAGGAGCCGGGCATCATGCTGGCCATCACCGGGCCGTGGCGGCGCGCGCACTGACCGTCGGCGGCAGTGCCGCGCACGTGCCGCCTACAGGGCCGGGGAAACCTCCGCGCGCGAGGCCTCGGCCCACTCGGCGAGCAGGAACTCATACGCCTCCGAGGGCCACTCGCCGTCCACCCGGGTCTCGACAAGGTGCCGTATCGCCTCGTTCGCCTCGGCGGCGGACGGGCGGGCGGGCCCCGCGGGGGTGAGTGTCTCGTGCATGGTTCCAAGGCTACGGGCGGGCACTGACAGCCACCTACGGATTACGCGTGGCATCCATCACCCGGGACGCGCACCGGTGGCCACATGTGCCCGCCCACCTGCTCAGAGTGCCTGTGCGGCGGGCTTGACCATGCCGCGCACTGTGCGCGACTTCACAAAGTCGCCCATGGCGGTCATCTCCCACTCGCCGGAGAACTGCTTGATGAGCTTGGCCATCATCACGCCGGTCTGGGGCTCGGCGCTCGTGAGGTCGAAGCGCACCAGCTCCTCGCCGCTCGCCGCGTCGATGAGACGGCAGTAGGCCTTGGCCACCTCGGTGAACTTCTGGCCGGAGAAGGAATTCACCGTGAACACCAGGCCGGTGGCGTCGGCGGGGATCCGGCCGAGGTCCACGACGATCACCTCGTCGTCGCCCGCGCCCTCACCGGTGAGATTGTCACCGGAGTGCTTGATGGCACCGCCGAGGATGGACAGCTTGCCGAAGTAGCAGCTGTCGATGTGGTTGCGCTGGGGGCCGTAGGCGATGACGGAGGCGTCCAGGTCGATGTCCTTGCCGCGGAAGGCCGGCTCCCAGCCCAGACCCATCTTGACCTGGGAGAGCAGCGGGCGGCCGCCCTTGACGAGGGAGACGGTCTGGTTCTTCTGGAGGCTGACCCGGCCCTTGTCGAGGTTGATCTTCCCCGTGCCGGGCGCGGGGGCCGCGGGTGCGGGAGGCGCCACGGGGGCGGCCGGCGCGGGAGCCGCGGGCGTGGTGGGGCCGCCGAGCCAGGGGGAGGCCGGGTAGGAGGCCGGCGGGGCCGCAGGCGCGGGGGGCGCCGGGGGCGCGGGCGGGGTCACGGCCTGGGGCGCCGCGGGCTCCTCGTCCACGGAGACCCCGAAGTCGGTGGCGATGCCCGCGAGACCGTTCGCGTACCCCTGGCCGACCGCGCGCACCTTCCATACGCCGCCGCGCTGGTAGACCTCGACGACGACGAGCGCGGTCTCGGTGCCCAGCCGCGGCGGGGTGAAGGAGGCGATCACCGCGCCGCCGTCGGCGTTGCGCACGGTGCCGGTGGGCTCGATGCCCTGGAAGGACTGCCCGGCGGCGTCGGGGCTGGCGGTGACCACGATCCGCTCGATGCCCGGGGGCAGGGCGGCCGTGTCCACGGTGATCGAGTCCGGTGCCGTACCCCCGCCGGACCGGTAGCTGACACCGGGGCCGGAGGGCTGGTTGAAGAAGATGAAGTCGGCGTCGGAGCGCACCTTGCCGTCCGCCGTCAGGAGCAGGGCCGATACGTCGAGCCGTACCGGCGCAGCCACGTCGACCGTCACGCGGACGGCATTGAGCGGCAGGTTGGATCCAGGGGTCATAGCGGTCATGCCCGGAGAACGACCGGAGGTGCTTTGCCGTTCCCTTACCCTCGCGGGATGTTCTGGGACGTTCGGGATGTGAGCACTGATTGCGGGGGGGGGGGACTGCGCGCGACGCGCTCGTTGCCGGACTTGTACGAGCCGGTCCAGCGGGCCGTCACGAGCTGCGCGTCGCCCGACCCCACCTCGGCCAGGACCTTCTCGGCGCGGCTCCCGCGCGGGGTGGCCGCGGGCAACGGGATTTCCGGTGTCCCGGCGGGCGGCGGCGCCTGCCGGGACACCGGGACTTTCAGCCCCCGGTGACCTGACGCGGCAGCCCCAGCGGGTTGTCCTCGCGCAGCTCCGCCGGAAGGAGTGCGTCCGGCACGGACTGGTAGGCCACCGGACGCAGCCAGCGCTCGATCGCCGTGCCACCCACCGAGGTGGAGTGCGAGGTCGCGGCCGGGTACGGGCCGCCGTGGTGCTGGGCCGGGGCCACCGCCACCCCGGTCGGCCAGCCGTTGACCACGATCCGCCCCGCCAGCCCGGTGACCTGCCCGATCAGCTCGGCGGCCGGGCCGGGCGCACCCTCGGTCTCGGCGGCCGACAGCTGGAGGGTGGCGCTCAGGTTCCCGCCGAGGAGCCCGAGGACCGCGCTCGCCTCGCCCTGGTCGGCGTACCGCACGACGACGGTGACCGGACCGAAGCACTCCTCCAGGAGGACGTCGTAGGCCCCGCCCTCCAGGAGGCTCCCGGCGGGCACGGTCAGGTAGCCCGCGCCGACGGTGTGCTCGCCGCCGGAGCCCGGGGTCACGGGAGCGTCGACGCCGGGCAGCGCGGCCCGCTCGCGCACCCCGGAGACGAAGTTCTCCCGCATCCGGTGGTCGAGCAGCACCCCCGGCTCGGTCTCCCCGAGCGCCTTGGTGAGCTCGCCGGTGACCCGGTCGCCGTCCGCGCCCTCGGGGACCAGCACCAGGCCGGGCTTCACGCAGAACTGGCCCACGCCGAGGGTGACCGCGCCCGCGAGCCCGGCGCCGATCTCCTCGGCGCGCTCGGCGGCGGCGGCCGGGGTGACCACGACGGGGTTGAGGGAGCCCAGTTCACCGTGGAAGGGGATGGGTACGGGACGGGCGGCGGCCGCGTCGAACAGGGCCCGCCCGCCCCGGATGGAACCGGTGAATCCGGCGGCCGCCACCAGCGGATGGCGGATCAGCTCCAGGCCGGCGTCGAACCCGTGGACCACGCTCACCACTTCGGCCGGGAGCCCGGTCAGGGCCGCGGCCCGGCGCAGCAGCGAGGCGCACAGCTCGGAGGTGGCGGGGTGGTCGGGGTGCGCCTTGATGACCACCGGACAGCCGGCGGCGAGCGCGCTCGCGGTGTCCCCACCGGGGACGGAGAAGGCGAGCGGGAAGTTGGAGGCGGCGTAGACCGCGACCACGCCCAGCGGGACCTTGTAGCGGCGCAGTTCGGGGCGCGGCGGGCTGAGGGAGGGGTCGGCCCGGTCGATCCGGATGTCGAGGTAGGCCCCGGCGTCCACGGCGTCGGCGAAGGCGCGCAGCTGGCCGGTGGTGCGGGCCAGTTCGCCGGTGAGCCGGCCCGGTCCGAGCGCGGTCTCGGCGTCGGCGGCCTCGATCACATGGGCGGCGGCCTCGTCCAGCAGCGCGGCGGCGGCGCGCAGGAAGGCGGCGCGCACGGTGGCGTCGGCGAGCGAGCCACGGGCGGCGTGGGCGGCCCGTACGGCTTCGTCCACCTCGCCGGGTGTGGCCTCCACCGCAACCTGTTCGCGCTGCTTCCCGGTGCGGGGGTCCACACTCCAGACTGGTGTCGTTGTCATGGCCCACTGCCTCCTGGATCGTTCAGTATTCTGAACGCAGTTCCGGTGGATGAATGATCACATCTGCTGTGGACTCTATTTCCGCGTCCTCGGCGTGACAAGAGGCGACCAGAGGGGAAGCAGGCGTATGACGACGACCGAGTCCGGGATCCCCGCCCAGGCGGCGCCGGTCAAATCGGCGGTGCGCACCGTCCTGCTGCTGGAGCACTTCGCGGCGCGGCCGGGGCTGCACAGCCTGGCCGACATCCAAAGCGACCTCTCCCTGCCGAAGTCCAGCCTCTACATGCTGCTGCGGACGCTGGTGAATCTGGGCTGGGTGGAGACGGACGCGACGGGCACCCGGTACGGCATCGGCGTACGGGCCCTGCTGGTCGGCAGCTCGTACATCGACGGCGACGAGGTGGTCGCCGCAGCCCGGCCCACCCTGGACCGGCTCTCCGACGACACCACGGAGACCATCCACCTGGCCCGGCTTGACGGGACGAGCGTGGTCTACCTCGCCACCCGGCAGTCCCAGCACTACCTGCGCCCCTTCACCCGGGTCGGGCGGCGGCTGCCCGTGCACTCGACCGCGCTGGGCAAGGCCCTGCTGGCCACGCACACGGACCAGGAGGTACGGGGGCTGCTGCCGCGGCGCCTGGAGGCGGTCACCGAGCACACGGTCACCGACCGGGAGCAGCTGATCGAGGAGCTGGCGCTGGTGCGGGAGCAGGGGTACGCGGTGGACCGGGAGGAGAACACGCTCGGGCTGCGCTGCTTCGGGGTGGCCGTGCCGTACCGGACGCCGGCGCGGGACGCGGTGAGCTGCTCGGTGCCGGTGGCCCGGCTGACGGGGGACCACGAGCAGGTCATCAAGGCGGCGCTGTTCGAGGCGCGGGACCGGCTGTCGGTCGTGACGCGCCGCATGTGACACGCGCCGCGGGCGGGGCGGGCGTTGTGCTCCCCCGCGCGGGGGAGGCGGTTCCCCTTCAAGGGGGAGGTGGCGGGGCCGCGCGGCCGCGAGTGTTGAGTCATGAACACGCGAGAGACGCACCCGAGTGACCTGACGGAAGTGAAGCAGCTGTCGCCCTCCCCCCTGGGGAGCGGGCGGCGGATCCTGCGGGCGGTGGCCCTGACCGCCACCGTGCCGTATCTGGGGCTCAAGACGGTCTGGGTGTGCGGGAGCAACCTCGGGATACCCGAGGGCAGCGTGCTGCGGGAGCCGGGCCCGTTCCTCCTGGCGGTCAATTCCGTCACGCTGGCCATGGACGCCTGCGTGATCCTGCTCGTGCTGGTGCTCACCCGGCCCTGGGGCATACGGGTGCCGGGCCCGCTGCTGACCGTCCCGGTGTTCGTGGCCACCGGGCTGCTGACGCCGATCCTCCTCGGCTTCCCGGGCCAACTGCTCGTACGGGCGCTCGGCTTCGGCAGGGACCCGGCGGTGGAGGCGGCGCGGAAGCCCTTCCTGGACCCATGGGTGTTCCACGTCGTCTACAGCGGATTCACGGTCCAAGGACTCGCCCTGGCGGCTCTGTTCGTGCCCTATGCGCGGGAGCGCTGGGGCCGGGCCTGGCGGGGCGTGACGGGGGAGCGGCTGCCGTCGCCCACGGGGGTGGTGGCGGCAGCCGCGGCGGCCGTCGGCCTGGCGGTCGCGGGGGTGCTCGTGTATTGGGCCTTCGGAGGCGCCGTCGGCCTGGGCGCCGAGCGGGCGGCCGCGAACTCCGCGGACACGGCCGTGGTGTCCGCGGTCCACGCGATATGCGCGCTCGCCGCCGGGGCGGGGGCCGTGCTGCTGGCCCGGGGCGGGACGCTGCGGGCACGGTGGCCGCTGGGCCTCGCGTGGATCGGCGGGGCGGCGACGCTGAACTGGGGGGCGTGGATGACGGTCTCCGGCCTGGGACCCCAGCTGGACGGCGGCGAAGGGCCGCCCGCCACAACGCTGTTGATCTACGCTGGTCAGATGATCACCGGATTGCTCACGGGCACTGTCCTCATACGGTTCCTCAGCACCCGCCGCCCGGGGTGAGCCGGCGGCCGGTGGCGCGGGCCCGGTGGCGCTGGGTGCACCTGATCCTCGGCGGCGCCCTGCTCATGCCGTACTTCCTGCTCACGCAGGTGGTCGTCGGGGTCGCCGCGGGCGGGGTCAACGCGCTCGACTCCGCCCCGCTCACCTTCCTCGCCTACGCCGCCTCCCTGCCCCTCGTCGCCGTCACGGCGCTGTTCGGGCCGGTCCGGCCGATGTCGGTGGCCGCCGTCCGAGCCATGTGCGAGGTGCCGGGGGAGCGTCTGGCCGACGGTCCGACCACGTCCTGGGCCGCACGGGGGCGGGCCTCGGCCTGGTGGACCCTGCACCTGGGGACCGGCGCGCTGATCAGCGGAATGACCCTCGCGGTGCCGCCCATGGCGGTCATGCTGATCGCGGTGCCGGTCGTGGGGCGGCTGCGGGTCGTCCGGTTGGGGTACGGCTGGTTCGCCACGGACGCCGGCCCGTACCTCGCCCCCCTGGCCGGGATCGGGCTGCTGGCCGGGCTCACCCTGTGCGCGGTCGGGGCCGGGAAGCTGCTGGCCAGGATGGCGCCCGTACTGCTCGGGCCCACGGCGGCGGACCGGCTGGCCGCGGCCGAGGAGCGGGCCGCCGACCTGGCCGTGCGCAACCGGCTGGCCCGGGAGCTGCACGACGCGGTCGGGCACGCCCTGAGCGCCGTCACCCTCCAGGCCGCCGCCGCCCGGCGGATGCTGGAGCGCGACCCCGGCTTCGTACGGGAGGCGCTGGCCGCCATCGAGGACACCACGCGGCGGACGGTGGGCGAGCTCGACGCCGTCCTGGGCCTGCTGCGGGACGGGGACCCGGCCCGGCCGGACGCCGCGCCCGCGCCCACCCTCGCCGCCGACCTCGACGGACTGCTGGCCCGCACCCGGGCCGCCGGCACCACCGTCACCGCGCACCAGGATCCCGGACCCGCCGGGGACTGGACCGCCCTCCCGGCGATCGCCTCCCGCGAGGCGTACCGGATCGTCCAGGAGGGCCTCACCAACGCCCTGCGGCACGGGGCGGGCCCGGTGGATCTGCGGATCCGCGTACAGGCCGGCCCCGACACCGCACACCGTGAACTGGAGATCACCATGACCAATCCGCCGGCGGCGCCCGCCGAGGACCGGGAGACCCGTACCACCGGGGGCCGCGGACTGCGCGGCGCCGCGGAACGCGCCTCGCTGCTCGGCGGCAGCGTCGAGGCCGGCCCGCACGGGGACCGGTGGCGGCTGCGGGCCGTCCTCCCGCTCGCCGGGGAAGCCCGATGACCGCCGCGCCCGTTCCCGCGCCCGTTCCCGTTCCCGCGCCGCGGCCGCCGCTGCGCATCGTGCTCTGCGACGACGAGCGGATGGTCCGCACCGCGCTGCGGGTCATCCTGGAGGCCGAAGCAGACCTGGAGGTCGTCGGTGAGGCGGCCACCGGGGCCGAGGCGGTTCCGCTGGTCCGCTCACTGGCGCCCGACGTGGTGCTCATGGACGTCCGCATGCCCGAGATCGACGGCATCCGGGCCACCCAGCAGATCCTCGCCACCATGGCCGAGCCACCCCGGATCGTGGTCGTCACCACCTTCGAGAACGACGCGTACGTCTACGACGCGCTGCGCGCGGGAGCCGCCGGCTTCCTCCTCAAGCGGGCCGACCCCGACGAGCTGATCGGCGCGGTCCGGCTCGTCGCCCGCGGCGACTCGCTGCTCTTCCCGGCCGCCGTCCGCTCCCTCGCCGCCGCCCACACGGCCGGCGCCCCGCCCGCCGACGCGCCCTGGGTGGCCCGGCTCACCGAGCGCGAGGCCGACGTCCTGCGCCTGATGGCCACCGGGCTGTCCAACCACGAGATGAGCGAGCGCCTCGGCGTCGGGCCGCAGACCGTCAAGACCCACGTCGCCGCGGTCCTCACCAAGACCGGCTCCCGCGACCGCACCCAGGCGGTCATCGCGGCCTACGAGGGAGGCTTCATCATGAAGAAAAGCTGAGAAGCCCGCCACAATCGGGGCAGAGCGGAACGGCTGGGACCGCGGAGACGTCCTTCTGGGGGATGAACAAGACGATCAGGCGTGCGTCGGTCTTCTGTCTGCTTCTGGTGCTGGCCCTGCTGGTCCGCGTCACCTGGGTGCAGGCATATCAAGGCCAGGCCCTCGCAGACGACGAGCACAACCGCCGGAATCTCATCGGGCAGTACGAGAACCCGCTGGGCAACATCATCGTGGGCGGGGAGGCGATCACCGGCTCGGAGAAGACGGGCGGCAAGGACTTCGGCTACAAGCGGACGTACGTCGACGGCCCCCTGTACGCACCCGTCACGGGCTACAGCTCCCAGGCCTACGGCACCACCCTGCTGGAGGGCATCTACAAGAACGTCCTCAACGGCTCCGACAGCCGGCTGAAGACGATGATGGACATGCTCACCAACAAGCGGGCCTCCCCCGGCAACGTCCTGACCACCATCGACAAGGGCGTCCAGAAGGCCGCCTACGACGCGCTCCAGGGCAAGCAGGGCGCGGCCGTGGCCCTGGACCCGAAGACCGGCGAGATCCTCGCCGTGGTGAACAACCCCTCCTTCGACCCCGGCAGCATCGCCGGCGCCAACGACAAGGAGGCCTGGGCGGCGCTCTCCGCCGACAAGGGCAAGGCCATGGAGAACGTGGCGCTGCGCAAGCCCCAGGCGCCCGGATCCACCTTCAAGCTGGTCACCCTCGCCGCGGCGATCGAGAACGGCCTCGTCACCGACCTCGACCGGCAGACCGGGATCGCCGACCCGTACACGATCCCCGGCACCCGCACCCCGCTGCCCAGCGAGGCGGGCTCCGCGGCCTGCAACAACGTCTCGGTGCGCACCGCCCTGAAGCTGTCCTGCAACAACGTCTTCGCCGAGCTCGCGTCCAAGCTGGGCCAGGACAAGATGCGGGCGACGGCCCAGAAGCTCGGCTTCAACACGCAGATCGACACCCCGGTCCGCACCAACCCGCCCAGCAAGTACCCGTCGAAGAAGATGTCGGTCGACCAGGTCGCCCAGACCGGTATCGGCCAGTTCGACGTGCAGGCCACCCCGCTCCAGATGGCGATGGTGACGGCCGCGATCGAGAACGGCGGCAAGCTCGTCGCCCCGCACCTGGTCTCCGAGGTCACCGACGCGGGCGGCGACGTACTGGAGAGCTTCAAGGACCCGAAGTCCCAGCAGGTCATGGGGGAGAGGACCGCCTCGATGATCCGCGACGCCATGCGCACGGTCGCCACCGAGGGCGGCGGCAAGCCGGCGCAGGTGTCCGGCGCCGAGGTCGGCGGCAAGACCGGTACCGCCCAGCGCGGTGTCAACAACAGCCTCGCACCGCTGGCCTGGTTCACCTCGTACGGCAAGTCGAACGGCAAGCAGATCGCGGTGGCCGTGGTGATCGAGAACTCCGACACCGACCGCTCCGAGATCGGCGGCGGGAGGCTGGCCGCCCCCATCGCCCAGAAGATGATGGAGGCGTGGCTGAAGAAGTAGCCACGAAGGCCGCGAGGCCGGCGGGCCGGGAACCGCCGAGCCTCCCGGCGCGTTCCCACTCCCATGATCAGAGCCGCGCAGCCCGCCGACCTCCCCGCGATCGCAGCCCTGCACGCCCGGGCCCGCGCCACCTACTACCAGGGCCACATCCCCGAGCAGGCCTACCCGGGCGACGCCGAGCTCCAGCGAACCCGCGAGGGCTGGTCGCATGCCATCGCCCGGGACGCGGCCGAGGGCGAGGTGCTCTGCGCCGAGGAGGACGGCGAGCTCACCGGGGTCGCCGCGTTCCGCACGCGGGACGGCGAGACCACCCTCACCCAGCTCCACGTCGACCCCGACCACTGGCGCCGCGGCACCGGGGCCGCCCTGCACGCCGCCTGCCTGGACGCCTGGCGGCGGGCCGGAATCCGCCGGGTCCGCCTGGAGGTCTACGAGCACAACCTCCGCGCCCAGGCCTTCTACGCCACCCAGGGCTGGCGCGCGGACCCGTCGGCCCCCCGCTCGGGCACCCACCGCACCCTCTGGCTGCAGGTGGGGCAGGTGCCGGCCCCGTCCGGGGAATGAGACGGGGCGGTGAATGGTTGAACCACAAACCGTTTCACCCCCCCCTTGGAACCCGGAGAGAAGAAGGATCATGCGCGTCGAAATCTGGAGCGACATCGCTTGTCCCTGGTGCTACATCGGAAAGGCCCGTTTCACCAAGGGCCTGGCCGAGTTCGCGCACCGCGACGAGGTGGAGGTCGTCTTCCGGTCCTTCGAGCTCGACCCGGGCGGGGCGAAGGGCGTCACCGCCCCCGTCGTGGAGATGCTCGCCAAGAAGTACGGCCGCACCCTCGACGAGGCGCGCGGCATGGAGGAGCACGTCGCCGCCAGCGCCCGCGCCGAGGGCCTCACCTACCGGACCGAGGGCCGCGACCACGGCAACACCTTCGACATCCACCGGCTGCTGCACCTGGCCGCCGCCCGCGGCCGCCAGGAGGAGCTGCTCGACCTCGCCTACCGCGCCAACTTCGCCGAGGAGCGCTCCGTCTTCGACCCCGAGGTGCTCATCGCGCTCGCCGTCGAGGCCGGACTGGACGAGGCCGAGGCCCGCACCGTCCTCGCCGACGGCTCCGCCTACGCCGACGAGGTCCGGGCCGACGAGCGCGAGGCCGCCGAGCTGGGCGCGAACGCCGTGCCGTTCTTCGTCCTCGACCGCCGCTACGGGATCTCCGGCGGACAGCCGGCCGAGGTGTTCACCCGGGCCCTGGAGCAGGCGTGGGCCGGGCGCGAGGTCGAGGAACCGGCCGCGGCCGCCGAGGCCTGCGAGCCCGACGGCGCGTGCGCGGTCCCCCAGGCATAAGGATCACCCGGGGACATGGAGGACTCGGGGGAGTCGGGCGACTCGAGGGGACTCGGGGGACTCGGGCGGTGGACTGCGGGCCGTTCCTGGCGCAGAGTTGACGGCATGGATCTTCCGCTCGCCGAAGCGACCCGTGCCGAGTTCGCCCACTCCACCACCTACCTCAACACCGCCAAGTGCGGGGTCGTCCCGCGTTCCGCCGTCGCGGCCGTACAGGAGCTGGCCGAGGCGGCGGGGGCCGGGCTCCCCACCGGCTTCGGCGACTTCGACCGCGTGAACGGGGCCCGGGCGGCCTTCGCCCGCCTGGTCGGGGTGGACACCGACCGGGTGTCCATCGGCTCGGCCGTCTCCACCCACGTCGGCCTCGTCGCCGCCTCGCTCCCGTCCGGCGCCGAAGTGCTGTGCCCCGAGGGCGAGTTCTCCTCCGTGATCAACCCGTTCGTGGCGCGCGGCGACCTCAAGGTGCGCTTCGCCCCGCTCGAGTCCGTCGCCGAGGCCGTGGGCCCCGGCACGGCCCTGGTCTCGCTGAGCGTCGTGCAGTCCGCGGACGGCCGCAAGGCCGACCTGGCGGCGGTGCGCTCCGCGGCGACCGCGCACGGGGCCCGGATGCTCGTGGACGCGACCCAGGCGGTCGGCTGGCTCCCGTTCGACGCCTCGCCGTACGAGTACACGGTCGCCGCCGGGTTCAAATGGCTGCTCGGCGTGCGCGGAGCCTCGTACCTGACGGTGTCGGCGGAGGCCCAGGACACGCTGACCCCGCTGCACGCCGGATGGGTTCCGGCGGTGGCCGAGGGGGACGCCACCTACGGGCCGATGGCGGAACTCGCCCACGGGGCACGTCGGTTCGACGAGTCCCCGGCCTTCCTCGCCTACCACGCGTCCGAGCGCGCGCTGGCCCTGCTGGAGCGGATCGGCATCGAGGCCGTCCACGCCCATGACACCGCCCTGGCCGCCCGCTACCGGGCCGGGATCGCACGCCTGGGCCACGAGCCCGTCCCCGGCGACTCCGCCATCGTCTCCGTGCCGGGCCTCGCCGGCCGGCAGCCCGTCCTGGAGGCGGCCGGCATCGTCACATCGGCCCGCGCGGGCCTCCTGCGGGCCTCGTTCCACCTCTACAACACGGAGGCGGACGTGGACCGGCTCCTGGACGCCCTCTCCGCCTCCTGAAGCGGCGGGGCCCGTGCGTACAGTGCCGCCATGAGTGATGTGAGCGGTGTGAGCGGTGTGAGTCATGCAGGCGATGCGGGCGATGTGCCCGGTGCGCGCGACGTACTGCACGTCAAGGGCCGGGTGCTGGTCGGGCCCGACGAGGTACGCGACGAGCTGTGGGTGGTCGGCGGGCGGATCTCCTACGAGCGCCCGCGCGGCGTCAGCGAGGTGACCACGGTGACCGGCTGGGCCCTGCCCGGACTGGTCGACGCGCACTGCCACGTGGGCCTGGACGCCCACGGCCCGGTCGACGCCGAGACCGCCGAGCGCCAGGCCCTCACCGACCGCGACGCCGGTACCCTCCTCATCCGGGACGCCGGTTCGCCCTCCGACACCCGCTGGATCGACGACCGCGAGGACCTGCCGAAGATCATCCGGGCCGGTCGGCACATCGCGCGCACCCGCCGCTACATCCGCAACTACGCCCACGAGATCGAACCCGCCGACCTCGTCGAGTACGTCGGCCGCGAGGCGCTGCGCGGCGACGGCTGGGTCAAACTCGTCGGCGACTGGATCGACCGCGAGGCCGGGGACCTCGCGGCCTGCTGGCCGCGCGCCGAGGTCGAGGCGGCCATCGCCGAGGCGCACCGGCTGGGCGCCCGCGTCACGGCGCACTGCTTCGCCGAGGACTCGCTGCGCGACCTGGTCGAGGCGGGCATCGACTGCATCGAACACGCCACCGGCCTCACCGAGGACACCATCCCGCTGTTCGCGGAGCGCGGGGTCGCGATCGTGCCGACGCTCGTGAACATCGCGAACTTCCCGAAGATGGCGGCGGGCGGCGAGGCGAAGTTCCCGCACTGGTCGGCGCACATGCGACGGCTCCACGAACGGCGCTACGACACCGTCCGCGCCGCCTACGACGCGGGCATCGAGGTCTTCGTCGGCACCGACGCGGGCGGCTCCCTGCCGCACGGCCTGGTCGCGGCGGAGGTCGCGGAGCTGGTCAAGGCCGGTATCCCGCCGATCGACGCCCTCTCCGCGACGGCCTGGGCGGCCCGCCAATGGCTCGGCAGGCCGGGGCTGACCGAGGGGGCGCCCGCCGACCTCGTGGTGTACGCCGCCGACCCGCGGGCCGACGTACGCGTGCTGGCGCGGCCGCTGCGGGTCGTCGTGAACGGCAGGGTCCGGGCCTGAGCCGTGCGGCCGTGCGTGCGGCGCCCGGTTGACGTCGCGTGACATCCGCGGCCCGTCGGTCGTTGAAGACGACCGCGCGGGCCGGGTGTCCGTGAAAGAAGACAACTTGCGTTCTTCATGAGGCGTAATGATTCGAATGTGCGCCCGGAAACCACCCTTTGGGGTGAACTCACGTCAGGTTGCTCCCCGTTCACCCACAGTGCGTAAAGATTCCGGGGTCGAGTCCGTCGGCGCCCGCGATGTCCCCCATCGGCGGCGCGACGGCACCCAACTCCCCGGGGGTTCCACCACCGTGAACAGCCATACCTTCCGCATGCCCGCGGCCGTCCTCCTCGCCACGGGAGCGGTGGCCCTGCTCACCGCTCCGCCCGCCTTCGCCACGGGAGGAGGCGCGGCCGGGGGTGAGGGCAGGGCCGGCGCCGTCGTCCTGCGGGCCGGACTGGACGTGGGCCTGCTCAACAAGACCGTGAACGTCCCGCTGAAGACGACCCTCAACGAGGTCAGCGCCCCGGCGACGGCCGAGAAGACCGCACTGACCGTCACCCTGGACGGGGTCGAGGGGAACGATCCGATCAGCGTGCTGCGCGCCGAAGTGGCCACCTCCAAGGCGACCGCCGACAAGACCCGGGCCGAGGCGGAGGCGAACCTCGCCAAGGCCTCCGTCCACGTGCCCGGCCTGCCGCTGCTCTCCCTCATCGAGGTGGAGAAGGTCACTTCCAAGGCCGTCTGCGAGGCGGGCAAGAAGCCGGTGGCGAGCGCGAACGCCCTCGGGAAGGTGACGGCGCTCGGCAAGAAGGTCACCCTGTCGGCGGGCGGCCCCACCCAGGTCGAGGTCCCCGGAGTGGGCCGGATCGACCTCGAGCTGTCCGCCACGGAGACCACCGGCACCACGGCGGCCGCGGCCGCGCTCCGTCTGAAGGTGGCGGTGAACCCGCTGAACCTGAACGTGGCGAAGGTCGACGGCGAGATCGTGCTCGCGGAGGCGCACTGCGAGTCCCCGAGGGGCGCGGCGCCGGCGGCGAACCCGCCCGCGGACCCGGACGTCAAGCCCCAGACGGCGACGGGGACCGGCTCCGGCTCCGCCACGTCCGGCGGCATCAGCGGTACCAGCGGCACCAACCTCGCCGAGACCGGCGGAGGTTCACTGACTCCCTACGTCGCAGGCGGGGCCCTGACCCTGCTCGCCATCGGCGGGGGCGCGCTCCTGATCACCCGGCGGGGCAGGGCCTCGTAGGGCGATCGGGAGCCCCGGGCCGCCGCCCGGCGCGCCCGCCCCGAGGAGCGCACGGAGGGGAGTGCTCAACGGGTGACGGGCGAGGACGGGCGGCGTGTCCGGTGACGCATGGGGTCGGCGGGCCCCGGCGGGGGACATGCTCACGTACCCAGGGCCCGGCGGGTGACGTGCCCGGCGGATGGCGTGCTCAGCGTGTGGCGTGTTCCAGTCCCTGGCCGCCCGCGCCACGGGACATCACGGCCTCGGTGACCTGCTGGTCGATCCGCGCGTACTCGCTCCGCTTCGCGGCCGGGAGCGAGGTGTCCGAGGCCGCGCAGGAGACGCAGACGACGCGGAACGGCGGCCCCATGTCCGAGTACTGCGTGAGGTATTCGGCCTTCACCACCTCCCAGCGGCCCGGCCGGCCCGCCGCCGGGGAGAAGGTGAAGCGGGGGACCGAGGACTGGTTGCCGCGCAGCTTGTCGGCCGGTACGAAGCTGGCGACCTGATCGCCCATCCCGAAGACCACCCAGGTGCCGTTGATCTTCTCGTAGGGCTGCGGCACGTGGTTGTGGGTGCCGATGATCAGATCGATGTCGGGGAGCCCGTCGGCCGAGCGGGAGGCGGTCAGCTCCTGCGCCAGTGCCTTCTGCTGTTCGTCCGGCGCGGTCTGCCACTCGGTCCCCCAGTGGACGCTGACCACCACCACGTTCGCGCCCCCCGCCCGCGCGGCCCGCGCGTCGGCGATGATCCGGTCCTTGTCGATCAGATTGACGGCCCACGGCTTGCCCTGGGGAAGCGGGATGCCGTTCGTGCCGTACGTGTAGGAGAGCTGGGCGACCTTCGCGCCGCCCGCCGCGAGCAGCGCCGGGGCCTTGGCCTCCTCCGCGCTGCGGGCCGAGCCGACGTGCGGGATGCCGACCCGGTCGAGGTGTTCCAGGGTGCGGGCGAGGCCCTCGTAGCCGTCGTCCAGGGTGTGGTTCGAGGCGGTGGAGCAGCTGTCGTACCCGGCGTCCTTGAGCGCGTCCGCCAACTGGTGCGGGGCCTTGAAGGTGGGATAGCCGGTGTAGGGGCCGCCGGGGCGCCCGTACGGTATCTCGTGGTGGCATATCGCCAGGTCGGCCGCGGACACCAGGGGTTTGACCCCGGCGAGTATCTTCCGGAAGTCGTACTCCCCGGCCTTGCCCGCGTCGTCCGCCGACCGCTGGACGATCGACGGGTACGGGATGATGTCGCCGGTCGCCACCAGCGTGAACGGCTTCCCCGGGGCGGCGGCCCGTGGAGCGTCCGGCTTCCCCCGCGCCGGATCGCTCTGCCCGGGATCGCCCTGGAGCCGCTGCTCCGAGGCGGGCGCCGCGCCGCTGTCGAGCAGCCGTGGCACGGCGTAGATCCCACCGCCCACCACCGCGAGCGCGGCCAGCGCCGTGCCTGTCCTGACGTATGCCTTCATTCCCGACCCCCGATGTCATGCACTGATGACCGATGCGGGGATCCTCACCCGGCCCCGCCCCCGCGGCCATCGTAGGGGGCCGAACGGGTGACCGGGGCATCGGCGCTCGGTAAGGAGCGCAGGTCAGACGGGTGCGGTGGAGGCCGACGCGCGCAGCTCACGGTCGGCACGCGCGGCTCACACGCGGCTCACGCGCAGCTCACGCCGGGTGCGCACCCGGCTCACGGTCAGCGCGCGGCCAGTGCGAGGGCGTGGTCCAGGGCCTGGAGCAGCCGGCCCGTCGTCGCCCGGTCGCGCACCGCCAGCCGGAGCCAGGAGGGGTCCAGTCCAGGGAAGGTGTCCCCGCGGCGGACGGCGAAGCCGAGGGCGCGCAGCCGGGTGCGGACCTCCGCCCCGCCCGCCACCCGGATCAGGACGAACGGCCCCTCCGCCACCCCGACGACCGTCACCTCGTCGAACTCCGCGAGCCCGGCCAGCAGATGCGCCCGGTCCACCGCGATCCGCCGGGCCGCCTCCTCCGCCTCGGCCAGCGCCGCCGGAGCCACACAGGCCTCGGCCGCCACCAGCGCCGGGGTCGACACCGGCCACAACGGCTGCGCGGCCGCCAGTTTCGCGATCACCTCGGGCTCGGCCAGCACGTAGCCGATCCGCAGCCCCGCCAGCCCCCACGTCTTGGTCAGGCTCCGCAGCACCACCAGCCCCGGCAGGTCCATCCGTCCGGCCAGGGCTTCCCGCTCGCCCGGCACGGCGTCCATGAACGCCTCGTCCACGACCAGGATCCGGCCGGGCCGGGCCAGCGCGGAGAGGGTTCCCGCCGGGTGCAGGACGGACGTCGGGTTGGTCGGATTGCCGATTACCACGAGGTCCGCGTCCTCGGGCACGTCCGCCGGGTCCAGCGTGAAGCCGTCCGCCGCCCGCAGCACCACGCGCCCGACCTGGTGCCCCGCGTCCCGCAGGGCCGCTTCCGGCTCGGTGAACTGCGGATGCACCACGACCGGCCGTACGGCTTCCAGGGCCCGGGCGATCAGTACGAAGGCCTCCGCGGCCCCGGCCGTCAACAGCACCCGCTCGACCGGCAGCCCGTGCCGGGCCGCCACCGCCGCGCGGGCGCGCCGCCCGTCGGGATATGCGGCGAGATCCCCGAGGGAGGCGGCGATCCGCTGCTTGAGCCAGTCCGGGGGAGTGTCCGCCCGTACGTTGACCGCCAGGTCCACCAGTGCCGAGCCCGCGTCGATCACTTCGGCGTCCCCGTGGTGGCGCAGGTCGTGCGCGTGCGCCGTGGCCACGGCGCAGGTCGCCGACACCGACCGCCGTTTGGGCACGAGGAGTTGCCCGCCGCCCGCGAGGGCGGCGGCCTCCGCCACCGAGGGGGTTCCGGTGGCGGTGCGTGCCGACTCCGAGGGGTGCGGCACGGCGATGGCGGCCAGCCGGGCGGCGGGGTAGCTCACCACGGGCACGCCGAAACGTTCCGCCGCACCCGTGATCCCGGCCTCGCCCGCCTTCGACTCCACCGTGGCCAGCGCCGTCACCGCCCCCACGGCCAGCCCGGCCCCGCGCAGCGTCTCCTCGACCAGGGCGCAGACCTCCGCGACGGAAACCCCCGCGCGTCCGCCGACCCCGACCACCACCTGCGTCGCGTACTCGCCCACCGGGGGCCTTCCTTCCGTAGTCACCGTCGCCGTCACCGTCACTGGAACACCACCGGCCGGTCGGCCGTCAACCCTTCGACACCCGCCACCCGCGCGCGGACGTGCGCACCGGGCGAGGAGTCTGTATTCAGGGGCGCATGGCCGTGATCGTGGCGCTGGGCGCGTTCCTGATGACCCTGGCGGGCGGATGGGCGGCGCAGCGCGTCACCGACCGCCGCCACCTCGTGCTGGGCCTGGCCGGCGGGCTGATGCTCGGCGTCGTGGGCCTCGACCTGCTCCCGGAGGCCCTCACCGCGGCGGGCGGCAAGGTGTTCGGTGTCCCCCTCGCCCTGCTGCTCTTCGTCGGCGGCTTCCTCGTCGCGCACGTCGTGGAACGGCTGCTGGCGGTCCGCCAGGCCGCGCACGGCGCCGAGGACGGCGGCCGCACCCCCCAGGTCGGGCTGACCGCGGCCGCGGCCATGGTCGGCCACAGCCTCGCCGACGGGGTGGCCCTGGGCGCGGCCTTCCAGGTCGGCGGAGGGATGGGCGTGGCCGTGGCGCTGGCCGTCATCACCCACGACTTCGCCGACGGGTTCAACACGTACACGCTCACCAGCCTCTACGGGAACGACCGCCGCAAGGCACTGATGATGCTCTTCGCGGACGCCGTCGCCCCCGTCGTGGGCGCGGCGTCCACTGTGCTGTTCATCCTTCCGGAGGAACCCCTCGGCGCGTACCTCGGCTTCTTCGGAGGCGTCCTGCTGTACCTCGCGTCCGCCGAGATCCTCCCCGAGGCACACCACAAGCACCCCGCCCTGTCCACGCTGATGTGCACGGTGGGCGGGGTGGCCGGGATCTGGCTGGTGGTGGGCATCGCGGACTGAGCGCCGGCCGGGGGCGGAGGTCACCGCCGTGCTGCCGCGGCTTCCGTGAAACGGCGCGCGACGGACGGCTCCGCCGCCCAATGCGTGTGCAGGTAGCTCGCGTGCACACCCTGCTGCACGAAGCCCTCGACCCGGCGCTCCGGGTGCGTGAACCCCCACGCCGGGGCCGCCCCGGCGCCCGGCTCGATCACCGTCCGGTGGAACTCGTGCCCGCGCAGCCGGGTCCCGGCCTGCGCGAGCGCGCTGTCGGACACCGCCACCGCCTCGCGGTAGCCGAGCGTGAGACGTTCCGACATCCGCGCGTCGGCGTCGAGCACCCCGCACATGGGCTTCCCGTCCAGCGACCGGCCGAGGTACAGCAGCCCGGCGCACTCGGCGGCGACCGGGCCGCCGGCCGCGGCGAAGGCGGCGACGGCCGCCCGCAGCGGTTCGTTGGCGGACAGTTCGGGCGCGTACATCTCCGGGAAGCCGCCGCCGATCACCAGGCCGCAGGTGCCGGGCGGGAGCGCCTCGTCCCGGAGCGGGTCGAAGGTGACGACCTCCGCCCCGGCGGCGGTGAGCAGCTCCGCGTGCTCGGCGTAGGAGAACGTGAACGCCGCTCCGCCCGCGACGGCGACCACCGGCCGCGCGCCGGGGATGTCCAGCCCCTCCGGCGTGTGAGGAGCGGGGTCTGGGGCGGCGCCCCCGCTGCGCGTCAGCGCAGCAGCAGGCGACCACGCCTCGCAGTCCAGAGGCGGGGCCGTGCGGGCCAGGGCCATCAGGGCGTCCAGGTCGCAGCCCGCCCGGACCTGCGCGGCCAGCGCCGACACCGAGGCCAGCGCGTCGGTGTGCCGCTCGGCCACCGGGACCAGCCCCAGGTGGCGCGAGGGCGTGGCCACCTGCGGAGCCCGCCGCAGGACACCGAGGACCGGCATCCCCGCCTCCTCCAGGGCCTCCCGCAGCATCACCTCGTGCCGGTCGGAGCCGACCTTGTTCAGGATCACGCCCCCCAGCCGCACCTGCGGGTCGAAGGACGCGAAGCCGTGCACCAGCGCCGCCACCGACCGCGACTGCGAGGAGGCGTCGACCACCAGCACCACCGGCGCCCGCAGCAACTTCGCGACCTGCGCCGTCGACGCCAGCTCACCCCGGCCCGCGGCGCCGTCGTAGAGCCCCATGACGCCCTCGACCACCGCCAGGTCGCACCCGGCCGCCCCGTGCGCGAACAGCGGAGCGACCAGCTCCGGCCCGCACATGAAGGCGTCGAGGTTGCGCCCCGGCCGGCCGGTGGCCAGCGCGTGGTAGCCGGGGTCGATGTAGTCGGGCCCGGCCTTGTGCGGGGACACGGCGAGGCCGCGCTCCGAGAAGGCCGCCATCAGGCCCGTGGCCACGGTGGTCTTGCCGCTGCCGGACGACGGAGCGGCGATGACGAGCCGAGGAACGTTGAAGCCGTACGAAGTCACCACTCGATGCCCTTCTGGCCCTTCTGCCCCGTGTCCATCGGGTGCTTGACCTTGGTCATCTCGGTGACGAGGTCCGCGAACTCCACCAGCTTCTCCGGCGCGTTGCGGCCCGTGATCACCACGTGCTGCGTGCCGGGACGGCCCCGCAGCACCTCGATGACCTCGTCGACGTCGATCCAGCCCCAGTGCATCGGGTAGGCGAACTCGTCGAGCACGTACAGCTTGTGCGTCTCGGCGGCCAGATCGCGCTTGACCTGCTCCCAGCCCTCCTTGGCCGCCTGCTCGTTGTCGAGCTGCGCGTCCCGCTGGACCCAGGACCAGCCCTCGCCCATCTTGTGCCAGACGACGGAGCCGCCCTCGCCGGAGGCGCCGAGCACCTTGAGCGCGTTCTCCTCGCCGACCTTCCACTTCGCCGACTTGACGAACTGGAACACCCCGATCGGCCAGCCCTGGTTCCAGGCGCGCAGCGCCAGCCCGAAGGCCGCCGTGGACTTGCCCTTGCCGGGCCCGGTGTGGACGAAGACCAGCGGACGGTTGCGGCGCTGGCGCGTGGTGAGCCCGTCGTCCGGAACGACGGACGGCTGTCCCTGAGGCATTACGCGGCCCTCCTGTTGCTGTTGCTGCTGCTGTGGGGTGAAGCGGTGGATGTCACTGCGGTACGTACGTTCTTCACGAGCCCGGCCAGCGAGTCGGCCCGCAGCCCGTCGAGCGTGACGGCCGGACCGCCGAGGTCCCGGGCCAGTACGCCGGCCAGCCCCAGCCGGACCGGCCCGGACTCGCAGTCCACGACCACCGAGGCGACGCCCCCGGCCTGCAGCAGCCGCGCGCTGTGCCCGGCGAGCTCCCGCGGGCTGCTGTCCGTACGGCCCCCGGCGTTCCCGGCCGAGGTGGCGCGCCCGTCGGTGACGACCACGAGCAGCGGCCGGCGCGAGGGATCCCGCAGCCGCTCGATCCGCAGCACCTCGTGGGCCTTCAGCAGCCCGGCGGCCAGCGGGGTGCGGCCGCCCGTCGGCAGCTGCTCCAGCCTGGCCGCCGCCGCGTCCACCGAGGAGGTCGGCGGCAGGGCGAGCTCGGCCGTGGCGCCGCGGAAGGTGATCAGACCGACCTTGTCCCGGCGCTGGTAGGCGTCCAGGAGCAGGGACAGCACCGCGCCCTTGACCGCGCTCATGCGCTGCCGGGCGGCCATGGAACCGGAGGCGTCGACGACGAACAGGACGAGGTTGCCCTCGCGCCCCTCCCGCGTGGCCTGGCGCAGATCGTCCTTGCGGATCACGAGGCCGCGCCCGTCGCGGCCGCGCGCCTTCTGATGCGGGGCGGCGGCCTGGATGGTGGCGGTCAGGTGCAGCTTCGTCAGGTGCCCGCGCGGGCGCTGGGCGCCGGTGGTGCGGCCGTGGGCGGTGCGGGCGCGGGACCGGCGGCCGGACGCGCCCTCGCCGAGACCGGGCACGCTGAGCATCTTGGTCCGGAACGGCTCGGCGGCACGCACCGCGGCCTGCTCCGGCCCGGCGGCCTCCTGGGCGGAGGGCTGCGGGGCCTCGGGGGCCTCCGCCGGGGCCTCGCCGCTCTCGGGGGCCTCGGGGGTCTCGGCCGAGGCACCCGGGTCCTGCGGTCCGGCGCCCTGCGGGGGCGTGCCACCCGGGCCGCCGTCGGGACCGCCGTCCCCGGGTCCGTCGTCGTCGGGACCCTCGGGGTCCGGCTCCGGCTCCCGCTCGGGCTCGGGTTCAGGCTCCTCGTCGGGGAACTCGTCCAGGATCCGGTCGAGCATGTCCTCGTCCAGCCCCGGCGCGTCGAAGGGGTTCCGGCGCCGCCGGTGCGGGAGCGCCAGCAGGGCGGCCTGCCGGACGTCCTCCTTGCGGACGTCGGTCCGCCCGGCCCAGGCGGCCAGTGCGGTCGCGGTCCGGGCCATGACGATGTCGGCACGCATCCCGTCGACCTCGAACCCGGCGCAGGTCGCCGCGATCTGCAGCAGCGCGGTGTCGCCGAGCGACACCTTCGGCAGCAGCGCCCGCGCGGCCACCACCCGGGCGCGGACCTCGTGCTCGTCCGCGGCCCAGCGGGTCGCGAAGCCCGCGGGGTCGTCCTCGTAGGCGAGCCGGCGGCGGACCACCTCGACGCGCTGGGAGGGCTCGCGGGAGGCGGCCACCTCGACGGTGAGCCCGAACCGGTCCAGGAGCTGCGGCCGCAGCTCGCCCTCCTCGGGGTTCATCGTGCCGACGAGCAGGAAGCGGGCGGCGTGCCGGACGGAGACGCCCTCGCGCTCCACGTACGAGGCGCCCATCGCGGCGGCGTCCAGCAGCAGGTCGATCAGGTGGTCGTGGAGGAGGTTGACCTCGTCGACGTAGAGGATTCCGCGGTGGGCGTCGGCGAGCAGCCCGGGCTCGAACGCCTTCACGCCCTCGGCGAGGGCCCGTTCGATGTCGAGGGCGCCGACGAGCCGGTCCTCGGAGGCGCCGACGGGCAGCTCCACCATGCGGGCGGGCCGGGCGCCGCCGGGGCCGGCCTCGTGCGGACCGTCCGGGCAGGCCGGGTCCGGCGCGGTGGGCGCGCAGCTGAACCGGCAGCCGGACACGACGTCGACCTGCGGCAGCAGTGCGGACAGCGCGCGGACGGCGGTGGACTTGGCGGTCCCCTTCTCACCGCGCACGAGCACCCCGCCGACCGCCGGGCTCACGGCGTTGAGCAGGAGCGCCAGCCGCAGGTCGGACTGGCCGACCACTGCGGTGAACGGATACGGGGTGCTCATGTGTTGCTCACTCCTTGGAAGCTGTGGACCGTGGCGGGGTGCGGCGCCGTTGCCGGGGCTCCGCCCCGGACTCCGCGCCTCGAACGCCGGCGGGGCTGAACGTGCGGGACCGGGCCCGTCACGGGGCGCCCGGTGGAAGGAAGGGGAGGGCGGCCGGGGCGCCGTTCTCGATCAGCTGGAGCAGCGCACGCGTATCGGCGTGTTCTTCGATCAGGTCGCCGAGCAGGTCCAGCTGCTCCTCCCGCAGCGCGGCGAACGAGGTGTCCGGCGCCGGGACGAAGCGGCGGCCGGCGGCCGTGGCCACCTCCCGCAGGAACGCCCGGCGGAAGCCGTCCGACTCCAGCGATCCGTGCCAGTGGGTGCCCCACACCGACCCGACCCGGCAGCCGTCCAGGAAGGCCTCGCCGCCCAGCACCTCGGCGACGCCGTGGTGGATCTCGTAGCCCGCGACCTCCTCGCCCAGCGCCGAGCCCACCGGCCGGGCCAGGGTCTTCTCGCGCTCGAAGCGGACGCGTACGGGGAGCAGGCCGAGGCCGTCGACCTCGCCCGCCTTCGATTCGACCTCGTCCGAGATCCGCTCGCCCAGCACCTGGAACCCGCCGCAGATGCCCAGGACCGGCCGCCCCTCGGCGGCGCGCCGCAGCAGGGCGTCCGCCAGCCCGCGTTCGCGCAGCCACTGAAGGGCCTTCACCGTGCCCCGGGTGCCGGGTACGACGACCAGGTCCGCGTCGGCCAGTTCCTCGGCCCGGTCCACGAACCGCACCACGACCCCCGGCTCCGCCGCGAGCGCGTCGACGTCCGTGAAGTTCGACATCAGCGGCACCGCGCACACGGCGACCCGCAGTACGTCCTCGCCCACCGGCGGAGCGACCACGGACTCGCGTACCGCCCCGCGCAGGGAGACCCGCAGGCCGTCCTCCTCGTCGATGCCGAGGCCGTGCTGGAACGGCAGCACCCCGTACGTGGCACGGCCCGTCAGGCCGCGGAGCATCTCCATGCCCGGCTCCAGCAGGGACACGTCGCCGCGGAACTTGTTGACCATGTATCCCGCGATCAGGGACTGGTCCTCGGGGGAGAGCAGCGCCGTCGTCCCGAAGAAGGACGCGAAGACGCCGCCGCGGTCGATGTCCCCGACCACGACCACCGGGAACCGCGCGGCCCGCGCGATCCCCATGTTCACGATGTCGGTCCGGCGCAGGTTGATCTCGGCCGGACTCCCCGCCCCCTCGCAGATCACGGCGTCATACGTGCCCCGCAGCTGCTCCAGGCAGTCCGTGACGATGCCGAGCAGCTGCTCCTGGCGACCGCCGTGCAGCGCCTTTCCGGCGGCCGACCCCCCAGCCCCCCCGAAGAACCCGCGGGCGCTCATCTCGCCCACCGGCTTGCCCAGCAGCACCACCTGGCTGCTGCGGTCACTACCGGGCTTGAGCAGCACCGGGTTCATCAGCGCGGTCGGCTCCACGCGGGCCGCCTGGGCCTGCATGGCCTGGGCGCGCCCGATCTCGGCGCCCTCCAGCGTCACGAAGGAGTTCAGCGACATGTTCTGCGCCTTGAACGGCGCGACCTTCACACCCTGCCGGGCCAGCCAGCGGCAGATGCCCGCCGTGACCACGCTCTTGCCCGCGTCCGACGTGGTGCCCGCGACCAGCAGACCCCCGCCGCGCTTCGCGCCGCTCATCCGCGCCGTCCTCTCCGTGCCGTACGGGAGACCAGCAGCCGGGCGGCCACGCAGGCGCCCAGGGCCAGCCAGGTCACCTGCCGCGACAGCCGTACCGCCCGCTCGATGTCCGCGACCTCCACCGGCCGCCCCGCCCCGCCGTTCAGGACGGCCCGGTGCTCGACCCGGCCGCCGTACGCGAGGGTTCCGCCCAGTCTGACGCCCAGCGCCCCGGCGAAGGAGGCCTCGACGGGTCCGGCGTTCGGGCTCGGGTGCGCGGCGGCGTCCGCGCGCCAGGCCCGTACGGCGCCCCGCCGGTCGGGGCCGGCCAGCACGGCGGCGACCGCCGTCAGCCGGGCCCCCGGCCAGCCGGCCAGGTCGTCGAGCCGGGCGGAGGCCCAGCCGTAGCGCAGGTAGCGGGGGGACTTGTGGCCGACCATCGCGTCCAGGGTGTTCACGGCTCGGAAGGCCAGCAGCCCGGGGACTCCGGCGACGGCGCCCCACACGAGGGCACCGACCACCGCGTCGGAGGTGTTCTCGGCGACGGATTCCACGACGGCGCGGGCCATCTGCTGCCCGTCCAGGGCCTGCGGGTCGCGTCCGCACAGGTGGGGCAGCCGCTCCCGGGCCACCTCGACGTCCCCGGCGGCGAGCGCGCCGCCGATGGCGCGGGCCTCACGGCCCAGGGAGGTGCCGCCCACGACGGCCCAGGTGGCGGCGGCCGTCAGGGCGATACGGACGGCTGCGGGCCGGGAGCGCACGGCTCGGGCGCCCAGCGCTCCGACGGCGGCCGCGCCCCCGGCGCACACCAGGGTGTGCAGGAGGCCCCGGGCGCGGTCGTCGCGCCACAGGGAGCGTTCGACGGCGGCGGCGGCCCGTCCGAAGGCGGCCACGGGGTGCCCTCGGCGCGGATCCCCGAGGATCCGGTCGCCGATCAGGCCCGCCGTGGCGCCGTACGCGAAGACGCGATCGGCACGCATGGTGACAGGTATGTCCTCACTCAGGGTCCGCGCCCTGGTTCGACGTGTCCGGCGGCGAGAGTTCCTGGCTCCCGGGACGCACGCGCGGCGTGCGGTTCCGGTGACAGTGGCGGGACCGCGCCGGATTCGCACCGGACTTCCTCTCCATGCCGCCGTATTGGCTCCGGCAGTCCACCACGCACGCCGAAGGCCCGTCAACTCGCCGTTGACCTGCGGCGCGGCCGGGGCGCGGCAGGAGCGCGGGAGGGGGCGCGGGATGCGAAAAGCTCCCTCCGGGACAAACCCGGAGGGAGCCTTCACGCCCGGTCGGCCGCGGGACGGCGGATCAGGCGACGATCAGGTAGATCCCGTAGCCCACGGCCGCGGCGATGACCGCGAAGCAGGCGTACGCGCCGCTGCGGGCGAGGGTGGCGGTGCCGCCCTGCTCGGTGGCGGTCTCGTGCTTGGACAGGCCCACCAGGCCCAGGGTGAAGAGGGCCACGAGGGCGACGGTCGCGAAGAGGCTGACCCCGAAGACGGAGCCGAGCGCTTCCCAGTCGATCTTCATACTGCGGTTTCCTCTTGTGTCTCTGTCTCGGTCAGACCGCGGCGGCCGGAGCCGCCGGGGTCTGCGTCGCGGCCGGGATGGTGGCCTTGAGGGCTTCGTCCGTCACCTCGGCGGTCGTCGCCGCGGCGGTGGTACCGGCGGCGGCGACGGTCGGCGGGACGGTGACCGCGGCGATCGCTGTGGTGACGACGCCCGGCTCCTCGGCGCGGGCCGGCTCCACCTCGTTGACGTTGTTGTGGTCGACGACCTGGCGGCGCGAGATGAACCAGATGGCCAGGCAGGAGCCGATCAGGAAGAGCGTGACCGCGGCGATGCCGACGTCACCGATGCGCATGACCAGCTCGGCACCGGCCGAGACCAGCGCGGCGGCCGGCAGGGTCAGGCCCCAGGCGATGAACATGCGGGTCGCGGTGGACCAGCGGACCACACCGCCCTTGCGGCCCAGGCCCGCACCCATGACCGCACCCGAGCACGAGTGGGTGGTGGAGAGCGAGAAGCCCAGGTTCGAGGAGGCGAGGATGACGGACGCGGCCGAGGTCTGGGCGGCGAAGCCCTGCTGCGGGTGCAGGTCGGTCAGGCCGCTGCCCATGGTGCGGATGATGCGCCAGCCGCCCAGGTAGGTGCCCATCGCGATGGCCATACCGGCGGAGACGATGACCCAGACTGGCGGGTTCGCGTCGGGCGCGATCGCGCCGCCGGCGATGAGGGCCAGGGTGATGATGCCCATCGTCTTCTGCGCGTCGTTGGTGCCGTGCGCGAGGGAGACGAGACCGGCCGAGGCGATCTGACCGGCGCGGTAACCCTTGGCGGAGGTCTTCTCGCCGACCTTGTCACCCAGCTTGTAGGTGAGCTTGGCGGCCAGGTAGGCGGCGATGCCGGCCACCAGCGGGGCGGCGATCGCGGGGATGAGGACCTTGGTCACGACGACGCTGCCGTTGACCGCGCCGATGCCGGCGGACGCGACCGCGGCACCGATCAGGCCGCCCATCAGGGCGTGCGAGGAGCTGGAGGGGAGACCGACCAGCCAGGTGACGAGGTTCCAGAGGATCGCTCCGACCAGGGCGGCGAAGATCACCTCTGGCTGGATGCCCTCCTCGTTGACCAGTCCCTTGGAGATCGTCTTGGCGACCTCCACGGACATGAACGCGCCGACGAGGTTGAGCACGGCGGACATGGCCACCGCCGTCTTGGGCTTGAGGGCGCCGGTCGAGATGGTGGTAGCCATCGCGTTGGCTGTGTCGTGGAAACCGTTCGTGAAGTCGAACACGAGAGCGGTGATGATCACGATCCCGAGGAGAAGCGTTATGTGCTCCATTTACCCAGGCTTCTGTTTGACGTCAGTGGCTCGGCGACCGTAGGCAACCTGAGTGAACGGAAGATGAACTGACTCGGGCGGAGCGGTGTACTGGCGCGGGGTGTGATCGGGTCATTCGTCCTGATTCTGGCGTAGATAATGCCATTAATGCACGTCAAAGCCGGGTGAATGAACCCCTCCGTAGGGGGTCCGCCGTGCATACGATCCCCCTTCCCGGGCCTCGAATGAGACCTAGATCACCCCGTCCCTGCCCGCGGCGGAGAGATCTCCTCCGGTGGCCCGCCCGGGGCCCCGACCCGACACTGGAGCAGTGCGTACCGCGACTGCGGCGGCTGCGGCCGTCACGACGACCCTCCTCGGTGCCGGCGCGGCCGCCGTCGCCGTCGCCCGGCACACCGCCCACGCGGCCCTGCGGTCCGAACCGGGCCGCCCGCTCCCCGGCGGACCGAAGCTCAGTGTCCACTCCGCCGCCGACGGCCGGATCACGCTCACCCGTTCGCTCGCCTCCCTGCGCCCCGGCACGTACGGCCTGGTCGCGCCGGGTCTGCACGCCGTCGTAGGGCCCGTGCTCCCGGACGCCGCCCCCGGCCCGGACGCCGTCGTACGGCAGCTCGTCTCCGTCACCCACGGCACCCTCGACCCCGGCACCCGGGTCTCCCTCACCCCCCAGGTGTACGTCGGCAACCCGCGCACCGCCCTCGGGCTCGACCACGCCGACGTGGACGTCCCCGGGGAGCTCGGCGCCCTGCCCGCCTGGTTCGTGCCCGCCGCCCGGGACACCTGGGTGATCACCGTGCACGGGCTCGGCAGCGGCCGGGAACACCCGATGGTGGTCATGCCCTTCCTGTACCGCCATCACCTGCCCGTCCTGGACCTCGGCTACCGGGGCGACCTGGGTGCCCCCGCCTCCCCGGACGGCCTCGGCCACCTCGGTGAATCGGAATGGCGCGACCTGGACGCCGCCATCCGCTACGCCCTGCGCTACGGAGCCCGCCGCGTGGTCCTGTACGGCTGGTCCACCGGCGCCACCATGGCCCTGCACGCCTTCGAGCGCTCGCCGCTCGCCCACCGGATCTCCGGGCTGGTCCTGGACTCGCCGGTGCTCGACTGGCACACCACCCTGCGCGGGCTCGCCGCGGCCCGCGGCGTCCCCGGCGTGCTGCTGCCGCTGGCCGTCCGGGCCGCCGAAGGCCTCACGGGCCTGCGCGCCGACCGCCGGCCGGCCGGCTCCGACCCCGGCGCGCTCCGCGTCCCCGTACTGATCTTCCACGGCCCGGACGACGTGCTCGCCCCCTGGGGGCCCTCGCGCAGGCTCGCCGCCGCCCGCCCCGACCTCGTCGCGCTGCACACCGTGGGCGGCGCCGGGCACGGCGCGATGTGGAACGCCGACCCGGCCGGCTACGAGGAGGCCCTGCGCCGCTTCCTCACCCCTCTTATGTGAAGACCGGGCGAAGGGCCGGGTGAACGGCTCGGTGAACGGCCCGGTGAACGGCCGTGACAGGCCATGTGCCGAGGCCCGTCATGTGAAGGCCCTGTGACGGACAGAGCCCCACGGGCGGCTTGTCCCGGTCTGCGCTGCGGTGAACGACGGCAACGGCCGATTCCGTTTGGGCTTTCGGCCAGTGACGGGCGAGACTGCTTCCGTGACGTCCCGAAAGCCTGATGAGCAGTTGGCTCGCGACTCCAGACTCCGACTCGTCTCGCCGCGCTCCGTCGCCGCGGCCCGCAAGGCGGTGACCGACCGACGCACCCGGCCCGCGCCCAGGCCCCCGGCGGGTACGCCCGCCACGGCCGACCTCGCGAACCGGGCCAGGGCCTCGCTCGCCGACGCCGTACGCCTGACCCGCTGGGCCGAGCGCAACCTCGGCGCCGGAGACGGCGGCCGGCCCGCCCCCACGGGCGCCCTGCCCGCGGCCGACGTCGAACGCGCCGCCGCGGAACTGGGCCTGACGCACGGCCAGATCCAGGTCGGCTGGGACCGCGCCCGGCTCGCCGGACTGGTCGAGGTGCACGGCGGCCATGCCCGGCCCGGCTGGCGGCTGCGCGCCTGGGACCGCGACGACACCGCCGTACTGCGCGGCTGGGTCGCCCTCTTCGACGCCTGGTCGCTGGTCCATCCCGCACCCGCCGACATCGCCCCCTCGGCCGTCGCCGAGGTCGTCGAGGCGATGCCCCAACTCCTCTCGCTGCTCCAGCTGTCCGCAGGCCCCGTGACCGTCCCGGACCTGCTCGACCTGCTCGGGCAGCGCGTCACCGAACTGCGCGACGAGCGGTGCGAGATCCCCTACGAGGCCGAGCCCGCGACGGCGCTGACGGCCGCCGCAGCCGGCCCCGCGGAGGCCCGCCCCGTCCCGCTCGCCCGGCTGCTGCGCTGGGCGCTCGGCGGACTCGCCGCCGTGGACGCCGTCACCCTCGGCCCCGCCCGGGCCACGCTCACCCCCCTCGGCAGCTGGGCCGTCTGGGTCAAGCTGGAGCAGATCTGCGTCGCGGCGCAGAGCCCCGCCGGGAACATCGAGCAGTCCGCCGCCGCCATGCTGCACGGCTGCGCGCGGCTCACCCCCGGCCCGGCCCGCGCCGAGTACCAGGCCTGGCTCGCCGCCCGGCCCGTCGGCCACGCGGTGGCCGAGCTGCTGCAGGCCGCCCGGGGTGAGGACGCCCTGCTGCGCGGCCTCGCCTTCGAGGCGCTGCGCGTGGTCGGCGCCCCCGCCGAGCCCGAGGTGCGCGCCACCGTGCGCGAGCCCGCCCTGCGCCCCTACGCCCTGCTCTGGCTCGCCGAGCACGACGGGATCGACCCCGACGAGGCGCAGGACGTCCTCACCGCCGAGGAGTCGACCTGGCTCTGGGTGGACACCGCGGCCGCCATCGCCGACCACGGCGAGGCCGAGCTGCTGGCCCGTCACCTCGACTCCGCCGTCCGGACCACCGTCCCCCGGCTGCTGGACGAGGTCCGTGCGGTCGGCCATCCGCGCACGGTGCAGGTGCTGGTCGCGCTCGCCGCGGCCCACCCCGACCCGACGCTGGCCAAGGCGGTCCGCCGGGCCGCCTTCCAGGTCCACACCGGCGGCGAGTGACCCCGTGGAAGCGAACGGCTCCGCAGGAGAACGAGGGCGGGGACGGGCGCGCCGCCCGGGTCAGACCTGCGGCGCGTACGTCCCGAAGCTCCAGACGTTGCCCTCGGCGTCGCGGGCCATGTAGTCGCGGGAGCCGTAGTCCTGGTCGGTGGGCTCCATCACGATCTCCGCGCCGTGCTCGACCGCCCGCCGGTGGTGGGCGTCCACGTCGTCGACCACCACATAGACCCCTGAGGGGCCGGCGCCCTCCATGGCCTTGTCGAAGACCCCGCCCTTGCCCGAACTGCCCAGCATCACCATGCCGTTGCCGTACGCCAGCTCGGCGTGCGTCACCGAGCCGTCCTCACCCTCGTAGACGGCGACCTGGCTGAAGCCGAAGGCCTCGGTCAGCAGCCTGATGGCCGCCTTCGCGTCGCGGTAGACCAGGGTGGGACAGATGGACGGAACGCCTGCCATGACGATCACTCCCTCTCGTGATGGTGACCCGCGTCACACCAGCATGGCAGGCGTCACCGACAGTCAGCGGAAGGTGTTGCACTGGGCCATGTCACCGGTCCGGTAGCCCTGGTAGAACCACTGCTGGCGCTGCTCGGCCGAGCCGTGGGTCCAGGACTCCGGGGACACCCGGCCCTGGAACTTCTCCTGGATCCGGTCGTCGCCGACCGCGGCCGCCGCGTCCAGCCCGTCCCTGATGTCTGCCTCGGTCAAGAGCTTCATCAGCGGCCGCCCGGTGGAGGCGTCCGTGACGTTCGTCGCGTTGTGCGCCCACACCCCGGCGTAGCAGTCGGCCTGCAGCTCGACCTTGACCGCGTTGCTGTTCGGGCCCTGCCGACCGTCCTGGGCCCGCTGGAGGGTCCCGGTCAGGTTCTGGATGTGGTGTCCGTACTCGTGGGCGACGACGTAGGCCTGGGCGAAGGGGCCGCCGGTCGCGCCGAACTTCGTCCGCAGTTCGTCGAAGAAGCCCAGGTCCAGATAGACCTTCCGGTCCGCGGGGCAGTAGAAGGGGCCCACCGCCGAGCTGGCGGTCCCGCACGCCGTGCTCGTCCGGTTCTCGAAGAACACGGTCGTCGTCGGGCTGTACCGGCCGCCGCGCCTGGCGAACTCCTGCTTCCAGAAGGCCTGGGTGCTGAGGGTGACCGCCAGCAGTCTGCAGTCCTCCCGCGTGTTCGCGTCCCGCCCCGACTTGCAGGCCTGCTGCACCTGGGTGAGCGACGAGGTGACCGGCGCCGGCTCCTGCTCCCCGTCGGACAGTCCCAGCTGGTCCGGCCCCACCCCGAACAGCAGCCCGATGACCAGCGCGATCAGACCGACGATGCCGCCGCCGACGGTGGCCTTGCCGCCCGGGATGCGGCCGCCGCCGCCGCGCCTGTCCTCGACCTCGGAGCTGTCGAGTCCGGCGTCGTCGTCGAACTGCATCCCGCACCACCCTCCATCCGCCGAACAGGTGCGGTCGCGTCTCCGCCCATGCGGCGAGTATCAACCCAATCATCCCGGTCTGCGCCTCGGCCGCTCCGTGGAGCCACTGGGCCGGACGGGGACACGGGGGAGCTGATCCCGCAGGCCGGACGGCCCGGCCCGCGCCCGGAAACTAGTTGCGCACCCCCGGTAGAATGTCTCTCATGGCAAATCTCCTCGCGGATTAGCGGCGTCGAAGCTTCGCGTCCTGCCCCCCTTCCGCCGTCCCGACCCGCCCTGGAGTATTTCCGTGATCACCGCCACCGGCATCGAGCTGCGCGCCGGCGCCCGCGTCCTTATCGAGTCCGCCTCCTTCCGTGTCGCCAAGGGCGACCGCATCGGCCTGGTCGGCCGCAACGGAGCGGGCAAGACCACCCTCACCAAGTGCCTCGCGGGCGAAGGCCAGCCCGCCGCCGGCTCCATCGCCCGCTCGGGCGAGGTCGGCTACCTCCCGCAGGACCCGCGTACCGGCGACCTCGACGTGCTGGCCCGCGACCGGATCCTGTCCGCGCGCGGCCTCGACGTGCTGATCAAGAAGATGCGCGCCAACGAGGAGCGCATCGCCACCGGCACCGGCGGCACCCGCGACAAGGCGATGAAGCAGTACGAGCGCCAGGAGACGGAGTTCCTCACCAAGGGCGGGTACGCCGCCGAGGCGGAGGCCGCGACCATCTCGGCCGCCCTGGGCCTTCCCGACCGGGTGCTCGGCCAGCCGCTGCACACCCTCTCCGGTGGTCAGCGCCGCCGCGTCGAGCTCGCCCGGATCCTCTTCTCGGACGCCGACACCCTGCTCCTCGACGAGCCCACCAACCACCTCGACGCCGACTCCATCGTCTGGCTGCGCGACTACCTGAAGACCTACCGCGGTGGCTTCATCGTCATCTCCCACGACGTCGACCTGGTCGAGACCGTCGTCAACAAGGTCTTCTACCTGGACGCCAACCGCTCCCAGATCGACGTCTACAACATGGGCTGGAAGCTCTACCAGCAGCAGCGCGAGGCCGACGAGAAGCGCCGCAAGCGCGAGCGCCAGAACGCGGAGAAGAAGGCCGCGGCCCTGAACTCGCAGGCCGACAAGATGCGCGCCAAGGCCACCAAGACCGTCGCCGCGCAGAACATGGCCAAGCGCGCCGACCGGCTGCTCGCCGGCCTGGAGGCCGTCCGCGTCAACGACAAGGTCGCCAAGCTCCGCTTCCCGGACCCGGCGCCCTGCGGCAAGACCCCGCTGACCGCCGAGGGCCTCTCGAAGTCGTACGGCTCCCTGGAGATCTTCACCGACGTCGACCTGGCCATCGACAAGGGCTCCCGCGTGGTCATCCTCGGCCTCAACGGCGCCGGCAAGACCACCCTGCTGCGCCTGCTCTCGGGCACCGAGAAGCCGGACACCGGCACGGTCGTCCCCGGCCACGGCCTCAAGCTCGGCTACTACGCCCAGGAGCACGAGACCCTGGACCCCGAGCGCACGGTCCTGGAGAACATGCGCTCCTCGGCCCCCGACCTGGACCTGGTCGCCGTACGCAAGACCCTCGGCTCCTTCCTCTTCTCCGGCGACGACGTGGACAAGCCCGCCGGGGTGCTCTCCGGTGGCGAGAAGACCCGGCTGGCCCTGGCCACGCTGGTCGTCTCCTCGGCGAACGTGCTGCTCCTCGACGAGCCCACGAACAACCTCGACCCGGCCAGCCGCGAGGAGATCCTGGGCGCGCTGCGCACGTACAAGGGCGCGGTCATCCTCGTGACGCACGACGAGGGCGCCGTCGAGGCGCTGGAGCCGGAGCGCATCATCCTGCTCCCGGACGGCGTCGAGGACCTGTGGGGACCGGACTACCGGGACCTGGTGGCCCTCGCCTGACCGGGTTCCGGTTCCCGTTCCGCTTCTGATCCAGTTCCTTATGGATCATTCGGCTCACGGGTGATCCATCATCTGAGTGAGACGGTCTCGTACCGTTGCGCGTCGTACGACGGCCCCGGCCGCACCCGCGAAGGTGCGCGACCGGGGCCGTTCGTTTTCCGGTTCCGCGCCCCTGACCTGGCGATTCCCGGCGAGGGCAGCGGAGTGTGACGGAAGTCATGCAGCGGAAGAGAAGATTCCGTTCTGCTCGGGTGTCCACCGGTCGGGAAATGCCGTCGTACCGACCTTGCTGAATGGGTGGCCAGGAAGCGTGGGAGGGGTGATCATGAGAAGTCCAGAGCGCACTTCCCATGAGGAGGCACGGGTGGCCGAGACTCTGAAGAAGGGCAGCCGGGTAACCGGCGCCGCGCGCGACAAGCTCGCGGCAGACCTGAAGAAGAAGTACGACTCCGGTGCGAGTATCCGGGCGCTGGCCGAAGAGACCGGCCGGTCCTACGGATTCGTCCATCGGATGCTCAGTGAGTCCGGGGTGTCGTTGCGTGGTCGCGGAGGCGCGACGCGCGGCAAGAAGGCCGCTACGGCCTGACCCCGGTCCCATCGGTTACGACGCTTCAACGGCTTCAAGGTTCATCATGATCCGACGGTTCCTTCGGTGACCCCCGGTCGGCCTTCCGGTCGGCTGGGTGGTTACTGTGCAGTCACTTAGGCCGAGCTTGCGGCCGACTGCACACCGGAGGCATGAAAGATGGCTCTGCTCGACAAGGACGGCGTACGACTCACCGTCGACGACACGGTCGCCACGGTGACACTGACCAATCCGGCCAAGCGAAATGCCCAATCCCCCGCGCTCTGGCGGGCTTTGGCCGAGGCCGGGAGGTTGTTGCCGGGCACCGTCCGGATCGTCGTGCTGCGCGGTGAGGGAAAGTCCTTCTCCGCGGGGCTCGACCGGCAGGCGTTCACCCCCGAAGGTTTCGAGGGCGAGCCGTCCTTCCTCGATCTGGCACGCGGTTCGGACGAACTGCTCGACTCCACGATCGCCGAGTACCAGGAGGCATTCACCTGGTGGAGGCGTAACGACATCATCTCCGTCGCCGCCGTGCAGGGGCACGCGATCGGCGCCGGCTTCCAGCTCGCGCTCGCGTGCGACCTGCGCGTGGTCGCGGACGACGTGCAGTTCGCCATGCGCGAGACCAGCCTGGGCCTGGTCCCCGACCTGGCCGGTACCCAGCCCCTGACCACCCTGGTCGGCTACGCCCGCGCGCTCGAAATCTGCGCGACGGGCCGCTTCGTGCACGCCGAGGAAGCCGAGCGGGTCGGCCTCGCCAACCTCGTCGTCCCCGCGGACGAGCTCGACGCCGCAGTCCAGGACCTGACCACGGCTCTGCTGGCCCCGCCGCGGGACGCCGTGATCGAGACGAAGACGCTGCTGCGTTCCGCCCAGGCCCGCCCCTACGACGACCAGCGCGCCGCCGAGCGCGCGGCCCAGGCCCGCCGCCTGCGGGACCTGGCCGGTCTGTCCGACTGAGGGCCGCCGTGACGCCGGAGCCCCGGGGAAAGCCGGCCAGCCGACCGGCGTAGTCCCGGGGCGCCCGGGCGCCATGGCGCCTAACGTGGTGCGGAGTGAGTCCACCAGCCACGCGAAGGGACACGCGATGACCGAATCCGCATCAGGGGTCTCCGGCAAGGAGCCCGGCGACCGGGGACGCACGAGCATCGCCGACGGGGTGGTCGAGAAGATCGCCGGGCTGGCCGCCCGCGAGGTGGTCGGCGTCCATGCCATGGGCAGCGGCAGCGGCCTCTCCCGTACCTTCGGCGCCGTCCGCGACCGGGTGCCCGGCGGCGCCAAGGCCAGCGTCAGCCGTGGGGTCAAGGCGGAGGTCGGCGAGGTCCAGACGGCCCTCGACCTCGAGATCGTCGTGGACTACGGGGTGTCGATCCGGGACGTGGCACGGGCCGTCCGGGAGAACGTGATCTCGGCGGTCGAGCGGATGACCGGCCTGGAGGTCGTCGAGGTCAACATCGCGGTGAGCGACGTCAAGCTGCCCGATGAGCCCGACGAGGAGCCGGAATCCCGTCTCCAGTAGCCGAGAGGAGCCCGCATGAGCATGGCGATCGCCGGACTCTTCGCCGGTATGGCCCTGGCGTTCGCCGGCTACTTCGGCGGTTTCGGGGCATTCCTGCTGGTGGCCGCCCTCGGCGCCATCGGTTTCGTCGCCGGGCGGTTCCTCGACGGGGACCTGGAACCGGGTGACCTGTTCCGCCGCCGTGACGACCGGCGCGGGTGAGGCGCCGATGAGCGGCCCGCCGCGCTCCGCCCCGCCCCGGGTGGCCGCCGCCGAGCGCGGTTTCACCCGTATCGCCGACAAGGTCGTCGCGAAGATCGCCGCCCAGGCCGCCCGGGAGGCGCTCGCCACCACCCCGGGCACGCCCCCGCACGCCACCGTCACCGTGCACCACGACATCGCCCGGGTCCGGGTCAGCCTGGAGCTGGACTACCCCTCCGACCTGGCCGCCCAGTGCGCGGCCGTACGCAGGCAGGTCGCGCTGCGGATCGAGGAGTGCGCGTCGATGTCCGTACCCGAGGTGGACGTCGACATCGAGCACCTGCACTCCACCCACACCCGGACCGCCGCCGGGCGGGACCGGCGGCTGCGGTGACGGCCCCCGGCACCGGCACCGAGGCCGGCTCCGCCCCGGCCCGGGCCCGCCGGTTCCGCTCGGCCCGGCGGGTGGCCGCCGGGCTCACCGCCCTGGTCGTGCTCGGGGTGGCGGTCCTGTTCCTGTACGACCTGGCCGCCCTGCGGGCCGGCCGGCCCGGGATGAGCTGGCGCCGCGACCTCGCCGACCAGCTGGCGGCGCGCACCCCCGCGGACCTGGCGGTGCAGCTGATCGCAGGGGCCCTGGTCCTGGCCGGGGCGGTGCTCCTGGTGCTGGCACTGGCCCCCGGGCTGCGAGGGATCCTGCCGATGCGGACCCCGGACCGGCGGGCGGGCGTCCGGGCCGGGCTCGGCCGCAAGGACGCCGCGCAGATCCTGCGGGACCGGGCCATGGAGGTGTCCGGAGTGCGGTCCGTCCGGGTCAAGGTGGGCCGGTCCCACGTCAGGGTGCGGGCCACCTCGCACTTCCGCGAGCTGGACGACGTACGGGCCGACCTCGACGAGGTGCTCGCCGTCGGCATCGAGGAACTGGGCCTCGCGCACCCGCCGAAGCCGCGCGTACGGGTCAGGAGGTGACGGAATGCTCGGAACGGTGAACCGGATCCTGCTGGCGCTGGCCGGAGCGGTCCTGATGGCGGCCGGGACCGTGGTCCTGACGGGCTCGTGGCCGCTGCACGGCCGCCACGCACCGCTGCTGAGCGAGCAGACCAGGAACCGGTACTGGCACGCCGACGGCTGGTGGTGGGCGGTGCTCGCCGCACTCGCGGTGGGCGTGCTGCTGGCGCTGTGGTGGCTGCTCTCCCAGTTCAGGCGCCGGCGACTGCCGGCGGTGGTGGTGGACACCGGGGACGGGGAGTTCGCCACGCTGCGCGGGCGCGCGCTGGAAGAGGCGGTGGCCGCGGAGGCTGGCGCCCTGGACGGCGTCGCCGACTGCCGGGTCGCCCTGCGCGGGCGGCGCGGGTCGCCCGCGCTGCGGGTCGCGCTGGAACTGGAACCCCACGCGGTCCCCGCCGACGCCCTGGCCGCCGTGGCCGGTCCGGTCCTCACCCACGCCCGGACCTCGGCGGGCCTCCCGGAACTGCCCGCGGAGGCCCGCCTCAAGGTGACGTCCCACCGGGCCCAGCGCGTGACCTAGTGCTGTGACCGTCCCCCGCGGATCCTCCGGGGGTCAGAAACCGTGCCGGGAGCCGCCGTCGACCGGGAGCATGATGCCCGTCAGGTACGACGCGGCCGGGGAGAGCAGGAAGGCCGCCGCGCGGCCGAACTCCTCCGGGGCGCCGTACCGGCGCAGCGGGATGCGGGACTCGTTCCCCGCCCGCGCGGCCTCCGCGTCACCGGACAGCGCGTCGAGCTCGCGCACGCGGTCGGTGTCGATGCGGGCCGGAAGCAGGCCGACCACCCGGATCCCGCGCGGGCCGAGCTCCAGCGAGAGGGACTTCGCGAAGCCGGCGAGGCCCGGGCGCAGGCCGTTGGAGATGGTCAGGCCGGGGATCGGCTCGTGGACCGAGCCCGACAGGACGAAGCCGATGACCCCGCCCTCGCCGAGCTCGGCTGCCGCCGCCCGGGCGAGGCGTACCGCGCCCAGGAAGACCGACTCGAAGGCCGCCGACCACTGCGCGTCGGTGTTGTCCGCCGCGAAGCCCGGCGCCGGGCCGCCCACGCTGATCAGGATGCCGTCGAGGCGCCCGAAGCGCTCCCGCGCGGTGGCGACGAGCCGCGCGGCCGCCTCCGGGTCGGAGTTGTCGGCCGCCACACCGGCCGCGTTCGGGCCGAGTTCGGCGGCGGCGTCGGCCGCCCGCTTCTCGTCCCGGCCCGTCAGGAGCACCTTCGCGCCGTCGGCGGCCAGTTCCCGGGCGGAGGCGAGGCCGAGGCCGCGCGTGGCCCCGGTGACGATGTAGACACGGTCTTTCAGTCCAAGATCCATGCCGACACGCTACGCCGTCGCCGGCTCCTGCCGGGAGGCTTCGGCCCGGGCGGCCTCTTCCTCGCGCTCGCGCTTCTCCCGCCGTACGAGGACCACCCAGCCCACCGGAACCGCCGCGGCGAACAGCCACCACTGCACGGCGTACGCCATGTGGGGGCCGATCGAGTCGTGGTCCGGGTCGGAGACGGTCTCCGGGCTGCCGTCCGCCGGGGCCGGAGCGGTGAGCTCCAGGTATCCGCCGAGGACCGTCCGGCCCAGGTACTCCGCCTGCTGCTCGCTGTTGATCAGCATCACCTGGCGGTCCGGCAGACCCTTGCGGTCCTTGATGCCGCTCCCGCTGCTGGTCTCGTCGGCCTTCAGCCGGCCGGTGACCGTGACCTCGCCCGTGGGCGCGGCCGGCACCGGCGGGTACGCGCGCGGGTCGTCGCCGCCCGGCACCCAGCCCCGGTTGACCAGGACCACCCGGCCGTCGGAGAGGACCAGCGGGGTCAGGACGTGGAAGCCGACCTTCTCGTCGTTGTCGGTGCGCATCCGGACGACGACCTCGTGCGCTGTGTCGTACGTGCCGGTCGCGGTGACCGAGCGCCAGAAGTCCGCGCGGGGGACCCGGTGCCCGGGGGCCGTGATCTCGCTCATGGGGACCGGCTTCGCCCGCAGGTTCGCCTCGATCAGCTGGTTCTGCGCGATCCGGTGCTCATGGCGGTGGTACTGCCAGAACCCCAGCTCGATCATCGCGGGGATGAGGGCGAGGGCCATCAGGGTGAGGAACACCCACTGCCGGGTCAGCACAAAGCGGTACACGCCCACGACGGTACCCGCAGCGCGAAGGACCCCGGCGGCCGGGTGGCCGTCCGGGGTCATGGCGTACGGAACGGGGTGTCGTGGCGGGGTGTCGGGACGGATGCCGGGAGGGGCGCCGGTACGGGCTGTCGGGACGGGGTCGCGACGTGGGGGGAGTCAGACGCGGTCGACGATGCCCACCTTCCCCTCCGCGCGGGCGCAGTGCGCCCCGCAGAACCACTGGCCCGCGACCTCGACGCCCTGGCCGATGATCGAGACCCGGCAGTGCTCGCAGACGGGCGCCATGCGGTGGATGGCGCAGGAGAAGCAGTCGAAGACGTGCACGGCGCCCTGCGCGTGCACCTCGAAGGACATGCCGTAATCGTTTCCGCAGACCTCACAACGTGCCATGGGCCGAATGCTGCGCACGGGGAAGGAGCGGAACAAGATCCAGCGGGGTGAGTCGCCGCGCCTGCACCCGCCCGGCGCAACGGCCCTCCGGTTCAGGACTCGGCCGGGGCCACGTCCCGCAGCAGCTGGGTGAAGGCCGCCTCGTCGACGACCGGCGTGCCGAAGCTCTTCGCCTTGACCGTCTTGGAGGTCGCCGAATCGGGGTCGTTGGTCACCAGGAGGCTGGTGAGCCGCGACACACTCGTCGCGATGTGCAGGCCCGCCTCGACCGCACGGTCCTCCAGCAGCTCCCGCTCCACCGAGGTGTCACCGGAGAAGGCGATCCGCATGCCCTGCTTCAGCGGCTTGCCGTCCTCGAAGCGCCCCGGATTCGGGTGCGGGCACGGGGGCCGCTTGCGCGAGGGCCGCCAGCTGCTGCCCCGGTAGGAGGCCTGGTACCCGACCCGCGGGGTGACGGCGGAGTCCGACCACTCCGTCAGCGGCCGGCATTCCAGCAGGGGCAGCCGTACGCCGCCCTGCGCGGCCGCGTGCAGCGAGGGACGGAACGCCTCCGCGAGCACCCGGGCGTCGTCGAGCGCGTGGTGGGCGCGCTGCTGGACCACGCCGAAATGCGCGGCCAGCGACTCCAGCTTGTGGTTGGGCAGCGGCAGGTTCAGTTCCTTCGACAGGGCGATGGTGCACAGCCGCTGACGGACCGGTGCGGTCGCGGCGGCCCGCGCGTACTCCCGGGCGATCATCTGCCAGTCGAAGATGGCGTTGTGCGCGACCAGTACCCGGTCCGCGAGCCGGTCGGCGAACTCTCCGGCGATGTCCTCGAAGAGCGGGGCGTCGGCGAGCATCGCGCTCGTCAGCCCGTGGATCCACACCGGTCCCGGGTCCCGCCGCGGGTTGACCAGCGTGTACCAGTGGTCCTCCACGTTGCCCTGGGCGTCGAGCCGGTAGACGGCGGCGGAGACTATCCGGTCGTCGCGAGCGAGCCCGGTGGTCTCCACGTCGACGACCGCGTACCCCTGTGGGTACGCGGTCGGCCACATCGTCTCTGCGGTCGTACGGTCGTCGAGCATGGTCACAGAGGATATCGGCCCTGACTGACACCCGTGGCCGCGTCGGCCCTTCCCGGCCGTCGGCCCAGGGCGGCGACCAGGTCGTCCGCCGCGAGCTGTTCGAGGCCGCAGCCGTCAACCGGCCCCGGAAGGCAGCCGGTATACGGACCCGCTCGCCCCGGCGGGCGCGACCTCGCCGTCCCGGCATGTCCGGCAGACCAGGCGGGCACACGGCCCGGGAGCGCGCCAAGGGGTTCATCGCGGCGGGGCCGTGCCGCTCGCGCCGTCCGTGCCGCTCGCGCCGGCCGCCGCGTCCGGCGCGAGCAGCGCGTGCACCAGGGCCCGTACTGACAGCAGGAACAGCCGGTCCGGGTCCGCCGGGCGGGCCAGGGCGCGGGCGAGGGCCGGGTCGTGGGGGGCCGCGGCCGGGTCCCAGAGCTCGCTCTCGGCCGGGGACTGCGCGGGGGAGCGCTCGCGGCTGCGCTCGACGAGCAGGTACCCGACGACCTGGAACTGGACGGCGCGCACCGCGTCCGCCGCCCGGGCGCCGCGCAGCCCGGCGGCGTGCACCTCGTGGACGAGTGCCTGCTGGGCGGGCAGGAACATCCGCTCGGTCAGTCCGCGTTCGTGGACCATCGCGATCAGGTGCGGACGCGTCCGCAGTTCGCGGCGCAGGATCCGGGCCACCGCCAGGATCCGGTCGGCCGGGGTGCGGCCGGTGGGCCGGATCGCGCCCATCTCCTCCACGGTCCGCCGGACGAGGGCGTCCAGCAGCGATTCACGGTTGCCGACGTGCCAGTAGATGGACGTCACGGCGGTGCCCAGCTCGGCGGCGAGCCCCCGCATGGTGAGCGCGGCCGGACCGTGCCGCATGACCAGGGACGCGGCGGCGTCCAGCACCTCGTCGCGGGTGAGCGTGGTTCTGGCCACGATGTCTCCACCAATCTGTCGGATCGTCAATTCTGGTCCGTGCAGGGGTCTTTACCCTTCATCGGTGGCGGTGTAACTGTGTTACAGAACCGACTCCCCCCGAGCCGAGGGATGGTGCGAGACATGGCACGCGTACGGTACGGAGCGCGGACCGAGGCCGAGATCGCGGCGTCGCGCGAGAAGAGTTCCGAGCTCCCCGACATCTGGTCCACCGGCGTCGTCGCCGTCTGGGAGAGCGACCCCCACGTGGTCGCGGCGGTCCTGCCGCCTCCGCTCAAACCGGCCGACCGGCCCCTGGTGCGGGCCAACATCAGCAAGGTCGACCTGCCCGGCTATCCGCTCGGCGCGGGCTCCGTGGCCGTCGCCGCCCAGCACGGCGGGATCGAGGGCTGGTACCCCCTGGTCATGCCGATGACCCTGGAGCGCGCCCTGACCGGCGGCCGCGAAGTCTTCGGCGAGCCGAAGAAGCTGGGCGAGGTCACCGTGGAGCGCGACGGCCTCGTCGTACGGGCCGCTCTCGCCCGGCACGGGATCGCCTTCGTCGAGGTGCGGGGGGCGGTGGACCGCGCGCTGCCGCTGCCCGGGCCCACCCAGAAGACCGACTTCTACTTCAAGTTCCTGCCCGCCGTGGACGGTTCGGGCTTCGACGTGGATCCGGTGCTCGTGCACTGCACGCGCAACGAGAAGGTCCGCAAGCTGGAGCACGTCACCGGGGACATCGTGCTGCGGGAGTCGATGTTCGACCCGGTCGCCGACCTTCCCGTCCGCCGGATCGTGGAGATCACCATCGGCGAGAAGACCACCGACCAGAAGGGCCGGGTCGTCGAGCGGGTCAGCGCCCAGGCCCTGCTCCCGTACATCCACCAGCGCTACGACGACCCCATGCAGATCCTCGACGGACCGCCCGAGGGGAGTGTGTGACATGCGACTCGAACCAGGACAGGTGGCCGTGGTCACCGGAGCCGCCGGCGGCATCGGCCTCGCCATGGCCCGCCGCTTCGCCGCCGAAGGACTGAAGGTGGTCCTCGCCGACGTCGAGGAGGGCGCCCTGCGCAAGGCCGCCGACGAGCTCGTCGCGGACGGGGCCCAGGTGCTCGCCAGAGTGGTCGACGTCAGCGACCGCGACTCCGTGACCGCGCTGGCCGACGCCGCCTACGAGGCCTTCGGCGCCGTGCACGTGCTCTGCAACAACGCGGGCGTCGGCTCCGGCGCCGAGGGCCGGATGTGGGAGCACGAGCCCAACGACTGGAAGTGGGCCTTCTCCGTCAACGTGTGGGGGGTCTTCCACGGCATCCAGGCCTTCGCTCCCCGCATGATCGCCGCCGGCGGTCCCGGCCACATCGTCAACACCTCCTCCGGCGACGGCGGCATCGCCCCGCTGCCCACCGCCTCCGTGTACGCCGTCACCAAGGCGGCCGTGGTCACCATGACCGAGTCGCTCTACGCCCACCTCAAGGCGGAGGGCGCCGCCGTCGGGGCCTCCGTCCTCTTCCCCGGACCGCACATGCTGCGCACCGGGCTGTGGGAGTCGCACCGCAACCGGCCCGAGCGGTACGCGAAGGAGCGGCCGCGCAAGGCCCCGTACCGCAGCCTCGACCAGTACGAGGCGGCGATGAGGAAGGCCGGCCACGAGGTGGAATTCACCCCGGTCGAGGAGGTCGCCGAGCACGTCGTCGACGGCATCCGCGCCGACCGCTTCTGGATGCTCCCGGCGAGCGAGCACAGCGACCGGCAGATCCGCGCCCGGTCGCAGTCGATGCTCGACCGGACCAACCCCGGCTACCTGGAAAGCTTCATCCTCGACTGAGGGGCGTCTGTGGTGAGTACGAACGAAGACCGGACCGAAGACCGGACCGAAGACCCGTACCTGATCATCTCCTCCGACTGCCACGCGGGCCTGCCCACCGAGCGGTACCGGCCCTACCTGGATTCCCGCTTCCACCCCCAGTTCGACGAGTTCCTCGGCGAACGCGACGCCCGCCGGGCGGAGGCCACCCGCCTCGGCGTCCGCAACGAGGCCTTCGCCGAGAAGTGGTTCCACGACCACGAGGAAGGGCTCAAGGGCGGCTGGGACACCGGGCAGCGGCTGAAGGAACTCGACGGCGACGGCGTGGCCGCCGAGGTCGTCTTCCCCGACGCGGACGCCGTCGACAGCCAGACCGCCGCTCCCTTCGGCGTCGGCCTCGGCCTCTCCGGAGACCAGGACCCCGAGCTCGGCATGGCGGGCGCGCAGGCGCACAACCGCTGGCTCGCGGAGTTCGTGGGGCAGCAGCCGGAGCGGCACTGCGGAGTCGCCCTGCTCCCCATCACGGGCGAGCCGGAGAAAGTCGTCGCAGAGATCCACCGGGCCAAGGCGTCCGGGCTGGGCGCGCTGATGATCCCCGCGATGTGGGTCGACAAGGCGCCCTACCACGACCGCCGCTACGACCCCGTCTGGGCGGCGGCCGCCGAGACGCAGATGCCGATCGTCACCCATTCCGGGTCCTCGCCGCGCCACGAGTACGGCGACCACTTGGGCATCTTCGTCTCCGAGGTCACCTGGTGGCCGGCCCGCCCGCTGTGGTTCCTGCTCTGGTCGGGGGTCTTCGAGCGCCACCCCGGCCTGAAGTTCGGCGTCGCCGAGGCGGGCTGCTGGTGGCTGCCGAACCAGCTGTGGTTCATGGACCGGCTCTACCTCGGGGCGCACGGCGGCAAGAAGCTCTCGCCGTTCGAGGAGCTGAAGCGGCCGCCCAGCGAGTACCTGGACCGCCAGGTCTTCATCTGCGCGACGAACACCAAGCGCCGGGAGCTCGCGCAGCGGTACGAGATCGGCGTGGACAACATCCTGTGGGGCTCGGACTTCCCGCACCCCGAGGGCACCTGGCCGAACACCCGGGCCTGGCTGAAGAACACCTTCCACGACATCCCGGTCGCGGAGACCCGCCGGATGCTCGGGCTCGCGGCGGCCGAGGTCTTCGGCTTCGACACCGCGAAGCTGGCCCCGATCGCCCGCCGGATCGGCCCCACCCCGGCGGAGCTGGGCCAGTCCCCGGACCAGGCGGCGGTGGAGGCCTCCTGGGCCCGTTCCCGGGAGGTGGGCCGCCACTGGCTCACCGACAACGACTTCCCGGTGCTGGGGGTGAACCCGTGACGTCCGAGGACCGCTACACGGTGATCTCGGCGGACTGCCACGCGGGCGCCGACCTGCTGGACTACAAGCCGTACCTGGCCAAGCGCCACCACGAGGACTTCGACGCCTGGGCCGCCACGTACGTGAACCCGTACGAGGACCTCCTCGCGGACACCGCCGACCGCAACTGGAACTCGGCGCGGCGCCTCGCGGAACTGGAGGCCGACGGCATCGTCGCCGAGGTCCTCTTCCCCAACACCATTCCGCCGTTCTTCCCCAAGGCCTCCCTGATGGCCCAGCCCCCGACGGCCGCCGAGTACGAGATGCGGTGGGCCGGGCTGCAGGCCCACAACCGCTGGCTGGCGGACTTCTGCGCGGACGCGCCGGGCCGGCGGGCGGGGGTCGCCCAGATCCTGCTGAACGACGTCGACGCGGCGGTGGGCGAGATCCGCCGGGCCCGGGCGGCCGGCCTGACGGGCGGCATCCTGCTCCCGGGCGTTCCGCCCGGCTCCACCGTCCCCGAGCTGTACTCGGCGGTGTACGACCCCATCTGGGCGGTCTGCGACGAGCTGGACGTCCCGGTCAACCACCACGGCGGCTCGGCCTCACCGCCGCTGGGCGACGAACCGGCGGCCCGGGCCGTCTTCATGGTGGAGACGACCTGGTTCTCGCACCGCGCCCTGTGGCACCTCGTCTTCGGCGGGGCCTTCCACCGCCACCCGGGGCTGAAGCTGGTCCTGACGGAGCAGGGCTCCGGGTGGATCCCCGGGGTGCTGGAGATGCTGGACTACTACCACGGCCGCCTGGTCGCGGCATCGGCCACGGCCGAGTCCAAGTTCGGGGCGGGCCTCGCGGAGTCGATGGGCCGGGGCCCGAGCGACGTCTGGCGGGACAACTGCTTCGTGGGAGCGAGCTTCATGCGCCCCCACGAAGTCCCGCTGCGGGAGCGGATCGGCCTCGACAAGATCATGTGGGGCAGCGACTACCCCCACGACGAGGGCACCACCCCCTTCTCCCGCGAAGGCCTCCGCATCGCCTACGCGGGCCTCCCGCGCGAGGAGGTCGCCGCGATGGTCGGCGGCAACGCCGCCCGGGTGTACGGCTTCGACCTCGCGCTGCTGGACTCGGTCGCGGCCAAGCACGGCCCGCTGGTCTCGGAGATCGCGGAACCGCTGACGGCCGTGCCCCCGGAGGCCACCAGCCCGGCATTCGCCCGAGGGGGGTCGGTCCGGGTCTGGTGACACCGGCTCCCGCGGGGCGGCTCAGTTCTTGTACACGAGCCGCTCCGGCGGGAACAGCTCGGTGCCGAGCAAGTTGTTGGGACCGTACACCTCGACGACGAGGTCCTCCCTTGCCGCCAGCGGGGACAGGTCGACCGGCCCGGCGGAGAAGCTCACCACAAGCCGGGTCAGGTGCGGCAGCGCGAGCAAGGGCTCCAGCCCTGCGCTGAGCGTGCACCGGAACATAAACAGCCGAGTCAGCTGCTCGTGCCGGACCAGTTCCGAAGGGTCGACCGCCGTGTTGAGCAGTTGCAGGTTGTCGAAGGCTGGTACGGACGGCTGCGCCGCGAGCCGACTGGCCAGCTGGTCACCGTAGAGGGCCAGCGTTTCGAGGTCCGGCCATCGTTCGAGGCCGTGCAGGTGCATGGTGGACGTGCCCTCCAGCAACCCCAGCGAGCGGAGGGAAACAGGTGCAGGCAGCTGTGCGAGGTCGGGAAGACCGGCGTCGAAGGCAACGGTCAGCTGGGTGAGCGAATCCATGGAGGCGAGAGGCCCCAGCGGCAGTCCGGCACGCACTCGGTTGAGGACCACGCTCCGCAGTGCCATACCGGACAGCGGGCCGAGGCTTTGGACCCCAGGACAGTCGTACAGGCTCAGGAGGCCGAGCTTGCCGAGGGGTGACAGCGGGGAAAGGTCTGTGAGTAGTCCGTCCTCCTGGAGGGAGAGCCCTTCCAGGCCGGGCCTTCCTGTCACCGCGCCGGGAATTCCTAGTCCGCCGCGCAGGGTCAGCCACCGGACTCCCGGGAGCCGGTCCAACTGGGCCAGTTCCTCGGCGGTCTCCACGGCCAGGTAGGTAGAGGACAAATCGGCCTCGGTCAGCACTGCATCCACATATTCGGCTCGGTCGAAGGACTGCCAGCCGGCGGCCAGTTGGGACCGAACCGCCGGTCGGGCGTCGGCCCGGAACCGGGCGACGACCGCCAAGGCCTGCGGCCCGCCTACCCGTGAGGCCGCGTGGACGACTGCTGCGGCTTCCGCCTCCGACAGGTCGCGAGGACCAGGCAGAAGGTTGAGGACCAGTTCCCCGGCCTTGGCGAGCTCCGCCGCCTGCGAGAGCCGCTGCGGTGGCAGCAACTCTGCCGTGCGGGACTCGATCTCCCGCCGAACCTGGGGGTCCAGCTCCGGGGCGTGTTCCAGGCAGGCCGCCGCCAGGAGGACCAGCCGGGTGCGGGCACCCTTGACCTTGTCGGCCCGGCGGAGCAACCCGCGCAGAATGCGGGCGCGCTCGTCAGGGCGGGCGTGGCCCACGGCCATGCGGATCACGTCGTCCCAGGAATCGTCCTGCGCGTTCTTCATCAGCACCCCGAAGTCCCGTGACTCCACCGCCGCCTTGGCGCCCAAGTAGTCCTGGAAGGTGCGGTGGACGAAGACCACCGAGCCCGGGGACGGCTCCAGGAGCAGGCCGCTGCGGATCAGCAGGTGCGAGAAGACCGGCTCGGCCCCGCCCTGCGCCCGCGCCTGCGGCATCGCGTCGAGCCACTCGCCCACCATCTCGACGGCCTCGTCCCGGCCCGCCTCCAACTGGCCGTTGCGGATCAACCAGTACGCGAACCGCTGCAGCAGCGCGATCTGCTCCTCGCGGGTGAGGTAGACCCCCTCGACCCCGCTGATCTCCCGTTCCGTGTCCCGTCTGACCAGCAGCATGTCCAGCGCCGCGTCGTACAGCTCCTTGCGCGCCCGGGGGAGTTGCATCCGCCGGTCCTGGTTCAGGGCGCAGAGCAGTGCGCACATCAGCGGGTTGGTCGCCAGCCTGGCCAGATCCCGCCGGGAGGAGACCGCTTCCAGCAGCGACGCCTCGTACGCGTCGACCTCCTGCCCCTGCGCCCGGGCTGCCGCGTGCCAGTGCTCCACGAAGGCCCGGATGTCCCGCTGGTCCATCGGCAGCATCGCGTGCGTGGCGAACCCGAGGCCCGCGAGCCAGTCCTCCGGGACCGCCGACGGGCGGGTGGTCACCACGTACCGCGCCTGAGGGAAGGCGGAGATCAGCGAGCGCAGCCAGGTCTCCGTGCGGGTACGCAGCCGTTGCGGGACCTCGTCCACGCCGTCCACCAGGACCAGTGCCCGGCCGCTCAGCATGAGTTCCTCGACCCAACCAGCCGGCGCCGAGAGCGGTACGCCCGAGGCGCGGAGGAACTCCTCCGGCAGCGGCAGGCTCTCCGCCGAAGTGAAGGCCCGCAGTCGCAGCACGAACGGGACGCACGTGCTCCACGGGCCGTCGGTCTGCCGGGCGGCGTTCAGGGCCAGCCACTGGACCAGCGTGGACTTGCCTGAGCCCGCCGGGCCGCGCAGCAGGACCCGGTCTGCGGCGGCGAGGGCCTGCTCGGCCCGGAGCTGGGTCCGGTGGAGCCCCGTCTCGCCAGGCAGCAGCGGTTGCTCGCCGCTGACCGACAGGCTGATGTACGCCACGTTCAGCGGCCACTCCTGACGGGACCGGCTGAGGGTGAGCCCGAAGAGCTGGAGACGGCCGTGGGTTTCGGCGACGTACCGCGCGTACCGCTCCTCGAAGGCGTACGCCGTCCCGTCCCCGGTGGCGCCCAGCCGGTCCACCGCCCGCGCCAGCTCGCCCGTCCGCCGGACCAGTTCCACCTCCGCCCGGGCCCCGAAGCCCGGCAGGGTCGTCACGTATTCCACCGCGTGCGCACAGCACAGCCGGACCAGCCGTGCGTACAGGGCCTCCGCCGCCGGGCTCAGGCCCGACGGGGGGCCGGGGAGGGCCGCCGCGAGGGCCGCCGGGTCGAGGTCCGCCGCGAAGAGGGACTCCGCGTCCAGGGGGCCGAGCGCCGCGAAGGCGTCGCCCACCGCGCCCAGCGCCGCCAGACGCTCGTGCTCGGGCAGCGCCGCGGCCGGCGGGCCGAGGCGCTCCGCCAGGGCTTCGGTCAGGCGCCGCATCTCGGCGTCGCCGAGTTCCGCCGGAGGCTTGCGCCAGATCGGGGCCGGCCGGGCCGGGTCGGCCGTCAGGCCCGCCCCCGGGGCCCGGGCCAGGAGGGACTTCACCAGCGCCCCCGCCGCCGTCCCCGCCACCCGTAAGAGAACCGTCTCCAAGCCCGTCATACCCCGCCCTCCCCTTGGTCCCGACATCATCTCGTGAACCGCCGGTAACCCCGATGGATACCGATCGGTAACAACCCCTAGCGGCACCCCCGAGAGCGCCTCTATGGTGCGGGACATGCCGAACCTGCCCGATGTCGTGCTGTGGTCCATACCTGCCTTTGTGCTGCTCACCGTCATCGAGGTGGTGAGCTACCGGCTCCATCCCGACGAGGACGCCGCCGGCTACGACACCAAGGACGCCGTCACGAGCGTCACCATGGGGCTCGGCAGCATCGGCTTCGACCTGCTCTGGAAGATCCCGGTCGTCGCCGTCTTCACCGCGGTCTACGAACTGACCCCGCTGCGGGTGCCGTTCCTGTGGTGGACCGCCCTGCTGATGCTGCTCGTCCAGGACTTCCTCTACTACTGGCAGCACCGCCTGCACCACGTCATCCGCATCCTGTGGGCCTGCCACGTGGTCCACCACAGCAGCCGGCGGTTCAACCTCACCACCGCCCTGCGCCAGCCCTGGACCAGCGCCACCACCTGGTGGTTCTACCTGCCGATGGTGGCCCTCGGCGTGCACCCGGCGGCGATCCCGTTCTGCTACGGACTCAACCTGCTCTACCAGTTCTGGGTCCACACCGAGCGCATCGGCAAGCTGCCGAGGCCTTACGAGTACGTCTTCAACACCCCCTCACACCACCGCGTCCACCACGCCTCGCAGGGTGGCTACCTGGACCGCAACTTCGGCGGCATCCTGATCGTCTGGGACCGGATGTTCGGCTCCTGGGTGGGGGAGACGGACAAGCCCGTCTACGGGCTCACCAAGAACATCGGCACCCACAACCCGCTGCGCGTGGCCACCCACGAGTACGCGGCCATCGCCCGGGACGTGCGCGCCGCCGGGAGCTGGCGCCAGCGGGCCGGACACGTCTTCCGCGGCCCCGGCTGGCAGCCCGCCCCCGCCCCTGCCCCTGCCCCCGCCCCTGCCCCTGCCCCTGCCCCTGCCTCCGCCTCCGCCCCCGCATCCGTGCCCGCCCCCGCATCCGCCCGGGCCACCGGCGCCGCAGCCGACCCCGCCGCCCCGGCCGTACAGGAGAGCACCGCGTGAGCACCGCCGAGTCCCCGGGCCGACCCGCCCCCGCCCGGGCGGCGGACCAGGCGCCGGCCGACCGGCCGCGCCTCGGCCGCATCGCCCTCGTGGCCTTCGCCGTGGCCGCCGCCGTCGACCTCGGCTCGCTGCTCGCCGGCTGGCACCTCGGGCACGTCATCGCCAAGCCGCTGCTGATGCCGCTGCTCGTGACCCACATGGCCACCCGCGGCGCCCCGCGGCTGCTGCTCGCCGCCCTGCTGTTCGGCTGGGGCGGGGACCTGGCCCTGCTCTTCGACGCCGAGCCCGCCTTCCTCGTCGGCATGGGCTCCTTCGCCGCCGGGCACGTCTGCTACCTCGTCCTCTTCGGCAAGCGGCCCGCGAACCCGCTGGCCGGGGGCGCGTACGCGCTCGCCCTCCTCGGCACCGTCGCCCTGCTGTGGTCCGATCTGCCGGCCGGCCTGCGGATCCCCGTGGCCGGCTACAGCCTGCTGCTCACCGCCATGGCGTTCCGCTCCAGCGCCCTCGGTCTGCGGGCCGGGATCGGCGGCGCGCTGTTCCTGCTCTCCGACACGCTCATCGCCACCGGCGTCGCCGAATGGCCCCAGCTGCCCCGACCGGACTTCTGGATCATGGCCACGTACCTCGCCGCCCAGTACCTCCTGGCCACTGGCGCGACCTCCCGGGAAGCAGGCGTACGGTAGGACGGTTCCTCAGTCGTACAAGACTGAACGATCCCGAACCGGAGGACTGCACCACCATGCGCGCCACCGTCATCCACGCCCCGCACGACATACGCGTGGAGGAGGTGCCCGACGCTGCGATCCAGCGCCCCGAGGACGCCGTCGTCCGCGTCCTGCGTGCCTGTATCTGCGGCAGCGACCTGTGGGCCTACCGCGGCGAGGCCGAGCGTCAGCCCGGCCAGCGCATCGGCCACGAGTTCCTTGGCGTCGTCGAGGAGACCGGCTCCGCCGTGTCCGGCCTGCGGGCCGGCGACCTCGTCGTCGCGCCCTTCATGTGGTCGGACGGCACCTGCGAGTACTGCTCCGAGGGCCTCTTCACCTCCTGCGAGCACGGCGGCTTCTGGGGCTCGGTCGGCCACGACGGAGGCCAGGGCGAGGCCGTCCGCGTCCCGCACGCCGACGGCACCCTGGTGAAGCTGCCCGCCGAGGCCGTTTCCGACGACCACCTGCTGACCGGGCTGCTCGCGCTGTCCGACGTCATGGGCACCGGCCACCACGCGGCGCTGGGCGCCGGGGTGCGCGAGGGCTCCACGGTCGCCGTCGTCGGCGACGGGGCGGTCGGCCTGTGCGGCGTCCTCGCCGCCAAGCGCCTGGGCGCCGAGCGGATCATCGCCCTGGGCCGCCACACCGTACGTACGGACATCGCCAGGCTCTTCGGGGCCACCGACGTCGTCGCCGAGCGCGGCGAGGCCGCCGAGGCGGCCGTGCGCGAGCTCCTCGGGGGCCGGGGCGCGCACGCGGTCATCGAGGCGGTCGGCACCGAGCAGTCGATGCGCACCGCCGTGAACATCACCCGCGACGGCGGGGCCATCGGCTACGTCGGCGTCCCGCACGGCAGCGGCACCGGCCTCGACCTCGGCGTCATGTTCGACCGCAACATCACCCTGCGCGGCGGCGTGGCCCCGGTCCGCGCGTACATCCCGGAGCTGCTGAAGGACGTGCTCAGCGGCGCGATCGACCCGGCGCCCGTCTTCGACCGGACCGTGTCGCTGGACGAGGTCCCGGACGGCTACCGGTCGATGGACGACCGCAGCGCGCTCAAGGTGATGATCAAGCCCTGACCCGTGGGGCGAACGAATAGACGACGGAACGGATGAACGGAAGGACGGGCCGGGCGGGTGATCCCCGCCCGGACCGTCCGCCTCGTTCCGGCGGCTGCTACTTCACGGCCTTGAGGGCGTCGATCACGCCGTAGCCGTAGTAGCCCGTCTGCCCCCACTTGCTCTGGCAGGTGGTGGCGTCGATCAGGGTGCCCGCGGCGTTGTATATCTGCGCCGGGCAGGCCGCCTTCGTGGACTGGGCCTTGAGCATCGCCTGGAGCTGCGAGGGCGTGGCCGACGGGTGGGCGCTCTTGAGGAGCGCCGCGACGCCCGCGACGTGCGGGGCGGCCATCGAGGTGCCCTGCTTGTAGCCGTAGCCCCCGCCCGGGACGGTCGACAGCACGCGCCCGTTGGCGTCCGGGGTGTCCGGGACCTGCCACTTGTCACCGCCGGGGGCGGCGACGTCCACGACCCCGAGGCCGTAGCTGGAGTAGTACGAGCGCAGGCCCTTGTCGCCGGTCGCGGAGACGGTGACCACACCTGGCAGCTGCGTGGGCAGGTCCAGGCAGACCTTCGGGTCGATGGTGCGCGGCGCGGGGGTGGTGTCGTTCGGGCTGGTCTCGTCGACGAGGGAGTCGGCCGCCAGGTCCTGGTCGGAGTTGCCGGCCGAGGCGATGTGGAGCGTGCCCTTGCGCTCGGCGTACTTGGTGGCCCGGCCGATGGCCTCCACCAGCGCCTTCTGGTCGTCGTCGGACTTGCAGTTGAAGAGCCACGGGTCGACGTAGTAGCTGTTGTTGGTCACCTCGATCCCCTTCTCGGCGGCGAACATGAAGCCGCAGACGACCGCCTCGGTGTAGAAGAGGCTGGTCCCGGGCTCGCTCACCTTGATCGCGGCGATCTTCACGCCCGGCGCGACACCGCTGACGCCGATGCCGTTGCGCGCGGCCCCGATGGTCCCGGCCACGTGCGTGCCGTGGTCGCTGCCGTCGGGGTACGGGCGCCAGGCGCCCTCGGTGGTGTCGGCGACGCCGCCCACGCAGTTGGCCGACTGGCTCTTGGAGAAGTTCGGGGCGAGATCGGGGTGGGTGTCGTCGACACCCGTGTCGATGATGCCCACGGTGACGTCCCGGCTGCCATCGTTGATCTTGTGAGCCTTGTCGGCCTTGATCGTCCGCAGGTCCCACTGGTTGGGCTCCAGCGGCTCCTGACCCTCCTGGGCCGCTGCCGCCGCCTTGGCGGCGTCCGCCGCGCTCAGCTGCTGGGTCGCGCCCTCCTCGGTGGTCCGCGCCGCCGACATCGGGGCCGTCCGGGTGGCGCCGACCGACACGAACAGGCCGCGCTGGGCTCGCAGCTGCTGGGCGAAGTCCGGGTTCTGGGAGTGTGCGACCACGACCCCGATCTGCTCATAGGCCGTCACCACCGTTCCGCCGGCCCGCTCGACGGCCTTCTTCGCCGCCTTCACCGTGGCGTACGCGTTCAGGTTGGCCACGTACGACAGCTTGGGGCCGGAGGCGTCGGCCTTCGAGGCCGTCGCCGTGCCGGCCGCATTGCCCAGAGGGGCGGCCGAGGCCGAGATCGCGGGCAGGAAGGCGAGCGAGGCGGTGAGCGCCAGGCCGACGGGTACGGCGAGAGCACGGCTGCGCTTCTTGGGCGCACGCGACCCCAGCTGATCCATGGGTTCTCCAGGTCATGTCCGGAAAAGCCGCCCGGACGCGGTCGCGTCGGACGGGTTCATGACAAGTGAACCTAGCGTCGCCGTTCCCCCCTACGCCATCAGTTCGAGAAATCAGTTCCCGAAGAATCAACGGGTGTTGAACCTTCCCGCCGCGCCGTCCGTGCCGTTGACAGGGGGGATCGGCACCACCGTCCCCCCACACGGAGGTTGTTTTGTCCGTCGTCCCCACCGCACCCGCGTCACAAGGAGATCCCCCCGTGACCACCGAAGCAGCGCCGCCGCCGGGCAGCGCGGGAACGCCACCGGCCGCCCCCACGGCAGACGACTACACGAGCGTCCAGAAGAGCGCGGAGTTCGCCGAACTGCGCGGCTCCTACCGCTCCTTCGCCTTCCCGCTCACCGTGGCCTTCATCGCCTGGTACCTGCTCTACGTCCTGCTGTCCAACTACGCGGGCGGCTTCATGGGGACCAAGCTCTTCGGCAACATCAACGTCGCCCTCGTGCTCGGCCTCGCCCAGTTCGCGACGACCTTCCTGATCGCCTGGCTCTACGCACGCCACGCCGCCGCGCGGCTCGACCCCAAGGCCGAGGCCATCAAGGCGCGGATGGAGGCCGCCGAATGAGCGGCGCGACGCACCTGACGACGCTCGCCGCGGGAGCCTCCGAGCACCGCCCGCTGATCATCACCCTGTTCGGGCTGTTCGTCGTCGCCACCCTGATCATCACCGTCTGGGCCGGCCGCCAGACCCGGGGCGCCGCCGACTTCTACGCGGGCGGCCGCCAGTTCACCGGCTTCCAGAACGGCCTCGCCATCTCCGGCGACTACATGTCCGCCGCGTCCTTCCTCGGCATCGCCGGAGCCATCGCCCTCTTCGGCTACGACGGCTTCCTCTACTCGATCGGCTTCCTCGTCGCCTGGCTGGTCGCCCTGCTGCTCGTCGCCGAGCCGCTGCGCAACTCCGGCCGCTACACGATGGGCGACGTCCTCGCGTACCGGATGCGCCAGCGGCCCGTCCGTACCGCCGCCGGCACCTCCACCATCGTGGTCTCGATCTTCTACCTGCTCGCCCAGATGGCCGGCGCCGGCGTGCTCGTCTCGCTGCTCCTGGGCATCACCAGCGACGGCGGCAAGGTGGCCGTCGTCGCCCTGGTCGGCGTACTGATGATCGTCTACGTGACCATCGGCGGCATGAAGGGCACCACCTGGGTCCAGATGATCAAGGCGGTGCTGCTGATCGCGGGCGCCCTGCTGATCACCCTCCTGGTGCTGGTGAAGTTCAACTTCAACATTTCCGACCTGCTGGGCAAGGCCGCCGAGAACAGCGGACAGGGGACGAAGTTCCTCGAACCCGGTCTCAAGTACGGCAAGGACCCGACCTCGAAGCTGGACTTCATCTCGCTCGGCCTCGCCCTCGTCCTCGGCACCGCCGGCCTGCCGCACATCCTGATCCGCTTCTACACGGTGCCCACCGCGCAGGCCGCCCGTAAGTCCGTCCTCTGGGCCATCGGCATCATCGGCGGCTTCTACCTGATGACGATCGCCCTCGGCTTCGGCGCCGCGGCACTGCTCGACCGCGACGAGATCATCAAGTCCAACAAGGCCGGCAACACCGCCGCACCCCTGCTCGCCCAGGCCGTCGGCGGCGGCCCCGACTCCACCGGCGGCGCCATCCTGCTCGCCGTGATCTCCGCGGTCGCCTTCGCCACCATCCTGGCCGTCGTCGCCGGACTCACCCTCGCCTCCTCCTCGTCCTTCGCGCACGACCTGTACGTGAACGTGATCCGCAAGGGCAAGGCCACTGAGAAGGAGGAGATGCGCGCGGCCCGCTGGTCCACCGTCGTCATCGGAGCCGTCGCCATCGGCCTCGGCGCACTGGCCCGCGACCTGAACGTGGCCGGCCTGGTCGCGCTCGCCTTCGCGGTCGCCGCCTCCGCGAACCTGCCGACGATCCTCTACAGCCTCTTCTGGAAGCGCTTCACCACCCAGGGTGCGCTCTGGTCCATCTACGGCGGACTGGTCTCGGCGGTCGGCCTGGTGCTGTTCTCCCCGGTGGTGTCCGGAAAGCCGACCTCGATGTTCAAGGACGCGGACTTCTTCTGGTTCCCGCTGGAGAACCCGGGGATCATCTCGATCCCCCTCGGTTTCCTGCTGGGCTGGCTGGGAACCGTCCTCTCCAAGGAAGAGGCCGACCCCCAGAAGTTCGCCGAGCTGGAAGTGCGCTCCCTCACCGGAACTGGGGCGCACTGACATCATCCGAACACCCAGCGTGGCCGCGTCGTAGATCTCTACGACGCGGCCACGTCACGTCTCGTTCATTTGGGTACCTCTGGATGACACACGCGTCACGTAGTCTCGAAATAGAACGCGTGAAGTAGATCCGACGTCCGCGCGTACCTCTACTTCCGGACAGGGGAGGGGGCCCACAGTGCTTCTCGACACCTACGGCCGCGTGGCCACTGACCTGCGCGTCTCGCTGACCGACCGGTGCAATCTGCGCTGCACCTACTGCATGCCCGAGGAGGGGCTGCAGTGGCTGGGCAAGTCCGACCTGCTCAGCGACGACGAGATAGTCCGGCTGATCCGCATCGCGGTCACGCAGCTGGGGATCACCGAGGTCCGGTTCACCGGAGGCGAGCCGCTGCTGCGGCCCGGCCTGGTCGGCATCGTCGAGCGGTGCGCGGCGCTGGAACCCCGCCCCAAGATGTCGCTGACCACCAACGGTATCGGTCTCAAGCGCACCGCGCAGGCCCTGAAGGCCGCCGGGCTCGACCGGGTGAACGTGTCCCTGGACACCCTGCGGCCCGACGTCTTCAAGACCCTCACCCGCCGCGACCGGCACAAGGACGTCATCGACGGCATGGCCGCGGCCCGCGAGGCCGGCCTCACCCCTGTCAAGGTCAACGCCGTGCTCATGCCCGGCCTCAACGACGACGAGGCCCCCGATCTGCTGGCCTGGGCCGTGGAGAACGAGTACGAGCTCCGCTTCATCGAGCAGATGCCGCTCGACGCCCAGCACGGCTGGAAGCGCGACGGCATGATCACCGCCGGGGACATCCTGGAGTCCCTGCGCACCCGCTTCACGCTCACCGAGGAAGGCGCCGCCGAGCGCGGCTCCGCCCCGGCCGAGCGCTGGGTGGTCGACGGGGGCCCGGCCACCGTCGGCGTCATCGCCTCGGTCACCCGCCCGTTCTGCGGCGCCTGCGACCGTACGCGGCTCACGGCCGACGGCCAGGTGCGTACGTGCCTGTTCGCCACCGAGGAGTCGGACCTGCGCGCGGCTCTGCGCTCGGGCGCCCCGGACGAGGAGATCGCCCGGCTCTGGAAGGTCGCGATGTGGGGGAAGAAGGCCGGATCCGGTCTCGACGACCCGTCCTTCCTGCAGCCCGACCGCCCGATGTCCGCGATCGGCGGCTGACCGGGTCGCCGGTCCGCCGTCGGTTCAGGTCAGGTCAGCGCGGGCGTTCCGAGCCCTCCGGCTGCACCCACTCGTCCAGCTGCACGACGTCCTTGAGGAAACCGCGGACCCCCAGGAACTGGGAGAGGTGTTCGCGGTGTTCCTCGCACGCCAGCCAGGTCTTGCGCCGCTCCGGCGTGTGCAGCGTCGGGTTGTTCCACGCGAGGACCCACACGGCCGCGTCGCGGCAGCCCTTGGCGGAGCAGGTGGGGTTCTCTTGGGAGCCGGCGGCGTTGGAGGAAGTCACAGCCCCACATTAGAACGGAATGGCGACGCCGGGCAGCCACGGGGGGAGCTGCCCGGCGTCGGTCCGTCGCTCCGACGGGGGATGCGGAGCGCGTGAGCAGTATGTCACGCAGGACCCGGTGGAGTGCACCGGAACTTCACGATTGATCTGAGCTTTTCTTGAGGTTTCCCGCGTCCAGTGCCGGCCGCACGGGGGCCGGGACGAAGTGCGAGGGCAGTGACGGCGTCGACTCGCGCCCGGCGTTGGCGATGACCACGGCCACGTAGGGGAGCAGGGCTCCGGCCACGAGCGTCACGATGGCCACCGGGCGCTGCACGTTCCACAACAGCACGGTCGCGATGACCGACAGGGTCCTGATCGTCATCGAGATCACGTACCGGCGCTGGCGGCCCCGCACGTCCTCGGCGAGACCCATCCGCGCTCCGGTGATCCGGAAGACCTCGGCCCCGTTCCGCTTCTGCCGCTTCGTCCGCTCCACGCTCCACCACCCGATCGCCAACCGGGCACTCCCGGCCCGGACCCTCCCACGGTACGCCCGTCCCCGGGCCGGGAGGAGAGGGGGGACCCCCGTACGGCACTGTCCGAAATGCGTCGTACGCCGGATGGGTCGACACTGGGCGCACGTGCGCACAACGCGCCAGGAGGAGGCTCGACATGGGTTGGTTGTGGGCGATCATCGTCGGTTTCGTGCTGGGGCTGATTGCCAAGGCCATCCTGCCGGGCAAGCAGCACCAGCCGCTGTGGCTGACCACCCTCTTCGGCATCGCCGGTGCGGTCCTCGGCAATGCGGTGGCCACATGGATCGGTGTCGGCGAGACCAAGGGCATCGACTGGACCCGGCACCTGCTGCAGATCATCGGTGCGGTCGTCATCGTCGCGCTCGGCGAGATGGCGTACGGAGCGATCAGGGGCAAGCGGCAGACGACGTGACGCACCGCGGGTCATCCGCGGGTCATGACGGAGGGGCCGGCCGGACCAGAAGTCCGAACCGGCCCCTCCGCCGTGTTCTGCCGTGCTCGCGCGCCCTTGCGGCGCGTCAGGCGCCGGTGACCTCCACCGCGGCCAGGTTCTTCTTGCCCCGGCGCAGCACCAGCCAGCGCCCGTGGAGCAGGTCCTCCTTGGCGGGGACCGCGTCCTCGGCGGTGACCTTCGCGTTGTTCACGTAGGCGCCGCCCTCCTTCACGGTCCGGCGGCCGGCCGACTTGCTCGCGACCAGGCCGGTCTCCGCGAGCATGTCCACCACGAGGCCGGGCTCCGTCACCTGGGCGTGCGGCAGCTCGGACAGGGCCGCGGCCAGCGTGGCCTCGTCCAGCTCCGCCAGGTCGCCCTGGCCGAACAGCGCCTTCGACGCGGCGATCACGGCGGCGCACTGGTCGGCGCCGTGCACGAGCGCCGTCAGCTCCTCGGCCAGCGCCCGCTGGGCGGCGCGCGCCTGCGGCCGCTCGGCGGTCTGCGCCTCCAGCGCCTCCAGCTCCTCACGGGACCTGAAGGACAGGATCCGCATGTAGGTGGAGATGTCCCGGTCGTCCACGTTCAGCCAGAACTGGTAGAACGCGTACGGCGTGGTCATCTCCGGGTCGAGCCACACGGCCCCGCTCTCGGACTTGCCGAACTTGGTGCCGTCCGCCTTGACCATCAGCGGGGTCGCCAGCGCGTGCACGACCGCGCCCGGCTCGACGCGGTGGATCAGGTCGAGTCCGGCCGTCAGGTTGCCCCACTGGTCCGAGCCGCCCTGCTGGAGCACGCAGCCGTAGCGCCGGTACAGCTCCAGGAAGTCCATGCCCTGGAGCAGCTGGTAGCTGAACTCGGTGTAGCTGATGCCCTGGTCGGAGTCGAGCCGCTTGGCGACCGAGTCCTTCGTCAGCATCTTGTTGACGCGGAAGTGCTTGCCGATGTCCCGCAGGAACTCGATGGCGGACAGGCCGGCCGTCCAGTCCAGGTTGTTCACCATGAGCGCCGCGTTCTCGCCCTCGAAGGACAGGAACGGCTCGATCTGGGTGCGCAGCCGGTTCACCCAGTTCGCGACGGTCTCCGGGTCGTTCAGGGTCCGCTCGGCCGTCGGTCGCGGGTCGCCGATCTGCCCCGTGGCCCCGCCGACCAGCGCCAGCGGCCGGTGACCGGCCTGCTGGAGCCGGCGCACGGTGAGCACCTGGACCAGGTGCCCCACGTGCAGCGAGGCCGCGGTCGGGTCGAAGCCGCAATAGAAGGTGACCGGACCGTCCGCGAAGGCCTTGCGCAGGGCTTCTTCGTCGGTGGACTGGGCGAAGAGCCCGCGCCACTTCAGTTCGTCGACGATGTCAGTCACGGTCGTGACTCTCCTTGAGAGATGGAGTGAGTAGGGGCGTGGATGAGGGGTCTACCCGCACATTCTAGGTGGTCAGACGCCCTTGCTCACCGAACTCATGTTGAAATCGGGGATACGCAGCGCCGGCATCGCGGCGCGCGTGAACCAGTCGCTCCACTCGCGCGGCAGGGTCTTCTCGGTCCGGCCGGCCTCCGAGGCCCGCGACAGCAGGTCCACGGGGGACTCGTTGAACCGGAAGTTGTTGACCTCGCCGACGACCTGCCCGTTCTCCACCAGGTAGACGCCGTCCCGGGTCAGGCCCGTGAGCAGCAGCGTCGCCGGGTCCACCTCGCGGATGTACCAGAGGCAGGTCAGCAGCAGACCCCGCTCGGTGGCCGCGACCATCTCGTCGAGGGACTTCTCGCCGCCCGCGTCCAGGATCAGGTTCCCGAAGCCGGGGGAGAGCTGCATCCCGGTCAGGCCCGCCGTATGCCGGGTCGTGCTCAGCCGGTTCAGGTGACCGTCCGCGATCCACTCGGTCGCCGGGACCGGCAGGCCGTTGTCGAACACCGAGGCGTCGTCGCCGGAGCTGTGCGCGATCACGAACGGCGCGGACTCCAGGCCCGGCGCGTTCGGGTCGCTGCGCAGGGAGAGCGGCAGTCCGGACAGCTTCTCGCCGAGCCGGGTGCCGCCGCCGGGCTTGGAGAAGACCGTACGGCCCTCCACCGCGTCCCGGGCCGCCGCCGACCACATCTGGTAGATCAGCAGGTCGGCCACGGCGGTCGGCGGCAGCAGGGTCTCGTACCGGCCCGCGGGCAGGTCGATCTTCCGCTCCGCCCAGCCGAGGCGTACGGCGAGCTCCGCGTCCAGCACGGTCGGGTCCACGTCCTTGAAGTCCCGGGTGGAGCGGCCCGCCCAGGCGGAGCGCTGCCGGTCCGGGGACTTCGCGTTGAGCTCCAGGGTGCCGTTCGGCTGGTCGTGGCGAAGCCGCAGGCCCGTCGAGGTGCCGACGTACGTGGAGACCAGCTCGTGGTTGGCGAAGCCGTACAGCTCCCGGCCGCCCTCGCGGGCCCGGGCGAAGGCCTCGCCGAGGGCCGGGGCGAAGTCCGCGAAGACCGCCGAGCTGGTCTCGGCCGGGGCGTCGGTGAAGTCCGGCGACGCCGGGGTCCCGGTGACCAGCGGCTGGGCGTCCTCGGCCGGGCCCGCCCCGCGGGCGGCCGCCTCGGCGGCCCGGACCAGCGGCTCCAGGTCGTCCGCGGTCACGGCGGAGCGCGAGACGACCCCCGAGGCCGTGCCCTCCTTGCCGTCGACCGTGGCGATGACCGTCAGGGTCCGGCCGCGGGTCACCCCGTTCGTCGTCAGGGCGTTGCCCGCCCAGCGCAGATTGGCGCTCGACTCCTCGTCGGCGATGACGACGCAGCCGTCGGAGGTGGACAGCTCCAGGGCCCGCTCGACGATCTCGTGGGGCTTGGTGATGCGAATCGACGAGCTCATCGCCCGGCCTCCTGCGTGGTGTTCAGGATGTTCACGTCGCGGAACAGCGCGGACGGGCAGCCGTGCGAGACCGCCGCCACCTGGCCCGGCTGGGCCTTGCCGCAGTTGAAGGCGCCGCCCAGGACGTAGGTCTGCGGGCCGCCGACCTTCTCCATCGAGCCCCAGAAATCGGTGGTGGTGGCCTGGTACGCGACATCGCGCAGCTGCCCGGCCAGCTTGCCGTTCTCGATCCTGTATGCCCGTTGCTGGGTGAACTGGAAGTTGTAGCGCTGCATGTCGATCGACCAGGAGCGGTCGCCGACCACGTAGATCCCGCGCTCCACCCCGCCGATCAGGTCCTCGGTCGAGAGCCCGCCCGGATCCGGCTGGAGGGAGACGTTCGCCATCCGCTGGACGGGCACGTGCCCGGGGGAGTCGGCGAAGGCGCAGCCGTTGGAGCGCCCGAGGCCGGTCAGCTTCGCGATCCGCCGGTCCAGCTGGTAGCCGACCAGGGTGCCGTCCTTGACCAGGTCCCAGCTCTGCGCCTGGACGCCCTCGTCGTCGAAGCCGACGGTGGCCAGCCCGTGCTCGGCGGTGCGGTCACCCGTCACGTTCATGATCGGGGAGCCGTACCTGAGCTTGCCCAGCTGGTCGAAGGTGGCGAAGGAGGTCCCCGCGTACGCCGCCTCGTAGCCCAGCGCCCGGTCCAGCTCGGTGGCGTGGCCGATCGACTCGTGGATGGTCAGCCACAGGTTGGACGGGTCCACCACCAGGTCGTAGCGGCCGGCCTCGACGCTCGGCGCCCGCATCTTCTCGGCGAGCAGGCCGGGGATCTGCTCCAGCTCGGAGTTCCAGTCCCAGCCGGTGCCGGTGAGGTATTCCCAGCCGCGCCCGGCGGGCGGGGCGATGGTGCGCATCGAGTCGAACTCGCCGGTCGCGGCGTTCACGGCGACCGCGGTGAGCTGCGGGTGGATCCGGACCCGCTGCTGCGTGGTCGAGGTGCCCGCGGTGTCGGCGTAGAACTTGTTCTCGTGGACGGCGAGCAGCGAGGCGTCCACGTGCGCCACCCCGTCGGCCGCCAGCAGACGCGCGCTCCAGTCGGCGAGCAGCGCGGCCTTCTCGGCGTCCGGCACCTCGAAGGGGTTCACGTCGTACGCGGAGATCCACGTCCGGTCGGCGTGCACCGGCTCGTCGGCGAGCTCCACCCGCTCGTCCGAACCGGCGGCTTTGATCACCTGGGCGGACAGCTTCGCCATGGCCACGGCCTGCGAGGCCACCTTGGCGGCGGCGTCCATGGTCAGGTCCACACCGGAGGCGAATCCCCAGCTGCCCCCGTGCACGACCCGCACCGCGTACCCGAGATCGGTGGTGTCGGAGCCACCGGAGGGCTTGGCGTCCCGCAGGCGCCAGGAGGCGCTGCGGATCCGCTCCAGCCGGAAGTCGGCATGCTCGGCGCCCAGCGCGCGGGCCCGGGCGAGCGCCGCGTCGGCGAGCGCCCGCAGGGGCAGCGCGGTGAAGGCCGCGTCGATGGAATGGGGCACGGAAGTCCTCCCGTGGTCGGAGCCGGTCGCCCCGATCATGTCGCGATCGGGGCCCTTGTGCCTACATCTTTCTGTAGGGATTCGACAGAGCCGGTCGCAAGGCCCTGTCGGGGGTCGATTCTCCGTACGAGCGATGCGACCTATAGGTTTTTGGTATTCAGACCGCTAGCGAAAGGGTGATCCGTTGAGCCGCTCGGTTCTCGTCACCGGAGGAAACCGGGGCATCGGCCTCGCCATCGCCCAAGCCTTCGCGGAGGCCGGCGACAAGGTCGCGATCACGTACCGGTCGGGTGAGCCGCCGGAGGCGCTCACCTCGATCGGTGTCCTGGCGGTGCGGTGCGACATCACCGACTCCGAGCAGGTGGAGCAGGCCTACAAGGAGATCGAGGGCGCGCACGGCCCGGTCGAGGTGCTCGTGGCCAACGCCGGCATCACCAAGGACACGCTGCTGATGCGCATGTCCGAGGAGGACTTCACGTCCGTCCTCGACACCAACCTCACCGGCACCTTCCGAGTGGTCAAGCGCGCGAACCGTGGCATGCTCCGTGCCAAGAAGGGCCGCGTCGTCCTGATCTCCTCGGTCGTCGGGCTCCTGGGCTCGGCCGGCCAGGCCAACTACGCCGCCTCCAAGGCCGCGCTGGTGGGCTTCGCCCGCTCGCTCGCCCGCGAGCTGGGTTCCCGCAACATCACCTTCAACGTCGTCGCCCCCGGTTTCGTGGACACCGACATGACGAAGGTGCTCACCGACGAGCAGCGCGCGGGCATCGTGGGCCAGGTGCCGCTCGGCCGTTACGCGCAGCCCGAGGAGATCGCGGCAGCCGTCCGCTTCCTGGCGTCCGACGACGCCGCGTACATCACCGGAGCCGTCATTCCCGTTGACGGCGGATTGGGCATGGGTCACTGATCACCATGAGCGGAATTCTCGAGGGCAAGCGCATCCTCATCACGGGTGTGCTGATGGAGTCGTCCATCGCCTTCCACACGGCCCGGCTGGCCCAGGAGCAGGGCGCCGAGGTCATCCTCACCGCGTGGCCGCGTCCGTCGCTGACCGAGCGCATCGCGAAGAAGCTGCCGAAGCCGGTCAAGGTGATCGAGCTCGACGTCACCAACGACGAGCACCTGGCCCGCCTGGAGGGCCTCGTCCGCGACGAGCTCGGCGGCCTCGACGGCGTCGTCCACTCCATCGGCTTCGCCCCGCAGGACGCCCTCGGCGGCAACTTCCTGAACACGCCGTTCGAGTCGGTGGCCACCGCCATGCACGTCTCGGCGTTCTCGCTGAAGTCGCTGACCATGGCCTGCAAGCCGCTGTTCCCGGCGGAGGGCGCGGCCGTCGTCGGCCTCACCTTCGACGCGCAGTTCGCCTGGCCGCAGTACGACTGGATGGGTCCGGCCAAGGCCGCCCTGGAGGCCACCAGCCGTTACCTCGCCCGTGACCTGGGCAAGGAGAACATCCGCTGCAACCTGGTCTCGGCCGGACCGATCGGCTCCATGGCCGCGAAGTCCATCCCGGGCTTCTCGGAGCTGGCGGACGTCTGGAACTCCCGCTCGATGCTGGAGTGGGACATGAGCGACCCGGAGCCGGCGGGCAAGGGTGTCGTGGCCCTGCTGTCGGACTGGTTCCCGAAGACCACCGGCGAGATCGTCCACGTGGACGGCGGCCTGCACGCGATGGGTGCCTGATCCCCGATCGGTTTCCCACGTCCGTACGGCGGCGGGGGGGGGGGGGGGGGGGGGGGGGGGGGGGGGGGGGGGGGGGGGGGGGGGGGGGGGGGGGGGGGGGGGGGGGGGGGGGGGGGGGGGGGGGGGGG